>NZ_AP031572.1:0-611899 GCF_040436315.1 Synechocystis sp. LKSZ1 | reverse complement strand
CCAGAGGGTTCCCGTGCGGCCTACCCCCACCTGGACTTCATCAAAGACTAATAGAATGTCGTTCTGGTCACAAATTTCCCGTAGGCGCTGGAAGTAGTGACGGTCTCCGGGCCGGACGCCCCCCTCTCCCTGCAACGGTTCCAGCATAATAGCGGCAACGCGACTATTACCCTCATCCAGGTCAGTGATCGCATCTTCAATGGCCATGATGTCGTTGTAGGGGACGTAGGCAAATCCCGGTACTAGGGGATTGAAATGCTCTTGGTATTTGGGCTGGCCCGTGGCGGTAATGGTGGCCAAGGTGCGACCATGGAAGCTGGCCTTGGCGGTCAGGATCACAGGTTGCTCCAGAAAATCCAAGATGGTATGAGCATACTTACGGACGAGCTTGATCGCCGCTTCATTGGCCTCAGCTCCGGAGTTGCAGAAGAAAACGCGGTCAGCGCAAGAATGTTCGACAATCCAGCGGGCCAAGGCCCCCTGTTCGGGAATGTAGTAGAGGTTAGAGACGTGGTGTAGTTTTTGGATCTGCTCACTAACGGTTTTCACCAAAGCCGGATGGCTGTGGCCCAGAGTACAAGTAGCAATCCCCGCGACAAAATCCAGGTAGCCCTTCCCCGCCGTATCCCAGAGGCGACTCCCCTCCCCCCGCTCGATGGCAATGGGAAAACGTCCGTAGGTACTCATGACGTAGGTATCGAACTCTTCCGGGTTAAAGACCGTCGATGGGATGGGGTCAGTCATTGGGTTTGGGGTGTCAAGTAGGCTGGATTGGCTCACAATTAGCTCCTAGGGGACTCACTCGGCAGTAGCGTCGGCAACGAAGGTCAGGAATTCTCAACCCTCAAAAACATCTCTCGATTTTAAATCGAGTTCTCCGCTTTCGGCCATGACGCTAAAGGGATCTGTCTTGATAAAGTCAGGAAAGCTTGTTCAATCCGTGGGGAGTCCGTTTGTTTCTAGAGGGATTACCTGGGCCTTATACACAGTAAGCTAAAATACGACTAACCCCCAGACCGACTCAATGGTAAGCGACGCTATAGCTCATTGGGGTTCCTATCCGACTACCCAAGTACCATGGACATTAAAGCCGTTCAATCTGCCTACTACGGCGATGTTTCTTTCCGGACTCCGCCCCCGGATCTCGAATCCCTTCTCCTCAAGGAGCGCATTGTTTATCTGGGAATGCCGTTGTTTTCTTCCGACGAGGTCAAACAGCAGGTCGGGCTTGATGTCACCCAACTGATCATTGCCCAGCTTCTCTATCTCCAATTTGATGATCCCGAGAAGCCCATTTACTTTTATATCAACTCCACCGGAACATCTTGGTACACCGGGGATGCCATTGGCTTTGAAACTGAGGCCTTTGCCATTTGTGACACCATGAACTACATCAAGCCTCCGGTACACACTATCTGTATTGGCCAGGCCATGGGCACTGCCGCCATGATCCTCTCCGCTGGTACTAAAGGCTTCCGGGCCAGTCTTCCCCACGCCACCATTGTTTTGAACCAGAACCGAACCGGGGCCCAGGGCCAAGCTACCGATATTCAAATTCGGGCCAAGGAAGTAATTGCCAATAAACGCACCCTGCTAGAAATTTTGGCCCAGAATACTGGCCAAGCCATCGAAAAAATTAGTAAAGACCTCGACCGGACGTTCTACCTCACCCCAGCTCAGGCCAAGGACTACGGCTTAATTGACCGGGTGCTCGAAAGTACTCAAGAGCTCCCCAAACCCCTGGCGGCCCTGTCCTAGAAGTGGTTCTTCCTTCTTTCAACTATTCCTTTATTCCCTGTTGTGACCTATGCCTATCGGTGTTCCCAGTGTTCCCTATCGTCTTCCCGGCAGTCAGTACGAACGCTGGATTGATATTTATACCCGTCTTAGTCAAGAACGGATTATTTTTCTAGGCCAGGAAGTGAATGATTCGATTGCCAACCGTATCGTTGCCTTTTTGCTCTACCTCGATTCCGAAGATCCTAGTAAGCCCATCTATCTCTATATCAACTCTCCCGGTGGTTCCGTTACTGCTGGTATGGCTATCTACGACACCATGCAGTACATCAAATCTGAAGTGATTACCATCTGTGTGGGCCTGGCCGCCTCCATGGGGGCCTTTCTCTTGGCGGCGGGTTCTCCCGGTAAACGTCTGGCCCTGCCCCATGCCCGGATTATGATCCACCAACCCATGGGGGGAACCGGTCGCCGTCAAGCTACGGATATTGAAATTGAGGCCAAGGAAATTCTTCGTATTCGTCAGCAACTCAACGAGATTATGGCCCAGCGCACAGGTCAGACTATCGAAAAAATTGCGAAGGATACCGACCGCGATTATTTTATGTCCGCCGCAGAAGCGGTAGAGTACGGACTGATCGATAAAGTGATTGAGAGTACCGCCACGAATGGCCAGGCCCAAGTTAGCTAAACTGAGGTCATGAACCCTTTTTAAAAGCGACCCCCAGCTGATCTCTTCGGCTGAGGGTTTTTTCGTCACTGATTTACGGGCCTAACGACGACGACGGCCGCTACTACCAAAACTGCGGGAGCGACTGCCCCGATTGCTACCAAAGCTTTGATTGCTTTTCATTTTGGTACCGCTGGAGGAACCAGAGGACTTGAGTTGACTCGAGCCAAAGCCAGACCCACTGGACTTAGTCCCCTGGGGATTGGCTTTCCGGTTAGCACTACTTTGGCTAGAGGGGGGAGTGCGTAATTTCCCTGTAGTCCGGAAGGTTTGTCGATTACTGACGGCTGGGGGAGTGGCATTATAGCGAGTGCGGTAGGTATTTACAGCCTGACCGTAGGTGGTTCCATAGCCACCGTAGCCCGTTAACGGCCCACCGACGTAAACCGGGGGAACGTAGTACTGGGGACGGAAAAGCAAATTCCCCAGGGCCTGGCCGGCCAAGGCCCCAGCAAAGGGCGTCCAAAAGCTCGATTCTTGGCGGACGATCACCGGTCGCGATTGGCCGGTGTTGGGATCAGTCTGAGTTTCCACTACATTGTGAACGTACTCAATTTTAAAGTCTTCGGTGAGGTAGAGTTCCGCTTCATTCCCTTGGATTTTCAGGGCCGTTTTTTCTCCCTGGGCCAGTTCCTCATCTGTAAGTCGGGCCATACGAAGATTATCGGTACGATAGAGCGAGGGAGAACCCGGGGGCGTATCCAGGAGCATAAGAGTATAGACTCCCGTCCCATCATCGTAGGTGGCCTGTTGCACGGTATAACGACCATTGGCTAGCCGTTGGGTTTGGGCTGAGGACGCATTCTGCCCAGGGGATTTCTGGGAGCTAGAGGTTTCTCCGCAGGCCACGACCGTGAAACTTAGGAGCAGGACGAGCAACAAACTGAGGACTCGACGCATAATTTTCAAGCAGGAAATTTATCGTTGAAATATCTTATTAAGCTATCTTAACAATTTATCGTGTTATCGAAACATTAGCTGGTGGTGGGGTTGGGGCCAATCGACTTTATCGATGGTTGTTTAACGACTCGACTTACCTAAAAACAGTTGGGGAAGGTTGATAATCTCCTGCCACAATTTTTCGGGACTAATCCCAAAGGCAAACTGCAAAATAAAAGCAATGACTGCAATGGTCAAGGCTGTTTTCAGGCTAATTTTAAAAACTTTCCATAGCCAAGTAAACAACAGCCAGGCGATTAACAATGCACTGAGAAAAAGAAGAATCTGCATGATCCAACTAAAGAACTGCCATCAGAGTATTATTGCTTCCTGTGGAAGGAGCGAGTTCCTGGCTGGCCTGAGCCACCATATTACGGGCCCACTGGTCGGCTGCTAGAATCTCATCCAGGCTGGGGTTTACTCGATTCTGGGGTGTGAACTGGTCACAGGCCTGTTCGATCAGACGCGGAATATCTAAAAACTGAATCCGTTCCTCCAGGAAAAGGGCGACAGCTTGCTCATTGGCAGCATTGAGGACTGCGGGCATTGCGCCTCCGGCTCGGCCAGCGGCATAGGCTAACTGCATACAGGGATACTTTTGGTGGTCGGGTTCCCGGAAGGTTAAATCGCCAGCTTTGACTAGGTCTAGGGGGGGCCAATCGGTGTAGAGACGCTCGGGCCAGGACAGAGCGTAGAGAAGGGGCAACCGCATATCGGGCCAACCCAGTTGGGCCAAGACAGAAGTATCTTGGACTTCGATCAGAGAATGGATAATGCTCTGGGGATGAATAACAATATCAATGGCGGAATAGTCTAGGCCAAAGAGATAGTGGGCCTCAATCACCTCTAGGCCTTTATTCATTAAGGTGGCTGAATCCACAGTAATTTTCCGGCCCATTGACCAATTGGGATGTTTGAGGGCATCTTGCACCGTCACCAAGGGTAAACGTTCCACCGGCCAATCCCGGAAGGCCCCCCCCGATGCCGTCAGAATAATACGCCGCAGGCCCCCGGTCGGTACCCCCTGTAAACATTGAAAGATTGCCGAATGTTCCGAATCCGCCGGTAATAATTTCACCCCATGCTTTTCCACCAAGGGTAATACAACGGGGCCCCCAGCAATCAGGGTTTCCTTATTGGCGAGGGCAATATCCTTCCCGGCTTCGATAGCGGCAATGGTCGGCAATAGGCCCGCACAGCCCACAATTCCTGTCACAACGCTCTGGGCATCTCCATAGCGGGCCACTTCTACGATGCCAGCCTCTCCAGCCAGGAGAATCGGTTGGGGATCTAGATCAGCAATGGCTATTTTCAACGCTTCAAGCAGACTTTCTTGGCGTATCGCGACTATCTCCGGCCGAAATTGGCGAATTTGACTAACTAATAACGTCAAATTACTCCCTGCGGCTAAGCCCACCACCTGAAACTGGTCGGGATACTGGGCTACAATATCCAGGGTCTGGGTACCAATAGAGCCCGTGGAGCCGAGAATAGAAATCCGTTTTACCATGTCTACAGGGGATCAATTTTCCCCAATCATACGGGGTTGAGGCCCATCTGAAAAGTCAACTAGCGGAGAAAATATAGATAGACCCAAGCGGCTGATAGGAGCGCAATATTAATCCATGGCCCCTGCTTGCTCATCATGGGGAAGCCAGAGTAGATCCGTTACCCCCACATCAATGCCTAGCTGGCTTAGGAGCGTTGTGACCTGGCCACGATGATGGGTTTGATGATTGAAAAAGTGAGCAAGGGCGAAACCCAGAGGATATCGCCGGGGTTCAGGATTCACAATACTGGTGTAAACTAGTTCCCCCTCTAAGTCCTGGAAAGATAGGGAAGCGACCCAATCGATAATCCGACGATCTTCCTTTTCTCGCTCGATTTGCAGTGCGGAGAAGTCAGCGTATAATTCTTGATTAAGGGATTCAACTTGAAAATGTTTACCCGTGAAGCGCCCCATCCAAACACGATCCGCCAATAATAAATGATTGAGGGTGCCGTGGATAGACCGAAAAAAGGCCCCCATATCGCGTTTCCGTTGATCGTCAGAAAGAGTAGTACAGCAATTGTAGATTCGCTGATTCATCCAACGATTGTAGTGAGCCATTGTTTGAGCGGACATCATAACCGATACCAGGAAGAAAGCTCAATTTTTGTCTAAAAATCAAGCACTGACTTAGATTTTTTAGGTTTTTGCCAGAAGGCTATTGTAAACAAAAGAAAGTCCCTGACCCCAGGGACTCTCAAAGCAGCATCCTGAAGAAGGATCTTAGTTTTGACGATCGCTGTAAACCGGTCTGCGGTCACCATGGTAACGGCTGGGCTTACTGGGTTTGTTGAACTTCCGCTTGTTGATAATGGGCTTGGAATAGTCGGTTTCTGGGACTTCCCAATCTGTTTTCATCCACTGGGGACAGTTTTGGTCGTAGATCATTTGCAGGGCCGCCGCGGCAATGGCCTGAGGGTCATACTCCGTGCTCAGTTCCCGTACCAGAGGCAAGAAGGATGCCATACGTTCACCAGCCAGGGCCGCTTGAATTTGGGTCTGGAGTTTAGCAATGCGTTTGGCTTCTACCTGGGAGCGGTCGGGCAACTGACAAACATCAATCCGTTGCTTGAGACGATTTTCGATCTGACGCAACAAACGACGATCAATGGGCTCCACCAGGGCAATGGCCTTCCCAGTTTTCCCCGCCCGGCCCGTCCGGCCAATTCGGTGAATGTAAGTTTCGGCGTTATCCGGCAGGTCAAAGTTGATCACATGGCTGAGGTTTTCCACATCCAGGCCCCGGGCGGCAATATCCGTGGCGACAACCAACTTAATTTTGCCATCCCGGAAGCGCTGAACAAGGCGTTCCCGTTGGGATTGACTGAGGTTGCCATGGTACTCGTCCGCTGTATGGCCAGACTCCTGCAGCTTACTGGTTAACTCTGCGGCAGTTTGCTTGGTTCGTACAAAAATAATTGCTGATTCTGGATTCTCAATTTCTAAAATCGGCTGGAGGGCCTTGGCCTTAGACCAACCCCGAGGCACAAAGTAGAGTTGCTGTTCGATGCGGGTGGGGGTGGTTTGAGTCTGGGTTACCGTCACCAGGGCCGGTTCCTTGAGGAATTGGTTGACCAACTCCCGAATTTCCCGAGGCATGGTAGCGGAAAAGCAAGCGGTTTGTCGGCTTTCTGGCGTTTTCTTGAGAATGGTTTTGACATCATCAATGAAGCCCATACTCAGCATCTCATCAGCTTCATCTAGCACGACCCAGTTCACGGTATCCAGGATCAGTTTCTTGCGTTCAATCAGGTCAATCACCCGTCCTGGCGTCCCGACTACAATTTGCACGCCCCGTTCTAGACTACGGATCTGGCGCTCAATGGACTGGCCCCCGTAGACCGTAAGGATGTGCAGTCGGCGATCCCCGGAAAAGTCCTTTATGGCCTCAGCTACCTGTTGGGCCAGTTCCCGCGTCGGGGTCAAAATCAAGGCTTGGATTCCACTCCGGCGTTCGATCCGGTCGAGTAAGGGCAGAGAATAAGCCGCTGTTTTACCGGTACCGGTTTGGGATTGGGCCAGCATATCCTGGCCGCTCAGGAGTAGGGGAATAGCCTGTTCTTGAATGGTCGTCGGATTCTGAAAGCCAATGCTTTCAAGCTGTTGACAACGTTCTGCAGATAGGCCGAGGTCTTGGAAAGTAAGGGTCATAGGTTAAAGAAAAAAGTTGGGTAAATATTGGGTAAATAGAGGATCTCGTTAACTAGCGGCAAGGATTCAGTCGCGCTCAAATCTAGACCGGCTCAGGGTCGGCCACCAGACCATAGAGGTCATACACATCAGCAGCGGTAATCGTGACCGGGACAAGGGCCCCAAGGGGAGCTTCTCCCTTGACATAGACCAAGCCATCCACTTCCGGGGCAAAACGGGCGGAGCGCCCAATCAGTTCTCCGGTCTCAGGATTTTCCTGCTCGATTAAGACCTCCACCGTTTGGCCGATGCAGGCTTGGTTTTTATGAGCCGCAATGGGTTGCTGGAGGGCCATCAAACGGTCACGGCGCTCATCCATGACGCTCTGGGGCAGTTGGTTGGGGAGGTGATAGGCAGGGGTTTCTTCCTCTGGAGAAAAGGTAAAGACCCCAACATGGTCAAATTCATGGCGAGCCACAAACTCAAGTAGGTGCTCAAAGTGGGCATCGGTTTCCCCAGGGAAGCCCACAATAAAGGTGGTACGGAGAATCGCCTCAGGCATCGCGGTCTTAATGCGCTCAATAATCGCGTCATTGACTTGCCCCTGCCAGGGCCGATTCATGGCCTTCAGTACCTCCGGGTGGGAATGCTGGAGGGGCAGGTCTAGATAGGGTAAAACATTGGGGGTGGATTGGATAGCGGCTAGCACCTTAGGGGTTAAGCCCGTTGGATAGGCGTAGTGGATACGAATCCAGGGAACATCGACATCTCCAAGGGACTGGAGCAGTTCCGCTAACTTGGGTTCTCCGTAGAGGTCTAGACCGTAATTGGTCGTAATTTGGGAGATTAAAACCAATTCCTGAACCCCTTGAGCCGCCAATTGCCGGGCCTCGGCCACAATGGATTCAATGGAGCGGGAGCGCTGATTGCCGCGCAAATGGGGAATAATGCAGAAGGCACAGCGATAATCACAGCCTTCGGCCACCCGCAGATAAGCAACCCCCTCCGTCGTCGTGCGATAACGGGGTAAGGATTCATCCGCAATGAAGGTCGGCTGAGCAGAAATGGCCTTGACCCGCTCCCCCTGTTCAACCCGTTGGACAATGTCCACGATGTTTTGGTAATCACCAGTGCCGACGACTGCTACCGCCTCTGGAATTTCCTCGAGCAATTGTTCTTGGTAGTGCTGGGCTAAACAACCCGAAATAATAATTTTTTTATTGGCCTCCGCCAGTTCTACCAGCGTCCTGACGGATTCCTGGCGAGCATCTTGAATAAAGCTACAGGTGTTGACAATAACATAGTCTGCTAGTTCTTCGTTAGCATCGACGGCGTAGCCGGCATCGACTAACAGTCCTAGCATATGTTCGGAATCAATCCGATTTTTCTCGCATCCCAGGTGAGATATAGCGACAGTTGGCTTATTGCCCATGAATAGTATTTGAGGTTTGATAGTCCGCTATTGTGGCTATTTAGGGACTACAACCAGACAATTCCGTGGGGTTAGTTTCTGCATAGAAACCATCAGGATTTGGCTTTGCCCCTGTTTGTTAAGACATTGTAACAGATGGGAACTCCGAAAGGCCGGCAATCGCCAAAAAAGATTTTGGGGTTTGCTGACATTTGTGGCCGGAATCAAGCCACTCCAACGGCTGAGCAGGCCCTGGGCTGGAGTGGTCAGGAACGGGAAAGAAGTAGTAAAAATTTACTGAGACAGAATTCGGGCCGCCGCCGCGACCCCAGCACCCGGCGTAACTCCGCTATGGCCAAGCTTAATCAGGGTAGACTCCAGGGCCCCGACACAACTGAGAATGTCACGGTCACAGACAAAACCCAAATGACCAATGCGGAAAATTTTGCCTTTGAGGTGATCCTGACCCCCCGCCAGAGCAATGTCAAATTGCTTGTTCATGGTGCTACGGATTTTTTCAGCCTCGACGGTCACTGGAGCCACGGCGGTAATGGCAGGGCTGGCCGCATTATCCGGAGCAAACAGGGGAAGTCCCAGGGCCTTCATGGCGGCTCGTGTGGCTTCCGTATGGCGCTGGTGGCGGGTAAAGATGTTGTCTAGGCCTTCCGCTTGCATCATCTGCAGGGAAGCCTGTAGGCCATACATCAAATTGACGGGAGGCGTGAAGGGGGAACTGTCCTCATCCGTGGCTTTTTTGTATTTCTTCAGATCCAGATAGAAGCGGGGTAGCTTAGCCGTTTCATAGGCTTTCCAGGCTTTGGCACTGACAGCTACAAATCCCAGACCCGGCGGAATCATATAGCCTTTTTGGGAACCGGAGGCCACGACATCTAGGCCCCAGTCATCGATAGGTACGGAGGTGGCCCCTAGGCTGGTCACTGCATCGACGATCATCAGGGCCTCTCCATGGGCCTTGACGGCGCGGTTAATCGTTTCGAGATCATTTAAAACCCCGGTAGAGGTTTCCGAGTGGGTGAGAATCACCGCTTTAATTGTCTTTTCGGTATCTGCCTCCAATTTGGCCTGGAAGTCCGCCGGATTTAAAGCCTTACCCCATTCTGCGGTTATTTCTTCCACTGCTAGACCAAAGGCTTTACTTAGCTTGGCCCAGCGCTCCCCAAATTTGCCGTTATTGCCGACCAAAACCCGGTCGCCGGGGCTGAGAAAATTGATGATGCCGGCCTCCATGGCCCCCGTTCCGCTGACGGTCAACATGAGGACATCATTTTGGGTCTGGTGCAACCATTTTAAGCCGCTAGTCAGTTCCGCAATAACTTTACTAAAGGCCCCGCTACGGTGCCCCATGGGATGCTTCGCCATGGCCAGAAGTACCTTTTCGGGTACTGGCGTTGGCCCGGGAATCATGAGCATTTGCTTATTGTCCATTTCCGTGAATCCTCTCCTAGGTCACACATTTCAACGATGGGAACCCCTCATCATAGCATTTCACCGTTTGAGGGCACGCGCCATTTCCCGTTCGTCCTGACGACGCTTGAGGGTTTCGCGCTTATCATGCAGTTTTTTACCCCGAGCCAGGCCGAGGGAGACTTTGACCCAACTGCCCTTCATATACATTTTGAGAGGAACCAAGGTCAGGCCCTTTTGCTCGATCTGGCCAATAAGTTTGCGAATCTCCCAGTTATGCAGGAGCAGTCTACGGGTGCGCTTGGGGTCATGGTTGAAGTACTGACTGCTGGCGTCGTAGGGGGAGATATGCACATTGAGTAACCAGGCTTCACCGTCCCGAATCATGGCAAAGCCATCCCGTAAATTTACCTTGCCGGCCCGTAACGACTTGACCTCTGTCCCCTTCAGCTCAATTCCGGCTTCGTAGGTTTCCAGAATTTCGTAGAGGTGCCGGGCCTGGCGGTTATCGCTGATGATTTTTACTGCTTCTTTCGTGTCTTTTTGATTAGCCATAGCCTATTTAGCATAGCACCGGCCGCAGTCGGATCAACCCAGCCGAGAATGTATCGCCCATAACTTGACATTTTTCTTTCAAACAGTAACAATATATACAGAAATAAAAACGTTCATCTTTTTCTCAAACGGAAAAAGACGGAAGTAAGGAAATATTCCCGAAGGAACGCGCCTCACTGAAAACATCACTCTCAGAGGAGCGCCAATCATGAAATTAACCTATCGCGGTGTTAGCTACGAAACCCCTGAAGTCCCTACAGTCGATGCAACTCCCCTAGGACTCAGTGGTAAATATCGGGGCCTGGACTATCGTTTCCGCCGCAGTCAACCAGCCTACGTTATTCCTCCCCACGTAACCCTGACCTATCGCGGGGTTGCCTTTAACCCAACTCGCCCAGAAGACGTGCAAGCAACCGTCCAACCGGTTCAACCAACCGTTTCGGTGCAAGATCTGGCTCGGAATCGTCTGCTGCGTCAAACCCAAGTAATTAAGAAGCGTCAGCAATCTCTGCTGGTTCGTTTGGCGGAAGAAATTGGTCTATCTGGGGAACAGGTCAGTCACTATGCCGGCCGAATCCAAGGCAAAGTGGCCGCCAATGCCCGTGAAAGCTATGCTCGCTTGGGTGTCGCCATGAGCTAAGGCTCGCGGCCGTTGAGTCTATTGAATAAATTGTGCTTGTCCCTCCATTGTGGGGGACTTTTTGTTGGGAGTCGGGACAACGATATAGCCATGGTCGTAGTCGCCAAGAACCCAATTTTTTTCGGCCCCCCAGTGCCACCAATGGGCGCCGACGTAGGCACAGACAAGACTATCTAATTGGTCTTCCAAGACCTTAAGCTTCGGGCCAGTTAAAGAAGCGGGGGATTGCCAGAGGTCAGCATTGGAGTCTGTAAACCGTACCGCTGGGGTCAGGCTTGGCAAAACAGTTTGCAAATAGGCCTGGAGTTTTGTAATTTCCTGTTTGCGGTCGTTGAGTTTACCTTTTTTGTATTTCAAAATTTGCTCTAGGCCAAAAAGATGCACCATGGCTGGATGGGGAAAAACCTCGATCTGATAGCGCCTTGGTTGCTGGGGTTGGATGGTGGGGGCATGAACAAAGCCCCGTTGTTCGAGTTTGAGGCCCATTTTCACTGTGCGCTCTGCAAAGGGCCGGCCTAAATTAGCGGGATAACAACCGGCGTGGTATTTGCCAAAGTAACGATGGGTGAGGCGGTCGGGTAAACGGGTTCCCGTGGCATTGGGAATCAGGGTCGGTGCATCCACGGCCACCAGGCCCGCTTCTCCGAGGGGAAGTTTTTCATCAATCCAGGCCAGGATCTCGGCCAAGCTTTGCCGACAGGTGGTTTCTAGTAAATGCAGTTGATTACCCTGCCACTGTAAACAACTCAGGCCACTGGCTCCCGTCCGCCAGCCCAAATCAACGCCAATAAATTTCATAGTCCCTGCATTTTAAGCTGATCTTACGATCCCCCTGGCTCCTCAAGCTAGGAAAACTTACGAGGCCAACCGACCCTTTTTCAAGGCCCTCCAGGGGAAAGATTAGGGTATAATCAACCAGGCAATTGGGCCTCTCCGCCCCACCGCTAAACAGTCCTCATCTCAGCAAGACGTATGACACAAGGTAAACAGGGATTTGGCTTCGGCCTCGGCAAAATTAAAGAATTACAAGCCGCTTTTCAGAAAGCCCAGCAGGTACAAGAGGGCGCCAAACTGCTCCAAGAAGAATTAGAGCAAATGGTAATTGAGGGCAAAAGTGCTGATGGCCTGGTGACGGTAACCATGAGCGGCAACCAAGAACCCATCGGTATTAGTCTCTCTGCTTCCGCCATGGAAAATGGCCCGGAGGCCTTGGCTCAATCGATTACCGAAGCGATGAAGGCCGCCTACGCCGAATCGACGGAAACCATGCGCTCTAAAATGGAAGAGCTGACCAGTGGCCTGAATTTACCGGGTCTGTAGGTTTCTGCCAACGCCTTTTTACCCCTAGCAACTGCCTGTGATCCGCATTCTCAAGCTCTCAACCCTGACATCAGCCGAATTGGCCAAGCTCCACCGGCGCTCAGAACTGGATATTGACCAAGTTCTACCTATCGCCCAACAAGTGATTGACCGTATTCGTCAGGGGGGAGATGAGGGGGTGATTCACTATGCTCGTCAATTTGACTATGCTGGGGCCACCCCTGATAATTTGCGGGTAAGCGAAGCGGAATTTGCAGAAGCGGAGCAACAGCTAGATCCAGACCTACGTCGAGCCGTAGATCATGCCTTTCGGAATATCGAAAAAGTTCACCAGGGCCAAATGCCGGCTCCGATGCATTTAGCCGAAATTGAACCCGGTGTATTTGCCGGTGAAAAAATTACCCCGATTCCCCGAGTGGGCCTGTACGTACCGCGGGGCAAAGGGGCCTTTCCCTCCATGATGTTGATGTTGGCCGTTCCGGCTCAGGTGGCCGGCGTCAAAAAAATTGTGGTTTGTACGCCACCAGATTCCCAGGGTAAGGTTGAGCCAGTTTCCCTGGTGGCGGCCCGGATGGCGGGGGTCTCTGAAGTTTACAAATTGGGAGGCATTCAGGCCCTCGCGGCTATGGCCCAGGGAACAGAAACCGTTTCTAAAGTAGATAAACTGATTGGCCCCTGTAGTATCTACGGCGCGGCGGCGAAACGCATTCTTTTTGGCTCCGTAGATGTGGGCCTACCGGCCGGCCCTAGTGAATCGATTGTGCTCGCGGATGACAGCACCGATCCTCGCCTAGCGGCCATTGATTTATTGATTGAAGCGGAACATGGCCCAGATTCAGCGGCCCTTTTGGTGACCCACTCCGAGACCTTGGCCCAGCGAGTCCAGGGCCATCTTGAGACCTATCTCCAGCAACTGCCCTCCTGGCGGAGGGAATTCTGTGAAGCGGGTCTAGCGGCCTACGGTGGGATTTTGTTAACCGATAGCCTCCAGGCCTCCCTCGATTTTATTAATGAGTACGCCCCGGAACATCTAGAACTCCTAGTTGCAGACCCCCTGGCCCTGGTCGGAAAAATTGACAATGCCGGGGAAATTTTACTGGGAGTGCATACACCTTCTTCGGCAGCTACCTATGCCATTGGCGTGAATGCAGTTTTGCCCACTGGTGGCTTTGCCCGTTCCTATTCAGCGGTATCAGTGTTTGATTTTCTCAAACGTTCGACTCTGGCTTATCTAACCCCTGAAGGTTTTGCTGGTGTGAAAGAAACAGTGAAAACCTTGGCCCATTACGAAGATTTTCCGGCCCATGCCCTGGCTCTCCAAGTCCGTGAAGATTTAGCTCAACCATGACCATGGAGTTAAGAATTGGCTGGCTCTATCCGACCCTGATGAGTACCTACGGGGACCGCGGTAACGTGATTTGTTTGCAACGACGAGCTCAGTGGCGCGGTTTTTCGGTGGAAATTGTTGCCCTAGACCAACCAGCCGAGGCCAGTGCCTTTCGTCAGGTAGATGTGATCGTTGGTGGTGGGGCTCAAGACCGGCAACAGGAAATTGTCATGCGCGATCTGCGCGGGGCCAAGGCCGAGGCCCTGCGAGAACAACTGGAAGCCAACACTCCAGGGGTTTTTACCTGTGGCTCGCCCCAATTATTAGGCCATTATTACGAACCCGCCCAGGGCCAGCGCATTGAAGGGTTGGGCCTACTGGATTTAGTCAGTAAACATCCCGGCCCCCAGGCCAAACGCTGTATCGGCAATGTTGTCTTTGAGATCACGGCCGAACCGCTGGCCCAGGAATTGCGGGCCTTGACGGGGGAATCCCCAATTGTGATTGGCTTTGAAAACCACGGGGGACGAACCTATCTGCAATCCGTGGCTCCCCTTGGTAAGGTCAGCAAGGGTTACGGTAATAACGGTGAAGATGGGTACGAAGGGGCCTTTTATCGTCAGGCCATTGCGACCTACGCCCATGGCCCTCTACTGCCGAAAAATCCTTTTATTGCGGATTGGTTACTGAAAAAGGCCCTGGAGCGAAAATATCAAACGGAAGTGGCCCTAGCGCCTCTAGAGGATCAACTCGCTAACCAGGCCCGGGCCGCTATGCTTAAGCGTCTTGAATAGTGCCGGCCTCGGAATAGCTAAAAATGACCAACTTGAGCTTAGGCGAAGAGAACCATAGCCAGCTTGTTTTAAAAAGCAGCCATCTTGTCTTTGCCATGAAAGCCAGAGAATGGGTAATTATCTTATTATTTAAATATTTTAAGACTAATAATGATCACCTCAAAAAGGCTCAATTACCTTTTATTATTTTTCATTGGTTTATTCATTTTATTGGGGATTTACGGCCTGCACTCAAGCCAGTCTACTCCAAGGGAATGGCGTCATCAAAAAGATCTCCAACTTCCTTTGATAGAAGAGACATTTCAGCTCAGTTCTGAGGAGCTTAAATCTCCATCAATCTTGCCCATTAAATTAATGGTTAATATTGAAAATATTTACCATCCTTCCCTCAAAGATAAAACCTACTTTGCCGGGGGATATTTTTGGTTAGAATGGCCCCAAGCCGTTCAAGATTTAGTGGCAAAAAATAAGATTGATCGCCTTAATTTAATTCAATTTGCGAATCAAATTGAACCCTGGAACTCCAGTATTGAAATTGCCACTACCAACGTCGAAGCTCTTGGTAATCAACGCTATCGCCAAAAATATCGATTTTCAGGACAATTTTATGTCAATGAGCTTGACTTTCATCACTCTCCCTTTAATCAATTAATCCTACCTTTTGTTTTAGAAGAAAGCTCAGCTCTACAATCATTGATGGATAATAATGTCGTCCTAATTCCCTTTGATGATCAATCAGAATTGCTGGGTGAAAGTTCAACCATCAATGGCTATCAACTGTTGGGAGCCACTATTAAACCTGTTATTAAACGAACAAAATCTAAACTCCTTCAGGAGAAATTTAATCAAAAAAGTCAAGTAGTCGTCCAAGTCTTTTATCAAACGAATGCCCTTGCATCTTTTGTGAAATGGATTGTTCCCATTGTTATTGTAATGATGATTGTTCTCATTGCCCCTAGTTTAGATGTCAGCTTAGGGGAGACTCGCTTAGCAATTCCACCCACGGCTTTACTAACCTTGATTTTTATGCAGCAAGCCTATCGAGAAAGCTTGCCTTTGACCTCTTATTTAACATTTTTAGATGAGTTATACACCCATAGTTATTTAGTTTCAATGATCGTCTTTTTCTTTTTTGTTTGGGGGATAAATATTCTAGAAACTGATAAGAAAGTCTTTAAAGCACACACGATTAATCGTATCGTGATAGGTGGCAAACTTATTCAAATCTTGTCTTTGTTAGGTTATCTATTTATTGTAATACGGTTCATTATTTCCTAGTTATCAGGGAAAAAGCTTAGAGGTGGTCACTAGCCAAATAAGGTCTATGTCAGCCAGATTCAATGCATTTACACTATTTGGGCGGGTCTATTCCGGCGATTATGTCTCTCCTCACTTCCCAACCCCTTTCTAGGAAGCCAAGCGTTTAGAATATCAAAGAACCTTTGCCGCTATCACCTTGCGAACCATGACTGAACCGCGTTCACGTATCTGCATTCTCGGTGGCGGGTTTGGTGGCCTCTATACAGCCCTCCGCCTGAGCCAACTTCCCTGGGAACCGGTCTCTGTACCGGAAATTACCCTGATTGACCGCCAAGACCGTTTTCTCTTTGCGCCGTTTCTCTACGAACTGATGAGCGATGAGATGCAAACGTGGGAAATTGCTCCTCCCTTTACGGAACTGTTGGCGGGAACCAATATAAAGTTTGTGCAAGGGGAAGTGACCCGGATTGATATTCCTCAAAAACAAGTTGAACTGCAAGACGCATCGGCAATGGGCTACGACTACCTGGTCATTGCCCTCGGGGGCCAAATGCCCGTGCCAAATATCCCTGGAATTAAAGACTATGCCCTGGGCTTCCGTACTCTAGGGGATGCCTATCGAGTTAAGGAAAGATTGCGCCAGTTGGAACAATCCCTCGCTGAAAAAATCCGGATTGCGGTGGTGGGCGGTGGCTACAGTGGAGTGGAACTGGCCTGTAAGTTGAGTGACCGTCTGGGAGAACGGGGCCGGATTCGTTTAATCGAACGGAGTAGCACAATCCTGGGTACTTCCCCAGAGTCCAATCGTCTGGCGGCCCAAGCGGCCTTATCCGAGAAAGGTGTTTGGTTGGATCTCGAAACAGAGGTGTGTCAGCTTGAAGCCCAGGCCCTGACCCTGCGCTACAAGGGCCAAGAAGATCGCATTCCCGTGGATTTAGTACTGTGGACGGTGGGAACCCAGGTTTCTGAGCTGATCCAGGCCCTGCCTCTGCCCCACAACAGCCAGGGCCGATTGACGACTAATACCTGCCTCCAGGTGATGGACTTTCCCCATCTCTTTGCCCTCGGTGATGCGGCCGATTGTCGAGATGCGACGGGCCAAGGCGTTCCTGCCACGGCCCAGGTGGCCTTCCAGCAGGCGGACTACTGCGCTTGGAATCTTTGGGCCTTAATGACCCAGCGTCCCCTCTTGCCCTTCCGCTACCAGGCCCTGGGGGAAATGTTATCGTTGGGAACTGATACGGCCACCCTGAGTGGTCTGGGTCTCCAACTGTCGGGCCCTGCCGCTGTCATTGCCCGTCGTTTGGTCTATCTCTACCGTTTTCCCACCTGGCAACACCAACTCACCGTTGGACTGAATTGGTTAACTCAGCCCCTGTTCAAACTGCTCCAGACCTAGATTTTTGATTCCCTTCTTGACTCCTCATCCATGATTATTACTGACCTAAACGACCTCCTCAGCGCCCCCGAGGCGACGGCCCCGCCCCGAGTCATTTTTTTTGATGCCATGGGCACCCTATTTGGCCTACGGCAAACCGTGGGGGAAATCTATGGGGCCATTGCAGCCCGCCATGGGGTAACGGTGGAGCCATCGGCCCTGACCACAGCTTTTTTTGAAACTTTTCGTAGTGCGCCCCCCCTAGCCTTTGGGGAGGCGAATGCAGAAAAATTAGCCCGCTTAGAATTTCAGTGGTGGTATCGGTTGGCCGCCCAAGCCTTTATCCAAGTGGGTCTGTTGTCCCAGTTCGCTAACTTTGAGACTTTTTTCCAGGAACTGTACAACCATTTTGCCACTACTGCCCCCTGGATTCTCTATCCTGATGTCTTGCCGACTCTCCAGTATTGGCAAGCTCGGGGCGTGACCCTGAGTGTGATTTCTAATTTTGACAGCCGACTGGAGCAAATCCTGCGCCTACTGGGCTTAGATAGCTACTTTACGACCATTCTCTACTCCTCCCGCTGTGCCGTGGCCAAACCCCATCGTCAGATCTTTTACCAGGCCCTGGCCCTGCACGAAACAGAAGCGATCCAGGCCTGGCATATCGGCGATAGCCCCCAGGAGGACTACTACGGTGCCCAGACCGCAGGATTGAAAGCTTTTTTGCTAGAACGAGCCCCAGCCTAAATTCTAGGACAATAGTAGCAAAGATGGCGGTTTATCTTGACCTGATTGCGCTAACCTTGGGAATGAGTGAGACCATCATTTAAAGACAGAGCGAGAAAAATAATGAGTAATGCAACCCTTTTCTCCGAGCCGCCCCTACCCACGGACTCCATGGTGTGGGATAGTCTCAAGCAAGCTATTGCTGCCAGTTCTGGTTTCAAATGTTGGCAAGAAGACCAAGTGGAAGACTCGGATGCCACCGTTCAGGCCCTGGATCATCAAGTGAGACATTACCTGCGCCAAACCCTGGAAACCCTGGCCTACTAGCCATAACAAGACTTACGCAATCGTGATTTCGACTCCTCGCTCAATTTTACGGGGAGTTTAGTTTTTTGGGCATAATGATAGGGTCATTGGTCACTGAGGAAATGTCTCCGTGGGTATTGAAGCCAATCCCGTGAATTTTTCTGAAAGCCTAGAGCCCTTCCTCATTGTGCTTTCAGTTTCCCTAAGCGTTGCAACCCTCTCCCGCACCGTTCCCCTGCTCCGTAAGATTCCCTATACCCTGCTGTTGGTGATGGTGGGCATGGGCCTGGCCTTTATCGACGTACGCTTGGTCAATCTATCGCCGGAACTGATCCTAGAAATTTTTTTACCGCCTCTGCTCTTTGAAGCGGCCTGGAATTTATCCTGGCGGAAGCTCAAGGCCAATTGGTTTGCCATTACCCTCTTGGCTATTATCGGGGTCATTATCTCCGTCCTAGGCATTTCCTTAGCCCTCAACTATTTCAACGGTATGGCCCTGCCCATTGCCTTGCTGGTAGGAGCGGCCCTCTCCGCAACCGACCCGGTCTCGGTGGTGGCCCTGTTTAAGGAACTCGGGGCCAGTAAAAAACTAACGACCTTGATGGAGGGGGAAAGCCTTTTCAATGATGGCGTGGCCGTGGTGGCCTTTTTATTGTTGGTGGGCATTCCCCTGGGCACGGAAACCTTCTCCCTGTCAGGAACCGTGGCCCATTTCTTTACCTTTGTGGGTATTGGGGTTGGTATTGGCCTAGCCATTGGGTTTAGCCTATCTCTACTGACTCAACGCTTTGATTTACCCTTTGTGGAGCAGTCCTTGACCCTGGTAGCGGCCTACGGGGCCTATCTCCTGGCGGAGGAACTCGGTGGCTCAGGGGTGATTTCAGTCGTGGTAGTAGGCATTGTGCTGGGTAACTACGGCTCACGCATTGGCATGAATCCCCGCACACGGCTGATTGTCAGTATTTTTTGGGAATTTGTGGCTTTTTTCGTCAATTCCATTATCTTTTTGCTGATTGGCGATCAAATTCGTTTTGCCAACTTGGCGAGTCATCTTCCCTTAATCGGCGTGGCTATTCTCGCAATGGTACTGACCCGTTTGGTGAGTGTCTTCGGCCTAAGCACCCTGGGGAATTGGTTGGCCCAGAGTAATATCCGTTGGCAAGAACAAACGGTTCTCTGGTGGGGCGGTTTACGGGGCTCGGTGTCCATTGCCTTGGCCCTAAGCGTGCCCCAGAGTATCGCCTTTCGCCAAGAATTGATTGATATTGTCTTTGGGGTGGTGTTGTTTACCCTGCTGGTACAAGGCCTAACGATGCAATTCGTGCTCAAATCCCTAGACTTGATCGGAGACCAACCCCTGCGGCAGGAATACGCGGAACTGGTGTCTCGGCAACTGGCCCTGATGCGGGTACTGGCCAAACTGGAACAAAAGGATAATTTTCCCGAAATTGATGCGGAACTGTTCCGTTACAAGCAGGAACTGGTGGAGGGCCAACTAGCCAGTGTGAAAGATAAACTCCAGGCCCTTATGCAAAGCCACCCTCAACTCAAAGAGGTAGCGGCCAAAAAGTTCGACACCCAACTGCTGGATATCGAAGCCGAAACTTACGCTGAGCTGATTCGAGAAGGACGTCTGGATGAAAATCTGGCCCCGGTGCTGATTACCCTGGTGACGGAACCAGACCCCAGTTAGCGCGAGAAGCTTGAATGGCAGATGTCCCGGCCTGGAGCCAGTGGAGCGTCCGATGGATGGCCCACCACGGGTCGGGATCTCCCCACTCTGCTTGACAGGGCCGACTGCTGATGTAGCCCACATGGCCCCCGTATTGGGTAAGGGCCAGGTCTAGGGCGGGATTGCCTTGCGCGATAGCTTGCAGTTCCGGGATCAGGGTCGGGTCAAAAAGGGGGTCATCGGCGGCGTAAAGAATCAGGGTAGGCTTATGGAGTTGGGGCAACAAGGTCAGAGCGCTACTGGCTTGGTAGTAGTCCGGCACCGACGCAAACCCCAGGCGGCCGATCACCAACTCCTGGTCAAAGCTCCAGATGCTATTGGCCCGTTCAATGGCCACCGGATTAAAGGCCTGGGGATGGTACTGATAAAGCTGGTGGGCCAACTGCTTGAGATTTTGGGTAATGCGCTGTTCCAAGAAACGCCCAATGGGATGGGCCATGAGATAACGCAGGGAACGTTCCGACTCCAGGCTGGGACAGAGGGCTACCCCACCGGCAATCTCTTCACTTTGGATCGCTAGTTGCGGCCCCCAATCCTGCACCGATTGAGATTTGTAGATCCCCCACAGGGCCAATTGGCCCCCCAGGGAATAGCCTGCTAACCAGAAAGGGGCCGGACACCCCAAGGCCTTGGCCTGGGCCGCTAGGTGGACAAAATCCTCGCCCTCGTAGAGGCCATCAGAGGTCAGGGTCGGCGACAATGGAGCCGTCTTACCATGGCCCCGCCAGTCAAATAACAGAACCGCATAGCCTTGGCGGTAGGCCTGCTGGCCTAGCAGACGTAAAAACCATTGATTCTCTAGGTCTCCCGTAATGCCGTAGGTGGCAATCAGGGTTCCCTTGGGTCGGGCCGGTCGGGCCAACCAAGTAAACAGCGGCACACCGCCGGCCCCGAACAAAACCTGAGCTTCGTAGAGCGGTTCTCCTAGGGCCAATTGCTGAAAGCCCTGACGTTGAGCCCCGAGGGCCGTGTAGAGGGTCATTGCCAGGCCTGAACGCAGGAACCAAGGTGGTTTAAACGATAAAGACATGGCGCGTTAGGACTTAGAAGCACTCGGTTGGGGCGGCCGTTGTTTCTTTTGTTGTTGTTGAATATAGACCCGGACTTCCTTTTCGACCTTGGTTGCATCTAGGGGTTGGAACTTAACCAGTGGTTTACTTTCCCCAGCTATTGGACTGGTCTGGTCAAATAATTTCTGGACAGGGTTAGTTGCGGGTTGAGCCACGCCCTGGAGGGCCTTGTCCCCCAAGTGGAAGGTAATCCAGGCACTAATTCCCATACCGCTTAGGGTGGCAAACAATAATAGTAAAGGCAATTTAGGCATGGTTTTGGTATCGACTCCCATCGGTTAGGGCTCCACTCGTAATCGTTGCGTTACCCAAGTCATGCCTTCCGGGCTGACCAGTACGGCCGATAACCACTGGGGTGCCGCTTGGCTCGGGGCTTTGCCACGTTTGAAGAGGCCCCCCGCTTGGAGCAGTTCTAGGTTAATCGGAGCGGGGCGGGTGTAATTGGTTGGTGTAATTCCCTGGGCAAAGGCGACACCCGCCAAGAGATTATCCCCGGTAGGTTCCTGTAAAATGACATCGAAATCGTATTCCTGGCCAGGTTTAACTTGCTGGGGTAAGCGGATTTCGACTTCCGGCGGTTTGGCCCCTGCCGTTAAACTGATTTTTTCCGACAGAATCTTCTGACGTACTAATTTTTCCCCAGCAAAAGTTTGTTCGGATTCGATGACACTACGAAATTTAGCCGGTTGGCCTTGCCATTCAGTACTAGCTTCGATATTAGTTTGAGTTTGGGCAATCCATTGCTGGTCCTCTTGACGCCAGGATTGAATTTGCGTTTGGTACTGAATATTAGGGTACTGTTTCCATAGGGATTGCAAAGCCTGTTCAAAAGCCGCAAAATTCAGGCCATCGACCGTACTGAAATTATCACTGTAGAGAGATTTGAGGAGGGCCAGGTCATGACGATTAGCTACGGTATCAAACTTCGTCACCAGGCCCTGGAGTTGGGACGGAACCGGTTCCGCCGCCTGGAGTTGGCGAGGCTGGCCTAGCCAGGCCCCTCCAGCTCCCAAAAGGAACGCTAATAACCAGGACAGGGGGCGATGCCCAGAAGGGCGAGACAAGGAAGAAAATGACAGCATTACTGAGGAAAGCCTACCGGAAGGAAGCATCAGGAAAATTGCTCGGAGAAGCTCCGTACAAGATATATTAACTCTCGGCCCTTACCAACTGACATGCGACTGCAAAAATTATGACTGAGCCGACTCGCCTACTGATTGCCGCCAGTGGTACCGGGGGCCATTTATTTCCGGCCTTGGCCCTGGCCCAGCAGTTGCCCGATTACCAGATCGAATGGCTCGGCGTTCCTAACCGCTTGGAACAAACCCTGGTGCCACAGGACTATCCCCTGCATACCATTACCGTCACGGGTTTCCAGGGGAAACCCAGTCTGAAAACCCTTAAAATTCTGGGCCAATTGATTGGTGCGATCTTCCAGGTGCGTCGTCTGCTCCAGGAGCGTCGCATTGATGTGGTGTGTAGCACTGGTGGCTATATTGCCGGGCCCACGATTTTGGCCGCCAAAAGTTTGGGCATTCCCGTCATTCTCCACGAATCCAATTTTATTCCGGGGAAAGTCACCTACTGGCTGGGGCGCTGGTGCCATTGTGTGGCCATTGGCTTTGCAGGCACGGCAAAATATCTGCCTAAAATAACGACCCACTGGGTGGGGACTCCTGTCCGAGAACCCTTTCGCTCTCCCCAGCCCCTAGACCTGCCCATTTCCCCAGAGCGTTGTTTAATCGTAGTGGCGGGAGGCTCCCAAGGGGCCCTGCCCCTGAATCAACGGGTGCGGCCCTGTATTCCGGCTTGGGTGGCCGCTGGGGCCGAAATTATCCACTTGACCGGCCAGAACGATCCAGAAGCCGAAACCTTTCAGCATCCCCATTACCAGGCCCTGCCTTTCTACGACAACATGGCCGGTCTCCTGCAACGGGCCGATCTAGCCATTAGCCGAGCCGGAGCCGGAACCTTAACGGAATTGGCTATTACCCAAACCCCGGCAATCCTCATTCCCTATCCCTTTGCCGCCGAAGACCACCAAAGTTATAATGCGCGCGTCTTTGCAGAGGCCGGGGCCGCCGAGGTTTATCCCCAGCGAGAACTCACCAGCGACCAATTAGAACAGCAAGTATTGGCATTACTCCAGAACCCCGACCAACGCCGGGCCATGGCCGAAGCCAGTCGTCGTTTAGCCATCGTTGATAGTGCCGAGCAGTTGGCCGTTTTAGTCAGGGCCAGTCTTAACTGAGGCGTTTTTCCAGGTATTGGCCAATCATTTGCTCTTCGCCAGCTCGGGAAATAATCGTTTGCCGTGTGCGGTACTGTTGGCTGATCAATTTGAGTTCCTCCTCAAATACCGAACCACCGTACTCACTGCGCAGGGTCATGGTTTGAGCATTGGAAAAGTTATAGAGGGCCATAATCGGCTTGGGAGTGGCAAAGCCCCGGTCTCGGTACAAGAGATTACCCCGCACTCCAAACAGGGTTTCGCCTTTACCCGGCTTGCGGGTCTGTCCTGGATAGCTACTGCGCCAACTGACATGGGTGCCGCAGACAAAGGGCCGGGAGTCCTCTAAGCCGTGCAATTTGGCTAAATGTTCTAATTCTGGACAATCGGGCAGCAAAAACCGCACCTGGATTTCACTTTCCACCTCTTGGGTTTCAATGGTGGGATTGAGGGTGTAGTAACGGCGTTGGGAATGCCACTGGCCAGCACTCTGCTGAAAAAAAGAGGTGGCCAGGGTTTCCAAGGATGAAGCAGTCAGCACGGGGGACGTCATAGGGATAGGTAGTTAAAGCACAACAAGAAAACAGCGTCAACAAAACTTAAAGTAATGTTACATCACGGTCTGTCGCCACGGCTACTTTCCCTGCTTTACAGTCAGTGACTATTTAAAAAATCTCTGACGACGGCAACAATGGCTTGGGGCTGTTCCCAATGGAGGTTGTGGCCCGCTTGTTGAAAGCAATGGAACTGGCCCTGGGGAATCAAGTCCAGCATTTTCCGGTTTAGCTGACAGAATTTTGGATCCTGTTCTCCGGCTAAAAGCAGGACGGGCATCGGCAACATAGCCAAGTCAGGCCAACGACTGGGTTGATTCCCAAGGCCAAGGTAACGCAGGGATTGGATCAGGGCCTGGGGCCGATTGTCTAAGCGTTGTTGGAACAGGGCTGGGAATTCAGGATGACTCCGCAGAGATTGAAAAAGGGCTTGAGCGTACCAGTTTTTTAAAAATTGCTCGAAGGGCCGACTTTGGAGTTGTTCTATCCAGGCCTGGTCTTGCTGTCGGCGCTGCTGACGTTCTGCTTCCGTGGTTAAGCCCGGTGAGGTGGATTCTAAAATAACCCGCGCAAAATAATGGGGATAGGTGAGGGCCAAGTACAGGGCCAAACGGCCCCCCAGGGAGTAACCCCACAGATGCCAGGGGGGCCGGGCCAGGGTGGGAAGCCATTGGATCAGGCCTTGGGCTGTGGCCTGCCAACTATATTGATCTAGATCGCCCACTACTTGCGTCTGGCCATGGCCGGGTAAATCCACTGCCATGCAGTAGAAATCCTGCTTTAATTCAGCAATGACAGCGGCAAAATCCCGGTGATCCCCCAGAAAGCCATGGAGCAACAGTAGGGGAGGAGCCTTCTGGTTGCCGCAGGTTTCAGCGTAGAAATGGATGGCCACTGCTAGGCTTGTTTAGCGGCCGTAATCCAATTTTTAAGAGTCGCCACGACTTCCGCTAAGGGTAACAATTGGGCCTCTTTATTGGCCCGCGTCACCACTTCTACTCGGCCCTCCTTCAGGGATTTGCCGGTCACAATGCGGTAGGGAATACCCAACAGATCCGCATCCTTAAATTTCACTCCGGCCCGTTCATTGCGGTCGTCCAACAACACCTCAATACCCGCCGTCTGTAACTCTTGGTAGAGGGTTTCCGCGGCCTGGACTTGCTCCGTATCACTGATATTAGGAATACACACGATGACTTCGTAGGGGGCAATAGCCACGGGCCAGATAATGCCATCTTTGTCGTAGCTTTGTTCAACGGCGGACTGGGCCAGACGGGAAACGCCAATGCCATAGCAACCCATCACCAAGGGCACTTCTTCCCCAGCTTCGTTGGTGTAGGTGGCCCCCAGGGCCTGGGAATATTTGGTGCCTAATTGGAAAATATGGCCCGCTTCGATCCCTCTAGCGGTTTTAAGGGTCTGCTGGGGATCATGAATCGCCTGATCGCCAACTTGAGCAGTCCGCACATCCACAATCCGGGTAGGTTGCGGGAAGTCTTGCCCCCAGTTAGCCCCCAGTAGATGCTGGCCGGGTTCGTTGGCCCCGGTGACAAAATGCTTGAGATCCACAGCCGTTTGATCTACTAGGCGCAGAAATTCAGACTGTGGTTTGCTTCCCTCCAATCGAATAAGCTCAACGAATATGTCATAGTAACGATTTTTGTACTTCTCAGCGTAGTTTTTAATCTCTTGCCATGTCCATAGTCCTTTGCTGGCAGGACTCAGATTCTCAATCAGATCTTTAATAAAGTCTTTGCTAGTCCGGTTAATTAACTCATTTCGTAAATCATTTTCTGTCCATGCTAAACGAATCTTATCAATATAGTCATCGCTGAGATCTGGGCCCAGATAGCCCAGCGGTAAAAGTCGAGCAGTCAACTTATCCAGGTTAGCTTCATCGGGAATCGTCAGGGCCAGGATGGTTTTTGCTTGGTAGTTGGCGGCTAATTTGGTTAATTCGTTGGTGAGTTTCACCTCATTGACCGCTTGATCACCCCGGATACTCACTAGCACCAGCACCGTTTTACCATTATCAAAAACAGCGGTGTAGAGGACATTTTTGACAATACAAGTGGGCGAACAATCTAGAAAACGGGCCAGACTGTCAATGGTGTTGCAGTTAGGGGTGGCGCGTTTTTCCAGTTTTGGAAAGGGAGAAGCCACTGCCTCGGCGGGCCGGGAAACCGCTTTTTCGACGTTGGCGGCGTATTGCCCATCCTCGGTATAGAGCACTTCGTCTTCGCCGGCATCGGCCAGCACCATAAATTCCTGGGAACCCGATCCGCCAATGGCCCCGGAGTCGGCATCGACGGCCCGGAAGGCAAGGCCACAGCGGCTCAGAATGCGGCGATAGGCCTGATCCATAGCGGCGTAGGTTTGTTTCAAGCTCGCTTCATCGGCATGGAAGGAGTAAGCATCCTTCATAATGAATTCCCGGCCCCGCATCAAGCCAAAACGCGGGCGAATTTCATCCCGAAATTTCGTTTGAATCTGGTAGAGGTTGACGGGGAGTTGCCGATAGGAGCGGATCATATCCTTGGCAATGGCAGTGATCACTTCTTCATGGGTCGGCCCCAGGCCCAGTTCCCGTTCTTGGCGGTCAGTGAGGGCAAACATAATCCCCTCCGCTTGGGTGTAGGTGTCCCAGCGCCCCGACTCCCGCCAGAGTTCCGAGGGTTGCAGTTGGGGCAATAGACATTCCTGGGCCCCCGTAGCATTCATTTCTTCCCGGACAATCTGGGAAACCTTTTGCAAAACCCGCCACATCAGCGGTAAATAAGCATAAATCCCACTCCCGATGCGCCGAATGTAGCCCGCCCGCAACAGCAGTTTATGGCTAGGAATTTCGGCATCCGCCGGGTCATCCCGCAACGTGACCAAGAGCATCTGAGTGAGTCGCATAGCTGATTTCCTTGCAAGCATTGCCGGATTATTATCCCGCGAAAGCCGTGTCAACTCAAGGCCGGAAAGTCTTAAGGTGCGCAAAGTCGGGCCCCTCGCTATACTTAAAGCCAAATTGGGTTCAAAACCGATGGGGACGAGCCTAAACCGTTTTCCTTTCCCTCAAACAATGGGAGGAATGGCCCGTTCCCCCAGCTCCCAGCAGACTTTTCACAAGATTTATTGATCTTTCTAGAGATGTTATGACCAGCCATTCAATGCTCGAAAACCGAGACTACACCCTCATGATCGACAAAAGCAGTAGCATGGCCACTGCCGATAGTCCGGGGGGAAAAACCCGTTGGGAATTGGCCCAGGAATCTACCCTGGCCCTGGCCCAAAAGTGTGAAGAAATTGACCCCGATGGCATCACGGTTTATCTTTTTTCCGGTCGCTTTCGACGCTACGACAATGTCACCGCAGATAAGATCAGCCAGATCTATCGCCTCAATGAACCCATGGGTAAAACTGACCTGGCTAGTGCTCTCAAGGATGCTCTAGACAACTACTTCCAGCGCAAGATTAATAACCAGACGAAGGCTAACGGCGAAACGTTTTTGATTATTACCGATGGGGAACCCAGCGACCGCAAAGCGGTCATTCGGTTGATCCTCGAGGCCAGTAATGCCATTGACCGAGATGAAGAGCTGGCCATTTCCCTAATTCAAGTAGGCCGCGATAAACAGGCCACGGCCTTTTTCCAGGCCCTGGATGACCAACTCCAGGCCGCTGGGGCCAAATTCGATATTGTAGACACGATCACCATGGAGGATATGCAGGGAATGAGTCTGGGGGATGTTCTGCTTAAGGCCATTACGGACTAGACTCGTGGCCTAAGCCATAGCGGGCAACCGGGCCAGCCTGTAGAAAATCCGTCATTTCGGCAAGGGATAGCACGTGGCTAAACCAATAGCCCTGCATCTCCTCACAACCTAATTGGTAAAGCAGACGAGCCTGGGCCTCACTTTCCACTCCTTCGGCCACGATCTTGAGTTGGAAGCCCTGGCCGAGGGTGAGCATGGCCTGAATAATGGCCGTATCTTCGGGGGTATGGAGTAAATCCCGGACAAAGGCCTGGTCAATTTTGAGGGTATTAAAGGGAAAACTCTTAAGGTAAGCCAGGGAAGAATAGCCCGTGCCAAAGTCGTCCATAGACAGGTGAATCCCCGCCGCCCGAAAGGCATCCAGCGTAATCTTGGCCGCTGCGACGTTGTGCATCACCACACTTTCCGTTACCTCCAATTCTAAGTACTGGGGATCTAGATTCACCTCTTCGAGAACTCGCAAAACCATGGGCAAGAGATCGGGCTCCTGGAACTGCCGAGGGGAGAGATTGATACTAATGCGAAAATTGGGGTCGAGATGACATTGCCACTGGAGATAATGCTGACAGGCCTTGCGAATCACCCATTCACCTAGGGGAATAATTAGGCCACTTTCCTCCAGAACAGGAATGAATTTGGCCGGAGAGACTAAACCTTGCTCAGGGTGTTGCCAACGCAAGAGGGCCTCCACCCCGGAGACTTGCCCCGTACGGACATTAATCTGGGGTTGGTAATAGAGCAGAAACTCTTCCCGCTCCAGGGCCTGGTGCAGGGCGTGCTCTAGTTGAATCCGCGTAAATTGATGGGAGGTCATCGAGGCCTCATAGAAAGCGTAGCGGCGACCGCTGAGGCTTTTAACATCATTGAGGGCGGCATTGGCGTTCATCAACAGGGCCTCGGCATTATCACCATCCTGGGGATAGCAGGCGATGCCAATGTGACCTTGCAGATAGAGAGGGTTATTGGCGATCAAGAAAGGACGTTTCAAGGCCCCCAGGATGCGTTCCACCACGGTTTCCACCTCGCCTCGGTCGGGACAGGAGGTTAAGAGCAAGGCAAACTCATCCCCCTGCCAACGACACAGGAGATCCCCCACTCGGATATAGGCCCCCAGGCGTTCTGTCACAAAACAGAGCACCTCGTCGGCGATGGTATGGCCGAGGGTATCGTTCAGAGATTGAAAATCCCGAAAGCCTAGAAAAATTACCGCTAAAAAATCCCGTTCTTTTTCTCGTTTGCGGATTGCCGCGCCGAGTTCTTGCTTAAACAGAAAACGATTGGGCAAGTCCGTTAGGGGATCGTAAAAGGCCTGGTAGTTGAGGGACTGCTCCACCACTTTGCGCTCAGTGATGTCGAAAATATAACTGCGGATAAACTGGCTTTCGGGCAAGTAGTGGATATGTTGCTCGTAGAACTTGTCTTTGATCTTAATTTCGCGAACCTGAATCGAATAGTCCTTGGTTTCTGTGGCCTGAGGTAAAAGATGCTTGAGAATGGGGTGTTCGGTCTTGAGGTCGTAGAGGGTTTCAAAACGTTGGAGTGCTGCGTTGTTGGCATAAGTAATTTCACCGAAATAATCCGTTTCCACCATGGGATAGGGACTGTATTCAATGATTGAGGCCAGTTTTTTGAGGGTTTCCTGGGGTAGGTCGCCTAGGTCATTAACCTTCGCAAAGGTGACTTCCCATTGTTCCTGGGGCAAACGCAGGGCCCCCTCAGGCTCGGTATCCAAGAAATAGCGCTGGGGTTGACTGGGACTGGTATCCTCGTCCGGGAGCGTCACCAAGACCTGATAGAACAGTTTGATCTCTTCGGTGAGGGCAATCACATCCCCATGCTGAAGCTCATACTCTAAATAAGACTCCCCATTAATCCATAATCCATTACGACTTCGATTTCCCTCTAGGTCTCCGTCGATGATGTGGAAGGAGGTCTCTCCCATGGCCCCAATTTTTTTGAGGAGAGTGGCTTGTTTGCGGGAAATTTGGGGAGAGGGGATAACGATGGTATTACTGGGGTGTCTGCCGATGGAATAGCAAGCATTTTGTAGACGAATAACCTGTTTGAAGGATGGTGAATCGATAACCAGGCGATGCAACATGGCAGAGGCGGCGAGCAGGACAAGTCAGGAAAGTACAAAGATAATAGTGTCTAACAAAACAACTCTAGCGTTGTTATTCTGGCGCGAATTGAGCTATTGGTTGAGGAGAATCTGTTCTAAAATTATCCTAACAATCTGGTTTTTCGTCATCCCCCTGCCACCTTGGTAAGACCACAATGCTCTCAAAAAAAGGTATAAGGCTCTCCCCTTACTGAGGTAACGCCTTTACCAGAAAGCGGATAGCTCAGGGGTTAAGCAACCATTAAGTATCAAAAATGGAAATATTGGGTATGTCTGAAGCAAGCAACAGCTCATGCTCGAACCAAGCGACGGCTAAGAAACCCTAAAAGACAAATTCTGCTAACTTTAAGATCACATTTTCTCTATTTTTAAGCCTTTACCTTAATCTTAGGTTAAGGGAAGACACCGGTCTCATTATGTATACATGGTATATAAGAACGAGTTTAATGAATCGTTCCGACAGGATGCAGTGAAAATTTATGATAACAAAATGATCAATTCTTAACAAAATCGGGATTGTTATCTTTCTTGAAGAAATATAAAAAAATGTAGCGGGATTTCATACTACGTTTTGTTACAGAGAAATCAAACGTCACCTTTTAATATGGCACGATAAAAGTAATAAAAAGCCGGTCTCAAGTCGTTATTCTCTTCCCTCGGTAATTTTTATTAATTATCCCTAGGATGGGCAATATACCAATAAATATAAACTTAAGTGATCCAAGGGAGCTCTCTTGGCCACTGGGTTGCGAGGGTGGCTATTTCTGGGTCGAAAGGCCTGTATCGGTAGCGTTTTAGCCTACGAAAAAATACGGATAGGTCGGGGGAATTACATCAAGCCTCCTCGAAAACACCGAGGAATTCCCTGGGAAAAAGTGTTTAGAATACGGAAGCGCTACCTATAACTTCTAATGTCAGTTCAACTCTCTTGAGGGGATTCAATCCATGGTTTTAACCTCCCTTAATCAAACGACATCTGCTGCTCAGTCTAACGCGATGCTTGAGCATACCTTAAGAAAAATTCATCCCCAAAAACATCATCACTACCAAGTGGAGGATTTTTTCTGTTTCCAGATGGCCACGGGGTCGATCGTTGATTGGAATAATTGTCGCAACGTACTCACCAGCGAAGATTTCATTATCGGCCTGATCGATGGATTACAAGAAGAAGTCGGCAATGCCTCTAGTGTGGTTATGTACAACATTGGTAAGGAATGGGGGCACTACGACGCAGAGTTTTTCCACCAATGGTTTCTGACAGAATTTGGCTACACCAGCTCCCTTAATGAATTAAACCTCAACTACGTCCTCGAAGGATGGTGGTGGCCATTTACAGCCCAAGGCTGGGGGAACTGGGCCATTGACCTCAGTGAGCAGAAAAATGGTTTTCTCTTCGTCGATATCTTCGATTCGGCCGTGGCACGCACCCTGGGGAATGTTGGCAAACCCGTGTGTCATATCTACGCTGGCCTGTTGGCGGGCTTCTTTAGCCGATTAGTGAAAAAATCCCTGAATTGCATTGAAATCCAGTGCTACGCCATGGGGGAAACCTACTGCAAATTCCTGATTGGCAAACAAGACCGTATTGATGCAGCCACCTTCTGGCTCAATGAGGGGGCCAACGCCAAGGATATTGAGACCAAACTCAACCACGGAGAGTATTTGAAATGAGCCCACAAGTCCATTGGGCTGGGGTGAGTGTTCACGAATTTTTCCAAGGCTACAACTGGTCAGGCGATGCCGTAGTCCTGAGTCCGAGCCTCTCCCCGGAAGAGGTATCCTCCCTACCCTCCCTTGTTTGTCTAAGCGTGGGGAATTTCCTCCAACAGGTTAACTGGCTGGGTAAGGCCCATCCGTCTCAGTCCGAGATCTCCCCACCAGTGGCCGTGACCGAAACTCCCCCGGCTCTGACCCTATCCGTTGCTGATTTTTTCCGGCGCTTTAATGCCCAGGCCCCCGTGCAAGAAGCTTCTGCAGCCCGGCCTACTCCCCTCGTCGCAACGGCTCCCGACCTTGATCTCACTGATTTATCCGGTTTATTTTAGGTTCTACCGCCATGCAAAGAGATTTTGAACGTTTATTTCACCGTGCTGAGGATCATTACCTCCATGCCCTGGAGGTCGCTTCCTTTCAAAAGCATTTGGGACTCTTGCAGGAACGCCTCGCCGCCTACCGTTACCTACGAGACCATGAACTCGACATTTTCCAGACCCTAGCAGATCGTCTGGAGATGGCCTACCCCGATACCCCAACCCCGACCTTAGAAAAGGCCCTGCTCCACTGGATTAGTATCCTCCGCTATAGTGCCATGGGTATGCTCCTCAGCAATCCCGAATATTTACAGTATCGACTACTGGAGTGGCTGGGGGATATGGTCACTGCCCATGATCTACATGCCATTGAAAATACCCTCGCTGAGGCCCTCGTCCAATACCTCCAGGAAGCCCTACCGGAAGCCCAATTCACCCTGCTCCGGCCCTTCTTGGCCCAGGCAGAGACCACGGTGCTAGGCCAGGCCCAACCCCAACCCGAGCAACTTAGTATGGCAGGAGAGCAAGGATGATTAACGTTAGTAATTTAATTCAATCCCGTCCCCTCAAGGGCAATTACTTTGCCCCCGATGTTTATCTCCAGGGGGACAATGAATTTGGCCTATTGGAAAACCGCAGTGGTGCCCGTCTGCTGGCCCTGCCCGATACCCTGCTCAAGGGCCTGTTTACGGCCCTGGACGCGGAACTCGGCAGTGGAGCAGGGATTGCCTTGCGGAGTTGTGGCAAAACCTGGGGAACAGCCTTCTACAAGCGCTTTGCTGACGAATTGGCGGAATACTACGAACAGCCTTTGGCCCAGATGGAAATGGTACAGTTTTTGCAATGCCTGAAGCAATGCTGGAAGTCCCACGGCTGGGGGGTACTCGATATTGATCTGAAATATTACCAGCAGGGTTTCATTGTGGCAGAGGTCAGCAATTCTCCTTTTATTGCCACGGCACCCCAGGGTAAACGGCCCATGGGCTTTCTAGAAGCGGGTATCTTGAGTGCCTTTTTTAGCCAGTTAACCGGCCAAAATTTGCATTGCGAACAAACCCAGTGTGAGTCCTTGGGGGCCGACCGGAATCTGTTGATCATCGGTTTGGCCGAACGGCTGAAATCCGTTCCTGCTTGGCTGACAGAGGGCCATGACCACGCTACCATCATGGAACTATTGTGCCGTCAGCAAAATTAACCCGAGGAGGATGCTTCCGTGGCCAAAATTATTAAGCTGGACCCGATTAATGTTGAAGTCGCCATTCAAACGAACGATAATTTGCTATCGGGCCTGCTCAGTAAAGACCTGCAAGTCATGAAGGAGTGCGGTGGCCGGGGCATGTGCGCCACCTGTCATGTCTATATCACCCAGGGCATGGAAAGCCTTTCTCCTCTCAATCGTCGGGAACAGCGCACCCTAGAAGTGATTACGACCTCTAATAAATTTTCCCGCCTCGCCTGTCAGGCGAGGGTCTTGGGTGAAGGGGTCGTGGTGGAACTCCCCTCTGGTCTCTACATCAGCGCGGTTGACAACATCGAAGACTTAATTGGCCGCCGTGCGGAAGACAATATCCTCCATCCCATTACGGGGGCTGTGTTGGTAGAAGCCGGTAAGTTGATTACCCGCTCCATGATTAGCCAACTCCAAGACACTCAAGTGGAAGCCAAGGATTTTCTGGCTAAAACCCGAGAGGCCTAGGTGGTCTCCATGATGACTTTTTATCCTAAGGAATTGACGCCCATGTTCAAACAACTCACTCGCCTCAGTATCGATGCCGACGGCCGCTACGCTAGCGATGCGGAATTGCAATTTTTACAGGATTACCTCGACTCCGCTGACCAGCGCCTGAGTGCTTACGAAAAAATCCGCGACCAAGAAGAGCAAATTATCCATCGTTGGGAAGCCGTCAAGCACGGCCTCAAGCAAGACACCTTCCACATGGGAGAACGGGATGTGACGGAAATCTGTCGCCGCGATATGACCAATGTCTTTCGCTGTTCGGTGACCGCCGTTTTGTTTAATGACCTGGATCGCCTGCGGGAAGGCCTACTGATTTGGTATCAAACCATTGTCCGGGCCTACAACTACACCGACTACGCCAAGATCAGCTACAAGGTAATTCAGGATGTGATCCAGGAATTTCTCACCCCCGAGGAAGCGAATCTGGTCTTACCGGCCCTGAAACTCGACCACACCATTTTGAGTAACTAGACAAAAATGAGTACAAAATTCTCGGTAACCCTGGTGAATGAAGCCAAGGGACTGAACCAGACCATCATGGTCGGCGAGGATGAGATTATTTTGGATATCGCCGAAGAAGCCGGGATTGAATTACCTTACTCCTGCTGTGCGGGGGCTTGTTTTGATTGCCTCGGTGTTCTACTGGAAGGAACTGTCGAACAGACGGAAAAGGCCCTCTCCTTCCTAAAGCCCGATGAGCTGAAGTCCGGCTATGTTCTCCTCTGCTCCGCGACCCCTACCTCTAATTGCAAGGTTTTAACCCACCAATCGGAGGAGATTTTTGGTTAGTTTTGTGCTCATTGTTCTCGTTTGTAAGTCTAAGGATTGAAAAATACTATGGAAAATTCCGTCAATACCCCGACTTCCCCAGCCTCCGGTCAGGCAAACTTGCTGGATGGCCTATCCGTCTTTGGCCTCCTAGGGGGTGCCGTTGCTTCTATTGCCATTCCTGCTAATCCAGCCGCAGGGGTAATTCCCGTGGCGGCGGCCGTGGGACTCCATCTCTTAAATCGTCGGCAGTTAGCAGAGCAAATGCTCCAGCGCCAAGAGGCGGCAACGGCCCAGGTGGTTCAGCAGATTAACCAACACCAAGCGGCCCTAACGGATTATTTGCAAAAGTTTCAGCAGGAAACCAAGCATCAGCTCGACCAACAACAACAGGCCCAAGTCAGCAATCATGAGGCCCTGAGCCAATCCCTAGCCCGCCAAGGGGAACAACTCCAATCCCAGTTGGCGAATCTCCAAGTCGAAGCCCAGCAAACCGCCCAAAGCCAGGCCCAACAGCATCAAGACCTGGTCGGTGTGGTAACGGAACTCCGGCAAATGGTGAATTGCTCCCACCACCTAGAGGCTGGCCCCAGAGCGGAGGCCTACTACCAACGGGGCCTGAGCCATCAAAAATTGGGGGACCGTCCCGAAGCGATCCGTGACTACAGTGAGGCCATCCGCTTCAATAGTGAACTGGCTGGAGCCTACTACCAACGGGGCATTATCTACGCTGAATTGGGAGAGCGCAAACCGGCGGTGGAAGACCTACGTCAGGCGGCGAAACTCTTCTTTGATCAGGGAGATCTAGAAAACTACGACCGGGCGCGAGAATTGGGGAAAGAATTCTATGATCTGCAGGAACCCTTTACTGGCGTTCTCCCCACCAAGACCGAACAGCCTACCGAAGCCTTTGCCTACGTCAATGGCGGTAATGGCAACGACGACGAAGCCCCGATGAAACCCCTCTTAGCGGTGGAGAGTGACGTGACGGCGGACAACCTGTTTAACTAGATCGTAGTTATTGCTTAACAACAACAACAGCTCCAGGGAGGGAGGGTACAATGAGAAAGCCCTGTCCTCCCCTTTCCTATGGCGTCTCCCTGGAATGTATTGCCTCGGCCCCAGCAGTCGCGTTCACACTATCGTATTTTGGGACAAATTGGCCAGGGACAGTTCGGACGCGTTTACTGCGCCGTGCATCGTACTACGGGGAAGCTCTACGCCCTCAAGGATCTAGAGCATGGCGTTTTTCCCACTAATCGCTTTCTACGGGAACTATCCTACTTGGTGACCCTGCGTCATCCACGTATTGTGGCCTGTTATGCGCTGGAGTACCACAGGACGGGTCGCTATCTGGTGATGGAATACTGTGCAGGGGGCACCCTCCGAGACCTTCTAGAACAGGAGGGAGATATTCCCCTCGGCCATAAACTGCAACTGATCCAGGATATTCTCTCCGCGCTAGACCATGCCCACCGTAAAAATATTATCCATTGTGATATTAAGCCAGAAAATATTCTCCTAGTCCCCACCGCTGAAGGTTGGCAGGCCAAGATTACCGACTTTGGCATTGCTCAACTGGCCGCCGTTACCGGTAATCCCAACTTTGGCAAGGGCTACACGGGCTCTCCGGCCTATATGGCCCCGGAACGTTTCTATGGCAAAGTTTCCTCGGTCTCCGATCTCTACGCCGTCGGGGTTCTCTTCTACGAGTTACTGGCGGGAGAGCGGCCCTTCTCTGGGCGGCCGGGAGAGCTACAAACAGCCCATTTGAATTATCGTCTTCAGTTTCCACCAAATTTCCCGCCTCTGCTGGTGCCCATTGTGGCCCAGGCCCTCGAAAAACTCCCCCAAAAGCGGTTTAGTAGTGCCCAGGCCATGCTAGAAGCGGTTCAGTCGATTTCTCGTCAAGTATCCCAGTCCTCAACGGGCGAGCTATCGGGTTTCTTCAACACCGTTCCTATCACCTCTCCCTACCCAGTCCAAGTTACCCAGAGTGATCCCTTGGCCTTTCCTGTCCGCCATCTGGCCGTTGTGAATACCAAGGTTTATCTGGCCCTTAAGAATCAACTGAGTTGTTGGCGGTATCCTGGAGAGGATTTACAAGGAGCCTATGAACCTGCTTGGGAAGTGGGCCTAGATACGGCCATCATTGGTTTCCAGGTCAATGACCGCGGTCTAAATGTTGTTGGCCAAGCCCTTCCTCTGATGGCCCCAGGCTCGAGTCAACGCTACTGTTTTTACCAATTTCCTGAAACCCTGGCGCTCAATCGTCGCTCTCCCCAGGCCCAGGTCTGCTGGTCGGCGGAACGTTTACTCTGGAGTCTAGACCCCCAGGGCCAATGGTTAGCTTGTATTAAAAGCCGAGAGCCTTTGCCCCAGTCGGGGAAGGGTTACTTTCAGGTCTGGAATCTCTGCCAGGGAAAGTCCCTCGGAACACCCCACGGAACGCTCCTCCCGTCCCAACTGATTACCCTAGACCATCGCCATGGCCTTTTGGTGCTGTTAATCAAAACTGGCCAACGACAGAGCACGCTTGTGCAATTGTTCAATCGGCGGGGCCAGGTGATGTCTGCCTTTTCCTTGGCGTTTCTCCTCAGCGCCTTGACCTTTAATCCCTGTTCCCGGAATCATCTATTCGGCCTAGACCTGAGGGAGCCCACAACGGCGGTATTGGTGCGATTGCAACCGCTGAAGGTGACTCGTTTTGCGCTGGATTTCAAACCCCAATTTATCCTGCCCTTTGCCTGGGGCTACCTCCTGGCGGATACCCAGGGCCAAGTGTTGTTACTCAACCACGAAGGCTTTCGGATTGGCCATTTTGAACTAGGAGCGACGCTCACCGCTCTGGCCCCCGTTGGTCGTCTGGGATGTCTCGCGGCTACCTGGGAAGGAAATCAAGGCAGTTTACAGCACATTGATCTCGGACAAGAGCTCGATGAACGTATCCAGGCCCTTTGGGACGCTCGCTAGGCCTTAACTGCGGGGATCCAGGGCATCGCGGAGGCCATCCCCCAACAGGTTAAAACAGAGGACTGTCAGAATAATCAGCAGGGCCGGTGGCCAAACCAACCAGGGTTGCAGAACGAGGATAGAGGCATTGGTGGCGACGGAGAGTAAATTCCCCCAACTGGGGTCGGGTTGCTGGATGCCCAGGCCAATTAAACTCAGAACCGATTCTGCCACGATGAAACTAGGCACGGTCAAGGTTGCCGAAATCACGATGTAGCTGGCGGTTTGGGGCAAAATATGGCGCAAAATAATCCGCCCATCGGCGGCCCCCATCACCTTTGCGGCCTGGACAAATTCCTGTTCCTTAAGGGATAACACCTGGCCCCGAATCACCCGTGCCAGGCCCGACCAGCTAATCAAAGATGTAATCAGGACGATCAGTAAAAAGCGTTGACCACTACTGAGGCCGGGGGGTAATACTGCCGCCAGGGCCACCAGTAGATAGATACCGGGAATGGTCATCAAGACTTCCACGCCGCGCATAATCACGCCATCCAGCCATCCCCCAAAGTAACCGGCGATACCCCCCATGATCAGTCCCAGGGGAAAGGAAACCAGAATGCCCACCAGGCCAATGAATAAGCTAATCCGGCCGCCAAAAAGGAGACGGCTAAATTGGTCTCGGCCCTGCTCATCAGTACCCAGGAGGTTGATTTTCGCCGGCCCTGTGGTGCCAAATAAATGCCGGTCACTGCGAAAACCCGGAAAAATTTCCACTGTCTGAAAACGGGGAGGCAGGGGAAGACGGATGGCTAGGATTCGATAGGGGTCTCCCTGTACCCAAAATTGCACTGGCGAGGGATTTTGCCAATCGACTTGCAGAGAACGCTCACCGGTTTGCAGATTCGTGGCGCTTTGGTGGGTGGGATAGACGGTGGGCCTTTGCCATTGCCCATCGGCCCGGCGCCAATGAATGGTCGTAGGAGGCAGGAGAGAACCATCGACTTGAGCACTGTAGGGACTGTAGGGTGCAATAAAATCGGCCCCTAGGACAGCGAGATAAAACACCAACAATACCCCAAATCCCAGGCGCGCCAAGCCATTATTGCGTAATTTCTGCCACCAGTTCATTGGGGTTGGCCTCCGGCCCAAAAACGTTCAATCAATAAAATAGCAACGATGTCATCAATGGGCCGGGGAGGGACGCGTAGACCCTGGGGCAGTAGACGCTGGAGGCCACGGGGGGGATACATTTGCCAATAGCGGGCTCGCGCTTCGACGGAACTGTTTCGCTCATCAACGGGGATAATCGTGACCTCTGGGGGACTAATCTGCTGGAGGGTTTGTTGCCATTGCTTGGCGGTGGTCTGGTTGCCCATAATCAGGCACTGAATGGCATACTGGCGACAGAGAGCAGGAATTTTTGCTGTTACTTGGTCAGCAGGAATAACCTCGTGATAAGCTAACTGGCCCCCATCAGCCAGCACCGCAACACCGCATTTATCTCGTCCGGGGTCAAAGCCTAGATAGTACATAAACGAGAGAGCTTAAAAAATAACATTACCGCGCCGCAGGGCCACCAGCCGCAACTTAAGTGGCCCTACCACAGAGGTATTTTCCGTGGCAATCACCCGAATTTCATCAGGGCGTTCGTTAGTCTGCTGAATTGTTTCTACAAACTGAATTAGGGTTTTAATGCGGCCATCTTCAATTTGAATATTACCCAGAATGCCTTCTCGGCGGGCCCGGAACTGGGCAGCAGAAAGCAAATAGTCTAAACGCTTTTGAATATCCTCTTCGCTAAAATTAGAGGAGTCCATGGAAATAGTGGCAATGGTTTCCCCGTCCCGAAAGATCTGGCGGTTGGGGGCCACATCGGCAAAGACTCGAATTTCCTCCTCACCCTGGACGTAGTTACCGGCTGAGAGAATACGAACAACGTATTCTTCCCCTGTTTTCAGTTGTTCCGCCAGTTGTTGTACCTGGGCCGTCGTAATACGGACAATGGGGTCATTCCCCGGTAGGGGCCGGGAGGCGGGATCTCGGGTGGCCTGCCAAGCATTGCGATTGGCCTGACGCAGGAGTTCATCCACCGCCTCAATGGCCAGGGTCGGATCAACCACCCGTACAGCCCCAAAGGCTAAGACCTGGCCCCGCAGGAGAGCAATTTTCCGCTCTCGCAGGTCTTGGTAGTTTTGATAGTACTGTTCTAGGACTTGCACCTCTCGGTTCAGGAAACCTAATTGTTTTTCCAGGTCTTGTAATTTGGATTCCCGTTGACGAATATTCCGGTCCTTCAGAGCAATGGATTGGTCAAGACGGTCAATCTGTTCATCCCGTTGGTTAATTTCCGTTTGGAGTTGCTGGCGTTGTTGCTCTAGGGAAGCAAATCGTTTTTCTAGGGATTGGAGACGTTCTTGACGCTGGGCTAGAATTCTATCCTGCTCCGCAATTTTGGTCTGGCGTTTTCCCAATTCCATATCCCGCTGTTTGACCAAGGCCTGCAGTTTGCTCATCTCTTCAATTAACTGCAATTTTTGTTGACGCAGTTGCTCCCGCTCTTTCGTCAAGGTCTGGACATCGGCCTGGAGTCGTTTGGCATCCCGAGAGACCCGTCTCAGCTTGGCTAGGGCGCGATTGTAGTTGTCATCAATTTCCTGACTGCGTTTTTGAACTTGAATTTGCTTGGTTTTGGCGTCAGCTAACTGCTGTTCAATGGCCTTTTTTTCACTACTGGCCCTTTCTAGTTCCGATTGGGCCGTCCGCAACTGTTGCAAAATTTCATCGAGCTTAAAAACCCCTTCCCGCAGGGACTTACTAAAGGTAAACAAAATTCCTAGGGTTGAGGCGGCGATCAGGGTTCCCGTTAGCACCGTCAGTACCACCGCCGTTTGCCGGGGCCGGAGGTCAAAAAGACGGAGCTTGGCCTTGCCCACTTTACTGCCTAAATGGTCGCCGAGCGCGGCAATAATCCCGCCCAAGACAAGTACGGCCGTTACCAGAATATAAGCACTGGTCATCGGGATGGTTTAGGTAAATTGTTGACTGAGGGCAACGGGGTTATGTACCGTGATCTTCTTTTTAAAGATAGAAATCATGTTACTTTCCCGCAGGTCGCCCAGGAGTCGTGTCACAGTAACCCGCGTGGAGCCAATGGCTTCGGCGATGGCTTGATGCGAGAGTTTAAGATCGATACGAATCCCCTCAGGGGTGGGAACTCCAAAATCCCGACACAAAATTAATAAAAAACTCACTAGCCGTGATCCCATATCTCGATGGGCGAGGGTTTCAATCATCATCTCCGTCTGCAAAATCCGAGAAGACAGGCCCTGGAGCATCAGCATCGCTAAATCTGGGTGTTCCTTCAGGGCCTGCTCCACCTGTTCAATGGGGGCCGATAACAGTTCGACGGGGGTAAAGGCCACCGCATGATAAAAACGGTCGGAGCGTTGACCGGTAATTAGGGAAAGAACCCCAAAGACACTATTTTCCCGCAAAAGGGCCACGGTAATTTCTTCACCCGCTTCGTACACCCGCGATAGCTTAACCGCTCCCTTAAGCAAAAAATAGACCCGCTCAGCCGGATCCCCCGGAAAAAAAATCGTTTTACTCCGCTCAAAGGTTTCGACCACCGGCGGGAAGGCTTCATTGCCCAAGCGTCGGAATAGGGCGGTTAGTGGTCTTTCTTGGGTCAGGGACTGGTCCATTCAACCTCACACAAGGGGATAACGAGATAATTTCCCCCAATTCTGTATCGCAATTATACACAAACTCCTGCGGTTCTAGGGGGAGTTGTGCCCCCGGAAGACTAGCAGAAAGGCCCCAGAAAGCCCGATCAATAATAAGCTGGAAATCAGTGGTTAATCCTCCAGTCCGTTTTCTGCCGTCCTCGTCTCTGCTTACCATGCCTGATATTCATCTGCTTGAAATTCAAAATCCCTATGCCAACGGTATTCTCATGGATTTAGAAGCCCGAGTTAAGGCAGAGAATACGGAACAGCCGCTAGTGAATCTCGTTGCCAATCTGAGTTTGCAGGAACAATGGCTGAACTTGGCCAGTGGCCGCCTTAAATTCGCCCTTAAAACAGGACAATTTAACCTACAAATTCACAGCAGAGACTTTACGCCTGCGTTAACTCCCGCGAGCTTTCCACGACTAGCCTCTGTGCCCCCCGAATTTCACTGGCAGATCCTGCCGGCCCCGGGTCAAGCATGGCTCAAACTATCCTCCCAGCGATTGGAGTTAGGGAGTCTACCCCTATCCTCTGCGCCCTGTCATATCATTGCTACCCTGACCCTAGACCCCGTTTCCTTAGTAATTACGGATGCCGAGGGCCTGTGGCGGCCCGATCTGAGTCCCAATAAACACGGCATTATTGAGCGTCTTCTGGCCCAATTTTTAGTTAAACAGGTCTTCCCACCGGCTCTGAGTTGGGTTCAACTGAGTCTCGGTCAGTTGGAAATCTGGGAGGACTTATACCAGGACTATCGCCGTAACCTGGCCACTGGCCAACACCCCAGCCCAGAGGATTGCCAGGCCCTGCGCCAGCAGATTGAACAAATTTACCAGGCTACGACGGAAGATCTCCATGCCCTGGCTCGTCTTGCGGGCCTCGATCCCCAGCTTAATTTAGCCGGCGGGAAATTTGTCGGAGCCAGCCTCCAGGGGATTGAACTGCACCGTAGCGACCTCAGTCGGAGTAATTTTCGGGGAGCAATCTTAACCGATGCCGATCTCAGTGAGGCCGACCTCAGTTTTACCAATCTCAGCGGGGCCGACCTGAGTGGGGCCTACCTAGAAGGGGCTAACCTCCGGGGCGCCGATTGCCATCGCAGTAGTTTAGCCCTGGGAAATCTGATTGGGGCCGATCTAACCGATGCCAATTTGGTAGGTACTTCAGTACAAAATGCCAATTTGACCAACGCCATCGTTACCAATACTCGCTTTGGGGATAATCCTGGTATGACGGCCAGTCTCCAGGCCAGCCTGTTGGCCCGGGGGGCCAAATTTGTAATCCAAAACCCCTAGAACAATGCTATCCTAGGAAAAGTGTTTGGACACGTAGCTCAGTTGGATAGAGCATCAGGTTCCGGTCCTGAGGGTCGGGGGTTCGAGTCCCTCCGTGTTCGTCTAGTTACGACCAATGCCAACATAATGGAAGCCACTCTGCTGAAGTTGGGCCTTGTCGAGGAAGTTACGGCCATCAATGATTAAGGCATGGTGCATCCGTTGACGCATTTTGTCGAAGTCGAGGCGGAGAAATTCCTGCCACTCGGTGATCAGTACCAGGGCATCACAATCATCGGCGAGCATTTCGGGATTGGTTTCAATATGAACCCCGGACAGGCCATGGCTTAACCCTGATTGAGAAACAATGGGGTCGTAGGCCTTGACCTTGGCCCCGAGTCGATTTAGCTGGTCGATAATGCCCAGGGCCGGCGCATCGCGCATATCGTCGGTGTCTGGTTTAAATGTTAATCCCAATAGACCAATGATCTTGCCCTTGAGAATTTTCAGTTCCTGTTGGAGTTTTTCCACCACAATCAAGCGTTGATGTTGGTTGACGTTGACAGCCGCCTTCAGAATTTCCGTGGTGTAGCCGTAATCTGCCGCCGTATGGATTAATGCCGAAACATCCTTGGGAAAACAGGAACCGCCCCAACCAATTCCAGCCTGTAAAAACTTACTACCGATGCGGGAATCGAGGCCAATTCCCCGAGACACTTGGGTCACATCGGCTCCGACCCGGTCGCAGATGTTAGCCACTTCATTAATAAAGCTAATCTTGGTCGCTAGAAAGGCATTAGCCGCGTACTTAATCATTTCCGCGGAACTGAGGTCTGTCACCACAACCGGCACCGGCGGTAGGGAGGGATCTTCAGCAAATTGTCGGTTAACCAGGGGTTGATAGAGGTCTTGCATGAGAGCAATGGCCTTGTCACTATTACTGCCCAGAACAATTCGGTCTGGGTTGAAGGTGTCATAGACAGCAGAGCCTTCTCGTAGAAATTCTGGATTACTCACCACATCAAAATTTTCCACCAGGGCCTTTTTGTCCCCAGGCCCTGTGGCCCCGTAGCGCTCCTTCAGGCCCTCTAGCACAATCATCCGCACCCAGTCCCCAGAACCAATGGGCACCGTCGATTTATTAACAATAACGCGGTAAGACTCATCTAAATGGGCGCCAATCCCCCGAGCCACGGCCTCGACGTAGCGGGTATCACTCTCTCCCGTTGGCAGGGCCGGTGTCCCGACGGCAATGAAGAGAATTTCGCCGTGCTGAACGCCCTGGGCTAGATCCGAAGAAAAATCGAGGCGGCCAGCCTGCATATTGCTGACCATTAACTCTGACAGGCCCGGTTCATAGATGGGGGACTGCCCGGCCTTCATTAGCTTGACTTTTTCCTCATTGTTATCCACACAGATGACCTGATGGCCGATCTGGGCTAGACAAACCCCGGTGACTAAGCCTACGTAGCCCGTTCCAATGACACACACTCGCATCGCTAACACTCCGTTGAATCCGCGATTATTGTGGCCTGTTTCTGAATACAACGCAAGCAAGGATTAACGTTTTTCGTGATCTGCCTCATCTCCTCAAGAGAAAGTCAGTCTTGAATGCGACCTTGCTCTCCCTAAACAGTTAAGTCACAATACGATGTAGTTCCTTATAAAGACAATACCGTAATGCTCTCCGAAATTCCTCGCCCAGCACCTAACACGACGTTTGACCTGGTTATTGTGGGGGGAGGCATTGTCGGGACAACCCTCGCCTGCGCCCTTCAAAACACGCCGTTAACCATTGCCATTATCGAGGCCTTACCGGCAGAACAGGCCCTGTATAAACCCCAGGCCTACGCCCTTTCCCTACTGTCCAGCCGTATTTTGGCGGGGTTGGGCCTCTGGTCACAAATTGCGCCCCAGGTCGGTCATTTTGAGCAGATTCGTCTATCAGATGCCGACTATCCTGGCGTTGTTCCCTTCTCCCAAGCAGATCTCCAGACCCCGCACCTGGGTTATGTGGGAGAACATCGCGTCATTCTCTCGGCCCTACAGGAAAAATTAACCTCCCAGGCCCGTGTTTATTGGTTTCGGCCAGCAGAGGTGATTGCCGTTGACTACACCGAGGCCGGGGCCTTGGTTCAGATCCGCCATCAGGGCCAGACCCAGACCCTCTCGACGCAACTCGTCGTTGGGGCCGATGGGGCCAAGTCCAGAATTCGTTCCCTAGCCGAGATCAAAACCCGGGGCTGGAAATATTGGCAGTCCTGCGTCGCCTTTACTATCCAACACCAAGCGCCCCAAAATAACATTGCCTACGAACGGTTTTGGTACAGTGGTCCGATGGGAGTATTACCCTTGCCCGGCCACCGCTGTCAGATTGTTTGGACGCTTCCCCACGCCCAGGCCCAGGCCCTGCTACGAGCTGAGGAGGCTGATTTTCTCCGACAACTCAAGCCCCGTCTCGGGGAGGATTTTGGCGAGATTCAACTCTGCGGGGCCCGTCGTCTGTTTCCCGTCCAACTGATGCAGAGTAACCGCTATATTCAACCCCACCTGGCCCTGATTGGCGATGCGGCCCATTGTTGCCATCCGGTGGGGGGCCAGGGCCTCAATTTAGGTCTGCGGGATGCGGCGGCCCTGGCGGAAGTGTTGGAACAGGCCCATCGGCAAGGCAAAGCCCTCGGCAGTTTAGCCACGCTCCAGGCCTACGAACGCTGGCGGCGGCCCGAAAATTTCGTCATCCTCGGGTTTACCGATTTTCTGGATCGTTTCTTTTCCCATCGGATTGGGCCCCTTGTTGCGGTTCGACGTTTAGGACTAGAATTTCTACGGCACGTCCCCCCGGCGAAGGTGCTGGCTCTGCGACTCATGACCGGCCTCTTGGGCCGTCAACCTCAAATTGCCCAACGGAGTTAAAATCCTTGGAACCGAGCGATAAGATTCCCGCTAACATTCTCGTGTCCGGGGAGTCGTTGCCCTTTATGATAAGTAAACATCTGAGCGTATTGATTTTAAGCCCTCTCCTGTCCGGAGCTTGGCCAGAGCTCGACTCAATTTACCCCTAAAGGCTAAAGACTTATGGACCAGGCCAATATGTCTTTTCCGATCAGTAAAACCTACTTTTTGGCAGGGTTACAATGTCCGAAGCGGCTGTGGCTCGCAATTTGCAAACCAGAATGGGGAACGCCGCCTTCCATTGCGGAGCAACAGCGCATTAAACAAGGTCTGGCCATAGGGATCGCCGCCCGTGAATCTTTTCCAGAGGGAATTCTGCTCCAGGGAACCTTAGATGTTGTTCTAGAGCAGACGCAACAATTAATTGAACAGGGCGTAACTTGCCTGTTGGAACCCGCCTTTATCTTTGATGATATTCTGGTTCGCTGTGATGTATTGCGGAAATTACCGACGGGCCACTGGGAAATTATTGAAGTCAAGTCTTCTACCAAGGTTAAAGAGGAACATATTCCCGACCTGGCCCTACAGCAGTACGTTCTAGAGGGCCTGGGCCTAGTGATTGAACGCACTAGCCTCATGTCCGTTAATCCCTTGGCTCACAATTGGCAGGATGTTCAGGAACGATTCAATATTAATGATGTTACCCAACAGGTACAGGCCTGGCTTAAACAACTCCCCCAACGTCTAGGGGAGTTTCGTTATTTACTGAGCCAATCTGACCCCCCTGATACCCTCGTTGGCAAGCATTGTGACCGACCTTATCCCTGCGTCTTTAAGGCCCATTGCTGGCAAGGTATTCCCTCCTTATCGATATTCAATATTCCCCGCTTACCCACCCACAAACTCCAGCAATTACTCGAGCAAAATATTCTGGAACTGAAGGATATTCCGGCTGATTTTCCTCTGACAACGGCCCAACGAAGTTTTGTGGAGCGCATGATTGCCAATCAACCGCTGTACGATTCTGCGGACATCCAGGCTAAGCTGGCCCAACTCCAATTCCCTCTCCATTTTTTCGATGTAGAAACGCTGAATCCGGCCATGCCCCGTTTCCCCGGTCTGCGTCCCTACAGCCGTTGTGTCTTCCAATATAGTTGTCATATTCTGCGGGATTGGCATACCCTCGAGCATTACAGTTATCTCCATCCTGTCAATAGTGATCCCCGCCTTTCCTTGGTCGAATCTCTCATGAATCATATTGAGCCCCAGGGGTCAATTGTGGTTTATAACCAATCCTTTGAAGCTTCAGTTCTGCGGCAATTAGCCAGTGACTTTCCAGAGTATGCGAAACCCCTCCAATCGATCATTGACCGCCTTTGGGATCTGCAACTGATCTTCAAACAGACTTATCATCATCCCGGCTTCCAAGGTTCCACCTCCCTGAAACGAATTCTGCCGGTGCTTGTGCCGGCCCTCTCCTACGATTTCCTAACAGTGAAAAGTGGTCAGGAGGCCCCCTTGGTGTGGGAGGCGATGGTAGCCTGCGAAGATCCCCAGCAACGAGCAGAAATGATGCAACATCTTCAGGACTATTGTTCTTTAGATACCCTGGGTATGGTAGAAATTTATAGATTTCTGGTCACTCTCATGAGATCAGAGGGCCTTGAAATATAGTCGAATATCGTCAGTGAATACCTAGAGGACGTTCCCTTGTTAATCGACCTCCGACCCTGGCTTGTCTATTTTGAACAAAACGCTGTCAAACCGCCTTCTATTCCTTGGCATCTACAAGTGGCCTTGACTCCGGAAGAGCGACAGTGTATTGCGCCCTCTATTGCGGCCTTTCAACTGGGGGAATATTCAGAGGGCAAGGGCCTGATGCAAGCGGCCCAGTACTTTTCCCAACAACACGATCTGCCTGAACTGCCCCCAATCACCCGGCTTTTTATTAAAGAAGAACAACACCATGCCCTACTGCTCAAGCAGTTTATGGATAGGCATCAAATGCCGCTCCTCAAAAATAATTGGACGGATGGCCTGTTTAGAAAACTCAGAAAAAATGTCAGTTATCCCATCTCAATTACTGTTCTAGTCAGTGCAGAAATTATTGCCCTTGTCTACTACCAAGCCTTGCGAAATAGCACGCAATCCCTGACTCTCAGGGCCATCTGCGAAAAAATTTTGCAGGATGAACGGGCCCATGTGGCCTACGAAGCTTCGATCCTCAAGGCCCTGGGCCGTCAAACAGCTTTTCCCAAAAGGGTTTTAATTCAGGCTTTACATCGCCTACTTTTTCTCGGCATGGCTCTGGTTGTTTACAAAGAACATCGACGACTTCTACAACGGGGCGGCTATGCTTTTCCTTTGTTTTGGGCGGCTGGTTGGACAGCGTTTGACACCTGGTTTACCGACCAAGGAGAACTGGAAAGAGCGATCCCAATAAGCCATACCCAACAATAATGACTTAGGGTTTACGAGCCAGTAGAGTTTGCTTGGACACCCGCAGAAGTTGATAGGTTCCTCCCTGGGCTAGGATATGATAATCCCCTGCCTGCAGGTGAAAAGCCTCGATAAAACGCGGCTCAGCCACCATTAAAATCGTCGGCGAGGTGGTCTGATCTCGTTGGGGCTCGAGCAATTCCCAGGCGTAGTCAACATTATCTAAAAATACTGCCGAGTGTTGGCTATAGAAAACAAAACTATAGCGGGGATAGCCCATGATCCAAATTGGTTCCTGGGGGTGAGCGGCCTGACCCAGGGCCTGGCCCAATTGGCGTAGGGGGAATTGCCGCTCCCGATCCATCATCCCCACTAGACCAGGGATCACCCCGATCAGAGTGGCCAAAAAGCCGAATAGATTAGGCAACCAGAGCCAACGGCGGCGGGAACGGGTACTCGCCAGGTAAAGCCATAGGCCAAAACTGAGCAGTAAAATCCCCCCCAATCCCAGCGGTAAGCCAGTATTTTGTAGGGTTTGGGCAAAGGTGGGATAGGCCGGATCATTGCCCACCAAGCGAGGACTGAGAAATGCGGCTACAGCCATCAGCAGAAGCAATAGGCTATTCAGCATGGCACTCACTAAAAAGGGCCAGCGTTGCAGAGGACGAGTACTGGCCTGCTGTCCGACCTCCCCCCAAAAGAGGGCCAGGATCAGCGCCCCCGCTGGCACAAGGGGCAAGATGTAACCGGCTAATTTAGTGGCAGCAGCGGAAAAGAACAGAAAAACGAGGAAAAACCAAGCAACACAAAACAGGCCCAGTTGCTGGGAACGAGGCTTAGAACACCACAGGGCCGGTAGCCAAAAGCGGAGCCGGGCCAGGGCCAGGGGTAGAAAGACCGACCAGGGCAAGAGCAGAATAAAGCACCAGGGAAGGTAGAAATACCAGGGGCCGGCATGGCGGTAGAGAACGGAGGTAAAGCGCTGAAAATTACTGAAGCCGAGAAAATGACCCAAAAACTCGATGCCATTGGCCTGGGTAGCCAGGATATACCAAGGAAAGCAGAGGAGAACAAAAATTCCAAGCATGGGCAGGAGGGGCATTTCCCGCAGCACAACCCATAACTGTCCGACATAGGCCAAAAAGACCACAATAATCAACCCTGGTAACAATAGGCCCACTGGCCCTTTGGCCAAAACGGCCCCCGCGGCAAACACCGATGCCGCTAGGTAGTAGCCGTGCCGTCGAGGGGAGGCCGGCCCCTGGGCATAGCCCCCAAAAAAGCAAAGCAGCGTCAGGGCCATGGTACTGGAGAGAAACATATCGGTGACGGCTGTCCGGCCCCAACCAATCCAGCCCGGATTCAGGGCCATGATGCCGGCCCCGAGACTGGCCCTGAGCCAACGCTGTTGCGGTGTTGGCCAAGGCGGCTTGCCAGAGTCCCCCCAGTGATACAACGTCAACCAGACTGCGATCACCACGGCCATGGCCGCTAGGGCCACCGGCAGACGCGCGGCCCCTTCACTAACCCCGAAGAGTTTAAAACTCAAAGCGACGAGCCAGTAGCCTCCCACCGGATAGTCAAAAAAAGTTTCCCCGTTCCAACGCGGCGTCACCCAATCCCCGGACAGGTACATCTGATGGGCCACTTCCACAAAGAGAGCCTCAGTTTTATCCATCACGCCGAGGGTACCCAGTTGATTGAGAAAGCCGAACCCGGCTAACAGGGCCAGCCAGAGAACCGCTAGAATCCAGCGCATCCGGGCCGAAGCCAGGTAAGGAAATTGCATCGACATAGGCAATGATTTCAAAGGCATGGGAAGCACTGGGGGAAAGGAAGGGGGGAGCACTCTTGGGGTATGCTTAGCCAGCGATAACCCGATTTCGGCCGTCTCGTTTAGCCTGGTACAGGGCCTGATCCGCTTGCTTGAGGAGTGCTTTGAGATTATCCATCTCCGGCGTTAAACTGGCTACCCCCCCACTGACACTAATGCTAATGTCCGCTTCCTCTACACTCCAGCATTCTTGTTGGGCCAGGTAGCGGAGTCGTTCCGCGAGATCGATAGCTTCCGCTAGAGCACAGTTGGGCAACAGGACGGCAAATTCCTCGCCCCCTAGGCGCCCCACTAGATCAAAAGGACGCACATTTTCCTGAATTAACTGGGCCAGATGACGGAGAACCCGATCACCGGCTTCGTGGCCGTGGTGGTCGTTAATCAGCTTAAAGTGGTCAATATCCAACATCAGGACACTGAGGGCCGTTGGATAGCGAACGGCACGGTTAAATTCCTCCGTGCCCCGCTGCATAAAATAGCGGCGATTGTACAAGCCAGTCAGATCATCGGTGATCGCTAAACGAGTGAGTCGTTTTTGCAGTTGCCGCTGCTCAGTAATATCGACCACGGCGGTAAAGAGGGCCCGTTGATGGTCAAACTCGATTTTACTGATCGATAAATTGGCCCAGAAGGGTTTGCCCGTGGCCGACTGTAATTGAAGTTGCCAGTTCTGGATAAAGTCCTCGTGTTCTAACGCCTTGAGTAATCGCTGTCGATCGGTGGGTTCCCCATAAAAGTTCAGGATAGTGGTTGCTGGGAGCGTCTGGGGGTCTAGCTCAAATTTTTGTAGGGCCTGGTAATTGACGTAGAGAATCTGGCCCGTGGGCCAGACAGTAATGATCACCGGAAAGGGCGCATGGTCTGCCAGGACGCGAGCTCGTTTTTCCGAGGCCTGGAGTTCCTTTTCGACTTGAATGCGCTCGGCTATTTCGTAGCGGAGGCTCCGCTGGAGTTGATAAAAACGCCAGGCTATCCAGGAAACAATGGTCAGAAGGGTTAAGGCTAGTCCTAGGGCAACATACACCCACGGTGGAGGGCTGGGGGCTTGGGTTTCATACAAAAAGCCAGTCAAATCCAAGGGTTTGGGGAGCATCCCCAGGTGGGTGTACACGTCCGCAATGGCCCGCCAGCGGCCAGGATTCATATAGCCAGTTTCCACGGTATTCGGGAGAATCAAGCGTCGGCTTTGCTCCGCTTCAAACTGGAGATGGGCCCGGTCTAGGCGGTCACCGTACTCCTGCAAGATAAGATCAATCATTTCCTCAGAATGTTGCATGGCATAGGCCCACCCTTTAAGGGAAGCTTCACGGAAGGCCTTAACACGCTCGGGGTGCTGACGGAGTTGCTGTTCAGTAGTAAAGAGGGAGTCACCGTAGAAGTCGATGCCACCGGCCCGAGGATTAAAAATCAGATATTCTAGGCCCGCTTGCTTGAGGTAGAAGGGTTCATCGGTGGAATAGGCGGAAATGGCATCTACCTCTCCCTTGATCAGGGGCTGGAGATCAAAGCTATGGGGAACGTGAATAATCCGTGCGGGGTCAATGCCTTCCTGAATGAGGTAGGCCAAGAGAGCTTCGTCTGCTCCCTGTTGGAGCATGACCCGTTTACCCGCTAATTCATGGATATTCTCAATGCCAGAGCGCTGGAGGAGGAGAAAGATGAGTGGTGAATGCTGATAAATAGCCCCAAGCACCACAACCGGATAGCCGCGACTACGGAGTAATACTAAGTTAGAATCCGCAATACCAAAGTCCGCTTGGCCCTTTAAGACGGGTAGGGCCGGATCACTCCCATCAGCGGGGGCCTCGACAAAGGACACATCTAGACCAGCCGCCTGGTAGTAACCTTGGGCTTTCGCAGCGTAGTAGCCCGCGAATTGAAACTGATGCTTCCACTTCAGTTGTAAGGTGACGGGGGTCAAAGCCGAGGCACCGGAAAACGCCTCAGGGGAAAAAGCCTTCTGGGCTAAGAAACCCCCTAATCCAATGAGAAGAAACCCCAGTAACAGTAAAATACTGCTGCTGCGGCGAGAAAAGAGTCCTCTAACGTTAATCCCTGGTCGTGGTGACACGGTCACGGCAGACAAGTCCGATAAAGCTGAAGGACTTCTTGCCAGGCTGCGGTGGCAACCTTCGGTTCATAGCTGGCCCGCTGGTCGCAGAAAAAACCATGGTCAGCGCCGCTATAGCGAAAGATGCGGTGGGGCACTTGGTGTTGAATCAAAGCCTGTTCAATCTGTGCAATGTCAGTGAGAGGAATACTCGCATCCTCCAGGCCAAAAAAGGCGTAGAGCGTACCAGTGATTTGGGAGGTGTAGGCCAGGGTCGCTTGTCCATCTCCGGGACTCCAGTGGGGAATCCCTGCGCCATAAAACGAAGCTGTTGCCCGAACCTCCGGCAGGGTCGCCGCCAAGTAGGCCACCAGTCCACCAAAACAGAAACCAATGGTGCCGACGCCTGTTTTACGGACTTGAGGAAGTTGGTAAAGATAATCAATAGCTGCCGTCAGGTCACTTAATAGTTCTTCGGTTTTTGTCCCAGCCTTGTAGTGCCTGCCCTGCTGAATGGCGGCTGGTGTATAACCCGTCTCAAAACCTGGGGCCTGGCGCTGGTAAAGAGCCGGAGCCAAGGCCACATAACCTTCCTGGGCCAAGCGTTCGGTCACATCTCGGATATGGGCATTCACCCCAAAAATTTCTTGGAATACCACAATGGCGTTAAAGGGGCCGGTTCCTGGGGGTTGGGCAAGATAACCGTCAATCAAGAGGTCTTGGTTGGGAATCGTCACCCAGCGGCCGAGGTTGGAGTCAGTCATAATACCTTCCGCAAAGAGAACCTTGATCTGAAGTTTAGCGTATAGCCTTCCTCTCCCTATCGCCATCACTCGGGGATTTTGGAAAAATTTCATTTCAGCAAGTTGACATAAATTCTCATTTAGCTCCATGATTTTTTACAGTGTTCTCTTCTCAAGGATTCAGTAGGTGGGATTGCTCGGTATGATAACGGGTTGTCCCTCTCTTTTTTTGGCCTACACTGGACAGTCAGCAAATATTTATGGGCACTGGAGTGTATGCAGTCCTCTGACTACGACGTAATTGTGATTGGCTCGGGTATTGGTGGGTTGGTCACGGCGACCCAACTCACTGCTAAAGGCGCGAAAGTATTAGTTCTAGAACGTTATCTGATTCCCGGCGGTAGTGCAGGTTATTTTGAACGACAAGGCTATCGCTTCGATGTGGGGGCCTCTATGATTTTTGGCTTTGGCCAGCAAGGTACAACTAACTTGTTAACACGGGCCCTCGATGCCGTCGGTATGGCCCTGGAGACGATCCCCGATCCGGTGCAAATCCATTACCACCTACCCCAGGGCCTGGATCTAAAAGTCCACCGAGACTATGAGAAGTTTTTGCAAGAATTAAGCCAGCATTTTCCGGAAGAAGCCGAGGGGATTCGTCGCTTCTACGATGAATGTTGGCAGGTCTTTAACTGCCTCAATGCTATGGAACTGCTCTCCCTGGAGGAACCCCGCTACCTCCTGCGGGTCTTTTTCCAGCATCCTCTGGCCTGTCTTGGCCTGGTGAAATATCTTCCCCAAAATGTGGGTGATATTGCCCGGCGCTATCTGCGCAATCCCCAACTGCTGAAGTTTATCGACATGGAATGCTATTGCTGGTCGGTGGTGCCTGCGGAACGGACGCCTATGATCAATGCGGGCATGGTGTTTTCTGATCGCCACTACGGGGGCATCAACTATCCCAAAGGCGGGGTCGGCAAAATTGCCCAGAAGCTGGTGGAGGGCCTAGAAAAAACCGGGGGAACGATTCGCTACAAGGCCCGGGTAACCAAAATTCTGACGGAGGACCAACGGGCCGTGGGGGTGCAATTAGCCAACGGAGAACAATACTTCGCTCCGCGCATTGTCTCCAATGCCACCCGCTGGGATACCTTTGAGCAATTATTGGCCCCGGAACAGGCCCCGAACCAGGAAAAACGCTGGCAACAACGCTATCAAAAATCCCCCAGTTTTCTGAGTTTACATTTAGGGGTTCAGGCGAATGTTTTGCCCCCCGGTACGGAATGTCACCATATTCTCTTGGAGGACTGGGACGACCTGGAGGCCGAGCAGGGAACCCTGTTTGTCTCTATTCCTACGCTCCTTGATCCGAGCCTGGCTCCCCCAGGACATCACATTATCCATGCCTTTACCCCCAGTTGGTTGCAGGCCTGGCAGGGCCTTTCTCCCCAAGCCTATCAGTCCCAAAAAGAGCAGGCAGCGGAGCGAGTCATCCAGCGCCTAGAGGCCCTCTTTCCGGATCTGAGTGTAGGGCTGGATTATCAGGAAGTGGGAACGCCCCGTACCCATCGTCGTTTTCTGGGTCGGCAAGATGGCACCTACGGCCCAATCCCACAACGAAAATTACCGGGTCTGCTGGGAATGCCCTTTAACCGGACGCAGATACCCGGCCTTTACTGTGTAGGGGATAGTACCTTTCCGGGCCAGGGCCTCAACGCTGTAGCCTTTTCCGGGTTTGCTTGTGGCCATCGCATTGCCGTTGATTTGGGCCTTTAACGAGAGAAACTGGCCAAAACTGGCGTCAGGGCCTGGAGAATAACCTGTTTTTGTTCGGAATCATAACCCCAGCGGGCTAAAAAATCTTGGTAGGCCCCCGTTGGCTGTTCAATGCTCTGGGCCAGTTGCTGAAGTTTTTCTTGCATGGGGGGTAGGGCCAGGGCCAGGAGCAAGGCCTGGGTGCGTCGTTGGACTTGGTCGGAGCCTTGGGCATTGGTTTCATCCTGGTTGCGGCGGTGGGTCAGGGCCATGGCCGTGGCCATCGCCAGGTTTTTCACTAGCAGTTCGCTCACAATCTCCGGGGATTGGGCCAAGGCCTGGAGGATAAAAGCTGGTGGCGGCTCGACCCAATCGGGCCCCGTCAGGTAGGTAACAAAAAAGCCCCTGGCCCCTGTTTCACTCTGAACTAACTGGGCTACTTGATCTTGAATTTGGTCAGCGGTCAGGGTCTGCTCCGCCATGGCCGTTACCAGGGTTTGGCTGGCCGCCAGAGCCGCTTCAAAGGACAGTTCAGTAGTCATGGTCATTCACCTTGAAGAGTAAGGAGTTGGCTAGGTTCAAGGGCCCCTCGTTCGGTGATGATGGCGGTGATCAGTTGGGCTGGGGTCACATCGAAGGCGGGATTATAGAAATCGGCCCCCTCAGGACAGAGGCGGGTGTCTCCGATCTGATAAATTTCGCTGGGATCCCTTTCTTCAATGGGAATCTGAGTGCCATCCTGGAGGCGAAAGTCCACCGTAGAGAGGGGAGCGGCCACGTAGAAAGGTACATTGTGCATCATGCAAAGCACCGCTAAGCTATAGGTGCCAATTTTATTGGCCGTATCACCATTGCGGGCAATGCGGTCGGCCCCGACTACTACCGCATCAATGCGTCGCTGTTGCAGACAGTGGGCCGCCATACTATCGGTGATCAACGTGACGGGAATTCCCTCCTGCACACATTCCCAGACCGTCAACTTAGCGCCCTGACAGCGGGGCCGGGTTTCATCCGCATAGACCCGAGCTAGACGGCCAGCGGCCCAAGCCGAGCGAATTACCCCCAGGGCCGTACCATAGCCGGCAGTGGCCAAGGCCCCGGCATTGCAGTGGGTTAAAATAGTTAATTTTTCGGGACGGGGTGGTAAAGCATTGAGGCCATGCTCACCAATGGCCTGGCAGGTTTGCAGATCAGCCTCCCGGATCTGGTGGGCCTGGGCCAAGAGCTTCTCTTTAACAATGGCCACGTCCTCACCACTGGTATAGGCAACATTCAGCATCTGCTCAATGGCCCAGGAAAGGTTAACCGCCGTAGGCCGAGTCTGCCGCAGGGTATCCGCAATAAATTCCAGATGGGCGAGGAAAACCCCCAGTTCTTCCGTCTGAATGGCCCTGGCCCCCAGGTACAGCCCATAGGCCCCGGCAATCCCTAAGGCCGGGGCGCCCCGCACCACCATGGTTTTAATGGCCTGAGCCATGGCCTCGTAGTCGGAGATAGCAACTTGGCAGTACGTTTGGGGTAAACGGTTTTGGTCGATGAGGAGAACCTGATCGGCTCCCCAAAGAACGGGATGAATAGCATTCATGGCGAGGGTCATGGCAATGGCACTCGGGATAGATCAAAGCACAGGCCTCAGTATAAACCGATTCCGGGTCTGTACTCCCTTTAGCGAAAGCCCCACTCATTAGGCCCCACACAAAGAAAAGAAATGTAAAGCTCAGGCCAGAAGCTGGAACATCTCTGTCCCTAGTCAGACTACAGTTTTAGCAATCCTAAAAATAATGCCCAGCGCCATGGCTTCCCTACACAGACATGGTGCCCCGCCCCCTAGCCACCGAGCGTATTACCCATGTTGACCCTTGGCTCTTGGAGACCCTCCTTCTCTCGCCTGTCCTCTGTGATAACCCTAGCCTCTATGCTCCTGATTCCTACCGTTGCGTCCGTGGCCCAGGCCTTCCCTGCGCTCAATCCCACGCTTGCCCTTGAGCCGTCCACCCCAATGTCGCGAGATGAATCGACCCAGGCGATTCTAACACCGGCCCTGTCTGCACCAGCCGTTGTCGGCAGTCCGAGCTTAGAGGCCGGAGAGCTCCCGGCAAACGAAGATCCCCTCAATAGTCCCTACCCCATCCCCTGGCATTGGATCACCACTACCCAGCAGGAATACGCAGATAAAGGGCAGTCAGGACTCCGCTACTATCGCAGTCCGGCCCTGGTTTCTCCCGATGGCAAGTACGCCGCCTACAGCCGCATTGAGCTGCGAGCCGAGCCGGAACTCTACCGCTCGAAGGTGGTGAGCGTCATGTTTCTAGAAGACCTGGCAACAGGGGCCTTGCAGGTGATTCGGGCCGATTCTCCCATTGCCCATTATCTCCAGCAGGTGGGGGAAGATAGCGAAGAAGTCGAGGGGGTAATTTCCATTCTGTTGCCGGCCTCCTGGTCAGCCCAGGGAGATCACCTTTTGGCTCGTCAAGTAGAAGGGGCCTTGAGTACGTCGGATATTTTGGACTATGGTGTGGTGTGGAGTCAGGAAACACGAACAGCCAAAACCCTGCAGGCTCTAACGCCAAGTCTTTCCCTAGCTTCTATTTCCTCCCAGGGGGGCCTCTTGGAGGATGGAGCAGAAATGAGTACGACACTTTTGGGTTGGAATCAGTCAGCCCCAGGACAGGTTCTCTTCCAAACCAATACCTTAGGAGAAGAGGATGCTGCTGTGGTGAGTGTGGCCCTCAATGGTCAAAGCTATCTATCCGCCAGCAATACTGTCGCCACCTATGGCCAAGTCATCAGTCGGAGTTGGAGCGGTGTACAATCTATTCGCTGAGTAGGGGCATTGACCTCTTAACAGTGAACAAGATTTCTACTGTCCCCATATCCTGTGTTGCTGAGGGGCCGAGTTCAAGGACGCTTGTTATTTCTGTGTCCATTGGTTAACGTCAACCTAGGATGCCCTTGAGAGACAATAGATATCTCAAGACTAAGTATTTTTATGACGTCAAGCTTGCCCCTCTCCCCTCTGTTAGATGCTTCCTCCCTTGCCGGTTCTAGAATGCCGGAACTCCTGGCCCCAGCGGGCAACTGGGACTGCGCCAGGGCCGCGGTGGAAAATGGAGCCGATGCCATCTACTTTGGTCTGGAAAAATTCAATGCGCGGATGCGGGCCGACAATTTTACCGTGGCCGATCTGCCAGAATTGATGGCCTTTTTGCACGGGCGAGGCGTCAAGGGCTATGTCACCCTCAATACCTTAATTTTTCCTTCGGAATTGGCCGCCGTGGAGGCCTATCTCCGTTCCCTGATTAGCGCTGGGGTGGATGCAGCTATTGTGCAGGATGTGGGCCTCTGCCGGCTGATCCGCCACCTCTCTCCCGATTTTCCCATCCATGGCTCTACCCAGATGACCATTACCAGCCGGGCTGGGGTCGCTTTTGCCCAGGGCCTAGGCTGTAACTTGGTGGTTTTAGCGCGGGAATGTTCCCTCAAGGATATTCGTAAGATCCAAGTTCCAGAGGGCCTCCCTCTAGAGGTATTCGTCCATGGGGCCCTCTGTGTCGCCTATTCTGGCCAATGTCTCACCAGTGAATCCCTGGGAGGTCGCTCGGCCAATCGGGGAGAATGTGCCCAGGCCTGTCGGATGCCCTACGACCTGATCGTGGATGGCCAGCCCTGGGATTTAGGAGGCCGGCAATACCTACTCAGTCCCCAGGATTTAGCGGGGTTAGCAGTTTTACCAGAACTGGTGGCTACTGGGGTTGTTTCCCTCAAAATTGAAGGCCGCCTTAAAACGCCGGAATACGTCGCCAGTGTCACCCAGGTCTATCGTCAGGCCCTAGACCGTCTCCAGGCCGGTCAGCAACACCAACTCAAGGCCAGCGACCAGTATCAATTGGAAATGGCCTTTTCTCGCGGCCTCACTACCGGCTGGCTAGAGGGCATCAATAATCAGGCCCTGGTTCATGCCAGATTTGGCAAAAAGCGGGGGGTTTATCTGGGCCAGGTCAGTCAAATCCGGGACAGCCGCGATAAGCAAGTCGTTTTACAACTCCAGGCCCCCCTCAAGGCTGGTGATGGGGTGGTCTTTGATAGCGGTCATCCCCAGGAAAAGGAAGAGGGCGGACGGGTCTACGCCATTGAACAACAAGGCCAGCAGACGATTGTCACCTTTGGTCGTCGGGATGTGGATCTGCGTCGGGTCAAAAAGGGGGATCACCTCTGGAAGACCAATGATCCAGAATTAGATAAACAACTGCGCCAGACCTACACCGGCGAAAATATCCGGCATCAGCAACCCCTGACCTTTGAGGTGTACGGGGCTGTTGGGGAACCACTCCGAGTGCTGGCCCGAGACCTCCAGGGTCATGTTGTGCAGGCCATCTCTGAAAGCCCGCTAGAACCGGCCCAAAACCAACCCCTGACGACGGAAAAACTGCAACAACAATTGGGCCGCTTGGGGAATACCCCCTTTCGGTTGGCCCAACTCCAGAATCATCTCGAAGGCATGGTGATGCTCCCTGTCCGGGAACTCAACCAACTCCGCCGCCACCTCGTCAGTCAGTTGGAACAGCAACGTCGTCGTCCCCACCCCTGGCAACTGCGTTCTGACGTCACCTACCGCGATCTTCTGCCCCCGCCATCTCCAGCCCCCGCTGTCCAACCCCAACTAATCGTTTTAGTGCGTCATCTAGAGCAACTGCGGGCTGTTCTAGAAATTGACATTGGGACAATTTATTGCGAACTAGAAGATCCCCGGGCCTATCGGGCCGCTGTGGCCCTGGCCAGAGAGAGTAATCCCCAGGCCACTCTCTGGGTGGCTCCACCCCGCATCAGCAAACCCAGCGAAAACTACATCCTGCAACAGGTTCGGGCCAGCAATGCCGATGGCTACCTACTCCGCAACGTCGATCAGCTTCAGTTTTTTGCGGGGGAGCGCTGTATAGCCGATTTTTCCTTCAATATTGCCAATCCCATCACGGCCAACTACTTCCAACAAAACCTTGCCCTAGAGCGCCTCACGGCTTCCTACGACCTTAATAGCCAGCAACTCCTGGCCCTGTTCCAACAATCGCCGCCGGCCTGGTGGGAAGTCACCATTCATCAACACATGCCCATGTTTCATATGGAGCACTGCGTCTTTTGTGCCTTTCTCTCGGAGGGAACGGACTTTACCAACTGCGGCCGCCCCTGCGAAAAACATGAGGTTAAACTGCGCGACCGGGCTGGGGCCGAACATATCCTCCAGGCCGATGCCGGTTGTCGTAATACCGTCTTTAACGCAACGGCCCAAACCGGGGCAGAATTTATGCAACGTCTGCAGGCCTTGGGGGCCAGTTACTTTCGTTTGGAATTTTTGCAAGAATCCCCTGAGACAGTAGTACAAACCATTGCTGATTACCAGGCCCTGTTAGCGGGTCAAATTTCGGGCACCCAACTGTGGCGTAAACTCAAACTCCATAGCCAATTGGGGGTGACGCGGGGCAGTCTTGACGCTTAACCGACAGGGGGTCAGGGGTCTTTTACCTGAGCTTAACCCTAGTAACCCTGGAGATGGTTATGATAAGGGCGAGGTCATTCCCTCTCCGGCTTATGTCTGATCTAAACGACCTCTCATGGGAGCAGGAATTTCAAGCGTTTCTGGATGGGCTCTCAGGGCCAACGGTACCGCCGATCCTTGATCTGGAGTCCACCATTGGTCAACTCAAACTCCACAATTGCCAACTTCCCTGCCAGGAGGAAAGCCGAGTTGCCCTCCGACGCTTGAATGCTAATCCCCAAATTCCCGGGGTTCTCCTGACTCAGGACGGTGACTTTCGGGGCATGATTTCCCGGCGTCGATTATTAGAGCAAATGAGCCGTCCCTACGGTCTTGATCTCTTTCTTCAACGCTCTTTATTTCAACTCTATCAATATGCCCAGATTCCCCACTTGATTCTGCCTCAGAATACGTTGATTACAGAGGCGGCAGAAAAGGCAATTATGCGCCCTGGAGAACTCCTAGATGAACCGATTATTGTTGAATTAGAAAAGCATCAATATCAACTGCTGGATATTCATCAATTGCTGATTGGCCAATCCAGTATTTTTCAGCTTACGACTAGATTATTTGAGCAGAGTAATCGGCAACTGCAAAAACTAGCGGTTATTGATCCCCTGACTCGCATCGGCAATCGTCGTATGTTCGAGCAGTATTTTAGTCGGGATTGGTACCACGCTATCCGTGAGCAGAAATGGATTTCGTTAATTATCTGTGATGTTGATTATTTTAAAAAATACAATGATACCTATGGTCATCCCCAGGGGGATCGATGCTTGCGCCAGGTAGCCCAAATTTTACGCAGTAACTGTAAACGAGCTACGGATATTGTTGCCCGCTACGGCGGGGAAGAATTTGTGATTGTTCTCCTTGATACGAAGCCCAGCAACGCCATCGAAATGGTGGAAAAAATCCAGCAGTCCCTGATGAGTTGCAATCTCCTCCATAGTGCTTCCGAGGTCAGTTCCCAAGTCACCCTCAGCTTTGGCGTGGCCAGTGCCCGTCCCAAGGCCGCTACCCAAGAACAGACCTTGATTGATCTCGCCGACCAGGCCCTTTACCAAGCTAAACAAGCCGGGCGCAATCGCTACGTTCTGCTCAAGGCCTAGGCCCTTAGCCAAAACGGCCACTGACGTAGTCGCGCGTTGCTGTCTGACTGGGATTCTGGAAAATCACTTCCGTTTCGTTGTACTCCACCAAGTAGCCGACCTTAGCCCCCTTTTCCGTTGCTTCAGCATTAAAAAAGGCCGTTAAATCCGATACCCGTGAGGCCTGTTGCATGTTGTGGGTCACGATCACAATCGTGTATTGCTCTTTAAGTTCGTGGATCAATTCTTCCACCTTCAGAGTCGAAATGGGATCCAGGGCCGAGCAGGGTTCATCCATCAGGATTACTTCCGGTTGGACGGCAATGGCCCGAGCGATACAAAGGCGTTGTTGTTGCCCCCCAGACAGGGCCAGGCCGCTCTGTTTTAATTTGTCTTTAACTTCATCCCAGAGGGCCGCCTTTTTCAAGGAGGTTTCCACTAATTCATCCATATCCCCTTGAAAATTATTGAGACGGGCTCCAAAGGCAATGTTTTCGTAGATGGACTTGGGGAAGGGGTTAGCTTTTTGGAAGACCATACCAATGGAACTGCGTAGGCCCACCGGATCAACGCTGGCGGCGTAGATATCCCGGCCACGGTAGGTGATATTACCCTCAATGCGAGCGCTGGCCACCAGGTCGTTCATGCGGTTAAAACAGCGGAGCATGGTACTTTTGCCACAGCCTGAAGGGCCAATGAAGGCAATCACTTTCCGTTCAGGAATATCAATGGAGCAGTTCTTGACCGCCAGATGGGAGCCATAGTAGACGTTGACATTTTTGGCCCGGAGCACGGCTTCAGTAATTGTTTCGGTAGGGGTAACCATCGTTTTTATCGGGTATTGGTTATCGAGGATCAGATCTTAAGCATCAAGTCAGCATGAGCCGTCGATGTCTCGGCCAAGTTCATGGGGGCATCGGCTCTAGCCAAAACGGCCACTGACGTAGTCCTTGGTTTCCTGTTGCTGAGGATTGCCAAAAATCGCTTCCGTTTGGTCAAATTCCACCAGATAGCCCACCTTATTACCCTTCCCCGTAGCCTCGGCATTGAAAAAGGCCGTTTTGTCCGCGACCCGCGTTGCCTGCTGCATATTGTGGGTGACGATAATAATGGTGTACTTTTCCTTCAGTTCATGCATCAACTCTTCCACCTTGAGGGTAGAAATGGGGTCTAGGGCCGAGCAGGGTTCATCCATTAATAACACTTCCGGTTGCATGGCAATGGCCCTGGCAATGCAGAGACGCTGTTGCTGACCACCAGAGAGGGAAAAACCACTGGCCTTGAGCTTATCCTTGACCTCATCCCAGAGGGCCGCCCGTCGCAGGGAAGACTCCGCCAATTCCTCTAGATCCCCTTGATATTTATTCACCCGCGCGCCGTAAACCACGTTGTCAAAAATGGTTTTAGGGAAGGGGTTGGGTTTTTGGAAGACCATGCCGATACTGCGCCGCACCGCCACGGGATCAATATCGGGGGCGTAGAGGTCTTGGCCATGGTATTCGATGCGCCCGTCCACCCGGAAACCATGGACTAAATCGTTGAGACGGTTAAAACACCGAAGAATCGTACTTTTGCCACAGCCAGAGGGGCCAATAAAGGCCGTAATTTTATGCTTGGGGATGGCCAGGGTGACGTCCCGCACAGCTCGATAGGCACCGTAGTAGATATCAATATTGTGAGTACGGAAGACTGACTGTTCATTCTCGACGGGCACGTCTTGGGGGTTCATAGACTTAACTCCACAGGAGGGTTAGAAGGATTTACGGCGGGTGGCCAGGCGGGCACCGACACTGGTGGCCAACACTAAAAACACCAAAATGAGGGAAGCAGCCCAGGCCAATTGTTGTTGGGGCGCAAAGGGCACAGTAGCAAAGTTATAGACGAGCACCGCCAGGGTAGCAATAGGTTCCTTAACCCCCTTGGGCCAGAAGTTGGAAAAGAGGGCCGTAAAAATCAAGGGGGCCGTTTCCCCCGCGGCTCGGGCAATGGCCAGGGTGACACCGGTTAAAATGGAAGGCAGGGCAGCAGGCAGAACAATAAACAAAACCGTTTGGAATTTGTAGGCCCCGACCCCCAGAGCGGCCCAGCGGATATCCTGGGGGACAATTTGCAGAGCCTCGTCGGTAGTCCGGATGATGGTCGGTAACATCAACACCGCCAAAGCGGCCCCCCCGGCAATGGCGGAAAAACCTAAAATCCCAGAGGCCACAAAGAGACCGTAGGCAAAAATCCCAGCAATAATTGAAGGAACACCGCTAAGAATATTGGTGGCGAAGCGTACTCCTCGGGCAATTTGATTATCGTCGCTAAATTCCGAAAGGTAGATGGCGGCTAAAACGCCGATGGGAACCGCAATGGCCACCGCAATGACTACCACGATCAGGGTGCCAATAATGGCATTGGCTACACCGCCGCCGCTCAAGCCCGGTGGAGGAGGCAGTTTAGTAAACAAATCTAAGTTAATGCGGCTAATCCCCTGCACGGTGACGTAGATTAGCACCGCAAACAATGGGATCAAGGTCAGCAGTAGGCAGGCCCCCGCGACCCCAGTCATGAGCAGTCCCAGCAGGGTACGGGGACTCGAAGGTTGTTTTTTAAGATTGGCGACGGTCATGGGGGCTTAGGAGTATTTGGCTTTAACTTTATTAACAATGAATTCGGCCAGGATATTAACCACCAGGGTCAGGAGCATGAGCACTAGACCGGCGTACATTAGAGCCGCCACCTGCATCCCCGAGGCTTCAGCAAATTGGTTGGCGAGCAACGAGGAAATGGTATTAGCGGGGTCGAGCAGGGAAGCACTCAGTTTGTTGGAGTTGCCGATCAACATAGTAACGGCCATGGTTTCCCCCATGGCTCGCCCCAGGGCCAGCATAATACCGCCGACAATCCCAGAGAAGGCCGCCGGCACCAACACCCGAAAAATGGTTTCCCAACGGGTGGCTCCCAGACCGAGGGAGGCCTGGCGCAATTCTGGCGGAAGGGCCGCTAGGGAGTCCCGAGCAATGGCGGTGATAATCGGCAAAATCATAATAGCCAAAACGACCCCGGCCGGTAGCATCCCTGGCCCGGCTGGCTTGGAACTAAAGAGGGGAATCCAGCCCAGGGTGCTATTCAGCCAAAAGCCCAGGGGCCGGATCAGGGGAATCAACACAAAAATGCCCCATAGGCCGTAAACCACACTGGGAATGGCCGCCAGGAGTTCCACCAGAAAAACGAGAATAATCCGAATATTAAGCGGAATAAAGTCTTCGCTCAGAAAGATGGCCGTACCCAATCCGAGGGGAACTGCAATCAAAAGGGCGAGTACAGAACTCACCAACGTTCCCACAATTACTGCTAAGGCCCCGTAATTGTTTTTAACGGGATCCCAGAGGTTATTAAATAAAAAACCGACATTGTATTCGACAATGGCCGGCCAGGCCCGGATGGTCACCACCAGGGCAATGAGCAATAAAATTAAGCCAATACTAAGGGCAAAGATAAAGGTCAGGCCCCGGAAGCCCGTTTCCAGATTTTTTTCGAGGACAGAGCGGGATTGGAGGGCCGTAGGGCGGGAATAGGAAGGCGCAACCATAGGAATAAAAATTAGCGGTTAATCATAGGGCCCACTGGGGGCCCAGCAAACTATTTGACTTTGATTTGGAAATCAGGACTGATCTGATCAGCAGCCGCGGCCACTTTTTCTACCACATTGGGGGGCAGAGGAATATAACCCAAGGCGGCACTCTGCTGTTGTCCCGTGGTCAGGCCATACTGAACCATGGCTTCAATCCCCTTTGCTTTCATGGGATCGTCGTACTTCTTATACATCAACATCCAGGTGTAGGTGACGATGGGGTAGGATTGCTCACCGTCGGGATTGATGATGAAGGCCCGCAGGTTTTCGGGAAGTTCCGCTGTCGCCAGGGTTGCGGCTGCCGAAGTATCATCCGGCGTCACGAATTTACCGGCTTTGTTTTGCACCGTCGCCATGGCTAGATTGTTGTTCTTGGCGTAACCGTACTCAACGTAACCGATAGAACCTTGGTTCTGTTGGATATTGGCTGTGACCCCTTCATTACCCTTGCCACCAATAAATTTTCCTTTAGCAGTGGGCCACTGGATACTCTTGCCATCACCGATGCTTTCTTTCCATTTCGGGCTGACAGCGCTGAGATATTTAGTAAAGACGCCGGTGGTGCCACTGCCATCGGAGCGGTGAACCACGGTGATCGGCTCATCTGGTAGTTTGAGATCGGGGTTATCCGCCACTAATTTGGGATCGTTCCATTTGGTGATTTCTCCCATAAAAATGGCTACTTGATTTTCCTGGGAGAGTTTTAGTCCCTCCACGCCAGGAAGATTATAGGCAAACACAATACTTCCTGCGGTCATAGGCAGCATGAGCACACCCTTGCTAACCTTGGCAATTTCTTCATCCTTCATGGCCGTATCACTGGCCCCAAAATCCACTGTTCCGGCGGTGAATTGCTCAACCCCGGCACCACTCCCCACCGATTGGTAGTTCACTTGTAAATTGGGGACTTCTTGGTTGAGACCGACAAACCAATTTTGGTATAATGGTGCGGGGAAAGTTGCCCCAGCCCCTGTTAAGGAGACGGCGGAGCTAATGGCTTCCTTGAGGTTGGCGTTAGGAGAAGTAGCGCCCTCTGTCCCCCCAGGTGTCGTACCATTGGTGTCCGTCTGTCCTCCCCCACCGCAGGCGGCAAGACCAAAGGTGATAGCCGTAACGGATAGGATAGGCATTAGCCGACTCGGTAGTCTTTTAAAACGATTGGCGATAGACATAAAGTTGATTAGGACGAAATGGGGTCAAGCTTGCTAAACAGTTGCTAATGATACATTCATAGATAGCAAGCACTGGTAAAGAAAGGGTTAAGGATATTCTTAAATATTGATTGTTGCGGGCTGTTATAGTTCGCAGGGCCTGGGGCAAACGACCTTTAATTGCGGGGTACTGCGACTTTCTCGGTTTGAGACGTTCTCTTTGCCTTGATTTCGTCTTTTATCATCAAGTTCAATAGATGTAACTTTTTAGATGCTTATTGGGTCGCTGATTTTTGTACTTCCATAGCGCTAACTTTCATCAATTTTTAAGAATTTATTGACGTTTTATTCCGCCGGTTATTGATTCCAAAATACAGATCTATTGAGCTTGTCTTAGGAAGTAATGGCATCCAGCCGTGAGACGAGTCAGGGCGCTTAAACCTTTGACTAGCTAGGAACTCGCTCTGGAAAGACGACCAAGAAAACCTTGTCAAGACGAGTAAGCTACTGTAGCTTAGAGTTTAACCCACTGGGACACTGCACGATATAAACCGAGTAATGGCAGATTTTTTACTTCAAAATAGTTGGTTTATTCCTTTTTATAGCTTAATTGGGGCTTTTTTAACCCTTCCCTGGTCTTTTCGCCTGATTAAACGCACGGGCCCCCGACCAGCGGCCTATTTCAATATCTTGATGACGTTCCTATCGGTACTCCATGGGGCCGTTGCCTTCTGGCGAGTGTGGCAGAGACCGACCCAACAGATCGTTTTCGATTGGCTTCAGGTCGCCGACCTCAACCTCGACCTGACCATTCAAATTTCACCCGTCAGTATTGGGGCCCTGGAATTGGTGACGGGCATCAGTTTTTTAGTTCAGCTTTTTGCCTTGGGCTACATGGAGAAGGACTGGTCTCTGGCTCGTTTCTACGGCCTACTGGGTTTCTTTGAAGCGGCCCTGGGGGGGATTGCCCTGAGTGACTCGCTGTTTCTCAGCTATGCCTTACTCGAAATGCTGACCCTTTCCACCTACCTATTAGTGGGATTTTGGTACGCTCAACCCTTGGTGGTGACGGCCGCTCGGGATGCCTTTTTAACTAAACGAGTGGGGGACATTATCCTTCTGATGGGTCTGGTGGCGCTCTCTTGCTATGGCGAGGGGTTAACCTTTTCCCAACTGGAAAGCTGGGCCAATACGTCCCCGATTCTGCCCTTGACCGCGACGTTACTCGGCCTTTCTCTGATCGCAGGACCAACGGGAAAATGCGCGCAGTTTCCCCTCAATTTATGGCTAGACGAAGCCATGGAGGGCCCTAACCCTGCCGGCATTATGCGAAACTCCGTGGTGGTTTCTGCTGGAGCCTACGTTTTGATCAAGCTTCAGCCGGTGTTTACCCTATCCCCCATTGCTTCTAATACGTTGATTGTGCTGGGAACAACAACGGCAATTCTGACCTCCCTGATTTCCCTGGCCCAGATTGATATTAAGCGCACCCTATCCCACTCCACTAGTGCCTATCTGGGTCTGGTTTTTATTGCCGTAGGCCTGGGTCACGTGGATATTGCTTTTTTGATCCTGTTTAGCCATGCCATTGCCAAGGCCCTGCTCTTTATGAGTGCAGGGGCAATTATTTTGACCACCAGCAACCAAAACATTACGGAAATGGGCGGTCTTTGGTCCCGGATGCCTGCCACAACCCTGAGCTTTATCTTGGGTTCCCTGGGGATGGTCGCGGTCTTTCCCCTCGGTATGTTCTGGACGTGGCAGCGCTGGTTTAATGGGACATTGCAAGTGGATTGGCCCTTGGTTATTCTGCTGGCTTTTGTCAATTTTTTGGCCTGTCTCAACTTCATGCGGGTCTTTCGCCTGATCTTTTTAGGGCAACCCCAAAGCAAAACCCGGCGCACCCCGGAGGTTCCCTGGTCGATGGCGGTGCCAATGGTGAGCTTAATGGTGGTGACGCTATTGGCTCCCTTGGCAGCTTTGCGTTGGCCCTTTTGGCTTTCCCCCAACCGTCCTCTAGAGGTGGCTCCAACCGGTCTGCTTTCCTGGACGATGGCCCTATTGGTTTTGTCAGGCATTTTGGGCCTGGTGCTAGGCTATAGCGTTCCCCTCCGCCGAGCCTGGGCTCGTTCGACCCAACTGCCCCTCCGCTTTTGCCAAGATTTGCTGGCCTACGACTTTTACCTCGACAAAATTTATGCCGCCACCGTTGTAGCCGCCGTGGCGATGATTGCCCGCTGGAGTAACTGGTTTGACCGTTACGTGATTGACGGGGCGGTGAATTTAGTCAGTTTAGTCACTATTTTTAGTGGTAATGCCTTGAAATACAATGTCTCCGGTCAGTCCCAGTTTTACCTACTTACTATTCTGATCGGGGTTAGCCTATTGCTCTGGTTTTCCTTTAGTGGCCAATGGGCCATGATTAGTGAATTTTGGTCGGCCTGGTTGCAAAGTCTGGCCCTGGGCTAGGGGCGTATTGACGATGGGAAATGCTCAAGCATTACTCAGCGGTCAGCCATTTTTAAAAACGTTATTTTCCCGCAACGATAACAACAACTCAAGGAGATTTTTAAACTCGCTATGCTCAGCGCTTTAATCTGGATTCCTATCTTAGGTGCCATTCTGTTAGTACTTTTCCCGGTTGGGGAGGAGGGCCAGCGTCCGCGCCAAATAGCCCTGGCAATTATGGCCTTGGTTTTTATTTTTACCACCGTCCTCGGTACGCAATTTGAAATCCAGAACCCGCAGATGCAGTTTGTGGAATCCTGGTCTTGGTTACCGGGGATTGGGTTACAGTACCATCTGGGAGTCGATGGCCTGTCCTATCCCCTGTTGTGGCTCAATAGTCTCCTGACCCTGATCGCCATTTATAGCAGTAGTGAAGCTCTGCCGCGGCCTCGTTTTTACTATGCTCTTGTACTTTTCCTGAGTGGTGGGGTGATGGGGGCCTTTTTGGCGCAAGATCTACTCCTCTTTTTCCTTTTCTACGAGCTAGAAATTATTCCCCTCTATTTCCTAATCGCCATTTGGGGGGGAGAACGCCGGGGCTATGCCGCTATGAAATTTCTGCTCTACACGGCCCTGTCGGGCTTTCTAGTGCTGATCTCTTTCCTCGGCTGGGTTTGGCTCACCGATGCCCCCAATTTTGACTACAATCCCGTTCTGTCTCAGGCCCTGTCCTTCAACACGCAACTGTTGTTGCTGATTCCCCTACTGATTGGCCTGGCCATTAAGATTCCCATTTTTCCCTTCCACACCTGGTTGCCTGATGCCCACGTGGAGGCTTCAACCCCGGTATCGGTTCTGCTAGCGGGGGTATTGCTGAAGCTGGGAACCTACGGCCTTCTGCGCTTTGGGGTGGGACTGTACCTGGATGCCTGGGTAAGCATTGCCCCCTGGTTAGCGACTCTGGCCGCCATCAGTGCCCTCTATGGAGCCTCCTGTGCCATTGCCCAAAAGGATATGAAGAAAGTGGTGGCCTATTCCTCCATTGCCCACATGGGTTATGTTCTCCTGGCCGCCGCCGCCACGACTCGGTTAAGCATTACCGCCGCTTCGGCCCAGATGATTAGCCACGGCATCATTTCCGCCATGCTCTTTCTGCTGGTGGGGGTGGTCTATAAAAAAACCGGCAGTCGCGATGTGGACTATCTTAAGGGCCTGTTGGCCCCGGAGCGAGGCCTACCGGTGACGGGTAGTTTAATGATCCTAGGGGTGATGGCCAGTGCTGGTATTCCGGGCATGGTGGGCTTTATTGCGGAATTTTTGGTCTTCCGGGGTAGTTTTCCCTTGTTTCCGGTACAAACCTTGTTGTGCCTGATCGGTAGCGGTCTAACGGCGGTTTATTTTCTGCTGATGGTTAATCGCGTCTTTTTTGGCCGCCTGACCCCGGAATTGGCCCGTCTGCCTCAAGTCCTTTGGCAGGAGCGCCTACCGGCCATGGCTCTGGCCCTGTTGATTATTATTCTGGGACTGCAACCGACCTGGTTAACTCAATGGAGTGAACCCCAGGCCACCGTCCTCCTCACGGGCCAACCGGAGGTGATTGCCCTCCGCCGTCCCTAGGGCCCATGCTAGAGTCAAATTGTGTTGAGTATCTTGGTTTTTTGCCCCTATGCCTTCCCTCACCCTTGCTCCTTCCCATCATCCCCTAGCCGCCTACATTGAGCGTTTGGAATCGGGCCAGGCCCTGCTCCAGGATTCGCCCCAAAATGTAGTTGAAGTCGTCGGTATCTTAAAAAGCTACGGCGTGGTGTTGGATGCCTATTCCCACAATTTAATCTACATCGCAGAGCATCAATTCCTCGTTCTTTTTCCCTTTTTTAAATACTTCAATGGCCAGGTGAGTTGGCGGCAACTCCTCAAGCATTGGTGGCATGACCGGATTAATTTTGAGTACGCCGAATACTGCATGAAAGCGATGATGTGGCACGGCGGTGGCCCGTTGGATATCTACCTCGATAGTCCAGAATTTAAGGCTTCCGTGGCCAAGATGCTGACGGCCAAGCTCAAGCACAATCCCCTGATCCAAGGACTGAATCGTCTTTTTCCCGAATTTCTGCCGGAACAGATGCGGATGATGGCCTACTACTCGGCCCTGGGCCAATTTTGGCGCGTAATGGCGGATATTTTCCTGAGTCTGTCCGACCGCTATGACGAAGGAGAGATTCAGTCCATTCCTGACATCGTCCAGCATATCCTCGATGGGTTGGTGAAGGATGCGGCTAAACCCATCAGCTATTATGTCCAGGTCGAGGGCCAGACCTACCCAATTCTTCCTTCTGAAGCCGGCCTGACCTTTCTAATGGATACCGCTGTGCCCTACGTCGAAGCCGTGTTTTTCCGAGGAACTCCCTTTATGGGAACCGTCTCCTACAATGCCCAGGCCTATCAAATTCCCTACGACCAGGGCCAATTTACCTACGGGGCCCTCTACGCGGATCCCCTACCCATTGGTGGGGCTGGCATTCCTCCAACCCTTTTGATGCAGGATATGCGCCATTATCTGCCGGATTATCTGCATCGTATCTATCAGCAGAGCCTACGCCAGGAAGAAGATCTGCTGGTACAGATCTGTGAAAGCTTCCAAAAATCGATGTTTTGTGTTACCACCGCTGCTATCAAAGGCCTGGCCCCCTATCCCCTGGATAGTCAGGGATTGGCCGAACGTCAAGCCAATCGAGCCTATCTCGAAAAATGGATGGATCGTTTCTTGACCTCTCGCCTGGCCATGGTGAATCGAGCCTAGGGGAGTCAGGTTGCTAGCTTAACAGTAGATTGCGCTTCCTTGGCATAATAGGTAGGCCCTTTGATTATTGCTGGTTGCCCATGGCTGTCCTTCATCTCTCTGCCCCTGATCCTCACCAGACCCTCCAAGTTACACCTCCAGCGGCGGGCCTGGCCCTTCAAGGTCGTCTTCGGATTCCGGGGGACAAGTCCATTTCTCACCGGGCTCTAATGTTGGGGGCCATTGCGGAAGGGGAAACGGTGATCGAAGGCCTGCTGTTAGGGGAAGACCCCCGTAGTACGGCTCAGTGTTTTCAGCAACTAGGAGCCAAAATTTCAGATCTTAATTCCGAGCGGGTGGTGGTTCAAGGTATTGGCCTGGGGAATTTGCAAGAACCCCTAGATGTCTTGAATGCCGGTAATTCAGGTACCACTATTCGGCTGATGCTGGGCCTGTTGGCCGCCCAGCCGGGCAAATTTTTTACCGTCACCGGTGACGACTCTCTACGTTCTCGGCCCATGTCCCGCGTGATTAAACCATTACAAAGCATGGGGGCCCAGATCTGGGGCCGTCATCAAAATTCCCTGGCCCCCCTGGCGGTTCAAGGCCAGGCCCTGCAACCCAGCCATTACACTTCCCCCATTGCCTCGGCCCAGGTAAAATCCTGTCTGCTCCTGGCCGGCCTCAGTATTGACGGCGATACGACAGTGACAGAACCGGCCCTGTCGCGGGATCACAGTGAACGTATGCTCCAGGCCTTTGGGGCCAAATTGACGATTGATCCGGAACACCACCGTGTCACTATCCATGGCCCGGCCCCGTTGACCGGCCAAACCGTTGTTGTTCCCGGAGATATTAGCTCCGCAGCCTTTTGGTTAGTAGCCGCCAGTATTGTACCGGGCTCCGAACTGGTGATTGAGAATGTGGGCATTAATCCGACTCGCACCGGAGTCTTAGAAGTTCTCCAGCAGATGGGAGCCAACATTAGCCTAGAAAATGAACGTCTAGTCACTGGGGAACCCGTGGCTGACCTGCGGGTCAAAGCTAGTACTCTCCAGGGTTGTACCATTGGGGGAGCGGTCATCCCCCGCCTCATTGATGAAATTCCTATTTTGGCCGTTGCTGCCGCCTTTGCCCAGGGCACGACCCGGATTCAGGATGCGGCGGAATTACGGGTTAAGGAAAGTGACCGTCTGGCGGTGATGGCCAGTGAGTTGGGTAAGCTGGGGGCCAAGATTACGGAGTTTCCTGATGGCCTGGAAATTGTGGGCGGCCAGGCCTTAGTCGGGGCCGATGTCGATAGCTTTACGGATCATCGCATTGCCATGAGTTTAGCCATCGCGGCCCTGGGGGCTAAAGGAACCACCCGGATTCATCGCGCCGAGGCCGCAGCGATCTCCTATCCTGAGTTTGTAGAAACCCTAAGCCATCTTTGTCAGGCCTAACAATATGTATGGCAATTCTCCCCCCTCTCCCCGGCGATTTCCTCGGGTTCCCCTCGAACGACGAGCCTACGCCTACTTGTTAGATTTTGTTGTGGTCTGGCTCCTGAGTTCCTTTGTAACGGGCTGGCTCCAGGATGTCATTTTTTTAGCCCTGTGGTGGGGTTTGCGGGTAGTGGTAGTGGTCAGCAATCAAGGCCAGAGCCTAGGTGGCTGGGCCTTTGACTTAAAGGTGATTAATCTGCGCCTACGTCGCCTACCGGGGGTGCTCGACCTAAGCAAGCGGGAGGGCCTGCTGGCAGGATTTTCCTTATTGGCAATGATTGGTCTCAAGATTAATTTTATGAACGCCATCTCCATGTTGTTATTTCTCGTTCCCCTAACCATTGATGCGGGCCTGGCCCTGGGGGATGAAGAAATGAATCAAGCCCTCCATGACCGGGTGGCGGGGACCGTCGTCATCCGTGCCAAACGGGGGTTTTCCCTAGATCTACGCCTCAAGCGATGGAGCTATCTCCTGCGGGCTAAATTAGCAGAGCGCCGTCGTCGCTAATGGCCCTACGCGGCGGTTTCAACATGCCGGGCTCGACAGATTGTTAAGGCGAAGAATTGTCTTCTTAATCCTTGTGAATATAGTTAAATCAGCATGGCCCAAAATCATGCCAGAAAACCGGGTTAAGATAATGGGCCAATATCCTCGTTTGTATCGGCTCTGTAGGCGAAACGATTGATGAAAATCCTGGTGTTAGCGTGGGAGTTTCCGCCCCGTTTGGTGGGGGGCATTGCTCGTCATGTAGCGGAACTCTATCCCGAACTGGTCAAGCTCGGCCATGAGATTCACCTACTGACGGTGGAATTTGACCCAGCACCGGCCGACGAAATCGTAGAAGGGATTCATGTTTATCGCGTTGCCGTGGCCCCAGGCAATGACTTTTTTCACTGGGTCGCTAACATGAACCAGAGTATGGAACAACAGGGCCAGCAGCTAATCGAGCAACTCGGTCTCTTAGATTTGATCCATGCCCACGATTGGTTAGTGGGAGAGGCCGCCATTCGCCTAAAACATCGCTTCAAAATTCCCCTGGTCGCCACCATCCATGCCACGGAGCACGGTCGTTACAATGGCCTGTTTAACGATACCCAACGCTATATCGCTAACCAAGAAGGACATCTCATCTACAATGCCTGGCGGGTGATTGTCTGTAGTCACTATATGCGCCATGAACTAGAGCGGGTGTTTAGCACTCCCTGGGACAAAATGAATGTGATCTACAATGGCATCCGCTCAGAAAAAAAACACCAAGACCCCCATTTTGACTACCTCAGCTTTCGTCGTCGTTTTGCCCTCGACCAAGAAAAAATTGTCTACTATGTTGGCCGCATGACCTATGAAAAAGGGATTTCTGTCCTGCTGACGGCGGCCCCCATGGTATTACAGCGTTTGGAAAGCAGAGCCAAATTTGTCATTATTGGTGGCGGCAATACCGAGCGACTCCAGCAACTGGCTTGGAATTTAGGCATTTGGGAGCAGTGTCTATTTACTGGATTCATGGCTGATGAAGAGCTAGATCATTTTCAAACTATTGCCGATTGTGCTGTCTTTCCTAGCCTTTATGAACCCTTTGGCATTGTGGCCCTGGAAAGTTTTGCGGCCCGTGTGCCAGTGGTAGTATCCAATACTGGTGGACTAGCAGAAGTAGTTCAGCACGGTAAAACCGGAATTGTGACCTACACCAACAATCCAGACTCCCTGGCCTGGGGTATTCTGGAAATCCTCACCCGTCCCGACTACGCCCAGACCCTAGTGGCCAACGCCTATGCTGATCTAGAGTTGCGCTTTAGTTGGCAAAAGCTGGCCCAGCAGACGGAAGCGGTGTATCAGCGGGTTGTTCATGAGCGGGCCCAGATCCACTGGTAAGGCCTAGAGTCGTTGAGGTTTGAGCCGAAGCACCTTTACTGATTAAGGGCCCGTAGAAAGCGCCCCATACTGGCAAAAAGACCCGGTTTTTTGATGCTACTCGCCGTTGGACTGGCGTTGCTCTCCTGGGGATTCAGGGCCTGTTGAATCAGTATTTCCAGGGCCTCTCCCGCCGGTTTTTGGGGTTCCTCGGCAATGAGTTGGTAGTCCTCCTCTTGTTCCAGGTAGACTTGCCAAGGGGAAGGAAAAGATCGCAAAACCACTGCGCCTTCCAGCGGTCTAAAGTAATAGCTAGAGACCAAGGTACTCAGAAAGCGTTCCCGCAGTTGTCGGGCGGCGTAGCCAATACCCACAATCGAGACATCCTCCAATTGGGGAATCAGGAGAATTACTGGACGATCACCGGCCAATGTACAGAGGTGTTCAACGATTTGTACTTCAACGGCAGAGGGAGAAACCACCAGAAAAACTTGATCCGTCTCAGCAATTTTGCGATCCACCGGTGTATAACGACTGCCCAGATCACTTACCTGAAACCAGGTTTCTCCCCAATCCCGCCGGGCCAGGGCCGCCGCTCCGGTATCGGGAAACAGGACTCGTAACCCCAGGCCATAGTCTTCAAAGAGGCTCGTAAATTGTAGGGCTAAACTCTGGGCCTGGAGAGCAATTTCTGGAATGACCAGTTCGATCTGAATGCGCTGGCAACCGGCCGCTAGGGCACGCTCGGTAGCCGTCATGGCTTCACGGATAGCAACCTCTAAACTGGGGGGAACAGTCATTACTTTAAATTTTGTAAATTTTAGTGCTGATGCTGAATTTCTTGATCTTATCAAGCCTGGCCCCTAGTGGAGTTCAAGGGACGGCGATAGTGGCCCATCTACCTGGAGGGGTTGCCAACCCGCCTGCCAAAGATTGTGGTCTTTTAATTGCTGGGCATTGAGCCAAAAACGAACCGCCGGGTCACAACAGGCCACCATTTCAGCAAAGATCCAAGGCCCTTGGTTACGGCGATTGACGACCTGAAAATGACGCCAGCCCCAGGTGGTTTGCTGGGCCGTCCATTTAGACCCCAGGAGGTGAGGAAACTTCTGTTTTTTAGCCATGGTTGGAAGGAAAAACGGCGTCCCGCTACAATTGAATCACTTTTGCTACCATCCATCATCTCAGCTAGCGTTTCTCTCCAGATCCCTTTGATCCGCGAACAAGAGGCGAATTAACCCATGCGCATTTTATTGATCGAGGATGATGACGTTTTAACCCGTATTTTGCTGAACTCTCTCAAGGCCCAACACTACGTGGTTGATAGTGTCGCAGATGGACAACTGGGCTGGGAATATAGCCAAAGCGCCAGCTATGATCTCCTTCTGATGGATGTGGGCCTACCCCGTTTAGACGGTATTAGTCTCTGTCGGCAATTGCGGGACAAGGGCAGTACAACCCCTATTCTACTGATGACAGCCAAGCATGATAGTACAGAGCGAGTGCGGGGGCTGGATGCAGGGGCCGACGACTACCTGAATAAACCCTTTGAATTGGCGGAACTCCACGCCCGCCTGCGGGCCTTACTGCGTCGAGGAGAAGTGGCCCCCTTAAGTCTTATTACCCTCGGTGACCTCAGCCTCGACCCCAGTTTGGGCCAAGCCACTTACCAAGGCCTGGTTCTGAAGCTCACCCCCAAGGAATACAGCCTGCTGGAATTATTCATGCGGAATCCCCTGCGTCTCTTTAGCCGGGCGAAGTTGGTGGAGCATCTTTGGAGTTTAGATGACCCCCCCCTAGAAGACAGCGTCAAGGCCCACGTCAAGGGACTCCGGCAAAAACTCAAGAAAGTGGGCATTACCGATGCCATTGAGAATGTATATGGTATGGGCTACCGTTTCCAATGGCAGGCCCCACGGGCCCCATCGTCATCGCCTGATCCATTTCCGTCCCTAGCTCCAACCCTTGAACAGGGCCTAGACGAGCTATGGCAACAATCCCAGGGCCTAATGGCAGAGCGTCTAGCCGCTCTGGAGCGGGCCGTTGATGTCAGCATCCAGTCCAAACTAACCCCGGATATTCAACGCCAGGCCCAGCAGGCCGCCCACAAATTGGCAGGGGTCTTAGGGATGTTCGGTCGAGAGGCCGGAACTGAACTGGCACAACAACTGGAACAACTCCTGGCCCAGGATTCTTGGCCGGCCACTGACCAGAGCCGCTTTCAGGCCATGGTGACCCAATTAAGAAAACTGCTAGCCTTAGCACCCCCACCAGGAATCGTTACATCCAGCCTTCCCCTGGCAGAAGCCCATTCGGCCGGGCCAATTCCGCTACTGTTGATTGATCATGATAGGGATTTATTTCTAGCCCTCCAGACCCTCACTCCATCGGAGCAAGGTCGTTGGCATCGGGTCAAAACCCTCACTCTCGGCGATGACTGGTTGAAGGCCTACCCAGCAGGAATTATTGTTTTCAATCAGATGGCCTACGGAGAAGTCGAGCGTCAGGCCAATCTAGCCTTGGCAACCGAGATAGCACAGCGCTATCCTCAGTCCTCCAGTCTGTTGCTGTGGTCAGACCCTCCCCTGACTGCCCGGCGCATGATTGCCCAGGCCCAGGCCCTGTTATCCGAGCCGATTCCAGCCCAGGAATTATGGGAGTTGATTTTACAGGTTTGGCGAACATCTTGCCCCAAGGCCCCCCATATCGTGGTGGTGGATGATGATCCCCTGGTATTGGGGTCACTCCACACTTGGTTAGAACCCCAGGGCCTACAAGTCACGAGCGTAGATGATCCTCGACGCCTATGGGAAATTTTGCCCGTTACCACCCCAGACTTACTGATTCTCGATGTGGAAATGCCCCACCTCAGCGGCATCGAACTTTGTCAAATGCTCCGTTTAGAGCCCCGCTGGCATCATCTGCCAATTTTATTTTTGACGGCCCACCAGGGCCAGCAAAGTAATCAAGCGGCCTTTACAGTCGGAGCCGACGACTATCTCACCAAGCCCATCACGGAGGAAGAACTACTCCTGCGCGTTAAGAATCGTTTACAGCGCTCCCGTTTTTCCCTAAGAACCGGGTTTTTCCTGGAGGGGAGGAGCAGGAGGACTCACAACAGGGAAGGGCTCGAGGGGGGGCACGGGGTCTAAGGGCTCTCCTGAACCCTGAGGGCCTTCTAGTGGAGCAGGGGTTGTCGTTGCTTTCGGCTCTGACGTCGGCGTTGCTTCCACAGAAGGAAGTGGTGTCGGGGTTGCGACGGGGGACAGGACGGGTTCAGGACTACTGAGAGGAGGCAGAGAAGGGGAAGGCTCAGGAGACGGCGAGGGTGTTGGACTGGGACTCGGGCGCGGGGTACGCCAGGGAGTTGGAAAAGCCTGGGGAGAAGGTCGGGGAGACTCTAAATTTGGTGTTATTGGCGGAGGAGAAACGACGGGCGTTGAGGAACGATAACGATTGGCAAACCAGAAACCCGCACTCAGGCCACCGAGAATGACGCCCATTAATAGGAGGGGCATGACCAGCCAGGTTAGCCAGGGAGAGGACTCCGTCGCCTCTGATGCCGTTGGCAAGTTGGGACGAGAGGTCGTTGGGTGGGGTTTGCTCCGAGTGGGTTGGGGAACCACTACTGTGGCGGCTGTCGGTTCCGGACGGGGACGGGTCAAGGCCTGAAGCATTTCCTGAGCCGAGGCAAAGCGGTCGCGGGGGTGAAAACGAATACAACGGTCTAGCACTTGAGCTAGCTGGGGAGAGACTCGGGGGGCCTCCTGATGCCACAAAATTTCTCCGGTGCGAGCATCTTGGTCTAGATATTGGGGGGTTTTACCCGTCAGTAAAAAAATAGCTGTCAGGCCTAGACTGTAGAGGTCACTAGAATAGACAGGGCGACCCGCCGCCTGCTCCGAGGCCATATAGCCCGGTGTCCCAATGGCCAGAGAATAGGCACTTTTCCCCTGGGGATTAACAACGGTTTCCATGACTTCTTTGATAATGCCAAAGTCGATCAGGACGGGTTTTTGGTCACGGGCCCGGAGAATGATGTTATCGGGTTTAATATCTCGATGAATAATGCGACGTTGGTGGATAAAGTCGAGAACCGGTAATAGATCTAACAGGAGTCGCTGAACCGCCTCACTGGAAAAGGAGCCCTGCTGGTCGTACTGCTGGGTTAGGGTCAACCCTTCAATCCATTCCTGAACGAGATAAAAATTGTCACCTTCGGTAAAGTAGGCGTAGAGCTTCGGAATTTGGCCATGGCTTTCCCCTAATTTCTCTAGAATTGCGGCCTCCCGCTGAAAGCGTTCCTGGAGCCAAGTTGGCATTTCTGTGGTTTCCAGGGCCGGTTTGAGTTGCTTAATCACACATTGCCGAGCAGAGGGCATGTGGGTATCTACCGCCAGAAAGGTTTCACCAAAGCCGCCTCGGCCAAGGGTTCTAATAATTTGATAACGATTATTTAAGCAAGAGATGGCCATGCTTGGAGGGGAAAAATTAAGAGAGGCCCTGGAAAAAGACCCGTTATTGCTGGGCCGTTAGCCATGGAAGTGCCCGGACCCGGAAGCCGGGAATTGTAAATTTGGCCTGAACCTCTGTTGATTCTAGCGGTTGGGTCGCTTCATAGGTGTCTTGGGAGGTCAGTAAAACGCCTAGCACACTCAGGGGAACCTGGAGAAACAAATTGGCCATGAAAAAAGCAACAGCGGCAACGAGAAGCGCTAACAGTCGAACCTGGGGCAACTCGAGGGCTACCATGGCGGCGAGGGGAGCATAGTAATAAATAACGCCCAACTTAACCAGAAGCAGTAAGGCCCCCAAGAGAGTTAGCCAACGTCGCTGAGGCCGCAAAAACAGGGCTAAGATGCGACGCTGAGCCTCGGAAAGCTGGTCTGGCCGCAGGGCAATCAGCAATAGACTAAAGATCTCAAAGGGCCGTTGCCACTGCATCCAGAACACTGGCACCATACCGGCCCCTACCAGTAACAAGAGTTCCAGCGCATAGGGAGTTACAGGGGTCGCCACCGCTAGGGCAACCCAGGCAACCAGGAGGGCCAAGGGGGCCACTGCCACCCCCGCCAAATGAATCCAAAGAAACGGCTCCGTGCGAAAGGATGACATGGGCTCAGTACTCCAGGGTTAGTCGGTCAAGGGATGTTAGCTAGAGAGGGTTCGACGCTTCATGGTCATTTCATAGGCCTCAATGATATCGCCTTCCTTCCATTCATTGAACTTAGAAACACCGATACCACACTCATAGCCAGCATTGACCTCACGGGCATCTTCCTTCATCCGTTTCAGGGAATCAATGGTGCCTTCATAAATGACCTGACCACCCCGACGCACCCGGAGATTACGGTTACGGATAATTTTGCCCGATTGAACGTAACAACCCGCGACACTACCCCGGCCAACGGGGAAGACAGCTCGGACTTCTGCCTGACCGAGGGTCGATTCGATTTCCTCGGGATCGAGGAGACCTTCCATGGCCCCTTGGACATCATCTAGAAGTTTATAGATAATGTCGTACTCCCGAATATCGACTCCTTCCTGATCCGCCGTCTGACGGGAGCCACTGGCTAAGGTGGTATTAAACCCAAGAATTACCGCACCACTAGCGGCCGCTAGATCCACATCTGTTTCTGTGATTTCACCAGGAGCCGCCAAGAGAACCCGGAGTTGTACTTCATTTTGAGGCAGTTGCTGGAGGGCGCCAACAATGGCTTCGACGGATCCCTGGACATCGGCTTTGAGGATCAGGTTCAATTCCTTCAACTCCCCTTCCTGGGCCTGGGCCGATAGGGTGCTGAGGGTCACACGACGGGAGGACATGGCCTGCTGGAGGCGCAGTTGACGATTACTGTCAGCTCGCTGTTCCGCAATGGCCCGGGCCTCTTTCTCGTTGGTGTAAACTTCAAATTCATCCCCGGCGGCGGGAACTTCATTCAGCCCCAAAACCTCCACCGCAAAGGAGGGGGAAGCGGCTTCCACCTTGTTACCCCGGTCGTCGATCATGGCACGAATCTTACCAAAGACAGCACCGACCACAATAATATCGCCGACCCGCAGGGTGCCGTTTTGAACGAGGAGAGTAGCCACTGGGCCACGCGTCCGGTCTAGGTTGGCTTCAATGACGGTTCCCTTAGCCAGGCGGTTGGGGTTGGCAGACAATTCTTCCACTTCAGATACTAGCAGAATCATCTCCAGCAAGGCGTCTAGGTTTTCTCCTTTGAGGGCACTGACCGGCACCATAATCGTATCGCCGCCCCATTCTTCGGCTAGGAGCCCTAAGTCTGAAAGTTCCTGTTTGATGCGATCAGGATTAGCGTCGGGTTTGTCGATCTTATTAATCGCCACAATTAAAGGAACTTCCGCCGCCCGGGCATGGCTAATAGCTTCTCGGGTCTGGGGTTGAACCCCATCATCGGCGGCCACTACTAGAATGGCAATATCCGTCACCTTGGCTCCCCGAGCCCGCATCGCGGTAAAGGCTTCGTGCCCAGGCGTATCGAGGAAAACAATCTGCTCTGGCTTACCGTTGTGTTCCGTATCCACATGGTAGGCCCCAATATGTTGGGTGATTCCCCCCGCTTCCCCTTGGGCCACCTTCGTTTTACGGATCGCATCCAAAAGCGTTGTTTTCCCGTGGTCAACATGACCCATAATCGTCACCACCGGAGGACGACGAACGAGGTTTTCTAGATCCGCCACATCCAACATTTCTGAGGTTTTGGTCGCGGCGGCCACTTTTTCGGCAGATTCCACCAGCACATCAAATTCCTCTGCGACCATTCGGGCCGTCTCTTCGTCCAGGGTTTGGGTAATTTGGATAGCAATCCCCTTCTGGAATAGGTTACGGATAATATCCGTTTCGGGCACTTTGAGTAAATCTGCCAATTCCCGCACGGTTAGACCACCGGATAGCGTGATACTTTCAGGCCGTTGGATGACTTCTTTTCGTTCTCGGCGGTCATGACGGCCACGATTAGTACTCGCTTCTGTTTTGATTGTCGGCTTTTTGACCTTGCTGGCGATGCTGGGAGCCGCGGTTTTAGCAAGGGATTGAGGCTTTGGTGGCCGGGCAATAGACAAGCTCACCAGGGCCGCCTGGGCGGCATTACTCTGGTCAAGGAGGAGGTCTTCCTCTTCATCCTCGACCGTTTGAGAACGACGTTTGGCTTTAACGGCGACCTTGGCTTTTTCTCGTTCCCGTTCTTCCTCTTCTTCTTCCCACTTACTCCGCTTCGCCGGGCGGGGAGGGGTGGGACGTTTGAGCTTAGGTTTTTGTTTTTCTGTCAGTTCAATGACACCCTCTTCTCCCTCGCTATCTTCTGCTTTGGCCTTCTTATGGAGGGGAAACTCTAAAAGTTCCGGGAGATTGTCATCTATTTCTTCTTCAACTTGGGGCGGTTTCGGTCGCTGAAGTTCTAGCTTGGGCTTCACTTTATCAGGGCTAGTGGGACGGGGCGCCAAACTTGTCTCTGCCTCTTCTCGTCGTCCCTTACTGCCTTCCTTGAGGCTAACAACGATGGGGCGGTTAACCTTGACCTCTCCCTTGCTGGGGGGGCTGGCGACCGCTGGTGCCGATGGCCGTTCGGGTTTAGCCACTCGCTCTCGCTGAATAATCGGCGCATTCACAGAGGACGCAGGGGGCGTCGGGGAACTGGGACGACGGGCCGGAGGCGCTAGTAAGGAGCGGGCTGGTTCCGGTGGCTTGGGAGGTGTTGATGCCTTAGCCGGGGGAGCTTCAGGACGAGGGGGAGCAACCGCCTCGTTGGGTTTTTGCGGACGTTGTTCAGGCTCGGTGAAACTAGGTTGGGCCGCCGTGGGCAGTTGGGGGGAAATGGGGGGAGCGGGAGGCGTTACCAAGGCAGGTGTCGAAATGTTAGGAGGGCTAGGGGGAGTGGGAGAGGGCTGTCGATGGTGGATGGCCAAGATTTGCTGTTTTTGCTCAGGCTTCGGTAAACTTTTGCGTTTAACGGGCGGGGGCGTAACGTACTTGTCCGCACTGGCTTTAATTCGCTCCGCATCCGTTTCGCTAATCGTGCTACTGTGACTCTTTACCGCAATATTGAGTTTTTCGCAAATATCTAAAATATCTTTGTTTTCCAAATGCAGTTCTTTTGATAAATCGTAAATTCTAATCTTGGCGTTGTTCATCCACTATCCCCCTAACTAATTATTCATGACGGATTGGTAAGCGATTGGTGATAAAACATGAGCTTGGGGCCTGGGTAGGCGGTGTAAGCTGATGGCGGTAATAGGCTGAGTCACAGTAAAGTCTAGACTACTAGTATTTCTCCTATGCTAACGATAAATGGGTTGATTTTGGTAAAGGGCTAAGGCAAGGCGAATCCCTGGGGAAGTGGAAAGGGTTAGGAAAGGAGTCGTTGCCAGAGTTCGTCGTAAAGGCCCTCCGGGATAGTAGCCCGCAAGGCTCGCCCCAGACGATTTTTTTGGCGTGCTGTCTGAAGACAACTAGCCTGGGGACAAAGATAGGCCGAGCGCCCCATGCCTTCATCTAATTGTACCTGTCGAGATGGATAGACTCGGACAATTCGCCAAAAATCAGCTTTGGGGGCGATTTTACGACAACTTAAACAGCGGCGGTAGTTAGGACGCATGGATAGTGGCAGCGGCCAACTAGGCAAGTTCTTCGTCGGCCAGCTCAACCGGATATTCCCCCAGTTCAACCAGGGGGTCGGATGCTTCGACCAACTCCTTCGATTCATCCTCTAACATCGAGGCCCGGGCCGCTTGGGCCGCCTGCTCAATGGCCTCTTTATCCCGTTCGTAGGTGGCAGGGTCTTTGATGTCAATGCGCCAACCCGTCAGACGGGCAGCTAGGCGAACGTTCTGGCCCTCTTTACCAATGGCTAAACTTAACTGATCCTCCGCCACAATCACCAGGGCATGGCGTTCCTCTGCATTGATCAGATAAACCTGATCCACCCGTGCCGGACTGAGAGCATTGGCAATGTAAGTAGCGGGGTCGGGAGACCAGCGAATCACGTCAATTTTTTCCCCCCGTAGTTCATTGACAACGGCTTGAATGCGGGAGCCCCGAGCCCCAATACAGGCCCCAACCGGATCCACATCCCGCTCTAGGGTATCGACGGCAATTTTGGTGCGCGGGCCAACGTAGCGTGAGGGGGGATTGGCTTCCCGAGAAACGGCCACTATCCGCACAATTTCCTCTTCAATTTCCGGTACTTCCACCGTAAAGAGTTCGACAACCAGGCCTGCGGCCGCCCGGGATACCAGCAGTTGAGGGCCACGGTGGGAGCCTTCCCGCACTTTTTTGAGATAGACCTTAAAGGTGGCATTGGCCCGGTAGTTATCGTTGGGCAATTGCTCCCGTTTAGTCAGTTCCGCTTCGACCTCCGGTTGGCCAAAGCTACTCTGGACAGCCATGATCGCCGATTGCCGCTCAAAACGAAGAACACGAGCATTAAGGACGGTTCCCTCCAGGTCTTGAAATTCCTCCTGAATAATTTTTCGCTGTTGATCCCGCAACTTTTGCAACAATACCTGCTTGGTTTGGATCGCGGCCATGCGGCCAAAATCCTTCTGCTCGGGGGTCACATCTAGCACGACTTCATCCCCAAGTTCCGCCTCTGCGGCCACCTCTTGCACTTCCTTCAGAGAGATATTATGGTCGCTGTTGTCCACGGTTTCGACAATGCGCTTGGTAGACAGCACTCGGAATCCTTCTTCTTCCGTGTCTAATTCCACCTCAAAATTATCAAAATATTCCTCTGGAAATTGCTGGCCGAGGCTCAGGGAACGACGGTAGCGTTCATAGCCCTTTAACAGGGCCTCGCGCAGGGCCTCCTGGACGGCAGAGCGAGGCAGATTATGCCGTTGGCTAATTTCCTCGATCATATTTTTTAAACCCGGCAAACTCACAAGGGACATGCAATCAATCTCCTATAATAAAATAATTAGATAAGGGGCGGCCTCTCAGGGACCAGAACCCCAGAGCGGAATAATACAGTTAGCCCTCTAGCTGGACGATCGTGACAAGGCTACGGGGAATTGCCAGTACGCGCCCTTTCAAATTTAAGTAAACTTGATTGTCATCACGCCCTTGTAAACGGCCCTGCCACTGGTGCTGGCCCTCAAAGGGTTCAAGGGTTGTCACCACCACCGCAAAGCCTTTAAACGCTAAGAAATCACGGTCAGATATCAGCTTGCGGGAAATCCCTGGACTAGAGACTTCTAAGACGTAAGCACTGGGGATCAGGGCTGTGGCTTCTAGCTGGGCATCTAATTCCCGGCTCATTTTTTCACAGTCGTCTAAGCTGGTATCTTGACCCGGATGGCGGATATCCACGCGCAGGACGGGGGGCCGTTTGTTGGTTTGAAAAACCGCATCAACTACTTCTAATCCCAAGGCTGTGGCAATGGGCGTCGCTAACTCAAGAACTTGAGGAATGAGGGGGTGCGTCATCGCAATGGGCAATAAAAAAAGCGGGCCGAACCCACTTCTGGAAATAGTCCAAGATTGGGAGAGACAGCCCTAGGACTGTCCCCGTATCCCCCAGTTTATCAAACAATCGGGATTTCCTGGCCTAAAACGTTCTAACGGCCTAGATCAAGCAGGGCATTGATCTGGTTTTGACACTCGGTGGTCGTCCCTTCTAGCGCTTCCCGCCGGGAAGAAGTGGGGGCAGAAATGGCAGGGCCAATGCGAATGGTGAGGGGAACCGCTCGGGGAAAACGAGATTGCGGATCGAAAATATGTTCAACGCCGGCCAAGGCCACGGGAATCAGAGGAACCTTGGCCTTGGCAGCAATCATTGCCGCGCCTAGTTTAGGCTCACGAATCCGGCCATCGGTAGTGCGGGTACCTTCTAGGAAAACCCCGACTAACCATCCCGCTTGCAGGGCGGTTAGGGCCGCTCGAATGGCCCCCCGGTCCCCCGAACCCCGTTTAACGGGATAGGCCCCATAAAGACGAATGGCCTGGCTGAGGAGGGGAATTTCAAACAGTTCTTCCTTGGCCATAAAAGCCACCGGCCGGCCCATGGCACAGGAAAGGAAGGGGGGATCGAAGTAGGTGCCGTGGTTACTGACCACAATGGCTGGGCCCTTCTGGGGGACGTGCTCTTGGCCGTAGACTCGACCATGAAAATAGCCTGTTAGGAGCGGTTTGACCAAAGACCATTTCAGGCCGCGGTAGAGGGCCAAACTCGGCCAAGGTTCACGGGAACGATATTGAGGGGTACTGGAACTCATGATGCCGGAGATTGAGTACCGTGGCTGGGACAGGGCGGGGCACTAATGGAGCGGTCTAGCCAGCCCGCCGCCTGCTGAATATGGGCCAGGGCCTCTTGGGGATTATCCTTGAGCAAGTACACTAGGGCTACCGCTAGGTCTTGGCTGGCTTGGGCCTTACGATTAGCTTTGAGACGATGCCAATCCTGGGGCGCAATGGCCAGTTGGTCGGCCAGGGCTTGGGCCAGGGCCAGGGGGGTAAGGTCAGTCGAGGGAGCAGTTAACATCGGCAATTAGGGAAGGGGACTGGGGGAAGACGACGACTCAGTTTTTTGCCAATCCTGGGGGGAGCGTCGCATCATTTCCTGCAAACTCCGGGACACTAGATAAACGGGAACGTTTTCCGGAGTGGGAGTTACAGGGTCAATCAAAGCATAGAGAGCATCCCCTTTGAAATCAGGATTGCCCAGCAGGAGGCGATGGGTTTTGCCATCCACCAACTGAATCACTAACTTTTCCTGGGGATTGGCCAGGCCGTACTCGGCCAATTGGGGTGTCGCCACCTCAAAATCACGGACACTCTGACTTTCCAGCAAGAGATTTAGCAAAAATTCGATGGCCGCTGGACTTACAGCGACGGGATTCGGTTGATCCATTACCCAGACCTGGGGGTTATCCCCGCTACGATAGAGCTGGAGTTCTCCCGTGGGTTGGGTGATGCTCAGGGCCTGGACTTGATTGGGCGGAAAGGAAAAATGCTTCGGCCGACGGGGTTGTTCTAGGTCAGGGGTCTGGCTTTGCTGGTGTTCGAACCAAAAGACCCCACCGGCCAGAATGAGGGCCAAGCCAAGGAGAATCAGGGTCGTCGATTTCAGCTTCACAGCGTCCGTTTTAGGGAGTATTGGACGCAGGGGAATTGGTTACCGGAACCGCTGAGGGAGCCGACAACTGTTGTAATTGCTGTTGTTGCTGACGCTTAAATTCCTGGGCTGCCTTATTCAGATTTTGGTTGGTGTCGTCGGCAAAATCACTGCTATTACGACTACGACTAAAGTTGGCGTTGTGGATCAGGGAAAGGGGATCAAAGCCACTGGTGCCGAAGCCATTCACATTTTGTTCGTTGGACTGAAAGCCGTCATTGGTGGTGGAGTTGTGCGTTTGGGCTGGGGTCGGTTGAGCACTCATCAGAAATAGGCTCACCAAGCTCCCCGCCAGAAGTGTTAAGCGTGCAGGACTGGGGCAAGGCATGGGAATCGTGACCTCCTTTACAGAAAACGACGACGTAAGAGGGGCTGAATTAATAACAATGCTAACCCATCGAAGAGGACTAGCACCGCCAGGACTTGGCTAAAGGAGAGGGGCCACCAGGGTGTTTGGAGTACTGTACTGCTAAAACTCCAATCGTTGTGGAGGTAGAGGTAACGAATGGGCTCGATGGCGTAGGTCAGAGGGTTGAGACAGGCCACGACCTGCAACCAATCTGCCATAAAAGAGAGGGGGGCCAGGGCCGTGCTAGCAAAAAGGAGGGGGAGGTTGGTCACAAAAATGACGGCGATCAGTTCAATATGCCCTGGCAGAGCAAAGGCCAGACCCAGGCTCAGGGCCGTGACCCCCAACACAATTAACAAAATGATGAAAGTAATAGCCGCTAGGCCTACTCCGCTTGGAAATCCGGCTCCCAGGGCCGCACTGGCCAGCACAATCACGGCTGACTGGATGAGGCTTAAACTGACAATATAGATAGTCGAGGCCAGCACGATGGAATAGCGGGAGACGAGGGGGGCCACCAGCAGACGATTTAAAAAGCCAAACTCCCGGTCAAACATCACGGGCAGGCCCGCATTCAATGCCCCGGAAAAGGCCGTGAAAACGAGAATCCCCGGCGCCAGGAACTGGGCGTAGTTTAGGTCGTTGCCAAAGAGGCCTTGAGGGGCATGGAGAAAAAGGGCTCCAAAGAGAACCAGCCACATGAAGGGTTGGATCACCCCTGCTAACAGGGTCGAGGGACGACGTTGGAGTTGGATAAAGAGGCGCCGGGTCAGGGCCAGAGTTTCCTGAGTTAAGGCGGCCCAGGCACTGAGGGATGGCTCGGGGGCCGTCACGGGGGCAAAGGGATTGGAGGGGGTGGTGCTGGGATTCATAGTCACGTCACTCTAAGAACAGTCGGTGTTTAGGCCTGCATGGCCTGTTTTTTCTCGGCCTTGAGATCCCGCCGACTGGCCGCCGCGAGTTCCGCATCCAGGAGAGTCTGGCCGGTGGCAGCGAGGTAGACATCATCCAGGCTAGGACGGGACTGGGCCAGGCTAAAGATGGGCAGGCCGTGGGCTTGCAAGACCTGTTCAATCTGGCTTAAGGCATTACTTTGGGCCGCCACGACTAAGTTGAGGGAATGGCCCTGGGTACTGTTAATAATAATTTCCTCCACAAAGGGGAGAGGAGCGAGGAGGGCCTTCGCCCGCTCCGCTTCTAGGGGATTGGCGAATTCACGAATTTTGAGGGTCACCCGATCCCCGCCGACCCGGTCTTTGAGCTCCGAGGGAGACCCCGTTGCAATCACTTGGCCCTGGTCAATAATGGCCAGGCGGTCAGCAAGGGCATCAATTTCTTCGAGGTAATGACTAGTCAGTAACACCGTCGTTCCCGCCCCGCGCAACTGCCGGAGAAACTCCCACAGGATCAAACGGCTTTCAATGTCGAGACCCACCGAGGGTTCATCCAGGATCAGCACCGCCGGTTGGTGCAGAAGGCCAGCCGCTAAATCGAGACGCTTGCGAATGCCGCCGGAGTAGGTGCCGGTTTTTTGGTCGGCGTAATCCGTTAGGCCCAGGGCCGCTAACAGGGCCTCAATTCTCTGATTGGCCCTGGCCGTCGGCAAATGGTAGAGGGCCGCTTGCAATTGCAACAATTCTCTGCCCGTTAAAATTTTGTCGAGGGCCACTTCCTGGGCCACATAGCCGAGGTAGTTGCGGGCTAGCTTGGGCTGGTCAATAACCGAGACCCCATTAATTTCCAGTTTGCCGCCGTCGGGCTTAGCCAGGGTGCAGAGACAGCGGATAGTGGTGGTTTTGCCGGCACCATTGGGGCCTAAAAGGCCAAAGATTTCTCCGGGTTTGACCGCGAAGGAAATATCCTTAACCGCTGCCACGGCGCCGTAGTTTTTTTGAAGATGTTCAACGAGAACCGCAAACCCCATAAGGTTTTGGATTTAAACTATTTTGATACAATTCGTTACGTTATCTGAGCCTTAAGATAGCACAGATTGGAATCTGGCCCTGCGGACAGTCTAGGAAGTCGCCTCTTCCCCTATTCCCTTCGGACGCAAGTTTTATACTCTACCGTAAACCCGCTGCCCGAGAAGGCTTGCTTAGCTGTACTGGGTACCATCCTGTATGACGTTTTTGATTGGTATTCTTGCCCTTTTGTCGGCCTCTGCCGCCGCTAGTATGCGAAGCGCCCTGCCTTTGCTTTTGATCGGTTTGCTTCAGGGAGAGCTCTGGTCTCAAGTGCCTCTCCTCTCTGCGGTCAATCCCCAAGTGTTGGTGGCGATTCTGATGAGTTGGTCGCTCTTTGAACTGTTTGCTTCTAAACGATTACTGGGCCAACGAGTACTCCAGATCATCCAACTGTTGATGACGCCCTTGGTGGGGGGCTTGATGGCCGTCACGGTCGTTAAACTCTTTCATGTAGAACAATTAGCCGTGTGGCCTATCTGGTTTACCGCCGGTTTAGGGGGCTTATTTGCCTTCGTTCTTAAGCTGGTTCAAGTCGGCTGGTTTTTTCGTCTACGGGGCATTCCTCTCTGGTGGGTCTTGATCGAGGACTTGCTCTGCGTCATTCTCGTGCTGTTTGCAATTAAATTTCCTAAAAATGGCGGTCTAATTGCCATGCTCCTTCTCTGGCTAGCGGTGCGGAGTTCCACCGCCTGGCGGCAATGGTCGCGTCGTCGTCAAGGATCATCGGAACCTTTCTCTCTCTGACGGGCAAGGCTATAGCTCAGCTTTTGGGCAATGCCATCAATCCAATTCTCATCCTGTCGGGTATAACTGCGGGGAACATTTGCTCCTAGGATCAAAGCACCATCGGGGCCAAGGGGTTGACAGATTAGGCCTTGGGTATTTTCTGGTAGGTAATCAAACTCGACGCGACCGGGATAGAGGGGCAGGCTAACGAGATAGATAGGTTTTTGTGTCTTGAGAACCCGCTCTAGGATAGGGCCCGGCTTTACCAGCGGGTTAACGCCTAAAATACCCCGCCGCAGAAGAACGCGGCCTTGATAGTACACAACGAGGGACTGGGTCACGGTATTGGTCAGGAGGAGATGGGAGGCCCAGGCCAACTCGGTCTTCAATTCCTCTGGTAATGATGCCTCTAGTTCAAAGCCTTCTCGTCCCAGCAGAGTAACCGCTTCCGGTGAACGGGGTTGGATCTGTTGCCAAATCAACCACACCAAGGCCAAGACCCCGGCCAAAATGACCCCCACCACGTCGGAGCGGGATTGGGAGGGCGTCAATTCCGGTGTACTTAGGCGATTGATCAGCAGAAGAAGGCCACCCGCTATCCCGGCCCAGAGGGGAATTTGCCGTACTATCCGATTAGAATCCTGTGCCATCATGGTAGAGGGGTTAGGGTTCTTCCCCAGGCTCTAGGATGCGTTGGAAGAGGTAGCCCGTTCCTCGGGCCGTGAGAATTAACTCGGGATTACTGGGGTCGTCCTCTAGTTTGGCCCGGAGCCGGGAAATATGCACATCCACCACCCGCGTATCCACATGGCGTTCGGGGGTATAGCCCCAGACCTCTTGCAAAATTTCGGAGCGGGAAAAGGCCTCGCCGGAGCGACTTACCAGCAGTTCCAGCAGACTAAACTCCATGCCCGTGAGGCGGATGCGTTCATCTCCTTTGTAGACCTGGCGCTTGTTGGTATCGATGCGAATGGAGGCAATTTGAATGACACCGGAACTGGGAATACCGGGCATACCATTTTTATCGACCCGTCGCAGTACCGAGCGAATCCGGGCCTCTAATTCTTTAGGGGAGAAGGGTTTGACCACATAGTCATCGGCCCCCAATTCCAGTCCTGTAATCCGGTCGGCGACATCGCCCAGGGCCGTCAGCATAATGATGGGAATATCGGATTCTTTGCGGAGTTCTTGACAAACGCCGTAGCCGTCCAGCTTCGGCATCATCACATCTAAAACCACTAAATCCGGCTCTGCCTGATGGAAAATGTCAATGGCTTCCTCGCCGTCAGCCGCAGTGACCACATCGTACCCAATCATAGACAATCGGGTCTCTAAAATCCGACGGATGCTAGCTTCATCGTCAACCACTAAAATTTTTTCCTTGTGGATTTCCAAAGTCCTCAACCCCCCTTAGTTAAGCGAAATTACGAATTCTGAAGTTTTATGGACAAATACTACCCTTAAGAATATCGCTTTCTCGGGTTCGTTTGGTCGCAATGCCTGGGGAATTCTTGTCACCCCTTCTCCCGAACGACTATGCTAATTAGGATGGTTAAGAAAATCTGATATTTACGACTATACTCCCCGCCTATGTTTGATGCCCTCGCCGAACGCCTTGATGATGCCTGGAAAAAACTCCGGGGCCAGGACAAGATTTCTGCTAGTAATATTCAGGCCGCTTTGCAGGATGTCCGCCGGGCCCTGCTGTCCGCCGATGTCAATCTCCAGGTGGTCAAGGGCTTCATTGCAGAAGTGGAGACAAAGGCCTTGGGGGCGGAGGTGATCACGGGGGTCAATCCCGGCCAACAGTTTATCAAGATTGTTTACGACGAGTTAGTCCAACTCATGGGGGAAAGCAATGTTCCCCTGGCCCTGGCCTCACAGCCCCCCACCGTCATCCTGATGGCGGGCCTGCAGGGGACAGGAAAAACCACCGCCACCGCCAAGCTGGCCCTCTACCTACGCAAGGAAAAACGCACAGTACTGATGGTGGCCACCGATGTTTACCGGCCCGCCGCCATCGACCAACTGAAAACCCTGGGGGAGCAGATCGATGTCCCGGTCTTTGAGCTAGGAACTGAGGCCAATCCCGTGGATATTGCCCGACAGGGGGTGGCCAGGGCCAAGGAATTGGGCCTCGACACAGTTCTCATTGACACCGCTGGTCGTTTGCAGATTGACCCAGAGATGATGGCGGAATTGGCCCAGATCAAGGCGGCGGTTCAGCCCGATGACACCCTGCTGGTGGTGGATGCCATGACCGGGCAAGAAGCGGCCAACCTCACCCATACCTTCCACGAGGAAATTGGCATTACCGGGGCCATTCTGACCAAGCTGGATGGCGATACCCGGGGCGGGGCGGCCCTCTCGGTGCGTCAAATTTCGGGACAGCCGATTAAATTTATCGGGGTGGGGGAAAAGGTGGAGGCCCTGCAACCCTTCTATCCCGACCGTATGGCCAGCCGTATCCTGAACATGGGAGATGTGCTGACCCTGGTGGAAAAGGCCCAGGAGGCCATCGACATCGGCGACGTAGAAGCCATGCAGGCCAAAATCATGGAGGCCCGCTTTGACTTTGACGACTTCCTCAAGCAGACGCGGCTGATGAAAAATATGGGATCGCTGGGGGGCCTGCTGAAAATGATCCCCGGCATGAACAAACTCAGCAATCTAGACATCGAAAAAGGGGAAAAAGAACTCAAACGCACGGAGGCCATGATCAACTCCATGACAGTGGAGGAGCGGAAAAACCCCGATCTCTTAGCGAAATCTCCTGGTCGGCGGCGGCGCATTGCCAAAGGGTCGGGCCACAGTGAGAGTGATGTATCGAAGTTGGTCACTAATTTCACCCGTATGCGTTCCATGATGCAACAGATGGGTCAGGGAATGCCGGGGATGGGGATGCCAGGTATGGGCGGTTTACCCGGAATGGGCATGCCGGGGATGGGCCGGCCCACACCCCCCGGTTTTCGGGGTTATAGTGGCCCCGGTGGTGCCGGCAAAAAAGCCAAGAAAAAAAAGAAAGGCTTCGGTACGCTTTAGGCCTTATGGGTAACGGTAACGTTCCCCCAGGGGTTGGTGGGGATCACCGTTGAAGTGGAACCAATGGATAGTAGTGGCCGACCAACTCAAGCTAATCCCAGAAGATTCCAGGGCCTGGTCGGCCGGTAGCAGAACCCGCAGGGCCAAAGGACTTTGGTCTAAGCGCACCGTCACCAGGCGTTCCCGGCCCAGAGGTTCGATCAGGTCAACCCGACCTTGAACTGTCCAGGGGTCTGTCTCCCGCGCCAAGTGGATATCCTCCGGGCGCAGACCAAACATGATTTGGGGCTGCTGGCGGGCCGAGGGCGGCAAGGGGAGGCGTAGACTCCCCAACTGGGCCTGGCCTTGATAGCAGGGCAGGGCCAACAGATTCATCTGGGGACTGCCGACAAAACCAGCAACAAATTGATTGGCGGGATATTGATAAATCCGACGGGGACTATCCAACTGTTGAATCTGGCCCTCGTAGAGCACCGCAATTTGACTCGAAAGACTCATGGCCTCGCTTTGGTCGTGGGTGACGTAGATGACGGGCTGTTGTTGGGTCTGAAACAACTGTTTGAGCTCGGCCCGTACTTGCTCCCGGAGCAGGGCATCCAGATTACTCAGGGGTTCATCCAAGAGAAAAATATCCGGCTGACGAACCAGGGCCCGGGCCAGGGCCACCCGTTGACGCTGACCCCCCGAGAGTTGGGCCGGTTTGCGTTTGAGCAAGGGCCTTAGGGAAAGGCGTTCCGCCGTGGCCTCTACCCTTGCCTGAATCTCGTCAGGATTTAACCGACGGAGTTTGAGGGGACTGGCGATGTTATCAAAGATGGTGAGGTGGGGATAGAGGGCGTAGCTCTGGAAGACCATAGCAATATTGCGCTCACCGGGGGGGATATCGTTCAAGCAACGATCACCGAGCCAGATCTCCCCTTGGCTGGGGGTTTCCAGGCCGGCAATTAAGCGCAAGAGGGTTGATTTTCCGCATCCCGATGGCCCTAGCAGGGTGAGAAAATCCTGGTCTGCCACCGTTAAGTTAATCCCCTGCACGGGGCGGATACCGTGATCGAACTGTTTTTCTAGATTGAGAAGCTGTAATGTCGCCATGCTAAATGCGGATTGAGAAGGCCCTAGGAAGCTCAGAATCAGGAATCAAGAATGCCCACTTCAAAGCTAACCACCTTAAGGACAGGGCCAATCATCGCCAAGGTCATGACTTCTTCCTGAATTTCCCCCTCAATGGTCACACCGCTTTGGGCCTGACAGAGCGGGGCCGGGGGGTCAAGGAGTTCGTAAACACTGCCATCTTCGGTAATCAAGGCCCAGACCCCAAAGCCAAAGCCCTTTTTCTCAATTTTGCCGGTGAGGTAAACCATTAGGCGAATCGTCCTTCCCCTTTAGAGGCAAGCGCGGCCAGACCCAGGCAGAGTAGCGCATTCAGCCCCAGAAAAATTTGAGCCGTGGTGCCACTCCCCATCAGCCACAGGGCCGGATGGAAAATTGCCGTCACCCCCAAGCAGGCTGCGATACCCAGGCTCATCCCCACCGCAAAGTTCTTGCCACTTGGATTCCCCAGCAGGAGCAGCATCAAGCCCAGAGGGATGAGAATACTAGCAAAAAAAGGATTCAGTAAGGCACTGCCATTCAGGGCATTACCCAACTCCGGCACCGAACTACCCAACAGACGGAAGGGCCATTGGGGCAGGTCAAAAATGTAGAAACCTTTCAGAAAGAAGAGGCCGGAACTCCCCAGAAGTAGCCCCCAGTTGAGGGACGCCGTCCATTGCAGGGGCAGATAAAAGCGCAACAACACCGCCAGGGCATAGGAACCCAGCACCATCAAAAGTTTAGGCAACAGGGCCACCGCACCGCCATCAAACCAGAAGATGGGATTGAGGTAGCCATTATCCCGTAGCCAGCGGAAGAAATCCCGCAGGGAAATCTGTCCCTTCAGGGCCAGGTTAACAGCTTCACTAGCACTGAGATGGCCCGCGCCATAATAATTTTGACTATCGTCGGCAATCTTGCGGGCCGAGGCCTTGAGGATACCGAGAACTTCTGCCGGGGGGGCCACGGCCGCTACGGTCACTTTTTCCGCCTGGGTGGCTTTAAGGCCCTGACGAGCCTGGGCAAGCTGGATCGATTGAATCAGGGCTGCCGTTCCCGCCACATGGGGCGCGGCCATACTGGTACCCTGGAAGCCCACCAGAACAGGTTGTTGGGTACTGGGATCAATGGTTTCTTGTAGAATCTTGCCGTCTTTGCCCTGGTCACTCCCCCCTGGCGCGGAAATATCCACCCCCGCACCGTAGTTGGAATAGTTGGCACGATTACCCGTCGCATCCAGGGCCGCCACACTGATCACCTTGGGATAACGGGCCGGATAGGAGGCCGCATTTTTATTTTCATTTCCCGCCGCCGCAATAATCGTCACCCCTTTGTTGTAGGCGTAGTCGATGGCATCCCGCAGGGTTTTGCTTTCGCCCCCGCCCCCCAAACTGAGGTTAATCACCGTGGCCCCTTTATCAGCGGCGTACTGAATGGCCTCGGCGATATCGGCCACGGTTCCCCCCCCACTGGCCGAGAGGACTTTGAGAGGCATGATCTTGGCCTTGTAGGCAATCCCCGCTACACCGTAACGATTGTTAGTAGCCTGGGCAATGGTTCCTGCCACATGGGTACCGTGGCCATTGTCATCACTGGTATCGGTACTATCTTCCACAAAGTTATAGCCCTCGACAAATTCCGTATCCCGCAGGTCGGGAACCCGACTCACCCCAGTATCAATGACGGCAACGGTAATGCCTTCCCCTTTACTTTTTTCCCAGGCCTGCTCCATGCCGATCGTCCGCAGGTTCCATTGCTTGCTGTAGTCTGGATCGTTGGGCACCTCCAGGGCCTGGTAGAGATAGTTGGGCTCAATGTAATCCGCCAATTTTTTCAGGGAGGAGGTTTGCAGTTGCTGGAGGGTTTGGGCGTTCCCTTTAACGGTGTAGAGGTGTTCCCGGACGGAGAAAATACTGTTGAAATCAGGGTTATGTTTAACCGTTGTTGAGATGGCCTGCATTTGGCTACTCAGCACCTCCGTCGGTAGATTGTTTTTGAAGTTGACAATCACGGAGTCGTACTGGCCCCGATGGGCCAACCCGTAGCTATTGACAAAATGGGACAGGGCCCAGCCCAGGCCAATAAAAAAGAGTAAAACCAAGAGGAGGCGTTTCATGGCAACGGCAAGGAGCAAAATATCTTGCCCTCCATCATAGGCTATCCCTTTCCGTTTCTGGCAAGGCGCTGGGCCGTCCGCAAAATCTGGCCCGCCAGCATAGCCGCCCCAAACCCATTATCTATATTAACAACGCCAATCCCCACGGCACAGGAGTTGAGCATGGTCAGTAGGGGGGCCACCCCGCCAAAACTAGTTCCATAACCAATACTGGTCGGTACGCCGATCACCGGGCAATCCACCAGGCCTGCCACAACACTGGGCAAGGCCCCCTCCATCCCCGCCACTACCACTAACACATCCATAGTTTGAATCAGTTCCCGATGGCTCAAGAGACGATGAATCCCGGCTACTCCCACATCCCACAGGCGCTGAACCTGAAAGCCAGACAAAATTGCCGTAATGGCCGCTTCCTCCGCTACGGGCAGATCCGCTGTTCCGGCCGTCAAAATACCAATAGTTCCAGGGGCCTGGATCGTTAATTCCTGTTGAATCAACGCACAAATGCGGGCGGTGGGATAGTAACTCAAGTGGGGAATAGCCAAGGTAAGGGCCTCGGCTACGGCGGGTTCAATGCGCGTGGCTATAACAGTGGCATGGTTCGGGGCCATGGCCTGGATGATCTGCACAATTTGCTCCGGTGTTTTACCTGGCCCCCAAATGACTTCGGGAAAGCCGGTACGGAGTTGGCGATGGTGGTCTATTTTGGCAAAATCCTCCACGGGTTGGAAGTGGAGATGTTTGAGGTGGTCGAGAGCCTGGGGAACTGAAGTCTGGCCCTGGGCCACGGCTTCGAGCAAGGATTGAAGGGTGGCGGGACTCAGACCACGGTGTTGTTGGTGCATAGTTGAGGAGACAAATCTATCCTGATGTTAGTGCTAGGATCAAAGGAAGAAGCTCTAGGTAATTTCATAAAAATTTAGAAACATGGCAATGACGCTTCCTAGCTTCAAGAGTATTTTAGTCGTTGATGATGACCCCAGTAATCTACGATTTCTGCGGGATATCTTACGGGAAGAAGGGTATAAGGTGCGTGCTTGTACCACAGGAACTGCCGCCCTAAGAGGGGCCTCCGTAGCCCCCACAGACTTAATTTTGCTAGATATCAAGTTACCCGACTATAGTGGTTATGACATTTGCCAACAACTAAAAGCAGATCCTCAAACGACCCATATTCCTATCATTTTTCTAAGTGCCTTAACCAGTACCTTTGATAAAGTTCAAGGGTTTAAAGTGGGAGGAGCAGATTACGTTACTAAGCCCTTTCAAATAGAAGAATTGCTAGCTCGAATCAATACCCAGTTATCACTCCAGCGACTCCAAAACCACCTGCAAACCATCAATACCCAACTCATCGAGGAAATCGAAGAGCATAAGCGGACTAAAGCGATTCTCTTTTTTGAAAAGGAACTGGCTCAGGTGACACTTAAATCCATTGGGGATGGCGTAATTACGACCAATGCGGAAGGCTATATTACCTACGTTAATTCCGTTGCTGAATATTTAACGGGATGGAATGGGGAAGAGGCCAAGGGAGTTCATCTATTTGAGGTGTTTAAAATTGTCAATGAGTTGACTAAAGACCCGGTTATTAACCCTATTACCCAGGCCCTCGACGAAATTCGGGTTATTAACCTTGCCCGCGATACCACTTTAATATCCCGTGATGGCGCCGAGTTTGCCATTGATGATTCGGCCGCACCAATCCGAGATGACCAGGGCAATATTCTAGGTGCTGTAATTATCTTTCGAGATGTGACTGCTTCTCGCAATTTTACTCGTCAATTATCTTGGCAGGCGAGTCATGATGCTCTCACCGGCTTAGTCAATCGTCATGGTTTTGAACAGGCCTTAGAGACGTTGTTAGCGGCAGAGGATTGGCAAGAGTATCATCATGTTTTATGTTATTTAGACTTAGATCAATTTAAAATTGTGAATGATACCTGTGGTCATGCAGCCGGTGATCAATTATTGCGCCAGGTGTCTAAGACGCTTCAACACTGTATTCGAGAAAATGACACCTTAGCCCGATTAGGAGGGGATGAATTTGCATTTTTATTACGTCATTGCTCCCTAAAAAAAGCTCAAGAAGTTGCAGAAAAAACTCGGGATGCGATCGAACAGTTACATTTTGCTTGGGACGATAAAATTTTTAGTATTAGTGTGAGTATTGGGGTCGTTGGGATTGATGACAGAACAAGAAATAAAGATACACTACTCAGTATTGCCGATGCTGCTTGTTATGCGGCTAAGGGACGAGGACGTAATTGCATTCATGTATATCAAGAAAATGACGATGAATTGTTTCGTCAACGTCAAGAAAGACGATGGGTACTTAAGATTCATCAGGCTCTGGAGGAAAGCAATTTTTGCCTTTATTATCAAAAAGTAGTCCCCATTGGAGATAATAACAAACCAGTTTACAACGAGATTTTATTGCGTTTAATCAATGAGGAGGGAAAGGTGATTTCGCCGGGAATTTTTATGCCGGCCGCAGAGCGCTATGATTTGATGCCAGCTATCGACCGTTGGGTGATTAGTCACTTTTTCCAGCAATATAATGATTACTACCAGCAGTTTCATCAACCAGGAAATATGTTACCTGATTTATATGCCCTTAATATTTCAGGAGCCAGTATTAACAATGAAAATTTTCTTGGATTTTTAAAAGAACAAATTTTGCAGACCCAAATCCCCCCGCAGCAGATTTGCTTTGAGTTAACAGAGAGTACAGCGATTGCAAATTTTGAACAAGCCATTGAATTTATTAAGGAACTCAAAGAATTAGGATGTTGTTTTGCCATTGATGATTTTGGTCATGGCATGAACTCCTTTGAATATATCAAACATTTTCCTGTGGATTATTTAAAGATTGATGGCAGTTTCGTTAAGAATATTGTCCATAGTAAAGTAGACCATACTATTGTGGAAAGCTTTCATCGTATTGGCCGCGTTATGAATCTCGAAACGATTGCTGAGTTTGTTGAGAATGGCGTGATTTTAGAGAAACTGATAGCCATGGGCTTGGATTATGCCCAAGGTTATGAAATTGCAAAACCTCTTCCCCTTAATTTTGAGGCCATCTTCCAGCCAACACTAGCCTAACTCAGACCAATGACCAAATTCATTATTCTATCTAGAAACATAAAAAGAATATAAAAATAAGCAAAAAGGGAATTTATATCAGTATTATTTTATTAACTGCTTCTGTAAAGTCTATGATAGAAACTAATCCAAGTCTCTCTCTCTTAAAGTGTCCCACAGGTATCCAAGGGTTTGATGAAATTACCGATGGTGGGTTGCCTCAAGGACGAACAACCCTGATCTGTGGCTCGGCAGGTTGTGGTAAAACCCTGTTTGGGGTCGAGTTTTTAGTGCGAGGAGCAACCCAATATGGGGAGCCAGGAGTATTAATTACCTTTGAAGAAACAGCAGAAGAAATTGCTCAAAATGTGGCTTCTTTAGGCTGGAATCTACAGAGTTTAGTTGCTCAGGGCCAAATGCTGGTTGATCACGTTTATATCGAAGCAAGTGAGATTGAAGAAACAGGGGAATACGACCTCGAAGGACTATTTATCCGCCTGGATTATGCTATCAATAAGATCGGTGCGAAACGAATTCTTTTAGATACCATTGAAGTCCTCTTTTCAGGATTAAAGAATACTGGTATTATCCGAGCTGAACTACGTCGTCTTTTTCATTGGTTAAAAAATAAGGGAATGACTGCTATCATTACCGGAGAACGAGGCGATCAGACCTTAACTCGGCAGGGACTGGAAGAATATGTATCGGATTGTGTGATCAAACTGGAGCAAACAACCGTAGAAGAAATTGCAACCCGAACCATTCAAGTGATTAAATATCGGGGGTCGCGCCATAGCAACAATGAATACCCCTTCCTAATTGAGGAAAATGGACTCTCTGTTCTACCGATTACCTCTATCACCTTGGATCACGGAATTTCCGACGAGCGAGTTTCCACAGGGATTTCTAAGCTCGATGATATGCTAGGCGGTCAGGGCTACTACCGAGGTAGTAGTATTTTGATAACGGGACGGGCAGGAACAGGTAAAACGAATCTTGCCGCCTTTTTTGCTCAAGCAACCTGCCTACGGGGGGAACGGTGTTTATACCTGGCGACGGAAGAATCTCCCCAACAGATTTGTCGTAACTTAAAATCTATTAACCTAGATTTATCACCCTATTTAGATCGTCAATTACTCCAATTTGATGCGGTGCGTCCCACCAGCTATAATCTGGAAATGCGTCTGTTTAAAATCCATCACTGGGTGAAAAAGTTTAAACCCAGTACGATCATTATCGACCCCATGAGCAATTTAATCATGAGCGGAAGTATAAAACAGACTAAGGGCTTTTTTATGCGCTTGCTTGACTACCTCAAGGGACAACAGATTACTGTGCTAATGACCAATTTGACGTCTGGAAACGTGGAAGCGGATAATGAACAGACGGAAATAGGGGTTTCTTCCTTGATGGATACTTGGTTGGAATTACAAACGCTCAAAGTGAATGGGGAGCGTAATCGAATTCTCTACATTTTGAAATCTAGAGGGATGAGGCATTCTAACCAAGTTCGCGAATTTATCCTGAGTGATGAGGGGATTGATTTGGTGGAGGTTTATTTGGGAGAAGGAACCGTATTGACGGGGACACAGCGTATTAACCAAGCCTTAGAGGAGCGAGAAATAGCCCGTAAACGCCAGCAAACCTTTGAGCTTAAAAAACTTAATTTTGAGCGGGAAAAATATCAGATTCAGACCCAAATTGAAGCGCTGAAAATGCAATTAGCTCATCAAGATGAAGAGTGGGCACTGTTAAGGTCAGAAGAGGAGGCATCTCAGCAAAACCTGGCGATGAATCGCGAGCTCATCAAAAAATCCCGCTATATTTCCCCTGCTGATGATCAATTTAATGATCAAGGAGTGACCGACTAATGACTGATTTACCAAGTCCGTTCGATGATAACAACCCAGAGATTTGGCACTTACGTTTGTATGTGGCAGGACAAACTCCTAAATCCCTCCTGGCTTTTGCAAATTTGAAAAAAATTTGTGAGGAGTATTTAAATGGTCAATATCATATTGAAATTATTGATTTAAGCAAACAGCCCCAGTTAGCCATCGAAGACAGCATTTTAGCTCTGCCTACCCTCGTAAGGAAGTTACCTGAACCCATAAAAAAAATTATTGGCGATTTATCCAACACTGAAAAAGTTTTGGTTGGGTTGCAGATTCTAAATCCTATTAATAATACAGTAATCAATCCCTAGGCTACGAAAATGATAGATGCAGATGATTTAGAATCCAAAACGACAGAGGTCTTTGAACAGATCCTTTCTCAATCCCAGGAACAACATTATATTCTCCGTCTTTATATTGCTGGGACAACCATTCAATCAATGAAGGCATTGCAAAATCTCAAGCAAATTTGTGAAGACTATCTACAGGGGCGTTATGAATTAGAGGTGGTAGATATTTATCAACAAACAGATGCAGTTATAACTGAGAATATTGTGGCGGCTCCAACACTAATTAAGAAGTTGCCATTACCCCTACGCAGGATTATTGGTAACTTGTCAGATACAGAAAAGCTATTGGTTGGTCTGAATATTATGCCTAAAATTCCTCCTCCCCAAATATGACGAAGATAACGTCTCAAACCCATTTAAAGGCCCTGGAACAGGAAGTGCAAAGCCTCCGCCAACAGTTGGCCGCAACCCGAGCAAGACTCGAAGAAAACGAGGATGTTTTGCAGGCAATTCGCTCTGGGGCAGTAGATGCCATTATTGTTTCCAACGAAGAGGGCGAACGGATTTTTACACTCCAGGGGGCGGATTACGTTTATCAGCGCTTGGTGGAGCAGATGGGGGAAGGGGCGGCAACGGTAGCAGAGGATGGTTTGATTTTGTATGCTAATCAAGAACTAGCGCGGTTACTAAACTGTTCTCTCAATAATTTGATCGGTTCCTATCTGATTCAATTTGTCGCACCGCAGGATCAGAAATCTTTGGGGATATTGTTGAATAGTATTCAAAATAAGGAAATTTTAACTCAAGAATTATCACTGATGACAGCAACAGAGGAAGTAATTCCGGTCAAGTTGTCACTCAAAAAAATTGACATTGATCATTTATCGTTCAATAGCATTATTATTACGGATATTACCGAATCTAAAATTAAAGAAGCGGCTAAAATTAGTCAGATTCTCAACAGTGCCATTATTGTAATTAAAAATTTTCGATTATTAACAAATGGAACTTTGCAAATTGATAATTGGTTGGGGGGGACGCAGGCACTTTTCGGTTATAGCATTGAGGCTATTAATCAGGATCCAACTTTGATGACAGAGCAAATTTTCCCAGAAGATCGGGAGAAGTTACTGTCTAGCTTAACCCAGGATATTCAAGCCGGACGACCGGGCATGATGTCTTATCGTTTTTGGCACTTAGACCAGACAGTTCACTGGCTATCTTCTAGTTATGTGGCAGAATGGAATGTTAATCAGAACTGTTGGCAAGGACTTGAGATTATTACCGATATTACCCAACTTAAACAACTAGAGCAGCAATTTTATCATGCTCAACGCTTGGAGAGTCTAGGAACCTTGGCAAGTGGTATTGCCCATGATTTTAACAATATCTTGACGCCCATTATGGGCGCGACCCAATTGCTAAAGATGCAACTTTCCCAGACGGATAATAGACAAACACAAAGATTATTGAATTTACTACTAACTAGCGCAGAACGAGCCATTAATTTAGTCAAGCAAATTTTATTTTTTAGTCGAGGTGGTGAAACAGAGCATACTCATTTGCATTTAGAAAATGTTCTGAAAGACGTCATCAATGTTGCTCAACAAACATTTCCAAAATCGATTAAACTTTCGCTTCATCGGCAGATGGAAGCTCTCTGGATGGTTGATGCTGATGCAACTCAAATGCACCAAGTGTTTATGAATTTACTGATTAATGCTCGGGATGCCATGCCCCAGGGAGGATTATTAACACTTTTAGCCAAAAATTGTACGTTGGATGAAAATTTTGTCCACTCCCATTGGGAAGCCAAGGTAGGACGTTATGTAGTGATACAAGTAATAGATACGGGGCTAGGAATTGACCCCAGTGTATTGGATCGTATTTTTGAGCCGTTTTTTACAACAAAGGAACCGGGTAAGGGAACCGGCTTGGGATTATCGACGGTGGCGGGGATTCTCAAAAGTCATGGGGGCTTCATTTTAGTATCCAGTCAACTGGGTGAAGGAAGTACCTTTGAGGTCTTTTTACCCGCTACCGATGCAGTGGCTATCACCCCCTCGTTGCCACCGTCTCCTCGAGAAGGCCGGGATGAGTTAATTTTGGTTGTGGATGATGAAGCCTCTGTGAGGGATATTACCCAGGCGTCCCTTGAGACTTACCACTATCACACTTTGCTTGCTAAGGATGGTCAAGAGGCGATTGATCTATACCGTGAGCACCAACGAGAAGTTCGGATCGTACTGATGGATATGATGATGCCGAATGTGACGGGCCTAGAGGCCATTCGGGGAATACAGCAAATCAATCCCCAAGTCAAAATTATTGCGATAAGCGGCTTAGTGGAGAATAAGGCCTTGGCGATGGAGGCGGGCGTTAAGGCTTTTTTATTAAAACCCTATGCCATTACCCAATTGTTGCAACTGCTAGAGACTCTCTTATCACCTGAGGCGATACCAGAAAGTCCAGAGTCACTGGCGTTAATGCCGGCTTCTCGACTGACTCCCGGTACTGTGTCTCGTGCGGATTTAGCCAATCTATCTCCAGATTGGTTACGCAAAATGTATGAAGCGGCTTACCGGGTGGATACGGATGAAATGTTGGAGGTGATTGACCAATTGCCCAATGACCAAACGGCAATAGCCCAGGCCCTCAAGGAGCTAGTACTTGATTTTAATACAGAGACCATCCTAGATATTACTCGTATTTCTGAGGATGCTTAATACAGAAAGGAACAATCCTCGATGGTTTGCTAGGCAAAAGACCCTAACCGCAGGGAACAATTGCACCGCTGACACCCAGCCAAAGCGATAGCGATTCCTCCCAGGTTACCGAGAAACTAGCTGGGAGGGCCATCAGGCCCCACGGGGGAGAACCGCCAGGTTGTTGAGAGAAGTTGATAGAATTTTAGGGAATGCCTGGTTCTATGATGGGGACTTGACCCCTGCCCTATGCCTATTCCTTCCACTATGACCAATTCTTCCAACTCAGGTTCAACGCCAGTGGCACTAGTCAATGCACCACAGACAATCAAGACTAGTTCCCATCGGGGAGGGACTGCGTTAGCGCCCATGATTGATTTAACCTTGGCCCAGGAACAATTAGCGGCGGCCAAGGCGGAGGAGATTGTGACCTGGGCCGTGGACACCTTTGGCGACGGGTTAGTGATGAGTACCAGCTTTGGCATTCAGGCCGCTGTGATGTTACATCTGGTGACTCGCATTGCACCGGATATTCCGGTAATTTGGATTGACACCGGCTACTTGCCCGCCGAAACCTATCAATTTGCTGAAAGCTTAAGCCAACGGTTAAACCTTAATCTCAAGGTCTATCAATCCCCCCTCAGCCCGGCCCGTATGGAGGCCCTGTATGGTAAGCTCTGGCAACAAAAAGAGGTCGAGGCCCTGAACCGTTACGACCAAATTCGCAAGGTGGAACCCATGCAACGGGCCCTGCGGGAATTGGGGGCCACAGCCTGGTTAGCCGGATTACGGCGGGATCAAACCCAGCATCGTCAACAGTTACAACCGGTGGTTCTCCAGGGTGACTACTATAAGGTTCTGCCGATCCTGAATTGGAACGCAAAAACCATTTATGAATATTTAACGGCCCATGACCTCCCCTACCATCCCTACTTTGACCAGGGTTATGTCTCGGTGGGGGATTGGCATTCCAGTCGGCCCTTGATGGCCGATGATACCAACGAGCGCGATACTCGCTTCCATGGCCTCAAGCAGGAATGCGGCCTCCATTTACCCCTCAGTCCAGGGGTGGGCCAAAGTCTGGATTCCAGTACGCTGTAGCACGTTGCCCTAGGCTGGAAAGATGACGGGGCAAGTGATAGAATGCTGGTTACTTCTCGACAATTTGGGTATGTTAACGTGGTTCTAACTTCCTCTGCGCCTCCTACCGTCACACCCTCTACCTTGCCGCCTCAGACCCTAGAACCGCTCAAGGTCTGGTTAGGGGAACTCAGCCAACGGGTGATTGACGGTGAGCAACTCCGTCGAGAAGAGGCCCTGTTGTTGAGTCAAATTGAAGGGGAAGCGGCCATCCTGGCCCTGTGTGATGCCGCCGACCAAATCCGTCAGGCCTGCTGTGGCAACGTCGTGGATCTGTGCAGTATTGTTAATGTCAAATCGGGGAACTGTTCAGAAAATTGCAGTTATTGTTCCCAATCCAGCCATCATCCCAGCCCGGATTCCCCGGTGTATGGCCTCAAATCTCCCGACGATATTCTGGCTCAAGCAAAGGCGGCGGCAGCGGCTGGGGCCAAACGGTTTTGCTTAGTCAGTCAGGGCCGGGGGCTAAAGTACCATAGTCCAAAATCCCAGGAATTTGAGCAAATTCTAGAAACAGTACGCCAAATCATCACCGAAACCAGCATCAAGCCCTGTTGCGCCCTGGGGGAAATTACCCTGGAACAGGCCCAGCAGTTAAAAGAAGCTGGGGTGACGCGCTACAACCACAACCTAGAGGCTTCGGAGAATTTTTATCCTGAGATCGTCACAACCCACAGTTGGCAAGACCGGGTGGCGACGGTGAAAAACCTCAAACAAGCCGGCATTCAAGCCTGTACCGGCGGCATTCTCGGCATGGGGGAAAGTTGGGAAGACCGCATTGATCTGGCCCTGGCCCTGCGGGAACTGGGGGTTGAGTCCGTGCCGTTAAATCTCTTGAATCCCCGTCCTGGCACTCCCCTGGGGGATCTGCCCAAGCTGGATGTCTACGAGGCCCTTAAGGCGATTGCAATTTTCCGTTTTCTCTTACCCCAACAGATCCTGCGTTACGCTGGGGGCCGGGAAGCGATCATGGGCCAACTCCAAAACCTAGGACTCAAGGCCGGCATCAATGCCATGCTGATTGGCCATTACCTGACCACCCTGGGGCAATCCCCGGATCAAGACCATGCCATGTTAGCCTCCCTCGGTTTGACGGGGGGAGAAGCCCCGATTCCCGGTGAATACCAAGCCTGAATCTAATTCTTCTGAACCGGCCTCGCCGTCCCTAAGCCAACCGGCCCTGCTCACGGAGCTACTCTGGACGGCTATTGGCCTATTACTGACTATTTTTAGTACTTTCTTTGAGGCCTTTGTCACCAACCCGCCCTGGGAATGGTTTAATCACGGGATTTACTCCCATTCTCTCGGCATTACCTACCAAGTGGGGGCCGTGTTACTGACGGGCTGTATGGGGGGCCGTAATGCGGGGGCCGGGGCCCAAATGGGTTATCTCTTTCTCGGTCTGGCCTGGTTGCCGGTGTTCGCCTACGGTGGAGGCTGGGATTATTGGCAAAAACCCACTTTCGGTTATTTATTGGGGTTTGTGCCGGGGGCCTGGCTCTGCGGCTATCTGGCCTTTCGTCATCGTCCTAAAATTGAACATCTCACCGTCAGTGCCCTGGCCGGTTTAGGGATGATTCACCTCTGGGGCATGGGTTATCTTCTGCTGATGGCCCTGGCCAAATGGGGCCAACCGCCTTTCCTCCCCTTGGCGGCCCTGCCCCAGGCCCTGCTCAATTTTTCGGTTTTGGCCCTGCCCAGTCAAATCATTCTGGTTTGTATGACGGCGGTTCTGGCCTACTTCCTGCGTAAACTCTTGTTTTACTAGGAATTAGCTTTGGCGGGGAGAGTCCCAACCCGAACGTTCAGTTCCAAGTTTTGGTTATCCCTTAGCACGGTTAGAGGCAATTCAGTTCCAATACTGACTTTGGCAACCAAGTTTTGTACAGCCTCTGGGCTAGTGGCTTTTTGGCCCTGTAGGCTAGTCAGAACATCCCCTGCTCGCAGACCGGCCTGGGCCGCTGGAGAATTGGGCACAACCCCCACAATCACGATGCCTTGATCAACAGGAAGGGTCATGCCTTGACGGGCTTTTAACTGCTCTTGCAGTTCCGGCGTAATTGGGGCCATCTGAATGCCAAGGTAGGGGTGCTCCACCTTGCCCGTTGCTATTAATTGCTCGGCAATGCGCTCGGCCTGATTGATAGGAATGGCAAAGCCGATACCTTGGGCGTTTTGGATAATGGCCGTATTCATGCCGATTACCTCACCATTGGCGTTGAGTAAGGGGCCGCCAGAGTTTCCAGGATTAATGGCCGCATCGGTTTGAATAAACTGTACTCGTTTATCGCCGACCCCAATATCTGAACTATTCCGCCCTGTCGCGCTGATAATCCCCGTAGTGACGGTATTGTCTAGGCCCAGGGGATTACCAATGGCAATAGCCCATTCCCCAACCTGAAGCTGATCGGAATCCCCGACCTTAGCGACGGGCAAGTGCTCGGCCTCAACCTTAACCACCGCCACATCCGTCATCGGATCGGCCCCGAGAACCCGCCCCGGCAGAGTCCGGCCGTCCTTGAGCGTTACGGTGACCTCATCGGCCCCAGCAACGACGTGGGCATTGGTAAGAATACGCCCATTTTCGCCAACAACAAAGCCAGATCCTGTACCCCGTTGAATTTGTTCCTGAGAGGGCTGGGGAATGGCAGAACCAAAGAAGTCTTGGAAGAAAGGACTATTAAAGGTGGAAGGAACCTCTGCCTTAACTTTACGAGCGGCATTGATGCGAACCACCGCTGGGCCCGTTTCCTTGACCACATCAACAACAAAATTAGAGGGTTCCGGTAAAGTACTGATCGGGGCCTTCGACTCGCTTAAAGCGGCTACATTCGTCGGTTTTGATTGTTCAAAGAGCATCGGCAAGGACGCATGGGCCGTCCACTGTCGCACAACCTGCGGATTTGTCACCAGAAAGGTACCACCAATACCAATTCCCATTCCTAACAGCACTAGTCCCCAATAGACTGGGGGGGATTTAGCTGGACGCGAAGAGGAGGAAGGGAAGGAATAATCTTTCATAGTATTTGTATCGTATTGACCACTAGCGGGGAAAAAAGTCAGCCCGATGAGGAGCAATAGAGAAAACGGCGTTGGGCTGACACCTTCTTAATATAGGGAGTCGATTTGTCAGGGCCATGACGATGAGATGAAGTTTCTGTGACGCGGACTTTGGCCTAGGCATGGCGGAGCTTACGTTGGACTTTGTGCCAACATTGCTGGAGCCGGAGATGCCAGAGCCGTCCTGGATCTAGCCCTGGAATCGGGGTTAGACCTGGTCGTTGATGGTCAAAAAAGAGATTAATTTCCTGCAGAATACATTGCAGACGCTGGATAATCGCTTCCCGACGATAGTCGGCCAGAATTGCCTCGGCCAGTTGGTACTGGGGCGGGGATTGAACCGTCTGGAGAATCCGTTGCACATCAAATTCCAGGGCCACCGCCGCAATTTTATAACAGTTAAAACCAGGATCGAGGAAATCCGACAGGCCGCCATTGACACTGGAAAATACCTGACAGCCGCAGGCCATCGCTTCTAGGGGTTGCAGACCAAAACCTTCACTCACTCCCTGCTGGGCCCAGTATTCCGCTGAATCGTAGAGATAGACCTTGGCCCGATTAAAGAGGGCCGCTAGATCGTCAACGTAACTATCCACTAGCACGAGATTACATTGACTTTTCAGGGCCGGAATTAATTGCTGGAGCAGATAGGTGGAGGATTTCCGGGCCTGGATCAGGACATCAATATCCCGTTCTTGGTGCTGGTTATAAAATTCCTCGGAGATATGGTTAGGCAAGTAGTAAATTAGGGAATTTGGTGACTTTTGGCCCCAATACCCCAAGCTATTGCGACTGACGGTAATAATGGGAACTTGGGGGGGTAAACGTAGGGAATAGCCTGTACTGTGGGCATGGTAGATCACGGGATAGGCCGCTAATTTCTTGGCCAGAAAATTAATATCGAACCCCCAACTGATCACAAAAATACAGTCTTCCAGATAGGGTTTTTGCAGTAGATCATCCAGGAAGAGGGTACCGGCCTCCCGTTGCCGGTAGGTGACGACTTCGGCCTCACACACGGCCTGGGCCAGCTTGAGGGTTTTTAGTTCCGCCCAGAGGCCACCGCAGGCAAACTTCCCTCCCAGGCCAGGCACCGCAAAATACAGCTTTCTCATCGTACTAACTTGTGGATAAATTTATTGATGGGGACTCACTTCCGTCACGCGCCAACTTAATTTCAGGTTGAACCAGAAATTCCAGACCGTAACCAACAAAATGGCTAACAGATTGGCGACGTAGCGATTAAAGCCGAGGAGATTATAAAAAACATTGAGCAACAGGACATTTAAGATCAGGCCTGCTAAACAAATGAGATTGAATTTAATAAAACGTTTCAGGCGCTGACGTTTCCCCGGTTGACGCTGGGCCAAATCCCCAAAAGTCCAGAGGTCATTCCACAAAAAGTTATTCACAATAGCTAACTCGGAAGCAATAATTTTACTGCGGGTCAAACGCCAACCCAGCATGGTGGGATCGCTTAAGAGGTAGAGAAAAAGCATATCCACCAGCACCCCGCTCAACCCCACTAGACAGAAGCGAATAAAACGGGAGGAGCGAGACAGGCGCAAGCGCAAGAGATGCTGGAGATATTCAATGTATTGCTTCCAGGTCACCTTGCTTTCCCCGGCCTGGCGTTCCCGAAAGACGTAGCCCACCTCCGCCAGCCAGGGTACTGTTCCCCGAGCCGCCACTTCGATCAAAATTTTATAACCTACCGGACTGAGGGTTTTGCCCGCAATGGCCGAGCGTTTCACCATAAAATAGCCGCTCATGGGATCCGAGAGACGACTAATGACCTCTGGTAAAATTAACAGCCCCAGCATCTGGGCCCCCCGGGAGAGGAAGCGCCGCAATAGGCTCCATTCACTCACCCCGCCCCCTTCGACATGGCGACTGGCCACCGCCAGATCGGCCCCCCGTTCCATGGCCTGGAGTAACTCCACTAATACCTCGGGGGGATGCTGGAGATCGGCATCAATGACCCCCAGGATCTCCCCTTGGGCGGCCTGCCAACCCCGGATCACCGCTGTTGAGAGGCCCTTTTCCCCGACGCGATGAACGACCTTGAGATGGGGATATTGGGCGGTGAGGCCAAGGGCCACTTTCCAGGTCAGGTCAGGACTATCGTCATCCACCACGATTAATTCGTAGGCTTCCCCCAGATGCGCTTCTAGAAGTTGAGTCAGAATTTGAACAATAGCGGGGATGTTGTCACTTTCATTGAAGGTGGGTAGCACCAAGGACAACCGGATAGGAGACTGGCTCGCCGGCCCTGGGGAGATCTGGAGTGGCCCGCTAGGGGTAGGGATCGGAGATAGCACCGGCTAAAATTTGAGGATGGGGCAAAAGTATCTTCTGATCATACTGGAAAAGCCGAGACAAGCCTATTGACCCCCGTAGGGAGGAAATAATCCTTGAGTGAAATGAATGATTTGGCCTGGTGGCAGGAACAGACACAATTTTTGGTGCAGGAGGTGGAGGAGCTCGCCGGTCAGCTTTCCTTTGAGCAGGAACGCCAGGCCATTCTGCGGCCCTACCTCGTGCCCAAGGTTAAGCGCGGCATTATCGGTAAAAGTCGCTACGCGGTTAAGCTCAGGGCCGACATTAAAGCGGCGGCGGAAAGTACCACTCCAGTGCTCCTCTTTGGCGAACCAGGCCTGGAAAAAGATAACATGGCCGCCCTGATTCATTTTGGCTCTAGCTGTCGTCACGAACTCATGGTCAAGGTCAACTGTGCCACCCTCCAGGCCAATGGGAAGGAACTATTTGGCCGGGCTGGGGGCCGTCTAGGCCTATTGGCGGCCCTGGGACGCGGCACATTACTCCTGAACAATATTCAAGATCTCCCGGAACCCCTCTTGCCGGCCATCGTGGCCCTGATGCAAACGGGCCAATACCGGCCCCTCAGTCGTCCAGGGGAAGCCTTGCCCCCCCTCCAAAGCCATCAAGCCCGCATTATTGCCATTGCCGAGACCATTGTTCCGCCCCTGGATAAGCTCTTTCCCCAAACCATCAAGATCCCGCCTCTGCGCGTCCGCAAAGCCGATATTGAAGATTACGTTCACTACTACCTTAGCCTCAGTTGCCGAGCCAAGCGTTTAGAGACGATCCCGATTACCCCTGAGGCCCTGCGCAAGCTCCAGGCCTACGACTTCCCCAATAACCTGCGGGAATTATCCAATCTGGTGGAACGGGCCGTGACCCAACTCCAGGGCAGTCGCCAAATCACGGAAGAAATCCTCTGGCCCTCCCAGAGTAAAAAACAGCAATTCCGCTGGAACTTGCTCAATCCCTACCCGGCCCTGCGACGTTTTCTGCGGAGTGCTTGGTGGCCCGACCGTCTCAACTACGGCATTACCCTCTGGGCCTTTCCGGCTATCGTAACCATTCTTTTTTTTGGGCCCCAACACCGTCTCGATAATTTTGCGCTGAATCTCTTCTGGGCCTGGTGGTGGCCCTTGGTTCTGCTGGGTTTTCCCGTCGTGGGCCGGCTTTGGTGTGCGGTTTGTCCTTTCATGATCTACGGCGAAATTACTCAAAAATTGGCCCTCTGGCTGAGGCCCCTGGGCCTGAAGAAATGGCCACGCCAGGCGGCGGAAACCTGGGGAGGCTGGTTTCTCTTTGGCCTGTTTGCATTGATTTTATTGTGGGAAGAACTTTGGGATTTACTGGATACGGCCTACCTTTCCGCCTGTTTACTGCTCTTGATTACCGCTGGGGCTATGATTTTTTCGGCCCTGTTCGAGCGGCGCTTTTGGTGTCGTTACCTCTGTCCTATCGGCGGCATGAATGGCCTGTTTGCCAAGTTGGCCGTCACGGAACTGCGGGCCCAGCAGGGAACCTGTTCCGCGGAATGCAATACCTACCAATGCTATAAAGGCGGGCCCCAGAAGGGAGAGGGCCAAGAAACATTAGGTTGTCCTCTCTATTCCCATCCGGCTCAGTTGGAAGATAACCGGGATTGCGTCCTCTGCATGACCTGTCTCAAGGCCTGTCCCCATCGTTCCGTGGAATTTAACCTGCGGCCGCCAGCCATTGAACTCTGGACAACCCACCGGCCCCGCGCCTACGAAGTGGCCCTGCTCTTTCTTTTGCTGGGCAATGTCTTCCTGCATCGCCTACCGGAACTGCGCTGGGAATGGGGCCTAGATTTCGACCTCCAGGCCTTTGGCCCCCATGCGTTGGCGGCCCTGTTGGCCCTGGCTCTGCCGGTTTTGCTTCCCCTGGGAGCCTATTACTTGATTCCTCGTTGTCCCACCGGCACTAAGGTTTCCTTTGTCAATTTGGCCTATGGTTATCTGCCCCTGGTCTGGGCTGGTAATTTGGCCCATTATCTACGTCTGGGTTTGGGGGAAGCCGGTACAGTACTTCCCTTGGCCATTCATACCTTTGGTGGATCGGGAGAGAGTTGGCCAGTGCTGATGGCCCATCCAGCGGTCATTGCTTTTCTTCAAGGTGTTGTTTTATTGCTAGGGGCCCTCTGGTCGATGTTTATCACCCAAAAGTTAGGCAAGCAATCCTTTACTCGCTTACTTCCTCAACACGTCACTATTTGCCTATTTCTTGGGGCCTTTTGGCATTTAATTCTCTAATCTTTGAAAAACGAACAAGAGGAACACTGATATGATTCAATATGTCGCTGTCTTTTTACTGGGAGTACTAATTTCATCAATTATCCTAGTGATATGGCAAAATCAAAAATTAAATACACTCAAGACAAAATACGAAATAAGGCTAAAATCCGAACTTGAAAAGGCACAAGATAAATTCAATAAGCAACTAGCAAACGTTCAAAACTCACATCAGCTTGAAAAACAAAATTTAGTCAAACAATACGAAACTAAAATCGAGAAAGCTAACCAGGCTCATCAAGAAGAAATTAGAAAAAAAGAGATAATTATCCAGTCAAAAGAATTAGCTGAGGTATGGACTAGCCAAACAGAAATCAATCCTTTAACTCAAAAGTACAAGCCTCTGATTCAAGCCTTGCATAATAGAGAATGGGAAAAAGCAGATCAAGAAACGGCTCATCTTATTTTTAAGGATTGTGGTGCAAAAAATGCCTATCTAGAAATCAGTGAGCTACAATCAATCCCTGTAGAAACATTATTTCTGATTAATGAATTGTGGCTATACTTTAGCCAAGGACATTTTGGTTTTTCGGCTCAAAAGCAGGTGCTAGATCAAGTTGGGAATAGCTCCAAACTCAATTCAGAAGAATGGCGGCAACTAGGTGATTATCTAGGTTGGCGCAAGAATAATACTTGGTTGTCTAACTACAGTCAACTGATTCAATCTTTAGATGCTCCCCGTGGTCAATTTCCATTTTTACTGCTTTGGAAAGGTACGTTTTGGGGTGAATTTATAGACTCTCAGAGTATGCGCTTTATTACTTTAATGCAACGCTTTAGTGATAGTATGCTCAAAACATCAATCTCATCGTCAAAGGAGAATTGATTAGTCGATTATTAGGCCTCGAAGCTTAAGCAATTCCTTCGATGGGGAAGATGCCTAGTATAGTGTTTAATACCAAATCTCTAAAGCCCGACTACACAAGTAGACCCCACTATCCCCTTCACAACGGGAGGTGCCAGAAGCAGAGGAGTAAAGATCTAGAGTCCTAATTCGGAGAATTGGTATAACAACTTGGCATTAATCCTCATGCCATTGGATTTGATTACGACCTTTTCTCTTAGCCTGATAGAGAGCACAATCTGCTTGATGGATCAAGGTTTCCAGCGATTGTTCTGCATTGGGAATAAGGCAACTAATTCCCATACTCAGTGTTAAATATTTACTAACGTAGGAATAATCATGGGGAATAGCAAGTTGAGCAATTTCTTGAGTGATGTTGGTAGCAACATGGATGGCTCCCTCCAGATTAGTATAGGGTAAAACCACTGCAAACTCCTCGCCACCATAACGAGCAACTAAATCTGCCGGACGATGCACTAGTTTAGAGAGGGATTTAGCGACTAACTGAAGAGCTTGATCGCCTAGAAGATGACCATAATTATCATTATAAAGTTTAAAGCAGTCCACATCAATCATAATTAGACTTAAGGGCTTTTTTTCTCTCTTTGCTCGCTCCCATTCTCGCGCCAAAAATTCGTTAAAATATCGCCGATTATAAACCTCTGTCAGTGAATCTAAATTGACTAATTTTTCGAGTTCTCGATTGGCAATTTCTAGTTGATTTTCCAATTCTTTTTTGTTAGTTATATCAGTTAAAGAACCGATAGAGCCCAAGTTTTCGCCCTCCTCATTGAAAATGAATACACATTGTGCTATCACCCAAACAATAATTCTATTGCGATGTAAGAAACGATATTCTCCCTGCCAAAATGTCTTTTCACTAAAGGCTTTATTCCAAGATTGGATGACTTGTTCTAAATCATCAGGATGAACACGCTGTACCCATCCTTGGCCAAGGCACTCCTGCAAAGTAATATCAAGAATTTCACAGGTTTTTTGATTAATATAAATACAGTTTCCTTGGGCGTCATTTTGAAAAATGCCAACAGGAACAGCCTCTAATAGTTTTTCAAAGAGCTTTCTGAATTTTTCCAAAGAAATTTGTGAATTTTTTCTCTCTGTTATGTCATAAGAAACATCCACCACATGAACGATTGCCCCTGACTCATTGGCAATAGGATAGCGTTTTGTTTGAATCCAACGTAGATTGCCGTCTCGATTAAAAACTCGATATTCAAAATGTGTTAAATTTTGCTGAAATGGAGAATTGAAAACCCGAATAACACTCTCTTGATCTTCAGGATGAATCGAAGCTAGATAAACCGAAAAAGCCTCTTCATAATTGCCAGAGAATTCACCCCAAATTTGATTATAAGCGGGATTAATATAAATTAATTTATTGTGCTCTAAAGCGTGAATCCAAAGAACGCAATCAATAGTTTTGAGTAGCTGGATAAGGATAGCTTGAATGTCCACTAAACCCATACCTTCATTCATCGCTCATTCAAAAGGGGGGTATCACCGGTAATACGAGTAAGCTAATCGTCGCTGTGATGGTCTTCCTAGAAAGCTTCCAAAGAAAACAGCCCATAGCATGTAGCTGCCTGTCATGTTGTCCTTCACTGTATAGATAATACTACCACTATATGGGTATTACCACTTACTCTTTTAGTAGAAGGGCTTTACCTCGTGTCTGGTAACATTGATGGGCGGGGGTTGGGCCATTACTTAGGCCTCAATATCTTGCCAAAACGCCTGATTCAGTAGGACTTCGCTATCGAGGGGCCAGGGACAAGCTTGGGGAAAAGCCGTTTCAGGATAGTCTTCTTGCATGGCCCCAAGGGCCTCTTGGTAGGATTCGGGCCAAATGTCCAACATAAAGCGTTGGAGACTGGGGGAGTATTTCAACTCTCGTTTCAGTTCTCGACGAAAGTTACGAATTTCGATTTCCCAACCCCGATAGCAGTCGGGCAAATTGACATAGCATCGTTTGAGTAAATGCTCGAATAGACGCACGAGAAAACTAGCAACGGCTTTCCGTTGGCTGATTCCCAAGGCTTCAATTTCCTCCATCAGATGTTCTAGATCCAGTTGGGCAAAGTTACGGGCATTTAATAACGCTAAGGTTTCTTCTATCCACAAGGCAAAATCGGTCTCATAGAGTACGCCTTTAGTTTTTAGCTTCATGTTAGGTTGGTTAGGAATCAATTTTATTTATTAATTTTTCAATACAATATTCTCAAGCCTTATAAAGAAATATCAGGTATTTCTGTTTTTAAATCTGTTTTGGCGATGGCCAATTGACGAAGAGAAATACTTGCTTTTCTCAGGTCAATACCACACAAATTTGCATCTTTAAGATTCGCATTTGTAAAATCACAATGAGTAACATCAGTACCTCTAAAATCAGCCCCTTGTAAATTGGCTCCTTTAAAAGAAGCATTAACTAGATTTGCTTTTTTAAAATTAGATTGAAATAAATTAGTATTGCCAAAATTAGCATTAACTAGAATTGCATTCTCAAATACTGCCTGGATTAATCTAGAATTTTGAAAATCAGAATAGCTTAAATCTGATGAATGAAAATTTATGTCGGGAAGATCAGTATTTTTTAAAATCAATTTGCCAATTTTTTTCCTAGAAAAATTCTTTCTGCCTTGCTGATAATTATTTAAAATAAGCTGGGATTCTTGGTTGGAGTTAACGGACTGAGAATTATTTTCTGGAAGCAATAAAGATTCAATTGTTTGTATTGATTTTCTTGCAGCCAGTAATATATCTTGACGATTGCTCAAAGATAGAACTAGCCGATATTTTTTGTAGGCTTCATCATATTTTTCAAGTCCAACAAGAATATGACCATGAAGTAGCAAGATATTGGGATCATCAGAAAATTTAGCTTCCATTAATTTTATTAGTCTGCATGCTTCTTGATAATTCCCCAGGTTGTATTCAGCGTATGCAGTATCATATAACTTTGCATAATTATAGTTAGGAATAGCTTTCTGTATTGGTGTTGAAATGGCTATTCCTTTAGGTTGAATGGTGGTTGCATTTTTTGTACCGATAGAGGAGCTTTTTCGTTCTTGCAGATCGTTTACTACTAAAATAGCTTCTGTATATCTTTTACTGATTCCCAGATTGACTAATTTACCTAGAATTTGTTTAATTTCATGACTAATAACTTGTTGTTTAAGATACTTATGCCAGTCCCATTGATATTCTTCTAGATCAAATAATTCACCCGGTTCAATACCGGTTAGCAAATGTAAGCAAGTGACGCCCAGACTATAAAGATCGCTAGAACTAACTGCTTTGCCATTCATCTGCTCTGGTGAAGCATAGCCCACTGTGCCAATTACTGTACCCGTTCTCGCTCGATTAGCTGATGAGAGTTGTTTCGCTGCTCCAAAGTCCACCAAAACCAACTTCTGATCCAAGGCTCGACGGATAATATTTTCTGGCTTAATGTCCCGATGAATGACCTGACGCTGATGGATAAAATCTAATACCGGCAATAGATCCAGTAATACCTGCCGAATCTTGGCCTCATCAAATGTCCCCAGGCGCTTTAACTCCTCGTCTAAATTTTCCCCTTCGATATATTCCTGAACGAGGTACTGCCGACCCTCAACGGTGAAATAAGCCAACAATGCCGGAATCTGATCATGATGTCCTAATTCTTCTAGGCGCTGGGCCTCTGCCGCAAATAGGGCCTCGGCTTTAGCCATGCCATCCGAACCTTCTAGCTGAGGAAAAAACTGCTTGATTACACAGTGAGGTTTAGAGGGCTTATCGTGGTCGATGGCCAAAAAGGTTTTCCCAAAGCCCCCCTGACCAATCAGCTTCATGGCCTGGTAGCGGTCTTTGAGGAGCAGAACCTTGCCACACTTTTGGCAAAATTGATGGGTGGTCGGATTGAGGGTTAAACAATCAGGATTCAGACACTGGCTCATAACGCTGGGGATAAGACCTATGCTTAATTTTAGTTCCCAAGACGAGGATTGCTTCAAGGATAAGTACAATCATGGCGCAAAAAACCCAGGGTGTTATCGCCGCCGGTCATCCCCAAACGGCGGAGGCGGGCCGCTTGATCCTAGAGGCCGGGGGCAATGCCTTTGATGCGGCCATTGCGGCGGTCTTGGCGGCCTGTGTGGTGGAATCGACCCTCACGTCCTTGGGTGGTGGCGGTTTCCTGCTGGCCCATAGTCAAAACCAGGAAAATCGATTGTTTGACTTTTTTTGCCAAACCCCCCAGCGCAAAAAAGCGGTTGCTGACCTAGATTTTGGCCCGGTGGATCTGAATTTTGGCGGTGCGGTGCAGACCTTTCACATTGGCAAAGCGTCCATTGCCGTACCGGGCCTGGTGGCGGGCCTGTTTACGGTGCATCAACAATTGGGCCGACTACCGTTTAAGGTGTTGATTGAACCGGCGGTTGACTACGCCCGGCGCGGATTTACCGTCAATGCCTTTAATGCCTTTACCTATCGACTGCTTCAGCCCATTTTGACCCATACCGCCGAGGGCCAGGCGATCTATGCTCCCCAGGGGGCCTTGCTAGAAGCAGGGGAAACGGGCCGATGTCCAGCCTTGGCCAATACCTTGGAATACTTGGCCCAGAAGGGGGCACGGGAATTTTATCAAGGGGATCTAGCTCATCATTTAGTCGCCAGTTTGGCCGATGGCGGTTATTTAACCCTAGAGGATTTACAAACCTATCAAGTCTGGGTGCGGCCGCCCCTGGCCCTGACCTACCGGGGCCATCGGTTACTGACCAATCCCCCTCCCAGTTCTGGCGGTAGTCTCATCGCCTTTGCTCTCAAGTTGCTGGAAGCGGTGGATATGACCACCATTCGTCTAGAAAGCGTCGAGCATCTGGCCCTGTTTAGCCAGATCATGGCCTTGACCAATCAGGCCCGCAATCATCACTACGACCCCGCCATTTATCAATCGGACATCGCCGCCCGCTTTTTGTCGGAGAAACTCCTAAAGCAGTACCAGGCCCACCTGTTGGGCCCGTTTCCCAGTAATAAGCTCGGTAGTACAACTCATATTAGTGTCCTGGATCAAGAAGGCAATGCCGCCAGTGTCACCAGTTCTAATGGCGAAGGCTCGGCTCATTTTCTACCGGGGACAGGCATCATGCTCAACAATATGCTGGGGGAAGCCGACCTCAATCCCCATGGTTTCCATCAGTGGGCGACGGGCCAACGGTTGTCTTCGATGATGGCCCCTACCCTCCTGTTGGGGGAACAGCGGCCAGAGTTAGTGCTAGGCTCTGGGGGGTCGAATCGCATTCGGACGGCCCTGTGGCAGGTGATTTCCCACTACCTGGACTTTGGTCTGGCCCTGCCCGAAGCCGTTACTCAATCCCGCCTTCATTGGGAGGACTATCATCTAAATGTGGAACCTTTAAAAAATCCAGAAGTCTTAGAAATCCTAGCCTTTCAAGATGGAACTCAAGTGCATCTGTGGCGAGAACAAAATATGTTTTTTGGCGGAGTTCATGCCGTTGGTTACCCCGCCAGCGGGATCCTAGAAGGCGTTGGCGACCCCCGACGTGCTGGTGCGGTTCAGCACTGCTACGCCCCTGGGTAAGTTTTCATTCCTGGGCCGATGCGGTAAGTTATTTAGCGGAGATGCCCTAGTTTATATTTTTGCTTAAGAGACAACTTGTCTGGACAAATTCCTATGAAATCAATTTCCTCCCAGTTTTCCCTATCTCTATCTCGTGCATTATTGAGTCTTGGTACTGGCCTCTGTGGCGTCTTAGCGATGGGTCTGATTTCCAATGCCCAGACTGTTCCCCCTACCAATTCGTCTTCCCCTGCCCAGACTGTTCCCTCCACCAATTCGTCCTCTCCAGAGGCGGCTGGCGTTAGCACGCTCCAATTGCCGTCAGACCGCCCCCCCAACAATCTAAACCCGGCTGGAACGCCCCTGCTGTTTCCCACCAAGCCCCAGGAAGTCCAAACCAATATCCGCCAGGCCATTACCCTCAACCAGGCTATTGAACTGGCCCTGAAAAATAATCCGGAACTCCAGCAGGCCCGAATTGTTCTAGAGCGAGAAGAGGCTGGTTTGACCGCCGCTAGGGCCGCCCTCTATCCGACCCTAAGTACTAATTTTTCCTTTAGTCGTGAAAGTAGCCCAGGCATTGAGTTGAATAATGCCCTGAACCAAATCAATGCCCAAAATAACCCCTTCATCGTGCCCAACGTCCAAAAGGAAACTAGTACCAACGCTGTTGGCTCACTGCAATTAACCTACAACATCTACACGGGGGGAGAGCGTAGCGCCCAAATTGAAAAGGCCGAAAAGCAAGTCCAAAATAGCCGGCTACAAATTGAAGTGACCTCGGAACAAACTCGCTTTGATGTGACGGATCGTTACTATGCCCTGCAAGGGGCCGATGCCCAGGTGGCCATTGCCCAGGCCTCGGTGGAAGATGCCGCCCAAAGTTTGCGGGATGCGCGACTCTTGGAACAGGCAGGCTTGGGAACCCGATTTGATGTGCTCCGGGCCGAAGGGGATTTAGCCACCGCTAATGAGGCCCTGACCCGAGCTATTGCTGATCAGCGCAATGCCCGCCGTCGGATTTCTCAACTGCTTAACGTTGGTCAACAGGTAGAATTAACGGCTGCCGATGAGATCAAAGAGGCCGGCAATTGGACGATTCCCCTTGAAAACACCATTGTCCAGGCCTATAAAAATCGGGCTGAACTCGAACAACAGTTGATCCAGGTAGAGATTAGCGACCAAGATCGTAAGATTGCCCTCTCGGCCATTAAACCTCGGGTCGATTTTGTGGCCAGCTACGACTACCAAGACAATTTTGATAACGCCGTCGGCGTCGTCGATGGTTACGCCTTTACTGCCCGAGTACGCTGGGACTTTTTTGATGGTGGCCGGGCCTTTGCCGAAGCTCGTCGGGCCGAACGTCAGATGGACATTGCCCAGAGTGAATTTACCAAACAGCGCAACCAAATCCGCTTCGATGTGGAGGAGTCCTACAACAACCTCATTTCCACCAAGGAAAACATCGTCAGTACCCGCACCAACGTCACCCGTTTTGAAGAGGCCCTGCGCCTGGCTCGGTTACGGTTCCAAGCAGGGGTCGGTACCCAGACAGATGTCATTAATGCCCAGCGGGACTTGGCCAACGCTCGGGGCCGTTTTCTCCAGGCCATCATTGGCTACAACCAATCTCTCAATCGTCTGCAACGCTCGGTGAGCAACCTACCCAATAATCAGTTGTTTGATATTCAGCCCTAATTCCTCTAGCAGAAAACTAGAATCGTCGCAGAATCCCGTAAAATTTCTTAATATTGCGCCAGTCATTCAATAGCACCAGGAGGGATGATGACGATCACGTTTGTCAAAGAAGGAAAGGAGGTAGTTGTTGCCCAGGGGGCCAATCTCCGGGAAAAGGCCCTGCAAAATGGAGTTGACCTCTATACCCTTAGAGGGAAATTAATGAATTGTGGTGGCTATGGCCAGTGCGGGACTTGTATTGTAGAGATCGTGGCGGGCATGGAGAATTTATCCCCCAAAACGGATTTTGAACAGCGCGTCCTTCGCAAAAAACCGGACTCCTATCGCCTGGCCTGTCAGACCCTGGTGAATGGGCCCGTCAGTGTCAACACCAAGCCCTAGTTTCTAATGGCCCAATCTCGTTTTCGCCGCCTCTTAGCCTATCTATCCCCCCATAAAAAGGCCCTAGGGGTCGGGATGGTGGCCCTGTTATTGGCCAATGTCCTCGGGGTTTACATCCCAATCTTAATTAGAGATAGCATTGACGACCTCGGGGCCAATTTTCATTTGGGCCAACTGCTCGGCGTGGCCCTGGCTATTATGGCCCTGGCCTCGGTGATGTGGGCCATTCGGATGATTTCCCGGCTAGCGATTTTTGGGATTGGTCGCCAGATAGAGTACAACCTTAAGCAACAGATCTTTAGCCATCTGCTCAAACTAGAGCCGGCCTACTTTAGTGAAAATACCTCGGGCGACCTGATCAATCGGGCCACCAGTGATGTGGATAATATTCGTCGCTTAGTTGGGTTTGCGGTGCTGAGTTTAATTAATACCATTTTTGCCTATGCTCTGACCCTGCCGGCGATGCTCTCCATTCATATTCCCCTCAGTCTGATGGCCATCGCGGTTTATCCGGTGATGCTCCAGATTGTTAACCTGTTTAGCGGCAAACTGCGGGATTACCAGTTGGCAGTTCAGGAAGAACTCTCGGATCTCAGTGAATTGATCCAAGAAGACATGAGCGGCATTAATCTGATTAAAATCTATGCCCAGGAAGACAACGAGCGCCAGGCCTTTCGCCGTCAAAATCAAAAATTGCTCCAGGCCAATCTCAAGCTAGTACAGACTCGTAATTTGTTGTTTCCGGTCATTGAGGGCCTGTCCTACATTAGCTTGCTCCTGCTGCTGGCCTTTGGCACGGCTGCCATTCAAAAGGGAGAAATTAGTATTGGGGATTTTATTGCCCTGATTATTTTAGTGGAGCGTTTGGTCTTCCCCACGGCCCTGCTGGGGTTTACCATTACGGCTTACCAGCGGGGAGAAGTGAGCATCGACCGGGTGGAGGCTATTTTTCAGGCTCAGCCCCGTATTCAGAATGTGCCTACGGTTCAGGCCCTGGCCCGACCCTTGCTGGGGGAAATCACGGCGACTCACCTCAGTTATCGTTATCCGGGTAGCGAAACCTGGGCCTTGAAGGACGTTAATTTTTGCATTGAACCGGGGGAAATGGTGGCCATTGTTGGCCCCATCGGTTGCGGGAAATCGACATTGGCCAATGCCCTACCTCGTCTCTTAGATATTGCCCCCGGCCAATTGTTCTTAGATGGTGTAGATATTACCCAAGTCAGTCTAGAGGATCTCCGCCGAGCCATCGCCTTTGTGCCCCAAGAAAGTTTTTTGTTCAGTACCACGATTGAAAATAATATCCGCTATGGTGTCCCCCAGTTGGAGGGAGACGCCATCGCCAAGGCGGCCCAGCAGGCCTATCTAGACTCAGAGATCCATTATTTTCCTCAGCAGTACCAGACCCTGGTCGGAGAACGAGGCATTTCCCTGTCCGGGGGCCAACGCCAACGCACGGCCCTGGCTCGGGCCTTGGTATTAGAGGCCCCTGTCCTGGTGTTGGATGATGCCCTCTCCAGTGTGGATAATCAAACCGCCACCCATATTTTGAGCTATCTGGCCCAACAGCGTCAGAACACCGTTATTTTTATTTCCCATCAACTGTCCGCCGCCGCCCAGGCTGACCGTATTTTAGTCATGGATCAGGGCCAGATTGTGCAAAGTGGAACCCACGAGGCCCTGTTACAGCAACCGGGTTTGTACCAATCGCTCTGGCAACAGCATGAACTCGAAAAAGTATTGCAGTAGAACAGAAAAGTAGCCAAATTTCTAACCACTTTTGGTTTCCGGCAAAAAATCAACATCTAACGTCTCGTCTAAACTAAAGGGAGACTCGGCGGGAAATGTGTTGAGGGCCAGACCCGTTTCTAGCGCGGCCTTCTGGCGGGCTTTAGCATAACATTTATGGAAAATCTCCCTGAGATAGGGTTGTAGGCTCGGACTTTGTTCTAGGGCCTCTTCGATGCGGTCACGATGCTCAAAAATCGTTAATAGCCAGCTATTCGAGCGTTTTTCGGGTTGATAGCGATACTTGAGAAGATGCATTAAAAGGATTTGTAGGTTGCTCCCTAAGGCATTCTTTTCGCTTCGTCCCATGCTTTCAATTTCTTCGAGCAAATTTAACCGATCCAGGCCCTGGAGTTGATTGTCCTTCAATTGTTTCGCTGTAGCCTGGAGCCAAGCATAGTAATCTTGTTCGTAGAGTGCGCTCAGATTAAGGGGGGGAGAAAGAGAGGACGGAGAACGGAGCATGGTCAGACGCAATGAAAGATAAGGCCTAGTTTAATCCCAATTTTTTCAATAAGGGAGAGAGATTCAGCTCTCCGCCTGCGGCACCGAAGAGGATGGACGGGGTCGTCTGTGTCGCTAGGCTTCAGAGATTTGGCATCAATTCACGCGGGTGATCATTGCAACTGCCAAAATTCTTCGTTTAATAACTTGTCAATTTCTTGATCAAAAGGAATGACCTCCGGCAAAATAGCATCATATTCCCGTCGTATATTTTTCGCCGCATTTTGATAACACTTTTCCATAATTCCTAGAAAGTAATTGCGTAAACTAGGGGAATCATCAAGGATTTGCTTTAGTCGGTATTGAGTGCGCAATAGGGTGACTTCCCAACCTCGATAACAATCCGGCAAGGCCACATAACGACGTTTGAGAGCGTGTTCAAATAGGGTAATTAAACGATTTTCTAGCTCTCGTCTATCACTACGAGTCAACCCTTCTACCTCCTCAATTAAATTTGGCCAATCTACCGCCGCATAATCTTTGGCCTTGAGGAAGGCAACTGTTTGTTCGACCCAAAGCGCAAAGTCTTGTTCATAGTCAGTTTTGGCTAAGGCTAACATAGTATAAATAACCTAAAGATTGTCTGTGCGTCAGCGATTGCCTTGATTTTAACCCAACTTGAAAGCATCGCCTTAAGGCCGATTCACCCCTCTGCCTTCGCTAGCTAGGAAGACAGGTGAGGTTAGGCATTTTGTTGGGCTTGAGTAACTGGATATAGTCCGAATTCTCCCAATCAGGGCCAGAGAGATTTACCCCTCCGCCTTCGCCAGCTCAGGCACCTCCCCTTGCCAAGGGGAGGGTGGGAGGGGTCGGTTGTACCGTTGGGCCTAAGCAATCGCTTAGTAAAGATAAGGACAGGATGGGCCTAGCATTCATTTTCTAATGCCTGATGATGGAGCATGGACATTTTCTTTCTTAAATAATTGACGTGATCGACAATGCTCATCATTACAGATTCTGCATTTTCATAAATTTGCTGATTGGTGAATCGCAAAAAACTAATACCAAAAGCTTCGATATATTGCTGTCTATTCAAGTCATAGGCTTGGGCTTCAAGGCTATCATGGCTTTCTCCGTCTATTTCAATGGCTAGTTTCAGTTCTGGGCAATAAAAGTCTACAACAAACGGCCCAATACTATACTGACGGCGAAATTTACAGTTCGCAATTTTTTTACCTTTGAAATATTGCCAAACAATGCTCTCTGCTTTGGTTGGATTTTGGCGTAGCTGTCTCCTTTTCTCTTTTTCGGAGGCTTGGTTGAAAATTATAGTCATAGAGATGCCGTCTATTGGTGCTATTGTAGCTCTTCACCCCTCCGCCTTCGCGCTTCTCAGGCACCTCCCCTTGCGAAGGGGAGGATGGGTGGGGTCACTTGTGTAGTTAGGTCTCAGAGATTTGGTATTAGGGCATTTTGTTGGGCTTGAGTCACTGAGTATAGTCTAAATAATTACAATTAGAGTCATAGAGGTTGATTTTTTAGCCAATAAAATTGATATTGTTTGCCTGTCAACTTAAGATAATTTTCGACAAAATTCTTGGCAGTTACTCCAACTCACATTCTCTCCAAATTTTTCAACAGAACCCAGCCTTCCTGAACCCCGGCCCAGATTTTCACCCATTCGCCATCAGCAGATTTTTCTAGAACAACGACCTCTTCTTCGTAGACTATCCTACTGACTGGTTCTGAGCTACGACTTAGCTTACTCCGCAAGGTTATGCCCTCGCTCTAAATTACCTGAGCTTTATCGGCCCCAGGGGGCAAGATTATTTTAGACTATGTAAGGAAGTGGTCCAGCGGTAATTCTTGACAGGCCTAAGCCCAAAAACTGTTCTTAAGGGTCACTAAACCTTTTCTTAACCCAGGATTATACAAGCTCAACATTCGGCTCTTAATTGGCTCATTTCAGCTTGCCTAAAATCAATGAGGGCCATATACTAGCAAGGGTCAAGAGCCTAAGCACCCCGTTTGTAAAGTCAACATGCCGGTCTGCACTTGGCCCAGGCAACACCGCCTGCTCAGCTCTATCGGCTTTCCTCTTCTCCGTCCCCTATCCTCGCATCACATTGTATGGCACACACTTCTCTCCAACAGGCCTGGCTAAACCTAGCACCAGGAGCACTCGAGCCGATGATTGCTGATCACTTGGTCATTCCAGAGATGCTAAAACTCTTTGGCTTTACGTTTCAAAGAGGTGAGATTGTCAAAGAGTATCCAACTGGTTTGGGAGCACAAAAAGTTGATATTGCCGCCCGAAAAAATAATGGCATAGATAATTTTTCTCACTCTCTAAAAGCTCCTTCTCTGATTGTAGAACTAAAGAGACGAAGTAAAAATATCTCCCCTAATACTGCTGAATACTTATCTTTAGTAAGACAATTAAAAGGATATTTAGACCCAGAAGCTATCAATTGTTCTCAAGCAAAATGGGGAATTATAACAAATGCAGACCGTATTCAACTCTTTCGTCGCCATGGTAAAGTCATTTATCCCTTTACAAATAACATTGAATTAAATGCCGGGAATATTGATGAAAAAATATATTTACTCAAAGACTACATCGAAAACAATTGTAATTCTCTTGTCATCGCTCTCTACAATAATAAGGGAGGTGTCGGTAAAACAACAACAACCATTAATTTAGCTTCAATATTGTCGCTTCCCTCTGCCAAGGGCGGATTTGGGAAAAAGGTTTTAGTTGTAGATTTTGATCCCAACCAAAAAGATCTGACAGAGATTCTTGGTATTAAACCAGGAAAAGTCAAATTATTAGACTTTCTTAAAGATTCAAATTCAAAAGACTATGCAATTGATGATCTGATCTCTCCCTATCCAATAAAACTTAAAGATGGTAAATGGTATCGTTTTTTTGATGTCATTCCTGCTGATGAAGGTTTTTTGGAAGTTCCCCCCTCATCTTTGCCCTCAATTCTTTATAAAGGGTCGCTTGGAAAAATTCTAAGCAGAGTTAAAAATAAATACGACTATATTTTAATTGATGCTCCTCCAGGCTCAAACTATTTTACCAAAGAGGCAATTATTGCGTCAGATGTTGTTTTGATGCCATCCAAGCATAACGGATTAGCATCGCTGAATAATGCCGCTACGGCGATGAAGGACATTCTTCCTCAACTGGGTCAGGAACGCCGTGTTTATTCACCTGAGTTAGCTGATCCGACACCTTTACCTATCTTTTTTAATGGGGAGCAAATGACACCGGCTCAAGAAAAGCAAGCGAGGGAAGAGATTAACAAAATCATTGACAATGTGATGCAATCTGACAAAATAGACTTGACTCCCTTCTTCTTTCCCAAGAAGACAGAAATGGTAAAAAATGAAGAAATTTTCAATTTGCCCAATATAGCCCATATTTCTTCAGCTCATTTTTCCCGTCGTCCAGCAGCGCTTACCAATCAGTTAGCTTTTGTCGCCTATAAACGATTCGTCGAGGAGTATTTCATCTAATGCAACAAGATATTGGAACCCTACTACATATTTATTTAGACGAAATTAAACCGGGCCAACCGACACAAGCCCATCGCTTTTTGATTACCAGTTCGGCTAAGGCCATTAATGAAGCCGGTGGACGAAATTGGATGCCAGTCATTGTTAAACAAACTGGCGCAGAATCCTTTCAGGCCATAGCCAATACTTTCATTTTGGCGGCCGCTGAAGAAGCCGGTATTAATAAAGTCTGGTGCATTATTGCCGATGATACTGAAGCGACTCAGAATTGCGCTCAACTCTTGGCCCAGGAGAAAATCCCCAGAATTAATTTGACGACGGCTAGCCGCGAAGAAATTAAACTCGGCCTAGATTATTTAATTCGTCGGCCCGTTAATCCCCTTGTTGGCGTTACCTTAGCCACCGCTTTAGAAAAAATTGATGTGCCTCAGCGCCAGTCCTGGAAAGCCAGCCTAAACGAAATTACGGGTCTGAAATGCGCCATTACCAAGGGGAAAAAATTAGATATTTTTAAAGAGGTCTTTTATGCAGAGCCACCTAAAGTTCTTAAGCCATCAATCAACCTAACCACTGCTAGTCGAGAGGAAATCCAATCAGGCTTGGAGTATTTAGTCCATCATTCTGATAATCCTCTGCCAACCCTTAACATTGCAACCGCTTTAGATAAATTGGATGTTCCAGAGCGTCAATACTGGCAGGAAAGCCTCACCGAAGTTGTGAGCTTAAAGTGTGGAATTACAAAAGGCAAAAAACTAGACAGTTTCAAAGAGGTTTTTTATACAACCCCTCTCGTCAAGCCTGAACCATCATTAGATGAACTTCCTATTACTCAATTGAGAAAGCTAGCTCAGGAAAAAGGTATCCCTGGAACCAGCAGAATGAAAAAAGCAGATCTACTCAAAGTCTTAGGTGATATCTAGCGCCATCTGCCCTCGGGATTATACCAATTCTTCAAGTTAAAGCTACAGATTTTTACCCCTCCGCCTCCGGCACCTCCCCTTGCGAAGGGGAGGACGGGTGGGGTCAGTTATGTAACTGAGTTTTAGCAACTTGGCATTAAGTGCAGGGTAGGCTTTGCAGGTAGGGGCTGAGGTAGGAGCGGTCAGCAATGACGTGAAAGAGAGTACCACAGGACAGCGATTTTCCTGGTTTTCCATAAACTCTGCAACACCAATGGGCATAACACTGACTCCTAGGATCAATCTCGTTAGATGATACTAACCCTGAGACAACTCTCCAGTTTTGAGTCTAAAGGTATATTTCTTTCTGTCTCGGATACATCAAAGGCTGTGCAATAAATTCTACGGATGAAGAGTCGCATCAACTTTTCAGAGAGCGCCGCTCTTATAGAATGCGTTAATCCAATGCAATGCACTTCTTTGATGGTAAGCTTAAACCTTGAACTAGAGTAGCAATCATTGTTGAGATGCAGTTTGAATGGAATCCCAGCAAAGCAAACTCAAACTTAAAAAAGCATGGTGTTTCATTCGGCGAGGCATCTACTGTTTTCAATGATCCTTTATCTGTGACATTCCCTGATACAGATCACTCTTATGGTGAGGAGCGTTACGTTATCATTGGTTTATCTCATACGAATCGTGTTCTAGTGGTCTCACACACAGATCGAGCAGATCGGGTTCGGATTAATTAGCGCACGAGAGGCGACCCGAAGTGAACAGAGATTTTATGCAAATGCAGACTAACCAAGAACTAGAAGACGAATTGCATCCTGAATACGACTTTAGCAAAATGCAGGGTGGTGTTAGAGGAAAATATGTCGAACGCTACAGGGCCGGGACTAATGTAGTATTGCTAGATCTTGATGTTGCTCAAGCATTTCCGACAAGTGATTCAGTTAATGAAGCACTTCGGATGCTCATGCAAATCGCCCAAAGACAGAAGCTTAACACTGCGTTGGGGTCGACCTCTCAAACGTAGTTAAACGTTAAAGGTCAACTGTTGCGGCTCACTTTAGCCGTTATACTAACCCTGAGCCAATTTTCTGGCTTAAAACTTGAAATCATAATACCTTTTATCCCGGGTACATCAAAGGCCCTGGATAAGCTAAAAGCTCGGTCAAGTACAGGGTAGGCTTCGCAGGTAGGGGCTGAGGTAGGAGCGGTCAGCAATGACGTGAAAGAGAGGGCCACGGGACGCTAATTCAACAATACTCATCCCAGCCACGGGCATGGCAAATCGGTCTCGGTAGCGGCCAATATCAATGCCCATCAGGTGGCACAGCATGATGCGGATAGTGGCTTTGTGGGAGACGAGGAGAACATTCCCCGTCGCATAGCGGTCTTCAATTTCTTCGAGGACATGGTAGGAACGCCGGGCAATATCAATTCCCCGTTCCCCTCCCGGTGGTGAATTCCAGGCCGGGTCGGTTAGCCACTGCATGTAAAGATCGTGGTAGCGCTCATAGACTTGGCGGGGATGCAATCCTTCCCATTCACCGTAGGAGACTTCCCTCAGGCCTGGCCGGATTTCTGGGGTAATCTTCAGACGGTTACACAAGGGCTTAGCCGTTTGGATGGCCCGTTGCAGAGGGCTGACATATACCGCTTGCCACGGCAGATGACAATAGGCCTCGGCAAAGGCTTCGGCCATTTCTATCCCCTCAGGGGTTAAACCAGGGTCATTTTCAGGGGTGCCACAGTAACCGCCCGTTTCGCTGTAGGCGGTCTGGCCATGTCGCAGAAAATAAAGCTTGAGCGCCATCGGTTCGTCCCTAGACCCTGTTGTCACCATTGAAATCTTGCCCCATTTACCTGGCCCTGTCGATATTGCTGAATACAAGATACCTGATTATTCCTATCATCTGGCCTTAAGGGGGTGAGGCCATAGCAACCAAGCCTAAAAACGTTTTGCTGGCTTGGCTCAGGGCCCGACAGGCTTCTTGGACGGTGGCGCCAGTGGTATAGATGTCATCAATAAGGAGAACCGGCTGAGTCACGGCTTCCAGTTTAGGCCCTGGCTGTAGGGATTGGGCAACCATGGCCCGCCGGGCCTGGGGATTGAGGTCAAACAGCGGGGCTGTGTTTTTTACTCGCAGGAGGCCCTGAGCCAGAAGAGGATAGCGGGTCAGGCGGCAAAAGGCTCGGGCCAGGAGTTCTGCTTGATTAAAGCCCCGTTCCTTGAGTTTTTGGGGATGGAGGGGAATGGGAATGACGACGGGTTTTGGCCCTGGCCTCTGGGGAAAGGCCTGGAGCCAGGCTTCGGCCAGCTCAAAGCCTAGCCATTCCGCCAGGGCCGGTTGACGATCATATTTAAGCGCCGCAATGGCCTGTTTCAATTTGCCCTCGTATTGGCCCCAGATAAAGCGGGGACAGGCCGCCGACCAGGCCTGGGCCGGTTGGGCCAACCGGTAACTGTAGAGTTGAGCCTGGCAATTTTCACAGAGTAAGGCGGCCGCTCGACGCTGACAAAGGGGACAAGTGGGTTGAAATAGCAGAGAGAAAAAACTGCTGACCATACCTATTGCTGGAGGATGACCCGAGCTAGGCCGACTCCCGGATAGTAGCGATTAAGGATCTGTTGGTAGTTGTAGCCCTGTTTAGCCAGGTCATAGGCCCCCAGTTGACTCATGCCCCGGCCCTGGTGGACAGAGGCAACAATGGCATCGGTGGCAGCATAGAGGGATTCGACGACGCCCCCTTGATGGCTCAAGACTTGACCCGCTGTTTCCAGAACAGCCTGTTGGGAGGTATTGTACTCACTTTGCAGGCCTTTATAGACTTGCCAGCGTTGATTATCGCCGAGGTCAAACCAATCACTAGCGGGACGAATCATGTGAACCAAGGCATAGGAACGGGCGGCGATGGCCTGGGCCTTGAGGGCCTCGGCGGGAGCATTGGCGTGCATTTCACTGCCCACCACACTGGTGAGGTAATGCTCTAGGTCAACGTAGTTGACGGCAATTACGCTATTACCATTGGAAACCAGGAGTACCCGACCCCGATACCAACGATCGCCAACGGCCACATAACTGCCCTGGGCCGGGGTCAACCAGAGAACACCCGGAAGGGATTGGCCATCGATTTGTAGATTGGCCCCGTTGGCCTGGACGGTCAGGGCCTGGTTAGCATGAACCGTGTTCAAGGCCCCGCCATTACGATCCTGGAGGACGGCCTGTTGGGAGGTGCTAACCACTACCTGGGGGACTTGGCGGGCAATGCCGACTCGAATTTCTAGGGGAGGCGGGACGTAAGCAGGTTGAGGGGCAACGGCTTGAGGGGCAGGAGCTGTCTGGGCCGCAGGAGGACGGGCTGACGGTAGAGGGGGGATAGATGTTGGGGTTACAGTGTGGGTTGCCGCCTGGGCCTGGCTGACGGGAGGCGTTTTCTTGGTGGGAGGATTGGTGTTAGCGGCCAGGGGGACGGGGGGAAGCAGGCTAGAAGGCGTGGGCAGTGTACTGAGGGGAGGTAAGGTTGCAGGAACTGGAGCAAGGGCGGTATCTGGTTTAGGGGCAGGGGCCAGTTGAGCACTATAGCGCCATGCTAGGGGAATAGTAGCCATGGCCAGACAGGGAATTAGCCATAGACCGTAGTCACGGAGGAGGCTAATGATGATTTGGGGAGAGGGCAAGGATACGCGCTTCAACAAAACAGAATGGCCTCGGCAACTAACACACGATAGGGGAGATCAATAGTCAGTACCCAACTTTTCCATCTCCCGCATTAATGTAGATCAATTTCGTCTTCCCAGCAATTTTTCAGCTAGCTGGCCCTGGTGTACCGAGGGGAACCGGGATTGGCTAATCTGGAAACAGGCCCTGGTGGCCCTCGCTGACCTATCTCAATGACGGTGATCCATGTCCCTTTCCTCTCCTGCTTCTATAACCCTCTGGGTAAACGGCGAACCTTGTCTTTGTCCAGAATCTACCCTCCTGCCTGACTTCCTCCATCAGCAGGGTTTTAATTCTCGTCTGATTGCAGTGGAATACAACGGTGACATTCTCCATCGCCAGTACTGGAACCAGACCCGACTCCAGGCCGGAGACCGCCTAGAAGTTGTCACCATCGTGGGCGGTGGTTGAGGCTGTTTTTGAAGCTTGAAGCCAACACTGCCACAAGTCAGGGCGACGCTGTTGGGTTCGTTGCTTTTGTTGCTGATAACGCCACTCGGCAATGGCCTGGTGATTGCCTGACAAAAGTACTGGGGGAACCTCCCAGCCCCGAAAATTAGCGGGCCGGGTGTAGTGGGGATAGTCTAGCAGGCCCGCTTCAAAACTCTCGGCCTTGAGGGATTCCTCTTTACCGACAGTACCGGGTAACAGTCGGATCACGCCATTGATCAGGGCCAGGGCCGGAATTTCACCACAGGTCAGTACAAAATCCCCCAGGGAAACCTCACGGGTAACCAGATGGCAAACCCGCTCATCCACCCCTTCGTAATGGCCGCAGATCAACACCAATTGGTCGTAGGTTGCCAGATCCTGAAACAAAGCCTGATTCATCGTTTGGCCCTGGGGAGTGAGCAGAATCACCTCCCGTTGGGGTAAAACCGCCAGGGATTCCACCGCCGCAAAAATGGGTTCGGGCTTTAAAACCATGCCAACCCCCCCGCCGTAGGGTTCATCATCAACTTTGTGGTGTCGGTCGGTGGTAAAGTCGCGGGGGTTTGTTAACGACACGTCGGCAATGCCCTTGGCTAAGGCCTTGCCCAGCAGGCCAGACTGCAACGGCGAGGTAAAAAAATCGGGAAAAAGGGTAATAATATCAATCTGCACGGGGCAATCCTGGAGGGCTGACGGCATGGGAGTGGCATCTTAGCGAGTTTTGGGCTTTTTTTCAAGCCAAGGGGCCTGGGTTCTCAATCCCTCTGATGAAGGCAGCCATGGTTTCTAAGACCCAAGGATTTTAGCAATGGAAGTGAAGGCCCAGCGTCAACCCCGTTCTAAAGGGCACAGTTTTCCGTGCCATACTTCGATAAAATTCGTCTTATCTTCCGGCTACTATACAGTCATTCTTTGCATCCACTGCTCTGCCTGGAGTTTTCCTGTCCTGTTGCCCTATTATGATGTTGCAAGTAGAAACCCAAGACCCCAATAATCCCATGTCTTTTCCCACTAAAACGGCCATCCTGATCATTGGGGGGGCCGAGGATAAAGTTAATGGCAGAGAGATCCTACAGACATTCTGGGCACGGTCTGGGGGCAGTGAAGCAAAAATTGCCATTATTCCCTCCGCCTCACGGGAACCGGTATTGATTGGAGACCGCTACCAACAAATTTTTGATAGCATGGGCACCCAACTGATTAAGGTGCTAGATATCCGGGATCGCGCCCAGGGAGAAGACCCCTACTTCCAGGCCTTTGTGGAGGAATGCACGGGGGTTTTTTTAACGGGGGGAGACCAACTGCGCCTCTGTGAACTCCTGGCTGATACGCCGTTGATGCACCGTATCCGTCAACGGGCCCAACAGGGAGAAATTAGCCTAGCAGGAACCAGTGCGGGAGCGGCCGTTATGGGACACCACATGATTGCGGGGGGCAGTAGCGGAGAATGGCCCAATCGGTCTCTAGTGGATATGTCCCTGGGCCTGGGGATTATTCCCGAGATTATCGTTGACCAACATTTTCACAATCGCAATCGCATGGCCCGCTTGTTAAGTGCGATGTCTGGCCATCCGGAACTGCTCGGCCTAGGGATTGATGAAGATACCTGCGCTCTCTTTGAACAAGACGGCATTGTCCGCGTCATTGGCCAGGGAACAGTCACCTTCGTTGACGCAAGGGAAATGAGTTATTCCAACGCCGGTCTGGTGGAAGCCGCGAACCCCTTAAGCTTACATAACCTGCGGGTTCATATTCTGTCCCAGGGAGATGCCTATCATTTAAAGTACCATCGTCCTATGACCCAGCGTGAATCATAAAGAATAATGAAGGGGTTGGGCGGCCACGGCGAGCCAGGGACTTCCTCCCCAGGACTAGCCCAGAAATGTTCATGATAAACAGTTCCTGAGCAAGACGACCCTCGACAATGACGATGCAAAAGGCTCTCTAGCAAAGGCATTCCTACTCCTCTCTGCGGATTCTGACTACACAGCAACCATGAAAATCCTAAAAACCCTCACCCTACGTGGCCCTAACTACTGGAGTATTCGACGCCCCAAGTTGATTGTGATGCGTCTGGATTTAGAAGACCTAGCCGAGAAGCCTTCCCATGAAATTCCGGGGTTCTACGAGGGCCTGGTGGCTTCCCTCCCCACTCTGATTGAGCACTATTGTTCACCGGGCTACCGGGGGGGCTTTTTAGAGCGGGTACAGACGGGCACCTACATGGGACATATTGTGGAGCACATTGCCCTAGAGTTACAGGAATTGGCAGGGATGACCGCAGGGTTTGGGCGTACGCGGGAAACGGCGACCCCAGGGGTCTATAACGTTGTCTTTGAATACGTCGATGAGCAGGCGGGGCGCTATGCTGGGCGGGCTGCTGTCCGCCTCTGTCAGGCCTTAGTGGAAACGGGACGTTATCCAGTCGAGGAGTTGGAACGAGATTTAGCCGACCTCCGAGACCTCTACGCTAATTCGGCTTTAGGGCCTAGCACTGAAACGATTGTGACCGAAGCCGAGGCCCGACAAATTCCGTGGATGCACCTCAGTGCCCGCGCCATGGTGCAATTGGGCTATGGGATCTATCAGCAACGCATCCAGGCTACCCTTAGTTCCCATTCCAGCATCCTGGGGGTTGAGCTGGCCTGTGACAAGGAAGGGACTAAAACCATCCTGCAAAATGCGGGTATTCCCGTTCCCAAGGGAACAACAATCCAATATTTTGAAGACTTGGAAGAAGCTATTAACGATGTCGGCGGTTATCCCATTGTGATCAAGCCCCTAGACGGCAATCACGGCCGCGGCATCACCATTGATATCCGTAATTGGAATCAGGCCACCGCCGCCTACGATCTGGCCAGCGAAGAATCCAAAAGCCGTTCCATTATCGTTGAACGTTTTTATAAAGGCAGCGACCACCGGGTTCTGGTGATTAATGGCAAATTGGTCGCCGTGGCCGAGCGCATTCCGGCCCACGTTATCGGTAATGGCCGTTCCACCATCGCTGAACTGATCGAAGAAACTAACCAAGACCCCAATCGCGGCGAGGGCCATGACAACGTCCTTACCAAAATCGTAATCAACAAAACGGCCCTGGACGTTCTAGAGCGTCAGGGTTTTCGCCTGGAAACCGTGCTGGAATCCGGGGAAATTGCCTACCTACGGGCCACGGCTAACCTGAGTACTGGGGGTATTGCGGTGGATCGCACCGATGAAATTCATCCCGAAAACGTCTGGTTGATGGAACGGGTGGCCAAGGTGATTGGCCTGGATATTTGCGGCATTGATGTGGTGACCACAGACATCACCAAACCCGTGCGAGACACGGAAGGGGTGATTGTAGAAGTGAATGCCGCTCCCGGTTTTCGCATGCACGTGGCCCCCAGTCGTGGCCTACCCCGCAATGTGGCGGCGCCGGTGTTGGATATGCTGTTTCCTCCCGGTACCCCCAGCCGCATCCCCATCCTCGCCGTTACCGGTACTAACGGGAAAACCACCACAACGCGCCTGATTGCCCATATCTACCGACAAACCGGCAAAACAGTCGGTTATACCAGTACGGATGCCATTTATATCAATGAATATTTAGTAGAAAAGGGCGACAATACTGGGCCCTACAGTGCCGGGATCATCCTGCGAGACCCGACGGTGGAAGTGGCAGTACTAGAAACAGCACGGGGCGGCATTTTACGCTCCGGCCTGGCCTTTGATACCTGTGATGTCGGGGTGGTGCTCAATGTGGCGGCCGACCATCTGGGGCAGGGGGATATTAATAGCATCGAGCAGATGGCCCGAGTCAAAAGCGTGGTAGCAGAGGTGGTTAATGCCCAGGGTTATGCGGTGCTCAATGCCGATGATCCCCTGGTGACGGCCATGGCCGATAACATCAAGGCCAAGGTGGCCTATTTCTCCATGACCCCCGATAATCCCATTATTCAAGACCATGTCCGACGGGATGGTATTGCCGCCGTTTACGAAAATGGTTATCTCTCCATCCTAGAAGGCTCTTGGACACTACGCATTGAACAGGCCCTCCAGGTTCCCATGACCATGGGCGGCATGGCCCCCTTTATGATTGCCAATGCCCTCGCCGCCTGTCTTGCGGCCTTTGTGCATGGGGTTGATATTGAAGTAATTCGCCAAGGGATTCGCACCTTCCGGCCCTCGGCGGAGCAGACCCCTGGCCGCATGAATTTATTTAACCTAGGAGATTACCATGCCCTGGTGGATTATGCCCATAACCCGGCTGGCTACAATGCGGTTGGGGAGTTTGTGCGCAATTGGCAGGGCCAACGGTTAGGTGTTGTTGGTGGCCCTGGCGACCGTCGGGATGAAGATTTAATTGAACTGGGCCAGATCGCGGCACGGGTTTTTGACCGCATCATTGTCAAGGAAGATGAGGATAAACGGGGCCGGGAACCGGGAGAAGTGGCGGATCTGATCGCCAAAGGTATTGTTCAGACTCGCCCGGATTTACCCTACGAAACCATCCTCTCGGAAGTCGAGGCCCTGGAAACAGGACTCAATACAGTAGAAAAACAAGGCCTGGTGGTTATTTTTCCGGAAAGCGTCAGCCGGGCCATCTCGGTGATCAAAAATCGAGGTCTTAAAGTCTAGTTCTTTGCAAACGCTAAGGAACAGCCCCTTAGACGAAGGAAGAGTTTTATCGCTTCCCTGGAGTCAGCATTTCAACGGCACAGGCTCAATTTCTAATGGTTAATTGGCCTAAATCGTAAATTCCAGTTTGGTTTTCCGGAATCTCAAACTGAACAGATTGGGAGGGAGTCGTAAAAAGCGTTAACTCATAACGACCCGGCTTTAGGCCCAGTAGTGCAAATCTGCCTACTTTGTTAGTAAAAAGCGAGACGGGTTCCCAACTGGGATCGCTGAGGGATGTCACCTGTCCTGCCTGCAAACTAATCGGTTTACCTTGGCTATCTTGTAGGATTCCCCGCAGAAAGACCGTGGCCTCTGTCCCCACCGTAATAACCGTTCCACTTTTATAACTGGGCAACAGGCTATAGACCGTTTTCCCGAGGTCGTAGCCCAAGGGCATATTTGGTGCATCGACCCGCAGGGTTGTAACTGTATAAGAACTCAAATCCGGAACCACGGCAGGGCCAAAGGAACTCGCTTCGGCCACATATCCATAAAGACCCGGATTAACCCCCACCAATTGGTTAGCAAAATTATCATTACGGGAAACAATAACAAAACTATCGGTGACAGGCCGTGTCCAGCCAAAATGTCCATCGGCATAAACTAGAGCGGTGCCAAAGCTTAAATTCGTTCCCTGTTGAGATTGGTCATAATCATGATTAAGATTAACATCTGCTACAAAGCCGCGATAATTCAGTCCTAGTCGTGCGCCAGTATAACTGGGTTGGGGATTCTCTCTAAGAGCCAGGGTAGTATTAACACTATTATATTGAGCGGGACTGCGGGAACTCCAGGTGATTTCGCTGGCCTGTTCCTGTTGGCTACTGAGGCCATTTCTAATCGTCAGAGACTGAAATTGAGACGTTTGCAATAGATTAACCAACAGTTGAGTTTCTTGATCTCCCGCCTGGCTTCGACGATTATTCAGGGTGAGATTTAACTGCCAGCCATTGCCTAAATTACGGGTTAAACCGACCGCTGCTCTGTAGGCATTGGGCTGACCAAAACTGCCAATTTGATAACCTAAATTGAGATTAAGACCTAGACCATCAAATAGGGTTTGTCCATAATTTGCGCCAAAATTCCAGTCAATATTATTGGTTGAGTTATTGAAAATATTAAAAGGATTCCCAATACTAAGATTACCGAAGCGCTGAAAATAGGGGCCGAGATACTCCATTTCTAGCCCAAAGGTGGGTAAATTAACCTGATTACCGCCGAGGGCCAGGTATTGATAGCGCAGTCGAAACGCATGATCGAAACCACCGGGACTATTGGATATCGCCGCATCCCAACCAATATTGCCGAAGTCCGTCGCTAACGTTCCTTCTGTCCCAATTACCTGTTGTGCTCCTGCGACCTGAAGATATCCCCCCAACGTTAAGGTTTTGGTAATACCTTGACGATAAAAGCCACCCACAATAGGGCGAGTTGTGTCATAACTTCTCACTCCGTTCTGGGTATAGGCAGGAACGCCAGCAACAAGGGCAAATTGGTTTAACCCTTCTTCTAGAAGATCGTAGGCTAAGGGGGCAGAAAAAGCGACCTCTCGTACTTGACCCACATTATCGGTAATTTTGAGGGTGATATTATTCAAACCCGCATTGAGAGAAAAATCACGAATATCCTGGGGCCCTGCGGGGAGTTGAAGGGTTTGGCGCAGAAGGCCGTTGACAAAAATTTCCACCTTAGAAGGTTGGTCTAGAAAAAAATCAAATTGTCCGGTCGGTAGGGTTGTCAGGTAGGGCTGAAGGGAAAAATTACGGACGATGGCCGCCCCTGCTAAAGGAACAAAACTTTGATAACCCCGTATCGTACTAAACAGATCGCCAAAGACATAGCGCATGGCATTATCCGGATCATCTTTGACTAAACGAATATCCGCCCTTGTCCACGGATTATTACTTTGTTCTGCAAAACTGCCGCTCCCTTCCAAGACCCAACCTTGGTAATTAATAGCCCCCTCTAAACCCAGATTGAGTGGTTGTCGCCCCAGATTTTGACTATCTCCGTCCCAAGCATAAAGTTGAGTTCCCCGCAGATTAATAAAAGCACTCAAGTTACTCGGACGTAGGGCATTGGCCGCTTCCTTGGGAACCCGAGAATTACCAGAGCCATAGACAATAGTTTTACGAAGATTGGGCGGAATAAGAATCCGTAATTCTAGGGATTGTTCATTAAAGGTGGCATTTAGGCCAGTAGATTGCAGGGCCGCGAGGGTTAAATTACCACTCTGATCGACTAAGCTTTCCAGTCGGGCTTGAATATCGGGACGGGCATACTCGGCCATCTTTTTTAAGAGGGTGGCCCCCGTCATTTGCAGATTATTATTTCCCCCCAAGGAAACAAAAATAACTATTTGTCCTTGCTCTAGATCATTAATATAAAAAGGAACAATAACCCGTTGTACTCCCGTTGGTTTCGGCCGCTTAAAAACGCGCTCAAACAGCTCATCGGTATTGTCGCTTGGGGTCGGGGCAGGATTGGGGCTGGGATTGATGTCGGGTGATGGGTTGGGATTGCTATTAGGGGGAAGGTCTGCTTGGGCGGGAGTTGGAACAAGAAGGCTGGCTAGAATGAGGAGAATAGGGGAGATCGCCGTTTTCGGTGTCATAATAATCAATCATATTCAACCCAGGCAGTGAGGTTGAAGCCGAGTCTTCGATTAAATACCCATGCATTACTAAATGGATTTAGTCAAAACGATAATAACACCGAAACTCTCTACTGTTACCATGGTTCTTGCCGTGATGATTGAGGGAGGATCTGGCAGTTTATTGTCCTCGGCCGTGGCACAGTCTTCTCCTGAATCTGTTCTTCTGTCCTCATCTATTGAAACCAATCCAGAAGCATTGTTTGAGCAGGGGGTATCCCAAGGGGAAGCGGGTAATTATCAGTTAGCAGTGGGTTTATTTTCCCAGGTCATCGCCCTGAGTCCTCTTTCCGCCGAAGCCTATTATAATCGAGGGCTATCTTTTGATCGCTTAGGAGAAGTGGAGCAAGCGCTAGCGGACTATAGCCAGGCCTTAAAGTTAGATCAAGAGTATGTTTCTGCCTATATTAATCGGGGTAATCTCTACAGTCAACAAGGCAATCATGAGCAAGCCGTGAAAGATTTTAGTCGGGCGATTCTGTTTGATCCCAATCGCTACAGGGCCTATTATAATCGGGCGAATAGTTATTTTCAGTTGGGCCGATATCAGCAGGCCATCGCGGACTATAATTTCGTTTTAGTATTGAAACCAGACTATATTGATGCGATCTACAACCGGGGGTTGACCTATTATCGTTTAGGCGAGTTGGATAGATCACGACAGGATCTCTTTCAAGCGGCTCAATCCTATCTGAATCGAGGTGATCGGGCCAGTTATCTAGAGGCCTTGGAGCGGATTACGGATTTGGCATTGTGAGCGGATGGCGGAAAAATTCAAGGGAACATATCGTATAGAGTCGGCCCGTTGGCAATCCTGGGACTATGGAAGAAATGGGGCCTATTTCATCACCATTTGTACGAAGGATCGTCGTCATTTTTTTGGAAAGGTGGTTAATCAGCAGATGATTTTATCACCGGTGGGACAATTAGCCGAACAATTTTGGTATGAAATTATTGATCATGCAAAAAACGTCGTTTTAGACCAATTCGTGGTGATGCCAAACCATATTCACGGCATATTGATTTTGGATAACCCCAACGATAATAACGGAAACGACGGGGCGAAAACGGTTTCAAAATCCGGGAAAAAATCCGGTTTCAACCATTATTGGGGGATACAAATCCGTGGTGACAAAAAATGCCCGCCCATTGGATCCTGATTTTGCCTGGCAGGCCAGATTTCATGACCATGTGATCCGGGACGACTTATCCTATGATCGGATTGCGGCCTATATTGAAAATAATCCCCGTCATTGGCGGGGGTATTGTTTTTATTAGGGAAGGGGATCGAAAAAAGTTCCGAGAGAGGTTATCTGAGGGTTGCCATCTCCCGAAAATGATTGGCTGGAGGCAAGATCTATTGTTTTTGGCTAATATCCATTGCCATTGGCGGAGGTTTACGCATTTTCTGGGTATAGCCTTCGGTAGCGTTGGGTTTAAGCACCAGGGGTTTGGGGGAAACCGGCGCAGAGGATGGATTAACCGGGGTTTCTGCCAGGGCCATGACAGGTGTAAGGACAATGGTTAGCAGACAGAAAATTTTGACAAAGGAATGAATGCGCATAGGACACCTCCCGGCCGAGGGGAGGCATCCTTATACACAGAATCTCTCCACAATCGGCGTTTTAGGGGCTAGTTTCAAAGGTGGCAGTGACCGGGCCAACGGGTAATTCTTTAGGCCAGGGCAGAACAAAGCGGCGTTTATTACCAGCGAGGATATTCTCACCAATGACTCCTTTCAGTTGTTCGCCTTGTAGCGTGACAGTTTTTCCGTCGTTAGAAGTCAGCGTTACTTTTAAACTATTCAGCAATTGATGAGCTGTCCCCTGATTTTCAAAATTCAAAACTAACTGTGTACGATCCTTTTCTACCAGAGACTCAGCAGTCTGTAGGATAATTTGTGGTGAAGCATTGGAAGGGGTAATGTAAATGGTTCCCTCATATTTAAAAAGAACCTTAATATTAGCGACACGTTCTGTTTTTGATTCCGTTGGCTGACTTTCAATAGATTCAATAGGTACTTGTTCAGCGATAATGCGATAAGCTAGTTCTTTCGTTGGAGATGATTCTCCTAACCACGTTACCCTCACGGATTGTGTTTGGTTAGGCTGGAGAATTATCTGAGGAGGATAAATAATAAAATCTTCCTCGGCATCTGTACGGACTTCGGCACCATCAACTGCCATTTGTCGCTTGACTATCGTAATTTGGACAGCAATCGGCTTATCTCCTGCACTTTGAACTAAAAAGGAACGATTAACTCCTCCCCCTGACGGAGTAAATTGCATCTCCATTGGTGTAAGTTGGAAAGAAGGAGTCGCTAAGCTTTTTACTGGATTAATGACGTTTATTCCAACACCTACTAAGATGGCTAGAGCAAAACCTTTGAAATTGATTTTTACTAGGTGGCCTTGGAGTGGCGATACCATGGTGTTTCCTCTTTAAAGTAAGAACTAGGTGTTCATCCAAGCAAGTTATCACTCACCTATTTTAGATAATCACCTGTTCTTTAGAAGAATAAGAAGTTTCACTGAATATCCATTTGTTGATCTTGAGTTATGGTTGAGTCAAGGTAAAAGTGAGAGTATCTGTATAAGTACCATAGGCTTTTCCTTCTACTTGCTCTTGTAGAATTTGGACTCCTACGTCACGTGTACATCCGTTCGATGAGGCACATTCTGTCACAAGCTCATTATGACTTTCAGCTGTTCCTACACCGCTTGAGTCTAGTGTAACTGGGCTTCCGTCATAGTAGAGTGTGTAGGCCATTTTATCGTAGGCTTTGGTAGAAGAACCTTTGATCAATACTCCTTGATTTGTAGACGTTACCGCAACTGTAAACCCGCCAGAATGATTCGCCTGAACATTAACTTGACCAACTTTCGTTCCGTTTGCCAAGCCTTCGCCTGTATGAATGGTAAGCGGTAAAGGGTTTGTTGACGTGTTAGTAGGTGTCCATAGCAAAGTATTCATTTCTGGAAGCGAAACGCCGATAGCTGCACCCGTGCCTGAACCAGCGCCTTCAGCAAAAGCGGCAGAACCAAAACCGACTAAGGAAGTCAGAACCAAACCCGAAGCTAGAAGAACTCGATTGAATTTTGTAAACATAATCTTTGCCTCCTTCTCTATTCCCGATGGGTAGTAATCTGTATCGCTCGCCGGTGAAGAGAATGAATCTTTTTGTTTTCTTTTACATTTAACAGTGTAGAAAACCCTAGGCCCTAAAGTATTGAGCAGAACACCCATCTTTCTACAATTCAATCTTTTTATCCTAAGTATAAAAACTTACTGGCGTTGCGAAATGTAACAAAAAAGCCAAAATCATGATCGTCATCACTCACTCCTTGTGATCTAACTCACTATTCAAACGGATCGAAGAATTTCATCGTAATGGGGCGCCGTTTTTGTCTTCGATAAAATTATTTTTCTTGAGCTAATACCAAATCTCTGAAGCATGACGACACCAATGACCCCACTGTCCCCTTACCAAGGGGAGGTGCCGTAGGCGGAGGGGTAGACAAAACAAAAAGGGTCGGCCTAAACCAACCCTTCCTTACTTGCTAAAAATAAAGGTCTTAAGGCGCGAGAGCATTACCCCGGAGCAGACTGCCAATAGTCTTGGCCGTAATCTTCATTTGCACCAAGGGATTAGCCGGGACGACGGTTTTGTACAGGTAGCTATCAAAGGTGAGTTTCTGCACATCAATGTCGGCGCACATTTCTACAAAGGCCTCGCGGGTGGCATCGGTACGGTAGAAAACCCGTTGCAGAATATCCAGTACTAGGTAGGTCATGCCGTAGCGTTTATCCCACTGTTGAATGTAGGTTTTCAGATCCGCTTCCGTGGGAATACGTTGGCCGTTATTGCTGGTGGCCACGATGGTTTCCGCACACATCCGGGCCGATTTCGCGGCAAAGTAGATGCCTTCCCCAGAGGATTTGGTCACAGTTCCTGCGGCATCGCCAACCAGGGCCACTCGACCCACCACCCGACGCGGCCGGGGATGTTCTGGAATGGGATGGGCTTCTACTTTAATGATTTCACCGCCCTCTAATTTCTTGGCGGCCCGGGCCCGAATACCGGCCTGGAGGTCTTTGATGATGGCCTTGTTGACCTTCATGGTGCCGGTGCCCACGGCAACGTGGTCGTACTTAGGAAAGACCCAAGCGTAGAAATCGGGGGAAACATCATCGCCCACATACATTTCCGCCAGGTCTTCGTAGTAGGCCATTTTGTCTTCGGGCAGGCGGATACGCTCTTGGAAAGCAATGGCGTAATTGTAATCCCCGGCATCAATGGCCTTGGCAATACGGGAGTTGGCCCCATCGGCTCCGATCACCAGATCCACCTTCAGGGTTTTCATTTCTCCCTGGGCCGAACCATTGGCGTGATCTGCATAGTGCAGGGTATAGGGATCGGTTTGGCCACTGGGAATATCCAGCTTATAGACCGTGCCATTGATCAGATTGGCCCCGAGGCCTGCGGCCCGATTGCGGAGAAAGCCGTCTAGCACTTCCCGGCGACACATGCCAATGTATTCGTCGTCCTTGAGGGTTTGGCCAATGTTGACTTCGATGTTGGAGGGAGAAATCATTTTCATTTTCCGCACCCGACGGTCAATAATCTCGGGGGGAAGGTCAAACTCACTGACCATACAGAGGGGAATCGCACCACCGCAGGGTTTGGCGTTGTCTAGTTTGCGCTCAAACAGGTAGGTTTCAATTCCCGCTTTTGCTAAAATTTCGGCTGCGGAAGAACCAGCGGGGCCTCCTCCGACAACTGCTACCCGTAGTACCAAAGCTTTTCTCCTAAAATGTTTGTTAAAGAGCGAGGAAGTACGGATCGCATGGTATCACGGCTTTTTACATTGGGGAAAGGCAATCCCGGAACTAGGGCCTATCTCGCAATAGAGCTTAACAAGGCTGTTACAGAAGTTTACAAAAATACTGCCAATCAATAGATAGGGCAAGGGTTTGCCAATTGAAAAACTTGAATGTTGTTAAAGTCAACTCCAAAAAAGTGATGGTACAGTAGAGGCGGAGTTAGGCGCAGAGAGTGATTAATGAAATACTACAGTTTAAGTAACGGCGATCAAATTCCGGGCCTGGGCCTAGGAACCTGGAAGTCGGCCCCCCAAGTCGTCGGCGAGGCAGTCAAGCAGGCCTTGGCGCTGGGCTATCGTCACATTGACTGTGCGGCTATCTACGGCAACGAAACGGAAATTGGCCAGGTTTTGACAGAAGCGCTTAATCAAGGCCAAGTACAACGAGAGGAACTATGGATAACTTCCAAGCTCTGGAGTAATGCCCATCATCCAGAGGCCGCCATACCGGCCTTGAAAAAAACCTTGCAGGATCTTGGTCTGGATTATCTGGATCTCTACCTAATTCATTGGCCTGTAGTGATTCAGCCAGGGATTCCTTTTCCTCAGACTGGCGACCAACTGTTGCCCTTTACCGAAGACTCTCTGCGGGGCACCTGGCAAGCGTTAGAAGATGCGGTGGATCAGGGCCTGTGTCGGCATCTTGGCGTCTCTAATTTCAGTGCAAAAAAACTAGAAATGCTGTTGGCCCTGGCCCGTATTCGGCCCAAGATCAATCAGGTAGAACTCCATCCCTATCTCCAGCAACGGAAACTACTGGCCTTTGCCCAGGCCCAGGGGATTTTGCTCACGGGGTATTCTCCCCTGGGTTCCGGCGACCGGTCGGCTTCTTTTAAACAGGCGGTAGAACCGCAGTTACTGGCTGACCCTCTGATTACTGAGATTGCGACTCAACAGGGCTGTCGCCCGGCCCAAGTGCTTTTGGCCTGGGCCCTGCAACGGGGAACGATCACGATTCCCAAATCCACCAACCCAGAACGCCTTCAAGAAAATCTAGCGGCCGCTGATCTGGTTTTAACCGATAGTCAAATGGCTCAGATCGGCAAGCTAGACCGCCACTATCGCTACGTTTCGGGAGATTTTTGGGCCCTGCCAGGCAGTCCCTACACAGTACTCAGCCTATGGGATGGTGAGTGATCATACTCCAATTGATCAATGATCTCTTGATAATATTTATTTTTCTGAAAAAGTTCTAATGTTTGAGATCGATCAGGATAGATTTTGGCTTTTAGATGTTGATTTTTATTATCTACATGGCCCGTAATGCAATGATAGTTCATCCACTTATTAATAAAATTTTGATCGTAGACCAAGTCTAAATGTTTGCACATCAATTGCATCGTTTGTTGTGGAGTCTGGCAGAAATCTTCGTAGCGGATAATCGGCATTTTCCCTGTACAACAGCTTAGAAAATTCCAATAACCCTTAAGATAGTCATTAACATTAGTTGAGCTTAGAATAGTCCAGTTTTTCATACTCAACCATTGATCAATGGGATGACGAACAGTCGCAATTTCTAACAAATCAAAATGGGCTTGAAGCGCTATATTGGTTGACAATTGTCCTGTGGGTAGCTGAAAAGGATAACCTAAAAAATCCAAATGATTCCAATCTCGCAAAATGAGAGTTTGATGCTTCTCTAGAACTTTGGTATAAATAAGGGAGATGACTTCACTAAAAGGGATCGGAGCTTGGGCTTCCAAAAATTCTAAAATATAGATCTCTTCCTGGCTAAATAAATCAAACCAGCTATATGCTTGTTCTAAAGGGTGAAGCAGAATTCCCTCGTATTTGTCATCGACTAGGGGATGAACTTCGCTCAGTAACACAGCACTCTGCATACAACCGAGGCAACGACAAATAATAGTACCACCACTTTTGGCGAGGTGATGGACTATTCCAAGAACTGGTTTCATGATATCTATCTCAAAATTCAAAAAGCGTTTGTTTCTTCTATTTACCTGTTCTACACCAAGTCACTAAAGCCAAGCGATATAATTAAGTTCTTGTCTTTTCTCGATAAACGAGTATTATAAGGAGACAAAATAAGAAGACACGCTAGTAAAAAGTTCTCTAGAATAGGACATACCCTTGGTACGTACAGGTGATGGCAGCCCAGCCTATTAATTCTATGCTGATGCAAAAGAGTATAGGAGCACTTAAATTTTTCTCAACCTATATCCTAAAATAGCTACAGGATCTTTGACATCAGTAAAAATAACTATATTCCAATAGAGTACCTCATAATAATGTTGATTTCCGTCGAACTCAAGTATGGTTATGGCTCGTTACCATCGTTTTTTCTCCCTCTTTTTTCCAAAACGCTGGCTACCCTTCATCCTTGCTAGCCTGCTTGCTCTGGGGTTCAGCCTAGGTCTTGCTCAACTCAGCCAGGCCCAATCCTGGTTAGACCTCCTCTTTCAGGGAGTCCAGGTACTGCAATTATCTAACCTTTCCTCTGGCCAGGAAGTCCGCCTGGGGCAACAAATCAACCAACAACTGCTCCAGCAGGGCCAGGTTCGCTTGGCCCGAAATCAACCCTTAAATCGTTACATTGACCAAATTGGCCAACGTTTGGCGCGAACCAGTGCGAGACCCGACCTCCCCTACACCTTTCAGGTCGTCAATGACCGCAATATCAATGCCTTTGCCACCATGGGCGGTTTTGTTTACGTCAATAGTGGCCTGGTAGCCGCCGCTGAAAATGAGGCCGAATTAGCCAGTGTGATGGCCCACGAAATTGCCCATATCAGCGCCCGCCATGCGGTTAATCGTCTGCGGGATGTGGCCCTGTCCCAGGGATTAATGACAGCGGCTGGCCTCCAGGAAAGTACCCTTGTCCGTCTGGGAGTAGAGTTGGCCTTTAACCTGCCCATGAGCCGAGAAGCAGAACTGGAAGCGGATTCCCTGGGCCTCCGGAATTTAATTCAAGCGGGCTATGCTCCCCTCGGCATGATTACTTTTATGCAAAAGCTTCAACGCCGGGGTAGTGCGGCCCCTGAGTTTTTAAGTACTCACCCCCTTACCAATAATCGTATTCTGGCCCTGCAACGGGCCATTACACCCCAGCAGGCCAGGCGGGGAGAAGGCCTAGACCCCGCCGCCTACCAGGCCCAGTTACAACAATTTCGTTAACCGTCGGCCCTCGGGGCTACCATCACTTGATTACGGCCCGCCTGCTTGGCTTGGTACAGGGCCAAATCCGCCTGTTGGAGTAGATCGTTGGGGGATAAACCCTCCTGGGGTACTAGGGTGGCCACCCCAATGCTCAAGGTGACTCGGCCCAGGGGAGATTGACTGTGGGGCAGGGCCAGGCCCTGAACCTCTTCACAGATCGATTGGGCTAAATACTGCGCTCCTTCGGGAGGGGTCTGGGGCAGAATGACGGCAAACTCTTCCCCCCCGTAGCGGGCCACCAAGTCCGAGGGCCGTTTGAGGAGGCTTTTAATCGTTTCGGCCACTCGCTTCAAACCATGGTCTCCAGCTGGATGGCCGTAGGTATCATTAAACTTCTTAAAGTAGTCAACATCACAGATGAGAAGGGACAGGGGGTCTTGGGAGCGGAGGAGACGTTGCCATTCCCGTTGGAGGTAATCATCAAAGAGATAGCGATTGCCGACTCCCGTCAGGGCATCCCGCGCTGACAATTCCTGGAGTTGTTGGTTGGCGGCCGCTAGTTGTTGGTAGAGTTCTCCCTGATGAATGGCGATGGAAGCTTGGGTTGCCAACTCGGTTAGCAGTTGAATCTCCTGTTCGTGCCAGGGACGAGGGCCACGGCAGTGGTGGGCGATCATTAGGCCCCACAGATGCTCAGCACAGATAATCGGCACGACTAAATTGGCCCGGACTTGGTAGCGTTGCAGGGTTTCCCGATGACAGGGAGCTAGATCCGACTGCTCCAGATCGGCAATGGCCCGTACCCGGCCCTGACGATACAAACTAATATACTTATGATTAAAACAGGGGTCATCAATGGTTTCCTGAAGAATCGAACGGCAATGCTGGTTATGAGCCTCAACCACGACTGTACCGGCCCATTTTTCATTGAATTGGTAAAGAATTACTCGGTCGGTATCGAGGAAATTGCGTACCTCCGTCACGGTGGCCGTCAGGATCTCATCTAGATTGATCGATGACCGAATTTTTTGGGCAATCTGCATCACAATCTTTTCTCGGAGGGTGCGTTGCCGCAGGTCTTCCTGCAGGGCCGCATACTCCAGGAGCTTTTGGGTGACATCGGTACGTCCCGGCACAATCTGCGTCAGGGCCTGGCTAATCTGGGCCAAGCTGGACGGTGTAACAACGGCGGACTTGGGTACAGCCTTGGCCTCGTTGGTTTGAAACTCAATTAATTGTGGCTGGGCCAAGAGGGTTGCCAGGGCCTCTGCGGGAACTGGACGGCTGATAAAGTAGCCCTGGGCCGCATCACAGCCCATCTGGCGCAGTTGGAGTAATTGTTTCTCAGTTTCAATGCCCTCCGCCACGACGGCTAAATTTAACCCTTTTCCCAAGCCAATCACACACTGAATAATCGCGGCATCCCGACTGGCTCCTAAGAGGTCATCCACAAAGGATTTATCAATTTTAAGGCGATGAATCGGTAAGTGTTTTAATATTGCCAGGGAGGAATAACCCGTGCCAAAGTCATCAATGGCCACTTGAATACCAGCCGCCTTCAATTGATGCAAAATCTTGACGGTTCCTTCCACGTCTTGCATCATCAGACTTTCGGTAATTTCTAATTCTAGATATTGGGGTTCCATCCCCGTTTCCTGCAGGACTTTAAAAATCAACTCCACCAAGTTGGCTTCCTGGAACTGACGAGCTGACAAGTTAATGGCTAATTGGAGGTCGGAAAAGCCTTGATGCCGTAAGTCTTGATACTGTTGACAGGCAGTGCATAGCGCCCAGTAGCCAATCTCGTTAATCAGGCCAATTTCCTCAGCGAGGGGAATAAATTCCGTGGGAGAAATAAATCCTAGCTGGGGATGTTGCCAGCGTAACAACACTTCTAGACCGGTTAGGCGGCCGCTCTGGAGATCGATCTGGGGCTGGTAGTAGAGTAGTAGCTCGTTTCTGTCGAGGGCCCGACGGAGGTCGGTTTCTAGACTGAGATGGTTGAGACGGACGTTCAGGGCCTGGGGCTGATAGAGTTGGAAGGTATTTTTGCCCTGGTACTTGGCCTGGGACAGGGCCGTTTCAGCAAACTTCAATAGGGCCTCTGCAGTTTCGCCATCGTAGGGGGCCAGGCTCGCGCCCACACTGGCTGTCAAGTAGAGGACTTGCCCCTGGACGTAGAAGGGATGACGGAAGCTATCAAGTAAACGGCGACAAATGGCCGTCACTTCATCAGCGTAGGACAAATTAGACACCAGCAGGGTAAAGCCATCGCCGTGCCAACGAGACAGCAGGGGATGATGGGGTTCAAAGGCTTCCAACTCGGACTGGAGACGATTGGCCACCTGTTGCAGTAAAAAGTCTCCGACCCCATGGCCCAGGGTCTCGTTAATGCGTCGAAAACGATCCATGGCAATTACCAGTACCGCCAGCATTTCCCCTTGGTACAAGGCATCCAACAGGGCCAGGGTCAGGCGCTGATTGAAAATAATCCAGTTGGGTAGTTGGGTCAGGGAATCGTAGGCTGTTTGATGGTCAATCAAACGGGTGAGGAATTGCTGAGTGATCAGCATGTACAAATGGGTACCGATGGTTTGGCCCAGTTTCAGTTCTTCTGGTGTCCAGCTTGGGATGAGGCGTTGCTGTTCTTCCCAAACCTCAAAGGACAAACGTGGCAATAGATTCCGGTCATCTCCGTCCTGACGTCCTGCCCATTGCCTAACTCGACAATATTCCCGCCGGAAAAGGACTAAGCATCCCACCCATTGGTCTTGGGTACAGAAAGGAATAAAGAGCAGAGATTGAATCCCCGTTGCTTGAAAGTAGGGGGCACAGGCTTCCCATTCGGCCTGCTTGGCCAATTCCCCGAGGGAAAAGTAACTGACGTAGCTCCGTTCCGAGGCTGGTAGTTCCCAACTCGATTGGGACTCCAGAGAAACCACCGGCTTAACCCCCTGGGATAAGGCTCCCCGCATTAGGGTCTGCCAAAAGGGGTTTTCAATCAAGCTCGTTACGTCACTCTCTAGACCTGTCTGATAAACCTGTCCCGGTTCTCCGGTCAGGTCTGGCCCTAGGTAGAGGAGTCCCGCTTCCGCCGACATTTGTTCCAAGCAGGCCGTGAGGACTCCCTGCCAGGAGAATTGGGACGTCGTCGCCTGATTCAAAAGCTGGTTTAATTGCTGGACAATGGCTTCCTGGTGCTGTTGTTGTTCCACCCGCGAAGTTAGCATGGACTGAGTAATGGCTAGCGTAATTTCCTTACTCAGTAGTTCCACTGTATCTAATTCCTGCTCGGCAAAACGGCGGGGCTGGCTGTGGTGGATAGCTAGCAGGCCCCAGAGCAGATCTTTGTAATAGATAGGAACAACCAAGGAAGACAGAACCCCCATGGCCAGGAGATATTGAATGTGACAAGGGTCTACCGGCACATGGCGGGGGCCAGGGGGACTGGGGACGACACCGGCAAAATCATCATCCAGCTCATGAACCGTCCGGCGCTGGGTCGAAATATCAACAATAATACTTTGGTGTTTGAGACGGATTTCCTCCCGTACACTGCTGGGAATATCGCTGGCCGGAAAATGCAGGCCGAGCAACGAAGGTAAATGCTCCCTCTCCACCGCTTCAGCAATGACTTCCCCACTGCCATCAGCCCCAAAGCGGTAGATCTTCACTCGGTCTACCCGTAGGAAGGCTTGGATTTGTTGCACAATAATCCTCAGTGTTTCATCCAGATCCAGCGCATTGTGAATTTTGTTGATAACACGACCCAAAAACTTTTCGGGGGGATTGCGGAGGATAGTCATAGGTTTAGGGGGAAGTGAGGATAAAACGCAATCAGGCCAAGGGAAAACTAGCAAGAGAAGAACGACATCACACCTTTTCAGGCGGGAGATCGCTCAAAGGGCCTACCTGGCACTTGTTTTAGCTCGGAGGTTGTATCTTGTACTACAAAAATGTCGTAATTTGTAGCTACTAACACTATTCTAAAGGGAATTTCGGGAGATTTCTGCGGCCAAGACAGCCTATTTCCCGGCGATGATGCCATTTGTGCAGAGAGTTTTTGCTATGTTGAGAAAAGACTTTTCTTTACCTGCAAATCCCTGATGGCCAAAAAAGCGAATCCTCCCGCCCCCTCTGTATCCGCTCCCATTCCCCTAACCATTGCCCCGGGCCTGGTTATCCGTGGCCCTCTCCGGGAGCAAGGTGCTGAAATCCGGCGGTTAGGCCAGCGCCCCTTGGTCATTGCCGGTTCTCAAACCCTTGTCCGACTCCAGTCGGCCCTAGAGCATTTAGCCCAGGATCAGGGCCTCCTCTTGGCTGCGGCTGACTACCATCCCGATTGCTGTGAAACCTCCCTCCAGGCCCTGCATCGAGCCATTGCTGAACATCAGGCCGATCTGATTCTAGGGGCCGGTGGGGGTAAGGCCCTGGATACGGCTAAACTGGTTGCCCATCAGGGCCAACTCCCCATTGTGACCGTGCCAACGTCTGGGGCTACCTGCGCGGCCTGGACGGCCCTGGCTAATGTCTATAGTGAAGCGGGGGCCTTCCAATACGATGTGGCCCTGCGCCATTGTCCTGAGTTATTAATTCTCGACTATGACCTGGTACAATCGGCGCCGACCCGCACCTTGGTGGCCGGTATTGGCGACGCCATTGCCAAATGGTACGAAGCCTCGGTCAGCAGTGGCCATGCCAGCGATACCCTCACCGTGGCGGCAGTCCAACAGGCCCGCGTTCTACGGGACCTCCTCTTCCAGAAATCCCTTGAGGCACTCCAGACCCCCGGCAGTCCAGTCTGGCGAGAAGTAGTAGATGCAACAGTATTGCTAGCCGGGATTATTGGTGGTATTGGCGGGGCCAACTGTCGTACCGTCGCGGCCCATGCCGTTCACAATGGCCTGACCCATTTACCCCAGACCCACGGTATTCTTCATGGGGAAAAAGTGGCCTACGGCATTTTGGTGCAACTCCGCTTGGAAGAATTGGTGGCCGGAAATCAATTGGCCGTAACCGCTCGCCAGCAATTGTTGAAATTTTATAGTGACCTGGGCCTGCCCCGGAGCCTAGAGGATCTGGGTCTGAAGGGAATTACCCTTGGGGAACTGCGCCAAGTCGCCGAAATCACCTGTCAGCCTGGCTCGGATATTCATCGTCTGCCCTTTGCCGTCAATCCTGAGGTCTTAATGGCCGCCCTGGTATCCACGGTTTCTTTACCCGAGGCCAGCCTCAAGGCCCCCCTAGTCGTCTGTTTACTAAAAGGAACTCCTTGCTCCAGCACCCGATTCTCGAACAGAGTTTTGCCCTAATTGACCAGGAAGTCGGCCCCCATAATCTGTCGGCAACAGAGTACGCCATTGCCCGGCGCATTATCCACAGCACAGCGGACTTTGACTTCCTCCATTTGCTCCACTGTAGTCCAACGGCCATTACTGCTGGCATGGCGGCCCTACGCCAAGGAACTCCGATTATTACCGATGTCACCATGGTGCGCCAGGGCATTCAAACCCTGATCAGCAAAACCTTTCAGAACCCAGTGATTGCAGCCATTGATTTGGCCCCCCAGGCCGACCCAGGCAAAACCTGCACGGAGACGGGCCTGCTTCGCTGTTTGACTGCTTATCCCCAGGCCATCTATGCCATTGGTAACGCGCCCACGGCCCTCTTGGCCCTGTGTGATTGGCTCCAGCAAGGGCCACCAACTCTACCGGCCCTGGTGATTGGGGCACCGGTGGGTTTTGTGTCCGTCGTGGAATCCAAGCAGGCCTTGGCCCAATGCTCTATTCCCCAAATTCGTATTGAGGGCCGTAAGGGGGGGTCGAGCGTCACCGCGGCTATTATTAATGCCCTCCTGGTGTTGGCCCACGAAAAGGGGGCTAGCCCCTAGGAGCCAACCCCCAAATTTGGGAACGCGCGAAAGAATTTACTTTTGAACCACTAACTTAACGTTGGCATTTTGCAGGCCCCGCTGTTTAACTTCAGCTAAGGTTTTATTGACAGCGTATTTTTGATTGATGGAGTTGATCAGTTCGGTTTGATTGTGTTTTTTCGCTACACCCCACAGGTCAGCGATTAAATCAAAAGAACCATCACTATTGCGAGACCAACCGAGGTCGTACTCACCGTCTAGAACGGCAACGATATCAGCCCGTAGGCGTTGGCCATTGTAGCCCCGGACATCGGCTTCGGTTTTTACCGAGATACCGAGGTCAGCCAGGGAGGCTTTTAGAATTTCGGCTTCGGTAATTTTGGTCCGCAGAGTGCTGAAATGAGACATGGGGGATTTCCTCCAAATAAATAACAATCAACAACAACAGAGTGAGAGTGGGAACACGCCGTCTTAAAAGCAACGGCTCTGGGTATGACTAGCCGAAGAGCTAGTGTTTTTTTCTCCTACCGAGGGCAGAAGAAAGCCTGTTAGAACTCCAATCGCTGGTATTCAGCAACGGAGGCGGAAGCAGTCCGGGCTCGCTGTCTAGCCCAATCTCGTAGCGCGGTGACTTGCTCCATCATGGTGCGGGAAAGCGGCAGGGTCGATTTAATCGCCGCGATAATATCCAGTTGGGTAAACTCCCGGTCTTGGGCAAAGGCCTCGTACATGGCAGCAATAATTGCCTGCTCAATTTCTGCCCCGGAAAAACCATCGGAGACCTTAGCTAATTGCGCAACATCAAAGCGACCAATATCCGAACGACGCTTGCTCAGATGAATCTGGAAAATAGCCTGGCGTTCATCAGCGGTGGGCAGATCGACAAAGAAAATTTCATCAAAGCGGCCCTTGCGGAGAAATTCCCCTGGTAGTCGTTCCACTCGGTTAGCGGTGGCCATGACAAACACCGGCGAGGTTTTCTCCTGCATCCAGGTCAGAAAGCTACCAAAGATGCGGCTAGAGGTTCCCCCATCCGAGTCTCCAGAGCCTGCACCACCAGCAAAGGCCTTGTCCAATTCATCAATGAAGAGAATCGCCGGAGAAATGGACTCTGCGGTTTTCAGGGCATTTCTGAGATTAGCCTCGGAACGCCCTACCATGGAGCCGTCGTAGACTCGGCCCATATCCAACCGCAATAGGGGCAGGCCCCAGAGACGGGAGGTGGTTTTGGCAATTAACGACTTCCCACAGCCGGGTACGCCGAGAATCAGCATCCCCTTGGGTTGGGGTAAACCGTATTCCCGGGCCTTTTCGGTAAAGGCATCGGAGCGTTGAGTCAACCAGTGCTTGAGTTCCTCTAGACCACCGACCGCCGCCAGGGTCTCATCCTCTTCGATGAACTCTAGAATGCCATTGCGCCGGATTAGTTGTTTTTTCTCGGACAGGACGATTTCGACTTCCTGCTCAGTCAGCTGGCCGGCTTTGACGTAGGCCTTACGGTAAACCTTTTGGGCCTCGTCTTTGGTTAGTCCTAGAGTGGCCTTGAGCAGTTTTTCCCGGGCCTCTAGGGAAATGCGTTTCACCTGGGTCTGATTCAACTGGCCCCGGAGCACCTCATCTAGATCCTGCAGATCTGGCAACGGAAAATCCAAGACCACAATGTCCTTTTCCAGTTCTAGGGGAATCTCCAGGGAGGGAGACATGAGCAGAATAAGCTTTTCTGTTCCCTTAAAGCTAGCGATGGCATCCCGTAACCAACGGGTCACAGCGGGAGAGGAAATGAACGGATGCAGATCCTTGAAAATGAAGATTCCTGCTTCTGGCTGGCGGACAACCCACTCGATGGCCGCTTCGGGAGAAACGGTATTATGCTGGGTAGTCTGAGGGGCCTTGCCATACTCCTGAAAGCCGCGGGTGACGGTCCAGATAAATACCCGCTGATGCTGGGTCTGTTGCTGGGCAATTTTAGCAATGGCTGACTCTGCCCGCTCTTCCTCAGCCGTAACCAAGTAGATCAAGGGGTATTGAGCTTGAACCAGAATACTGAGCTCTTCTTTCATGGGATCGACCGGGGGAGAGGAAAGGACAGGGAAAAAACCGGAACCTAGCAGGGAATCAAGACCTTGTCATCTTCTGCGAGTATCGGTATACCTTCGGGAACTTCCAGGGGAAATTCATCGGTGAGGACACTGGGCTGATTTTTGAGGGAAACCATTTGACCGTCACGCATGACCAGGGCGGCATCGCATTCTGGACAAATATGCACTTGGTGGGTTTTCCCGTAGGCGGCGACGTTTTCCGCCTCCACCTGCTCAGGGTGCTTGAGATAGAACTCAATTGCTCGTTCTACAATAGCTGACATGGATTCAGCATCAATGGCAGAACGAATTCTTAACTGCCGATGGATTCCCGGTGGGAGATAGAGTGTGACCTTTTGCTTATCTTGCATAGCACTTTAGATAAGATTACCCAACGGGTATAGTAGCCTAATTTAACCACCCAACACTATCCTGTCAAGCCAGCAAGCCCGTATGACGGCAGAATCGTAATATTTGTTTACAATTCGTGGGAGGTGCCGGATCCCGCTAAGATAATCGATCCTTGTGACCACATTGCGATTCTTCTCCTGGGTATCCCATGAAACTCCTTTGCCGCCAGAGCGACCTTAACAGTAATCTTGCCCTTGTTAGCCGGGCCGTCTCGTCTCGTCCCTCCCATCCCATCCTGGGCAATGTGCTCCTCCGGGCCGATGCCGAGCAGGGCCGTCTTTACCTGACCGCGTTTGATCTAAGTTTGGGGATTCAAACTAGTCTCTCCGCTGATGTGCAGGAAGAGGGCCTAGTTACCCTGCCGGCTAAGCTGTTCAGCGAGATTGTGGCCCGTTTGCCGGAGGGAGATTTGACCCTGGCAGTGGCAGAAACCACCGAAGATAGCGATAGCATTACAGCGACCCTCACCTCTGATTCGGGCCGATTTCAACTGCGGGGCCTGAGTGCCACGGAATATCCCAATTTACCCGTGGTGGAGGCGGTAACGCCCCTGATGCTCCCGGTGGCCGCCCTGAATGAAGGTCTGCGGGGGGCTCTGTTTGCCGCTAGCACCGATGATACAAAACAGGTATTAACTGGGGTTCATTTCAAAGGCACTGCCGATAGCTTAGAATTTGCCGCCACCGATGGCCACCGCCTTGCCGTGGTAGAGGCCCCCACCCAAATCCCTGCAGAAGATGGCGAAGCGGTGGTTCAGGGCAGTAATTTGGAGGATTTTTCTGTCACGATTCCCGCCCGGGCCCTGCGGGAACTCGAGCGGATTTTGTCCACCCGCCAGGATAGTGATTTAGTTTCCCTCTATGTGGACGATACCCAAGTCATTTTTGAGCTGGGAGACCAACGGTTGACCAGTCGCAAACTGGAGGGGGCCTATCCCGCCTACCAGCAGCTTATTCCCCGCAGTTTTCGTCGCACGGCTAGCATGGAACGCAAACGCCTCCTGAGTAGTTTGGAGCGGGTGTCGGTGCTGGCGGATCAAAAAAATAATTTGGTGAAATTTTCCCTCTTGCCGGACAGCAATCAACTGCAATTAGCCGTTGAAGCCCAGGATTTGGGGAATGCCCAGGAATCTCTGCCCGCCGATATTTTAGGAGAAGCGGGGGATATTGCCTTCAACATTAAATATTTAATGGATGGCCTCAAGGCCCTGCCCAGTAATGACATCCAGATGCAGTTAAATGAAGGCAATCAGCCGGTGATTTTTTCTCCCTTGGGAGGCCTAAAAATGACCTATCTGGTGATGCCTGTCCAGATTGTGCGCTAACAGGCTAGTCCGATTGGCCCTGCCAACGTTCCTGCTCAGCCATAAAACCGTGGTGCGGCGTCCAGAGAACTGCTCCCATTTCTCCTGTTACCAAAAGTTGACTTCCCTGAGTTTTAAGGATGGTACGGGTGCGTTGACTGACGTGCTCTGTCACCGCAATGGCCGTTCTCGGGTTCAAGGCCTCTAGCCAGGCCTGGGGCATAAATTTCCCGGTCCAGACTAAAACATCCGGACGAGAGGGGAGGGCGGGGATGGGGGCCTTGGCCTCTAAGCGTTTTAAAAGAACCCACCACCGCTTTTGTTGCAGGGTAAATTCCAGGATCGGGGGTTGTTGGCTGAGCCACGTCACCGAAGGACAGGCCGAGGACAATTCCTGGGAACTCAGACGACAGGGCGATTGGTTCAGGGCATTTTGGGCCAGGGCCGGTTGCAAGACAAAGGCCTCGGTCTGGTCTTGGCCATCGGTAATCAGAGTTAGCGCCTGTTGTCGTTGAATCAGGAGTACCGGTTGCTGGGGTGTATGGAAAACAATGACTTGGGTTCTGAGAAATTGCTGGTAGGTCAGGGGCAGAAAGACCAAGGCCCAGAGGCCTAGGGAGGCCCCTAGCCAGTAGCGTCGCCAAGGGGTATGTTGCCAAACCAAAATCATGGCCCCGTAGAGGAGTAAGACCAGTCCACCGGCGACCCGGCCCACGGCTAAAGCGGGAAATTGGCTCCCCATCTCCGCGAGATACATTAGGGCCTGGGTTGGATAGAGCAGGGGCAGAGCCAACAGGGTTCCCAAGCCTGGCCAAAGGAGGGCCCCCAGGGCACTGAGCATTCCACCTAAACTCAACAGTTCAATCAGCGGCGTAACAATAATATTGAGGGGAATGGCCACCCAGGAGAATTGGCTGAACTGCCCAATGAGCAGGGGTGTTGTCCAGAGGGTGGCCGCCAAGGGCACTGAGATAATCTCACTAATTTTAGGGGGAAGAAAATCTAATTTCTCCTGGAGGTAGGGGGCCGTCACCAGGATGCCCAAGGTGGCCAAAAAACTCAGTTGAAATCCCAAGTCCCAAATACTCACTGGATTGACCAGAGTCATCGCCGTCGCCACCAGAAGCAAGGCCCCCAGGGGATTGAGCTTACGTTCATTCACAACTGCAACCATCACCCCCAGCCAAAGCAGGGCCGCCCGAACCACGGAGGGCTGGAGACCCGTCAGCATCAAGTACAGAAGCAAGATCCCCAGGGCCAAACCCAAACGATAGCGGGGCCGCTGGGATTGGCCCCAACTCAAGACCGTTCCCACTAGCAACGACACCTGATAACCAGAGGCGGCGAGCAGATGAGATAGCCCCACCTGGGAAAACAGGGCCCGCAGGCCATAGGGGAGGCTGACGGCTTTTTGGCCCAGCACAATGGAACTGAGCAATTGGCCCTCGGGGCTAATCCCCGCCGTATTCTTGGGTAATCCCTGACTCTGGGCCTGCACGATGCGCTGGCGCAACTGGGCCGGCCAACAAAAACCCTGGCCAGCCGTCTCGGCCCTTTGGCCCCGCAAACCCGCAAATACCCCCCGTCGCTGGAGGTAGGCAGAGAAATCAAACTGACTGGGATTTTTAGGAGAACGGGGTTGGTAGAGTTGGCCCGTTACCCGGATTTTTTCACAGCCAAGCCATTGCTGGGCCACAGCGGCGGGCAAAGTCATATACAACTGGCCCGTCGTTGAGCGGAATTGGAGATCCGGTTCCTTTTGTACCAGTTCCGCCGCTAACCAAAATTGTTGACCGCCCCGGGCATTTTCCTGACCAGGGCCAAGGAGGTGACCCACCACTGTTACGGTCGGCTGAATTGTGGCTTTGGGTTGCAGGGCCTGGCTAATATCCTGGGCCGACGGTTGGGGAAGACGCCATTGCAGATAACCCGCCGCCAAGAGTGCAACCAGGGCCAAACTCAGCCAAAACAAAGACCCTGGCCCTCTGGGCCAACGACGGGGGCCAAAAATTGCGGCGCTCCCGGCTAACAACAGCCAGCCTAAACTCAAACCCATCCACTGGCTGGGGGCAGGAGATAAACCGAGCCATGCCGTGGACAGCAATCCCGCTAGGTAGGTGAGACAGATAATCGCCCAAGGATTGAGAAGCATGACATCGGAATCATCATCAACATTGCAGAGGAAAAGCCGCCGGTCGGCTAGCTAAATTATGTCTCGATTGGTGATGATTGACGCCTCTGGCCCCTAGAAATTTGCCTAAGGGAAAGAACAAGTCATGAAAAGGATTAAACCGTCAAGAGGGCGGGACGGTCGGCCTTCGTCTGGGCACCGGTAAAAACTGGGGCCGGTACTTTGATTAAGTTAGCGAGTTCTTCCAGTTGACTAATGGCCTCGGCCCCTTCTAATTTCATTAATTCCCGGTCATCGCGCATTTCTGTCCAGGTAATACCGTAGTCAGAGACCAGGAAGCGGATCAGGTGGTTCTCTCCTAAACTCACCATGAACGAAGCACTGTTGAGTTGACTACCGCAGGTGTAACAGGAGGCCAGAAAGCCTCGATTTTCTAGTACCGTCGCTAGGGCCTGGAGATTCATCACCAGGTCTTGCACAAATTCTCGATGTTGTTGGGCCAATCGGGTAAACACTTTTCCTCCTGCTAAATAGACGACTCTTTTGGAATCTTAATACTTTTTTAAGATTTTCTCCAGCTAACAATGACAACGACTCAGAAACAAGCACAAAGAGTGGGATGAGGAGAAAGATACACCCAGGCTAGCTCGAATTCCTTGGGAGCGCTCGTATCAATCATTACGCTTGCTGGGGGAACTGTCAGGGAACGTTCAGATGAACAAGGCAATGAAGACAGGGCGCTTCCCCCGGTGGGGAGCCTGCTAGCGGGCCAAAGGGGGTTACATTGATGCCTTTTTCCATCATGCCCAGGGACGGCGATGAGGAGTGCCAATGATGAGAGAAAGTTAACATCCCTGTAAAGAGAATGTTACATTGATGGGGTCGGTAATCCTGGCCCAAGCCACCTCCTATGACTACTGAGCTAATCTTCAACCTGGCTAATCTTTTTGTGTTGCCCTTCTGGGGCCTGATGATTTTTTTCCCTCGCTGGCAATGGACCCAACGGCTGATGGGCTCGGTTATTCCCTTCGTTGTCTTGGCCCTGGTCTATCTCTACTTTTTCGTATTTGCCCTTAGTCCTGAGTCAGCAGAGGCCCTGGCCAGTCCCAATTTAGCTGATATTGCTCGGGCCTTTAGCAATGAAAAGGTGATGGCGGCGGGTTGGACTCACTATCTGGTCATGGATTTATTTGCGGGTCGCTGGATTTACGAACAGGGCCAAAAAACCGGGGTTTGGACGATTCACTCCCTACTGTTGTGTCTCTTCGCTGGCCCCCTTGGTCTCTTGTCCCATTTCCTCACCGCGGCCATTGTCTCGCGCTTTTTCCCGGCTGTTGTAACCTCCCCGGAGGAGCAACCCGCACCTTAGACACCGAGCATGGCTGATACCGCACCTCTTTCCGAGATTACCCTAGACATTGATTACCCGCCCCAGCAAGAGGGAGACCGCCTAGACCGTTGGTTAGCCCAGCAATACCCCGACCTGTCGCGGGCCCGACTGCAACGACTGATTGAAGCGGGTCAGGTTCGGCTCAATGGGGCTATTTGCCAAGAAAAACAGCATAAACTCCAGGGGGGCGACCACCTCCAGGTAATCATTCCCCCTGCCGAACCCCTGGCCCTGACAGCCCAGGCCATTCCCCTAGAGATTCTCTACGAGGATGAACAGCTTCTGATCCTCAATAAACCGGCAGGTCTCGTGGTTCATCCTGCTCCCGGCCACCCCGATGGAACCTTGGTGAATGCGCTTCTGGCCCATTGCCCCAACCTCGAAGGCATTGGGGGCATCCAACGGCCAGGGATTGTGCATCGCCTGGATAAGGACACCACAGGGGCCATGGTCGTGGCTAAAACCGACGGTGCATTCCAGTCCTTGCAAGCCCAGCTCAAGGCTAAAACGGCCCGCCGCCAATACTGGGGCGTGGTCTATGGCGTGCCTAAGACCAATACGGGCACGATTCGTCTTCCCATTGGCCGGCATCCCGGCGACCGCCTCAAAATGGGGGTTGTCTCTCCGGAGAAGGGCGGCCGAGAAGCCGTTACCCATTGGCGGGTGCTAGAGCGCTTGGGTAACTTCACCCTCCTGCAATACGATTTGGAAACGGGCCGTACCCACCAAATTCGTGTCCACAGTAAGGAAATGGGCCATCCACTGGTGGGTGATCCCCTCTACAGCACCGGCCGTTCCCTGGGGGTTAATCTGCCCGGCCAGGCCCTGCATGCCCGCCAACTGACGTTAATACATCCCCTGAGCCAGCAGGAAATTACGGCTCTGGCCCCGCTTCCCGGTCATTTTGAGAAGCTCTTGGCCTTTCTGCGCCAACGCTGTTAGGATGCTTTCACGGTAGCCGCCTTGAGATGACGGAAACGGTCGGAATAGCTCCGCATCACCTCCAGAGCAAACATAGGGGTTTGTTGAACAGCAAACAAGAAGTGTTCTCGATCCATATAGGCCAATTGGCAGTTCGTTTTGGCGATGGCGGTTGAGGCTCGCAGATGGTCGGGGTGGACAATGGCCCCAATACCAAAAACATTACCGCTGGTAAGGGTTTCAACGGTCTGGCCGTCTACCTGCATTTCGACCTCTCCCGCCAGGATGCCGTACATACCGGTACCCTGTTCACCCGTTTGGAAGATTACTTCTCCAGGGCCATAGGTTTGCACCTTCCCCGTTTCAAAGATTTTTACCGTATCGATCAAATAAGACATAAGACTCCTTAGCTTTAGACGGCCGTTGCAGACAAACAGAAACTTGGCCCAATCCTACCGACTTTTGAGCCAGTTGCAAGAATTCTGAGAATTAAGTTAAATTTAGTTAAGATTCTTGCACGACTAGGAATAACCTATGCTAAAGAACTTGACAATTGGAAGGAGATCATCTAGGTTTATCCCCTTTGCCATGGCCAAGTTTCTGAACTAGTCCTTAAAAAAATATACAAGCGTCTTATTCCCTTCATTAAAAAAGTAACCATGAAACTTTCTTGGAGAACCGTCTTACTTTGGTCACTACCCGTGCTAGTCGTGGGTTTCTTCTTCTGGCAAGGCGCCTTTGCCAACAACAGTAATAATTTGGGAGCCAATACAGCCAACACCCGCATGACCTACGGGCGCTTCCTGGAGTATCTCGATGCCAATCGGATTGTTAGCGTTGACCTCTACGAAGGTGGCCGGACGGCCATTGTCCAGGTGAGCGACCCCGATGTAGGGCGTGTCCTCCGCTCCCGCGTTGATCTCCCCCTCAATGCCCCGGATTTGATTTCCCAACTTCGGTCGGCTAATATCCGTCTGGATTCTCATCCTGTGCGCAACGACGGCATGATTTGGGGTTTCCTCGGCAACCTGATCTTCCCGGTTCTACTGATTGGTTCCCTCTTTTTCCTCTTCCGTCGCTCCAATAATTTGCCCGGTGGCCCAGGCCAGGCCATGAACTTTGGTAAATCCAAAGCCCGCTTCCAGATGGATGCCAAAACCGGCATTATGTTTGATGATGTAGCCGGGATCGACGAAGCCAAGGAAGAACTCCAAGAAGTTGTTACTTTCCTCAAACAGCCTGAACGCTTTACGGCCGTCGGGGCCAAAATTCCCAAAGGGGTACTATTAGTAGGCCCTCCTGGAACAGGTAAAACCCTGTTAGCCAAAGCCATTGCCGGCGAAGCCGGGGTTCCTTTCTTCAGTATTTCTGGCTCTGAATTTGTCGAAATGTTTGTCGGGGTCGGGGCCTCTCGCGTGCGAGATCTGTTCAAAAAGGCCAAGGAAAACGCTCCTTGCCTAATCTTTATCGACGAAATTGATGCCGTCGGTCGCCAACGGGGGGCCGGAATTGGCGGAGGGAACGATGAACGGGAACAGACCCTCAATCAACTGCTGACGGAAATGGACGGCTTTGAAGGTAATACGGGCATTATTATTATTGCCGCCACTAACCGCCCCGATGTCTTAGATTCGGCCCTGATGCGTCCCGGCCGCTTTGACCGCCAAGTCATCGTCGATGCCCCGGATTTCAAAGGCCGCAAGGAGATTTTGGAAGTCCATGCCCGCAACAAAAAATTGGCCCCAGAGGTTTCCATCGAATCCGTGGCGCGTCGTACCCCCGGTTTTAGCGGTGCCGATTTGGCTAATCTCCTCAACGAAGCGGCCATTCTCACGGCCCGTCGTCGCAAGGAAGCCATTACTCTCCTCGAAATTGATGATGCCGTTGACCGAGTAGTGGCTGGTATGGAAGGCACGCCCCTGGTGGACAGTAAGAGTAAACGGCTGATTGCCTACCACGAAGTCGGCCATGCGATCGTGGGCACTCTGCTCAAGGACCACGACCCCGTGCAAAAAGTAACCCTAATTCCTCGGGGCCAGGCCCAGGGGTTGACCTGGTTTACCCCCAACGAAGAGCAAGGGTTAACCACCAAGGCCCAATTAATGGCCCGCATTGCCGGGGCCATGGGCGGTCGTGCCGCAGAAGAAGAAGTCTTTGGTGATGATGAAGTCACTACCGGGGCGGGCGGCGATTTACAACAGGTCACGGAAATGGCCCGGCAGATGGTGACGCGCTTTGGTATGAGTCCCCTTGGCCCGCTATCCCTAGAAAGTTCTGGGGGAGAAGTATTCCTCGGTGGCGGTCTGATGAACCGCGCTGAATATTCTGAAGAAGTTGCGACCCGCATTGATGCCCAAGTACGGGCCTTAGCAGAGCAAGGCCACCAGATGGCCCGTCAGATCGTTCGGGATAACCGAGAAGTGATTGACCGCCTGGTGGATCTCTTGATCGATAAAGAAACCATTGATGGAGAAGAATTCCGTCAAATTGTGGCCGAATACGCCGTTGTGCCGGAAAAAGAGCAGTTTGTTCCTCAACTCTAAGGGTTCCGTCGTCTGGGGTTAACCCAGCGGCGATTAGCTCATCCCCTGCGCTATCGTGGGGGATTTTTATTGGCCGGATGCTAGCGAAGTTCCTCTGGAGTCGGCCCGGTAAAACCGATACAGTAAAGTTTTCCCTTGGTTCTTATGGCCTCGACTTTGTTTTCTGACTTTCAGCCCCTAGCGGCCTTCACCGTCACTCCCCAGAGCCTGCAAATTCTGCGGCCTCTCTGCCAGGCCACGGGGGCCAGTCTGCATTTACCCGACTCGTTGGAGGCCTGTGAGGATGATATTCGTTACCAAAGTTCATTGCGGGAGTATCTACCCCAGGTTTGGTCAGAAGCATCGGGCCTGATCTTTTGTTTGGCCACAGGGGCCGTGGTGCGTCTGATTGCACCCCTATTGCAGAGCAAAGACAAAGACCCCGCCGTCGTGGTGATGGATCCCCAGGGCCAATTTGTGATTAGTCTCTGCGGGGGACACCAGGGAGGGGCTGACCGTTTGGCCCAAGGCCTGGCGGATTGGCTGGGGGCCAGGGCCATTCTGACGGGGGCCGCCCAGGCCCTGCAAATGCCTGCCATTGACACTCTGGGTCAGCCCTGGGGATGGCGGCGAGGAGCTGGTGATTGGACAGCGGTGAGTGCAGTGTTGGCTCGTCAGGAATCAGTATTGGTGGAGCAAAACAGTGGTTCAACTCTCTGGCAAAGGGCCTTGCCCGCCGACCATGCTTTTCAGTGGCAGTCTCCGGCGGAGGAGGTACAGGCCCGACTATGGATCAGCGCCCATTTGGCCCCAGCAAGTGAGATACCTTTGGTGCAATGGCATCCCCGAGTATTGTGGCTCGGCCTGGGTTGTGTGCGGGGAACCTCAGTGCAACTGATTCGCCAGGCCATTCAGGCAACCTTGACCCAATATCAGTTGGCCCCCCTGGCCCTGGCCGGGATTGCCAGCCTCGACCTCAAAGCGGATGAAGTGGGCCTATTAGACTATTGCCAAAGCCAGGGCCTGGCGCTACACACCTTTACCCCCGAGCAGTTAAATACCATTCCGGTGCCTAATCCTTCCCCCATTGTTGCCCAGGAAGTGGGAACCGCTAGCGTGGCCGAAGCTGCCGCCTTAGCCGCCGCCCAGGCCGATGGGCCAGCTAAACTGTTAGTGCCCAAGCAAATCTTTAAAGACGGCCCGGAAGCCGTTACCATCGCCATTGCCGAAGCAGAGCAGGAATTGATTGGTCGAGACGGGGCCCTGTGGTTGATTGGTACAGGGCCGGGAGACCTGGCCCAAATAACACCAGCGGCCCGCACAGCTATCCGCCAGGCTGATGTACTGATTGGTTACTCGCTCTACCTCGATTTAATCCAACCCCTCCAGCGACCCGGCCAAATTGTTGAGGCTTTTCCTATTACCCAGGAGCGTCAACGCTGTCAACGGGCCGTCGCCCTAGCCCAATGGGGCCTGAAGGTGGCTATGGTTTCCTCCGGCGATTGCGGCATCTACGGCATGGCCGGTCTAGCCCTTGAAGAACTGCAAAAACAAAACTGGGATGGCCAAACCCTTGTGGTGGAGGTCTTTCCAGGAATTACGGCCCTCCAGGCCGCCGCCGCCCGGGTGGGGGCCCCCCTAATGCACGATTTCTGCGCCATCAGCCTCAGTGATTTGCTGACCCCTAGGGAAAAAATTCTGCAACGTCTCCAGGCCGCGGCCCAGGCAGATTTCGTCACGGCCCTCTATAATCCCCAGTCCCAAAAACGCCGTGAGTTAATTGTCCAGGCCCAAACGATTTTCCTACAACACCGTTCCCCCGATACCCCCGTGGCCCTGGTGCGTTCCGCCTATCGGGCCGACGAACAAATTATCAAAACAACCCTGGCCACCTTGCTGGAGCATTCCATTGATATGCTGACGGTTGTTTTGATTGGCAATTGCTCAACCTATCCTTTCCAAGGGTGGTTGATTACGCCTAGGGGCTACTAGATTCCAAACGTCGATTGTTGCCCGTCTGATCCGTACGATAAACCCAGGTTTTTTGGCCCTGCTCCAGCACTAAATGCCATCCCGACACCAGGGCCTGGGTACAGAATTCATCGGGTTGGGCTAAACCCAGACAACCATCGGGCCAGGTTTGAGGCTGGGCCGACCGCAGTTTAATCTGCTCCAGCGGAATCTTAGCGGTCGTTGCCAAGTCTTGAATAACGGTTTGAACCAGGGTTTCAGGTACAGCGCTAGCCATCATGGCCGGACTGGGAGCAGGGCTAGGGAGATCCTGGACTTTGGGGGGAAGGGCCTTCCAGGGAACATTAAAACCCACCAGCCAGAGGAGGGCCAGGCCCAGGCAGCCACTTAGAATGAACAACCAATTTCGCATCATGTTCTCCGTTAGGGGCGTGGGGGCAGAAAAGTAATCCTGCAAACTAGGGAATTATTGTTCAGGCCCTCGGACAGGGCCGACGCTGGTAATAACGATACTGCAAATAATCCTGCAGGATTTGCCGGTGGTCAAAGCACAATAGCTGGGGCAGTTCCCACAGGTCGAAAATTCCCACCTTCTGAGCATCATCGGCGGCCTTCGGCAGGCCAACCGCCGTAGCAATAAAAACCACGCTCAAGGTATGCTGACGGGGGTCTCGGCTGGGGTCGGAATACACATAAAATTGCTCGATTAATTCTACCGGCAGGGAAATTTCCTCCAGGGCCTCGCGCAGGGCGGCCGCTTCCACTTTTTCGCCGTAGTCCACAAAACCGCCGGGCAAAGCCCAACCATGGGGGGGATTTTTCCGCTCGATTAGCAAAATGGGACGATGGGGCTGGTCGGCCATCTCAATAATGAGATCAACCGTGGGAGCAGGATTGCGGAATGTCATAATTTTTTAAGGCAAGACCAAGGATACTCTATCCTATCAACTCCATCCGCTATGGCAGATCCTAAACCTAACGTTACGATTATCGGTGCTGGCCGCTGGGGAACCGCCCTTACTAATTTGGTGCGGGCCAGCCATCACCCCGTCCAGAGTTGGTCTCGCCATAGCCCTCAACCCCTCGCAGACGTGATTGAAGGAGCCACGATCCTAGTTTCCGCTGTATCGATGAAGGGGGTCTGGCCGACGATTCAACAACTCCAGTTGCTGGGTCTCGATCCCAGTCAAATTATCGTCACCGCCACTAAGGGCCTCGATCCCATTCGTCGCCAAACGCCGTCTCAACTCTGGCAGCAGGCCTTTCCCCACAATCCCCTGGTGGTTCTCTCCGGGCCAAATTTATCCAAGGAAATTGAAGCCGGCCTACCCACGGCCACAGCAGTGGCAAGTGCCCAACGGGAAGCGGCCCTGGCGGTGCAAAAAGTTTTTGCCTCGGAACGATTGCGGGTCTACATCAATACCGACCCCCTAGGGACGGAACTAGGGGGAACCCTCAAGAATGTGATGGCCATTGCGGCGGGAGTTTGCGATGGACTAGGCCTGGGTACAAATGCCAAGGCGGCGCTCCTGACTAGGGCCCTGCCGGAAATGATCCGCGTGGGAACGGTGTTGGGGGCCAAAGCAGAAACCTTTTTTGGCCTCTCGGGCTTGGGCGACCTGCTGGCGACCTGCAATAGTCCCCTGTCTCGCAACTACCAAGTGGGCTATAAGCTAGGGCAAGGCAAATCCTTAGAACAGATCATTCAAGAAAGTGAAGGGGTCGCAGAGGGCCTGAACACCACCGCAGTACTGATGCAAATTGCCCAGGATCGCCATCTCTCTTTACCGATTACCACCCAAGTCGCGGCCCTACTCCAGGGCCAACTGAGTCCGGCCTTAGCGGTACAAAATTTGATGGCCCGCGACCTAACGGCGGAATTTAACCCTTCTTAGGGAGCCACATCGGCCAAGTTCTGGCCCAGTTGAAAGGCAATGGCCTTTTTTTTCATCATCTGAAAAATATTGTAAAAACCGTTGGCCCGTGAGGGAGTCAGGCTCACCTGCAGACCCGTGGCTTCAATAAAATTGGGTGTAATCTGGCTAATTTCCTCTGGCGTTAAACCATTTAGGCCCTGAATCAGCAGCGCCACCAGGCCCTTGACGAGTTGGGCATCGGAGTCACCCTGGTACCAGACTTTACCGTCTGTGAGGTCAGCGGTAATAAAAACCTGGGAAACACAGCCCTGGACTTTATTCTCCGGCGTCTTAGCCGCTTCAGGCATGGCCTCTAATTTTTTTGCATACCAGAGGAGTTGTTCGTAGCGTTTCTTGGGGGCGCTGTGGCGCTGGAAGCGTTCGACAATTTTGGCCAGATTAGGGGGGAGAACGAGAGTCATTGCAATGGCTGATCAATATAGACAGTCTTCCAATTTATTCTAATGCGTTTACTTTTGGGAAAAAGAGAGGAAGTGAGCCCTGCTCTTTAGTTGACACTCCCCGCCGTAAACAACGAGGATTCTGGATTCACTAAGTTCAACACTGGTCTTCAAAAGTAAGGATAGACACCTGAGGCTCTTGCCAGAAATAGGTTTTCAAGGGAATGATAACTAAATGCTCTAAATTTTTGCCCAGTAAGCATTTTAGCGCTATATCCATCGTTACAAGACCAATATCGGATCCTCTCCCTGAAGGGCCTTGGGTCTAGTTCTCAGAATTCTAAATTCTTTCAGTTGTAGCGACGTTGAAAACGAGGATCTAAACGACTACTTTTGCGGAGATTACAGGATTGGCAGAGAGTTTGTAAATTACTCAAATCATTACTGCCTCCCTGAGCGAGGGGAATAATATGATCTACTTGCAATAGGCCCTCCGTCTGAAAACAGCCACAACTTTGGCAACGGTACTGGTCTCGCTGGAAGACGTAATCTCGAACTGCCGGGGGAATAGGAATGCGTTTACTTTTGCCCATTGGTTTAGTATTTGTCCTGGATTTCACGCCGGATTTCATCTAGAGGCGATTCGGGTTCTTCAGGGATAAATTCTAAAGTGATCTTGATCTTACCTTTACGCCATGGTTGACCAGGAGCTAAAAGTTCACAATCAACACCATCAAAGCACCACTTTTTCCCTGGCTCACTATTGCCTATATATTGAAGAAAGCTTTGCATAAATTCTTTTACTGTAAATGTCTTATGCTTGATTGCTATTTTGTCAATCTCAGCTATTGAAATGACATCTTCTGGATTTACAAATTGATGCTTTTTCATAATTGTTTATTACTCCTGTTTTAATTGACTAATTTCCCGACGAATTTCATCTAGAGGCGATTCTGGTTCAGTTATTTCAGGTTCATCAGGAATAAACTCTACTGAAATATGTACCTTGAACTTACCAGACTGCCATCCTGGAGAACCAACTCTTAAAATCTTGCAATCAATACCTTCTTCAAATAAGCTATTGACAGATGAAAATTTCCAGGTTATTCCCTTGCTTCGCAAAAGATCGATCACCCTGTGTAAACCATCCTGATCAAACGATTCTTCAAAAGCATTCTTGATCCTCTCTATCAGATAGAGTTGTTCCCCTTGTCGTAAGACATCATCATTTTGAAGGTTAGTAAGATATTCATTATATTCGAGTTTCATTGCTTATTCTCCCTGATATGAATAATTGATTACTGCTGTAATCGGCTAATTTCACGGCGAATTTCATCTAGAGGCGATTCTGGTTCAGTTATTTCAGGTTCATCAGGAATAAACTCAATACTGATATTTACATTCACTTTTATTTTTCCAGACTTCCACCCTTCAGAGTTAGACCTTAAAATACGACACTGCAATCCTTCACCAAATAATTTGTCCGGCTTATAAAAGTAACCATTGACCTCTTTATTATTGACATCCAATCGACAAGAAAATTGATATGGAATCAGTGATGTAAATACACCACTTATTTTTTGCTTTACATCTTGTGCTTTAAATAATGCACCTCGGTAAACAACTTCGTTACGATATTTATCATTACGGCGATGATCATACGTTTGCTCGATCACCTGTGGTTGTTCAATAATATCATCGTCTTGCAAGCTATCAAGATAGCTATCATATTTTATTTCCATAGTTGATTACCTTGATAAAACCTGAAATTAAGAGGGTAACTATTCTATCAAGCTACCCTCTCATAGTTTACAAAATAATTAGTTAACCAGCTAATTCTCCTGCTTCAACAGAAGTTTCTGGTAACGCAGGAACTACTTCCGTTAAATCTGAGGCAATAATTCCCGGTAACTGGAAGGTCAACTGCATTGATTTCAAGCATTCATTAATTCCCGTGACGCTCTGCTCATAGAGATCCATTTTTTGCTTGATTTCACTCTGTAAACGAGAATTACGGGCAATTTTTTCCTCTGCTTCTTGCTCTAGGGTTTTTTCTAGATAGGCCCGGGCAACATCGTACTGTTGTAGTAGATTATCGGCTTGCTTATCGGTCATCGGTAATAGATGGGTTTTTATGCCATTGTTAATTGTCTGCCGAAAGTGTTTGCGGACAGTATCAAAAACCTTGGGCTCAAAATCGAGCTTCAGTAATTGGCGAATAGCCGGCTCTGCATCCACCATGGCCTGGGCATCATAGCCTTGGCTGGCCTGTTGTAGGGTTTGCCGAAATTGATAGATCGAAAATGTACCTTCATCATAAAAACGAGGACTTTCCCGCACGTAGCGGTCGCATTCGGTTCGGGCCGCTTGAATTAAGGCCTTATTGACCTGATCTTCGAGCTGTTGTAAGTGAGTTTCAATACCGCCATCATTGCCTAGCAGACGATAAATATTGCGGTAACAATCCGCTGAACGCAATCGTTTAGATAAGCGTTGGAAGAAGTTGGCGACAATGACCTCTACACCCGCAATTAATGTATCCTCTAGCTTATTGGCTAAGTAATACAAAGCCTCGACTAAAACAGCGATAAAGGGCGCAATAGTATTGCGAGGATGATTCTTAGTTGAACGGCTATAGGCATCTATCACCGAAAAGGTGCTAATCAACTCATCGAGATGGGTAATCATGCGGGCCTTGAGCTTCAGGAAATCTTCATCAAATTCAGGATCGGCATTGATCACGATGTTATTGACTTGCTCCGCAATGAAGTCTTTGAACTGCGCCCCCAGGGCCTGAATTTCCTGGTTTAAGCGAGTGAGTTCCTGCACCTTCATCGCCTCGATTTCCCGAGGTTGACTATCCAACTCTCGATAATTGTCCAGGTAAAATTTGCGGAGCAGGATGCAAAGCGGCTGGAGGTCGTGGGCCAGATGGGTGAACAGTTCAGGGTATTTTTCATCCGTGAGGTAGCGCGTAATGGCTTCCCGGAAGGTTTCAATGCCACTGTCATGGATCAGTTGGTTGATCAAGGGTTGGCCCCAATCTGCTAAAATCCGCACATAGTTTTCATTCGGGGTTTCGTAGCCATTCACCGAAACTTTGAATTCTGTCCGGGCCAGGAGTTTGCCGGAGTTGGCACAGTAGTTATTAAACTCACTGACAAATTGAGGCGTTTCCTCTAATCCCCCCATTCCCTTTACGCTTTCCGCAAAAATGGAGTCCAGGCCAAAGCGATTGCCACCGTTGGTATGCTTAATTTGACTACCATAGAAACCGAGCAGACCACTGGTTTTATAGACACGGGCACTGTCTCGAAACTGGGATTGAATCAAACTTTCTAGTCGTTGCCTGAGTTGGGTGTTATACCAGGTTTCATCAATGCGGTTAAAGACGTAGAAAACCCGATCCCGAATACCGGGGTTTTTGCGAATTCGTTCTAGTAAATCCGTTTCTTCTGTGGTCATATCGCCCGCCGCCGCCGGTTTTAGAACACAGACCACCGCCGAAGTATCAGGGTGCTCAATCTTGCGATAGGTCAACTCCGCATCTTTCTTAACGGGGGCATCGATCCCCGGTAGATCCACCAGGACATTGCCATCGGCTAAGAGGAAATGGTGACAAAAGTAATCTAAGCGTTTGAGGACGGCGCTGTTGGCCCCCCGGCGGGCAAAGCTGGCGGCTTCACTGAGATTGGAAAAGTTCAATTGCTCCATCGAGAAGGTGGCATTTCCCAGGGTCTGGATTCGTTCCCGGTTTTGGCTAAAGCCTTCCAATAGTAACAGCAGGGCCTTAGCCTGTTTGGCTCGGTCGGATTTGCTTTCTCCTCCCTCATCGTCAATGATTTTAGTGCAGGCCTCATTGAGGCGTTTGATGGCCTCCGGTTGATTGATATTAAAATCACCCCGGAGTTGCAGACGCTGACAGAGGGCCAGGGCCTGTTCTCGAATTTCAGTCTCGCTCAGGAAAGTAAGGACGACACGCTCTTGGCTCGGTTCAGCATATTCGATGTAGCACTCGGTTCCGGTGGCATGGCCCTCGGCACTGTAGAGCAGTTCTCTTTCTAACAGTGCATTGATGAGCATTGATTTGCCCGCACTAAAGGCCCCGGCAAAGACAATTTCAAAACGGGGTGAAAGGGCCTTGCTCAGGGAGGTTTCAATCGTGCTGATATTCTGCTGGGTGCGTAGGGTGGGTTCTTGAGCTAACAGTTCGAGGAGTTGATTGACCTGTTCTCTCAGTGATTGGCATTGAGGGGAAAAATCAGTCATGGTAAGTTCTAAGGGATTAACTCCCTTTGAGTATGTACTTACCTTTTAGGTTTGGTTCTGATTGTTCACGAAAATTAATTTTGCCGGGAGGATTGGCTACCGGCCGCTATACGACGACGTAGGCCCTTGCTGGCATAGGCGAGGGCAAAAGTGCTCAAGGCCATCATCGTCAGGTTGAACAAATGGGTCGTCCCCCAGAGGGCATGAGATCTCGATGAGGACATGCCTGAAAATCCATTGGTTGGAAGCTAGCATTACAATGATATAAGCCTTCAATAGTGGGTAGCGATTTCGCAGGCAAATCTAAATTATGGGTATGAGACCTAATGCTCGTTGGGACTTGTCCGTTGATAATCGTAACGGTCAACTAACGCTTGTCGTTGAGATCAAGCGCAAAACTAACGTATCGCCAGAGTGGGCCACAAAGCTACGTCGAAATATTCTAGCGCATGGAACTTTTCCGAAAGCTCCATATTTTTTGATGGTTTTTCCAGATAAATTTTACCTATGGTCTAAGGCGGAGGCTTATCACGATCAGAGCGAACCAACCTACACTATTGATGCATCCCCAATTCTTCAACCCTACTTGGAGCGGGCAGGTGTAACTGCTGACCAAATCAGTGGAGCAAGTCTAGAACTCATCGTTGCCACTTGGCTTGGAGAAATAATTCATTCTAATCAATTGCCTGAGAGCCTTGATGCGTCCCAACAATGGTTAATTGAGTCAGGACTTTATACTGCCTTGGTTGGAGGAGCACTTGAGTATGAGGCGGTTGCGTGAATATTTATGTTGAGACAAACTTTGTTCTAGAGCTAACCTTTGGGCAAGAGCAGTGTTCAAGTTGTGAACAGATTTTACAACTTTGTGAAGTAGGAAACGTAAAGCTTATCGTTCCAGCTTATAGCCTTGCTGAACCGCATGAGAAACTGAGCCGCCAAGCACGAAACCGTCGAGAACTCCAACAGTCGTTGGATGCCGAGTTGCGTCAGCTTTTACGCACAGCCTCTTATGCCAGTCGTATCAAGAGCATTCAGGATATTGCTAGCTTGATGATTCAGAGTAACGAGGAAGAAAGGCATCGTTTTGTTCAATGTCGCGATCGTCTTCTTAATGTTGGAGAAATTGTTGAACTCAATGCCAATATATTGAGGGAAGCTGCCTCCTATGAAACGACTTACGACTTAACACCCCAGGACGCCCTTGTATATGCATCAGTTATTACCCATTTACGACAGAATTTGCCAGAGCAGGCTTGCTTTTTAAATCGAAACTCCAAAGACTTTGATAGTCCAGATATCATTGATGAACTTAAACAATTTAACTGTCGAATGATTGCACAATTTGATCATGGATACAACTTTGTTCAGTCACAATTACCATCTAAGCAGGCAGGGGCATAAAGTTTGGTCGTTAGGAAGCCAACGTAGACTTTTTAGAATTTCTTAAAGTATTAATCTGGCTTTGGCTTTGATTTTGGTTCTGGTTGTTTACGAAATTAATTTTGTCGAGAGGATTGGCCTCCCGTTGCCATCCGACGACGCAGGCCCTTGCTGACATAGGCCAAGGCAAAGGTGCTCAGGGCCATCATCGTCAGGTTGAATGAATGGGTCGTCCCCCAGAGGGTCAAAGGGCCTAAAATCATGGCCAACAACATCAGAGTCAATTTGCCATTAATCGGCCCGGAACGACCTTTCGGAAGCGTTATTTTCAAGGGCCGACGAGGCATCTTATTGTCCTCCCGCCACTGCGAGGGGTTGCAGGCCGGAGCCCACCGGGGCCACGGCGGTTAATTGCAGATCGGGATGATCCCCTATTACCTGCTGAAGATTCCAGGTATTTTTAAATAGCAGCACCGGACGCTCCCAATTGTCCTTCACCGTCAGGGTATTGAAGATGCGTCCCGCCTTCTCCAGGGCTGGCCAGCCACCAGCGACCCAACGGGCCAGACTATAGCCCAGGGGTTCCAGTTGGGTTTCCACCCCATACTCGGTGAGCAGACGGAATTGCACCACTTCAAACTGCAACTGGCCCACGGCCGCTAGAATCGGTTCCCGACGAAATTCATCCAGGGAAGACATAATTTGAATGGCCCCTTCCTCCCGTAACTGTTGAATGCCCTTTTGAAATTGCTTGAACTTGGACGGGTTGGGATTCTTGAGGTAGGCAAAGAGTTCTGGGGAAAAGCAGGGAATGCCTTCGTATTCCAGTTTTTGACCGATATAGATAGTGTCGCCAATGGCAAAGACCCCAGGATTGTTTAAGCCGATCACATCCCCCGGATAGGCCTCTTCAATGGATTCCCGGTCTTGGGCAAAGAGCTTTTGGGGCCGGGAAAGACGGACGGTTTTGCCGGTACGGGCATGGCTGACGGTCATATCCTTCTCGAATTTGCCAGTACAAACCCGTACAAAGGCCACCCGGTCTCGGTGTTTGGGATCCATATTGGCCTGGAGTTTAAAGACAAAGCCCGTAAATTCAGGATAGGTCGGCTCTAGCACGCCGAGGGAGGAATGGCGGCCACCCGGCTGGAGGGCGTAGTGCAAAAAGTTATCGAGGAACAATTGCACCCCAAAGTTACTCATGGCACTGCCAAAGAATACCGGCGTCATCTTACCGGCATGGACTTGGGCCAGATCCAATTCTCCCCCCAATTCCTGGAGCATTTCCAGTTCCTCTAGCAGTTGGGCGTAGAGGTCGGGCTCAAGAATCGTTTCAATGTCGGGATCTTCTAAGCTGACGATGGTTTCCGAAGCGGCCTGGCTGCCATGGGCCCGTCGTTCAAAGAGGTGAATTTTTTGGGTATGACGGTCGAACAGGCCTTTAAAGCGGTCGCCCATGCCGATGGGCCAGTTGACAGCGTAGGTGGGCAGGTCGAGTTCCTGTTCAATTTCATCGAGCAATTCCAGGGGACTGCGGCCGGGACGGTCTAGCTTATTAACAAAGGTAAAAATGGGTAGGGAACGGAGCCGACAAACTTCAAATAGCTTGCGGGTTTGGGGTTCTAGGCCCTTGGCCACATCCACCAGCATCACCGCATTGTCCGCCGCCGCCAGCGTCCGGTAGGTATCTTCACTAAAATCCTGGTGGCCAGGGGTATCGAGGAGATTAATCTGAAAATCCTGATAGGCAAACTGGAGCACGGTAGATGTAATGGAAATCCCCCGCTGTTGTTCCATTTCCATCCAGTCAGAGGTGGCCTTGCGCTGGGCTTGACGGGCCTTGACCGATCCCGCTTGGTGAATGGCCCCGCCGTAGAGCAGAAGTTTTTCCGTGAGGGTCGTTTTACCCGCGTCGGGGTGGGAAATAATCGCAAAGTTACGACGTTGCTGTACCGCTTGGCTCAGCTCACGCAGGAGGTCACTGGTCATAGCTTAAAAATTAGGACAGGTCAGGCCTAGAATCGTCAGTAGAGATCCATAATTATATCGATTTATGTTGGGTGAAAGAAAATCAGACTCGTTTAAGCTAGACCTAGCTTAGGCAATGTCTATTTCTCTTACCTTCAGGAGTGTTTATGTTGAGATACATTTTGGCGGTGCCTATCTTTGGGAGTTTGCTGGCGGCCCCGGCCCTGGCCCAATCAACGGCCGTTGTGATTGCCCCCCCTTCCAATGTGCGCAATACTCCCAATGGAGCCATTATTTGTACTTTATCTCGTCGGATCTCAATTACGGTCTATCAAAAAGAAGGCCTGTGGTATTACACCGATGCCTGTGGTGGTGGCTATATCCACCAGAGCCAGATTCGTTTCCAGGGGGCCGCGGCGACGGGGAACCGGGCCCGAGTGACGGGGATTCGCCAGGGCCAGTTGGCTTTACGGGCTAGCCCCAATGGTCGAGCCATTGCGGGGTTGAATAATGGCAATGTAGTTCAAATTCTAGAACAACAGGGCAACTGGGCCTACGTGCGCGTAGTTCAGGGCCCGAATCGTCGGGTGACGGGCCGAGAAGGGTGGGTCAATTCCTATTATTTGGCCCTGTTTTAAAGCCGGATGAGTCTAGGACTGGCCACAACAGCGGTCGTAGCCCAAGCTCTCTAAAATGAGGTCACTAACGGCATTTGCGATGGCAAACTCGCTGTAGAAACTTTCCCGAAAATCAAAGGCCTGCATTTCTGTCACAATGGCAATTACTAGTGACCCCAGGTCATTTTCCCCTTCGAGGCGTTGACGCACAAAAATTTGGGCGGCCCGTTCCGCAATAATGGTATTGATGGCCTCGGGAATAAATTCATTATTAAGCCAAGACTGAAGCGCTTCCCGGAGCCAAGTTCCTTCCTGCGCCGGATCCTGGAGGGGAGGAAGCGTAATGGGAGCAATGGGGTCAACAGCCATAATTGCAAGAACTGAACAGTAAGGAAAACAAGACCCAATGGAGCTAAGCGCAAGGGTTGAATCCATTATACAGGGCTACGCCCAGGGCTATTTTCTCATGGCGGATGATCAGGGCCAGTTGGGATGGTATGCCAGTCAGTCCCACGCTCTAATTCCCCTAGACCATCGTTTTCGCTATCCTAAATCCCTGCGTCGGGTTCTGAATCAAAGCCGTTTCAGTTTGGCCATTAACCGTGATTTTGTCGGGGTGTGTCGGGGCTGTGCGGGCCGGGAGAGTACCTGGATTTCTCCAGCGCTTTTAGAGATTTACCAATTGCTCCATCAGTTCGGCTGGGCCCATAGTTTTGAGGCCTGGGCTGGAGATCGACTGGCCGGGGGAATTCTGGGAATTAGCATCGGTGGCGTCTTTATTGGGGAATCCATGTTCTATACGGTTCCCGAGGCCTCCAAGGCGGCCATGGTGATGTTGGTTCAGCGTCTGCGTCAGCGAGGTTTTGTCCTATTTGATGCCCAGCTGCAAAACCCCCATCTAGAGCGCTTTGGGGCCTACGTTATCGACGAAGCCCATTACCAGAGGCTATTGGCCCAGAGCCTTCTACTCCCTCGTACTTTTGTGTAGGCCTAGTAGACCATCCTAAATCTCTGAAGCTCTACTACACAAGGGGTGCAGTCAGCCGTTGCCACTCTCTTTGAACTCAGCACTAGTACCTTTCTTCAGTCCACGACACTACAACGGTTAGGTTAAGCATTACTTGATTGGCTATGCTTATAGTTGCTTAACCGAAACAGATACTTACTGGGCCTTCGGAAGATTACGGGCCTTGTAGAACGTTTCTAGGCTCTGACGGTCTCCCACGTAACGCCAATGCCAAGGTTCATAACTAACGCCCTGAGGATTATTGGGGGCAAAGGAAAGCTCAAAACTATAGCGGGCTGCATTAGCCTGGAGCCATCGGAAGGCTGGGGTTTTTTCAAAGGTAACCAGGAGATTGGTGGCGGGAACATTACCATCCCCAATATCAAGGGCATAACCCGTGTGATGTTCGCTGTAACCAGGGGGAGCACTAACCTCGGCCCGTTTACGGGTGGCCTGGTTCCGCTGTTGTTTGACGGTAAAAAATAGGCGATTCTGCTCTTCAATAGAACGAAAGGCCGACAGCGGGACTAAATTTACCCCGCTGGCCCGAGCGGCGGCTTGCATTGAGAGGAATTGAACTGCAGCAGTCCGCCGTAGGCGCAGTTGCCCATCGGCACGAATGACTTTTAATTCTTGGGCAGGCGCTTCCGCATAGGGAAGATGACCGAGAATATTATCAATTTTCTCTGGGGGGGGACTAGCCTGGGGGGAGGGGGTTGATTGAACGACCGGTACTGGCCGAGATTGGAACCACCACAGACTGCCTAAGCCTAAAAGTAAAGCCCCTGCGACCCCCATCAACCAAACATAGACCGCCCCCCCTCGGCTTGGGCTGGCGACCGTCGGCCCGTCACGCAGAATCTCGGGAATTTCTCCAGTATCTTGACGATTGGATGACCGTGGCGGCCGATTAACTTTCCCCATAATGCCTAGCGTAATCGTGTCATTAGCAAGCGGCAATTCCCTCAGCTCGTGCTGCCAATAGTACGGCACTGGCAACGGTGCTGGCCACCCGAGCATCAAAGACGGAGGGGACAATATGTTCTCGGTCTAGGGTACTGGGAGAGACCAGTGAAGCAATGGCCTTTGCGGCTTCTAAATACATCGTATCCGTAATCGTGCGAGCACGGCAGTCCAAAGCCCCACGAAAGACACCAGGGAAGGCCAAGACATTGTTAATTTGATTGGGATAGTCACTGCGCCCTGTGGCCATCACGGCAACGTCATCGTGAATGAGCTCCGGTTGAATTTCGGGAATTGGATTAGCCATGGCAAAGACAATCGGCTCCTGGGCCATGGAACGTACCATAACCGGGGAAACCACCCCCGGCGCACTGACCCCCAGAAAGACATCGGCCCCTTGCATCGCATCGGCGAGGCTTCCCTGAGCCTCAACCGCGTAGGCCAATTTTTGGGGATTGAGGTCAGTCCGGGCTTTGGACAAAATCCCTTTAGAATCACAAATCCAAATGTTGGTAGCTCCGGCTTTTTGCAAGAGAGCGGCGATGGCCAGGCCTGCGGCCCCGGCCCCATTGATCACAATACGGACACTTTCGAGAGTTTTATGAACCAGTTTGAGAGCATTGAAGAGGGCCGCCAGAGTAACAATAGCGGTGCCATGTTGGTCGTCGTGGAAAACGGGAATATTCAATTCCGCCCGCAGACGAGCCTCAATTTCAAAGCAGCGGGGGGCCGCAATATCCTCTAGGTTCACCCCACCAAAGACAGGAGCAATCTGTTTAACCGCTGTAATAATTTCCTCCGTATCCTGGGTCGCTAGGCAAATGGGAAAAGCATCAATGCCCGCAAACTCCTTAAAGAGCATGGCCTTGCCTTCCATCACCGGCAGGGCCGCCTCAGGGCCAAGATTTCCCAGACCTAAAACCGCACTGCCATCGGTCACGACGGCCACTGTATTACGCTTAATGGTCAGCTTATAAACCTGTTCGGGATCCTGGGCAATGGCCTTGCAAATGCGGCCAACCCCAGGAGTATAAGCCATGGCCAAGTCCGATTGGGCGGTTAGAGGAATACGACTTTGGACAGTGATTTTGCCCCCTTGGTGCAGGTCAAAGGTTCGGTCAGATACACTGAGTAACTGGATCCCCTCTAGGCCTTTAACCGCTTCCACAATCCTATCGGCATGCTCTTCACTAGAGGCATTAACAGTAATCTCTCGTTGGGTAATTTTGAGGTTGCTGTCAATGAGGGAGATTTGACCAAAACTACCCCCTTGGTCGGCAATGGCCTGGGTAACACGGGCCAGGGTGCCCGATTGGTTGGGTAATTCAAGGCGGAGGTTAAGACTATAGCTGGGATTAGGGGTTAAATTGGCCATGCTGGTTTCAGGCAAAGAAATTCTCGATCATTCAGCATAGCGAATAGACTGACTCCCCCCTGCAAGCTGGGGCACAAAAATGAGGAGAAGTCATCGCTCAGCTTTCTGGGTACGAAGAAAGCGTTAATGCACAGGTCTGAACTTTCAACTCAATCCAACACTGATTATTACTGATTATTTCAGTAGGGAAATCAACCAAGCGGCAACAATACTCCCTAAAATCAAGATTTCTAAGATCATCACCCCTGTCATGGGTTGAAACTATCTCGTCCAGGCCCCCTGCCGAAGGACAAGCAATCCCTTAGAAAGATGAGTGGGCCAGAGGGCCAGGCTATTCTGTGTCCGAAACTGCCAAGTCAGCATCGACAACAGTAGGGGGCTCTCCCACTTTGCATGGGTTAACTCTCCTTGGGGTAGCCAGTTTCCATCGATCATTAGGGTGCGATTTACATCTTTATACCTTCGATAACGCTGACAAGGCCTTGGGTCGGGACAATTCGGGTCATGTTAAATCCAGCTTGAGCCAATAGAGCGCGGAATTCCTCTGATGTGCGCTCCTTGCCGCCGGGACACATCACTAACATATTGACATCTAAAAGTTTGCCGACAAAGGGATCGTTCCCAGGAGGAATGACTTGCTCTACAACCAAAACTCTGCCATTATTTGCCATGGCCTGATGGCATTGCTTGAGTATGACTGCCGCCCGTTCATCGTCCCAATCATGGATGATGTGTTTAAGAATATAGGCATCTGCTCCACCAGGAACGGATTCAAAAAAGTTGCCGCTCAATAATTGGCAGCGATCGCTGACTCCACTGGTTGCCATGTGAGCCTTGGCCCGCTCAATTACCTCTGGCATATCAAACAAAATCCCATTCAGGCTGGGATTGGCTTTCAGGATAGAGGTCAGCAAACTACCATGACCACCAGCCACATCCACCAGAGTATTGATAGATGAGAAGTCATAATCCGAACTCACGGCGGCATTTTCAATACTAGAAAAACTCGTCATCGCCCGGTCGAAAATGTCAGCAGGTTCAGGGTTTTGAGCATAATACTCAAACACATTCATGCCAAAAAGTTGCTCAAATCCGCTGTTACCCGTCTTAATGGCGTGCAAAATGTTGCCCCAACTGCCATAGTGTTCACGATCCCCCATCATGATCGCGACATCTCGCAAGGAGCTGGGAGTATCACTCTGGAGAAAAGCTGATAACGGTGTCATGGCAAATTGTCCTACTGACGTTTCAGTGAAGATGCCTACACTGGCCAGGGCCCGCAACAGACGATAGAGAGACTGCTCATGGGTATAGGTTACTGTTGCCAGCTCTTTGTAGCTCTTTTCTCCAGTGGCTAAATGGTCAGCAATGCCAAGCTTAGCCGCGGCGTAAATAGATTGTGACACCCAATAGCTAGTGATCATTTGCATCAGGGCCATTTGCGGTGGAGGTGATTCCATGGCCTGAGATGACATTGAAGTCGTTTCAACTTGAGATGATGTCTGCATCATTTTGTCTTTAAAGCCTGTGTATAAAAGGATATATTAGAACCCAGAAGTGTTGAATGTTAGAAGAAAATCAAAAAGGTAAAGCCCCTAAACTTGTATAATTAGGGGCACAAAATCAAAATAACTGAATATGATTATATCAAACTTTCCTCAAGTTGTGCAAAAGCATCTGGGTCACTTGCCCAAAAAGGATTATCCAGAACTGGACACCTTTAAGTTTGTCTCAATTTGGCTAAGTTTCGTGCTAGACCAAAGCCAAACAAGCATGAGAAGTCAATTCAAGAGATTAAACGCGAGAGGAGAGTCAGTAGATATATCGACCTTCTCAAAAGCAAGTAAAAAGCGAAACCCAAAGGTTTTTAAAGAAATATTAAAAAAGCTAAAAAAAGAAGTAGAAGTCTCTCGAGAACCAGAAAAAAGGGAACTGGTTTTGTTTCCACTGGACTCAACAGTGATATCGTTAACGAGCAAATTATTATGGAGACAAGGACATCATCAGGTAAAACTATTTAGTGGGATTAATTTAGACACAGGAGCCCCAGGAGGAATAGTAATTAATTTTGGTCAAGGGCATGATAGTAAATATGGGAATGAAACGATAGAAGCAACGCCAGAGAATGGAGTTGGGATAATGGATAGAGGATTTTGTAGTCTAGCAAGAATAGCAAAACTGCAAGAAGAGAAAGAGCGTTACTTTGTGTTAAGAACAAAGAACAATATAAGCTTAAATATGCTGGAAAATGGAAAGTATGAAATAGGAAGTGGGAAGGAAAAGCTAGAAGGAAGAGTAGTAGTATTTAGTGATAGAGAAGAAAGAACAGAGTTTAGGTTGGCAACAAATTTACCAGAAGAGGGAGAGGGAGGAATAAGTAATGAAGAGATAGCTGAGTTTTATCGATTGCGTTGGCAAATAGAACTATTATGGAAGTTCTTAAAAATGCACTTAAAGTTGGACAGGCTAATCACTAAAAATACAAACGGAATAGAGATTCAGATTTATAGTTGCCTGATTGGATATTTAATGTTGAGATTGGTAAGAATTCCGAAAGAGTTTGGGGAATCTTTATTAGATAAGCTACGGTATTTACAGGCATTTATGTGTGAAAAAATAAGTTATGTACACTGGCTAAGAGAGTTAGTGGTAAATTGTTGAATCTGGGCTTTTACAGAATCGTTGTGTCTATTCCTTGGTGGTTCAAATAAACCATTCAATATTTCTGATTAGAACCTTTTAGATAAAGATACAAAGGCTTAGTAAATTCCTCATAGTAGTTTTTACTAAGTGAGGTACAGGATCCTCGAGTAAGACCCTCGCTTAATAAGGCATTCAAAAATCAATCAGTACTTTACTGAACTAGAAGCTACTATGAAATCTTGCTTGCTTTTCCAGCTTAGTGAGCAACTAGACAGATAACTATACAGAAAATCCTTGTAAACTGCATTAGACAGATCAAAACAGCCAAAGATTTTCTACCTGTTTTCTCGCCATTAAACCAGGCCTAGATTTCTTCACAGCGGAGGTTGAGGTTGATCGTATCAGGGCCAATCATGGTGCCCTGAATGACCAAAACCACTTTCTTACTACTATCTTTGGGGGCCAGGTTAATACTCGTAGGTGTATCAAAAACAATACTAAAACCCCAATCGCCCTGGGTGGCGTTGATGGTTCTTTCCTGGTAGCCCAATTTCGTTAGGGCCTGACGGTAGAAGTCCACCGTAGGGGCCGGTAATCCCTTGGTTTGAAAGTTGAGGCCCTGTTGTTGGTAGGCATTGGCCATGAACAGGGTCTGAAGTTTGCTGGGGGCGCCTTTAGGCCGGGGAAGCTTAAGCAGAAGATCACTGGCGGTCGTGGCTTTTTGGCTTAGCCAGAGGGATTGCGCGACCGGGATAGTTGGTAGAGGGGCGGACTGGGTCGTTAGGGCCAGGCTCAAGAGGCCAGCGGAGATGGGGAGTAAAAGCATGGGCAGATGGGTTGATTTTCTTCTGATATTCTCTAAGTTTATTGCTATTTTGGAGGATGCAGACTTTTGACCGGGTGCCCCTTTGATTCAAGCCGAAACACTCTCCCTGCTGGAATGGAACCGCCTTTGCCATCATCTCTCGACCTTTGCGGAAACGTCCTTGGGGGTAGTCGCGGCCCAACAACTCCTGCCCCCGGAGACGGAAGCCGAAAGCCGTACCTTGTTGAATCAAACCCAGGAAGTAGAACGCATTGAGGCCAGTCTAAACAGCAACTGGAAATTTAATGGCATTGCAGATATTACTGAGGCCTTGGAGCGGGCGGAATTGGGAGGATTGCTGTCTGGCCCTGAGCTATTGGCCATTGCCACTACCTTGGCCGGGGTTAGACGCTTGCGGCGGGTAATCGAGGGCCAGGAAGATTTGCCTTGTCTCATGGCCCTGGTTGAGGATGTTCGTACCTATCCTGAACTGGAGCAGGAGATCCACCACTGTATTGATGAGGCCGGCAAAGTAGCTGACCGGGCCAGTGCCAAACTGGCAGGCATTCGTCAAAAACTTAAGGATATCCGCGACCAAATTTATCAAAAACTGCATCGTCTTCTGCAACGCCAACTAAGTGCAGTTCAAGAGGCCGTGATTACCCAACGGGATGACCGTTTTGTTATTCCCATCAAGGCCAGTCATAAGGAACAGATTCCCGGCATTATTCACGATACCTCCAGCAGTGGGGCGACCCTCTACGTCGAACCCCAGGCCATTGTGGATTTAGGCAATAAACTTCGTCAGGCCCGTCGTCAGGAGCAGGTAGAAGAAGAAATTGTTCTGCGCCAACTAAGTGACCGGGTCGGGGCCTGTTTAGAAGACCTGGAACATCTGTTGATCGTTGCCACTCGCCTCGATTTAGCCACGGCTCGTCTGCGCTATAGCCTTTGGTTAGAAGGGAATCCCCCCCAATGGGTCACACGAGAGCAAGCGATTACTCTGCGGCAATTACGCCATCCCCTGCTGGTCTGGAAACAGAAACGGGAGAAAGGGCCTGAAGTAGTCCCCATTACAGTTCAGATTGATCCGAAAATTCGGGTCATTGCCATCACGGGCCCGAATACAGGAGGCAAAACCGTTACCCTCAAGACCCTCGGTTTGGCGATGTTGATGGCGAAGGTTGGCCTTTACCTACCTGCCAAGGAACCGATCGAAATTCCCTGGTTAGAGCAGATACTTGCCGATATTGGCGATGAGCAATCCCTAGAGCAGAGTTTATCGACTTTTTCGGGGCATATTCGTCGGATTATTCGCATTATTGCGGCTTTGAAGCAGTCTCCTGAAGGTCTGACCTCGGCCCTGGTGCTGTTGGATGAAGTTGGGGCTGGTACAGATCCCGTGGAAGGTAGTGCCCTAGCCATTGCGCTGTTACAATATCTGGCGGATCATGCCCACCTGACCCTGGTGAGTACCCACTACGGCGAACTCAAGGCCCTGAAGTACCAGGATGAACGCTTTGAAAATGCTTCAGTGGAATTTGACGACCAGACCCTTTCCCCCACCTATCGTCTGCTCTGGGGCATTCCCGGCCGCTCCAATGCTCTCACCATTGCCCAGCGTCTGGGCCTACATCCAGAGATTGTTGAAACAGCCAAACAGCGATTAGGGGGATTTTCTGAAGAGATTAATCAGGTGATTGCGGGGCTAGAAAGTCAGCGTCGGGAGCAGGAAGCCAAGGCTTCGAATGCCCAAAAACTGCTCCAGCAGACCGAGGTCTTTTATCAAGAAGTGTCCCGCAAGGCCACGGCCCTCCAGGCGCGGGAACGGGAACTCAAACAATACCAAGAACAGGAAATACAGCAGGCGATCCTGGCCGCCAAGGCCGAAATTGCCCAGGTGATTCGCCAACTCCAGCGGGGGAAACCCTCAGGACAAAAAGCCCAACAGGCCACCGAGGCCCTGAATCAAATTGTGGCTAAGGAGCAGGCCAAAACCCAAGCCAAACCTCTGGGTTACCTACCCAAAGTGGGAGAACGGGTGCGCCTCCCCAGCCTGGGCCAAACCGCTGAAGTCACCCAACTTTCGGAAGCTGCCGGGGAAGTCAGTGTCAAATTTGGCCTGATGAAGATGACCCTACCTCTGACGGAGATTGAATCCCTAGATGGCAAAAAAGTAGAACCACCCCCCAAGCCGGCCTCCCCGCCCCCACCTCCAGTTAAAGCGGCCCCGGTTTTGGTGAGAACCGAGCGAAATACTATAGATCTCCGGGGCCAGCGGGTAGAAATGGCCGAAAGCCAGTTAGAGGCGGCCCTGCGTCGTGCTGACGACCAAGGGGTGCTGTGGATTATCCACGGTAAGGGTACGGGGAAACTTCGAGAAGGCGTTCATGCTTTCCTGAGTCATCATCCCCAGGTCGAGCGTTTTGAGTTGGCTTCTTCTGAGGAAGGCGGGGCCGGTGTCACCTTGGCCTATCTCCAATGAAACGACCGGCCAATCCGAAAATAGGTTGGTTAGAATTCTAGGGAAAAGCGGATCTCCTTCCCATGACTCCTCCCACCGAAAAAAACATGGCCATTGCCTATCTGCTCTGGGCCTGCGGCTGTTTTGGTTTTTGCGGCATTCATCGTTTCTATCTCGGCAAACCCATCACCGGCATTCTCTGGTTTTTTAGCGGTGGCCTGTGTTTCGTGGGCCAATTCCTTGACCTGTTTCTCATCCCCGGCATGGTACAGTCCCGTAATCGAGACTTCCGCATGTTTCTGCCCCAGGACAGTGGGTACGGCCCGCTCCATCTAAGTCATCAAGTACTGGAGAAAATTGACCGTCTTGACCAGAAACTGCAGAGTACCCTGCAAACCCCTAAACAACCAGAAAAGAGTGCCCTACATCGTTTGATTGAAGGAGCGGCCCAGCAACAAGGAGTGTTGTCCCTGGCTCAAGCCATACTTATTACCGGCCTAGAAGCCAGTGAAGTGGAAACTCTGTTACGGGAGGCCATGAAGAAGGGGATTGTCCATGTGGGCAACGATCCAGAGACGGGTTCTGTGCGTTACTACTTTGATATCTAAGCTGGCTGATTGCCGGTTTAAAGACCGCCTCATTTATTTACAAAAATTCACAGAACTAATAAGGACTGATTGAGTATTTTGAAGGTAAATCAACGGTAACGCCCATGGGAAACAGCTTAAAAATCCAGGATGCCAATACTCTTGACCTTGAAAACTCCAAGCAAGAGTCCTGTTTCGTTTTAGATTTTTTGACTGAGTGCATTACAGTTCGAGAAGTAATTCGGAGTCGGGTTTACCAAGAAGTGAAGGATTTTAATACTCGCCAACCAGACTATTTTAAGGGACTGGTACAGCCCACGGACACAGAACGCAGTCTCAATGGTTATCGCCTCCGTCAACCCCGGCAGTTGGATTGGGAGCAACAATTTTCTAAGGCCTTACAAGCCTTTGAAAATAATGGCTTTCTGATTCTGGTTGGCGAAGAGCAACTCACGGAACTCGAGGATGAAATTACCATTACCCCAGAAACAACCGTCACCTTTCTAAAATTAGTGCCCTTGGTCGGAGGTTAACCATGGCTGGCTCCTTAACAGATGATTTCTGTCAAGAAATGATCGCTACCCTTCTGCGCGAAAATAATCTAGCCTTTCTTCAGCCGGGCTTGTCCCCCGTAGAGTTTTTTAGTCATCTTGACCCTCCAGAGCAAGCCCAAATGGCCCTGGCCCTTTTACGTTGGTATCAAGCCAATGGCCAGGGAGTCCACCAGCATAAAATTTGGGTGATTGTTAACGCCCTATTTCAGTTGCTCAAGCAAAAATTACCCTTGTCTTTAGCGGAAATTCTCGAACTGCTCAAGGCTATGGAAAACGAGCAGTACCTCCTTTATGCTGCTGGGACGGAGCGACTTCCCCACCTCATCGGCCATTATCTCAAGGAACATCCTATCACCCCTGAACTCAGCGCTACTGTTGAAACGGTTTGCCAACGCCTAGAGGGCCTGGGGGCCTCTCAACGAAAATCGGCGGCCAAACTCCGTCAATTATTGCCAGACAAGGCTGATAGATATCCCCTTCTAGCAGGGGAACCCTGGGCCGACCAGGCTCTATTGTTTCTCGCAACGCTATCCGATGCCCAGGCTGAACCGTGGCGGGCCCTCCTAAAAAGCAGTGCAACGCTTTCTGGCAGTAAACCCAGTGCTAAATGGCTCAAAATGGCCCAAGGCTATCGAGACAGTATTGGCCTTGAGTCGTTTAAACAGGCCCTATTAAGCTGGTTTCCCCCAGTGGATCGGCCACGGACAAAGCCCTTGGTAGATTGGCGAGGCATGGTTGATCTGATCGCCGATCAAAATGCGGAGATCCTACGGGCCTTGGTGTGGCTCTGTGCCGACCTGGAAGATGCAAGCCTCGCTCGGGCCTTGAGTTCTCTGGCGATTTCGGCCTACCGCAAAGTTCCCCAGATTGGCCCCCGCTGTGTCAAATTAGGCAATGCCTGTATCTGGGCCTTGAGCCAGATGCCGACCGCCGAGGCCATGGCCCAACTGGCCCTGCTCAAGGTGCGTGTTAAATTTGGGACGGCCCAAAAGGGCATCGAAAAAGCCTTTGTAGAAACGGCCAACCGGGCGGGTATTTCCCGAGAAGAAATTGAAGAATTGTCGGTTCCCACCTATGGCCTGACAGAAGTCGGACGGCGGCGGGAAACCTTCGGAGATTTTACGGCGGAACTGGTGGTCACGGGAACTCACAGTACCACACTGAGTTGGCGGAATGCCGCTGGTAAACCGCAAAAATCCGTTCCCCAGGCCGTTAAGACTGAATATGCCGACGAACTGAAGGCCTTAAAACAGGCCGAAAAAGATATTCAAAAAATGTTGCCGGCCCAGGCCCAGCGCCTAGAGGCTCTCTACCAACAACCCAGGGCCTGGGATTTCGCGACCTGGCAGGAACGCTACCTCGATCACCCCCTCATGGGCTGTCTGGCCCGGCGACTCCTATGGCAATTGGAACTAGGAGAAAACCATGCTGTGGGAATTTGGTACGACGGGGCCCTACGAGACCGAGCCGGGGAAGTTATTCCCTGGTTAACCGCTGAAACAAAGGTCACCCTGTGGCACCCCATCAATGCAAGCCCGGAGATGATTCAGGCCTGGCGTAGTTGGTTAATGGAACGGCAAATTCAACAGCCCTTTAAACAGGCCCATCGAGAAATTTATCTTCTTACCCCAGCGGAGGAAACCACCCGCGTTTATTCCAATCGCTTTGCGGCCCACATCCTCAAACAACACCAATTCAATGCCCTCTGTGCCCAGCAGGGCTGGAAAAATAAACTGCGCCTGCTGGTGGACGACGACTATCCTCCCGCCTGTCTGATTTTACCGCAATGGAATTTACGGGCTGAATTCTGGATTGAAGGCATTGGCGACCAGTACGGCAGTGACACCAATGACTCGGGTACCTTTCTCTATCTGACTACCGACCAAGTCCGTTTTTATCCTATCGAGGCCCCAGAAAACTATGCCCATGCGGCCGGTGGGGGCTACGGTATATTTCGGCAAACCCCCTTTGACCCCCTCCCCCTTACAGTAATTCCGGCCCTGGTGTTGTCGGAAGTCCTGCGGGATGTGGATTTGTTTGTGGGAGTGGCTAGCGTGGGGAATGACCCCAACTGGGCCGATGGGGGCCCGGAAGGTCGTCATCAAGTCTATTGGCACGACTATTCCTTTGGGGAGTTGTCCGCCACGGCCCAAACCCGGCGTCAAGTGCTAGAGGCCTTGATTCCCCGCCTGAAAAAGATTCGTGACCGTTGTTCCTTCCAAGAGCGTTTTCTGGTGGTTCGGGGGGACTTGCGTACCTATAAAATTCATTTGGGTAGCGGCAACATCCTGATGGAACCCAGCGATCAATATCTTTGCATTGTCAAAGCACCAGAGCGGGGCGGGGGGAGCGAACCCATTTTTCTGCCCTTTGAAGGAGATAAAACCCTAGCGGTTATTTTAAGTAAAGCTTTTCTTCTGGCTGAAGATAGGAAGATCACCGACCAGACTATTCTTCGTCAAATTCAACCCTAGGCCTTGGCCCTGGAACCATACTGCTTCCTCCCACGGAGACGGCCCTGGGGGCCCATGCAGATGGCCCGCCAGCGCGGGCTTATACTAAATCTTTGAAGCCCAGCTACACGACTGACCCCATCCGTCTTCTCCTTGCAAAGGGGAGATGCCGTAGGCGGAGGGGTAAAAATCTGTAGCGATAACTTGGAGGATTGGTATTAGATTCCTTTTTGACCCAATAAAAAATTAAAAAGGACAATGATAGACATTGCCCAGTAAAGATTGTTGATTATGGATTGGTATGCGGATGGCGAGACTCGAACTCGCAAGGCAAAGCCACACGCCCCTCAAACGTGCGCGTATACCAATTCCGCCACATCCGCGTTAGAGCAGAACTAAGTCTAGCATAACTTTTAGATAAAACACAAGCCTCAATATTCGGCAATGAAGAGGCGTCTCCCTTCCGCCAGGCTTTTATAATGGCCCGCAGTCAACGACTGGCCCCACTGACCCCTAGGAGGAACTGGTACCCGTGCTGAAATTTGGTGTTTCCCCCGTCAATACTCGCCGCTATCGTCAACTACTTTGGTCGATCCTCTTACTGTTCTTTTCCATTTCTTTTTTTGACCTCTGGTTTCTCGACACCTTTGTCTTAATTCCCCTGTTTAGCTTCACTACTATCCTGGCGGTGAGAACCTTCCCCCTCTCTAATTTTTTCAGGCATTGTTTACAAATTCTGGGTCTCTTGGCCTTAGTTCTGGGCATGGTTGGTGATTTGAATCATGAGCACCCGTTTAACCAGGCCTGTGCCCTAGGAAGTCTTGTTCTATTCATCTGTTTCCTCGGAGCGGCGGTGATTTTTCTTTCGCTTCACTTAATCCATGTCAATCACGTTAACGCAGATGTCGTTATTGGTGGCGTCTCCGTCTATCTGCTGATAGGAATTGTTTGGACTTTACTTTACCAAGTTGTTTTTCAGTTTTCTCCTGATGCTTTTTTGGATCTAGAGGCCCTGCCGACGGATCCCCGTTTTAGTCTGCTCTACTTCAGTTTTACAACCCTAACCACCCTTGGCTACGGCGATATCACTCCCACCAGCTCAGTCTCCATGGGATTAACGAATATGGAAGCGATTATCGGCCAACTTTATCCAGCCGTGTTTATTGCTCGCCTGGTCAGTCTCTACTCCCTAGAAGATAAGACTGACAGCTAATACAAATTTCTCAAGTTATCGAGTCTGATTTCTCAAAGAGTAAACGGTAAACCGGCCGGCCAAGCTTGGCACAAGCGATTTCTCGTTCCGTCGGCACAGAAAAAGGATTCTCCGCTAACCAAGGGTCATGATGGGTTCGCTGGAAACAGGGCTGTTCAGCTAGGCGGGCCCCCATTGCTTCGGCCATGGCCAGCACATCAGACTGGATAAACACCTGGCCGCCGAGGGGAAGTACCTGGGCTAGGGCCACCACCAGTTCTGGTTGCATGACTCGGCGTTTACTGTGGCGTTGTTTAAACCAGGGGTCGGGAAATTGAATGGAAACGCGCCTGAGGTTCGGTGCTAGGGCCTGTAAAAATAGAAGGGGCGCGATATTAATATTGCCAAAAAGAAAATGGACATTGTTTCGCCCGAGGTGTACGACCTGTTCATTCGCTTCAAGGACTAAAGGCTCTCGGATTTCCACTCCCAGAAAATTCCAATCGGTTTGCGCTTGGGCCAGGTTTAGTAAAAACTTGCCTCGGGCACAGCCAATATCCAAGTGCAAGGGCCGGCCCCCATCAGCATAAATCATTGACCAGTCGGGACAAGCAATGGGAGTACGATATTTTTGACTGAGGGGATTAACGTGTTGACGGACGCGGACTCGGGCCAAGGGAAACTCCTGGAATTAGCACAGTTTCAGAGGATAGAACCGAGGACAGTAGGCAACAGGAGCTCAACCCCAACGTAGGAGGGCCGCTCCCCAGCTCAGGCCGGCCCCAAAACCTGACAGAGCCAGTAGGTCTCCAGGTTTAATTTTACCTTGACGCACCGCTTCATCCAGGGCCAGGGGAATGGAGGCGGCGGAGGTATTGCCGTAGTGGGCTAAGTTACTCAGAATACGCTCGGCAGGAATTTTTAAGCGTTCCCCAACCGCGTCCATAATACGTTGGTTGGCCTGGTGCAAAATGAGCCAATCGATGTCACTGGTCTGGCATTGGGCCTGAAATAATACCTTTTCGATTACTTCGGGAACCCGGGCCACCGCAAAACGATAGACCTCGCGGCCATTCATCGAAATGGGTTGATAATTACCCTGGGTCACCTGTTTATCCGCGATCAGGGTTTTTGGCTGGCCCTGATAGGGCAGATTAAGGCAACTATTCAGAGAACCATTGGTATAGAGATCAAAGGCCAAGAGATTATCGGTTTCGTCGCTGGCCTGGAGAAGTACCGCACCGGCCCCATCCCCAAACAAAACACAGGTACTGCGATCTGACCAGTCTACCCAACGAGATAGAACATCCGCGCCAATCACTAGGATATTTCGATAGGCCCCTGTGCGAATAAACTGGGCCGCTGTCGTCAAGGCAAAGACAAAACCAGAACAGGCAGCGGTTAAATCAAAAGCAACGGCTCGCTCAGCCCCCAGCAGTTGTTGAACCTGGCCTGCACTACCAAACAAATCATCTGGTGTTGAAGTGGCTAGAATAATTAGATCCAAGGCCTGGGGATCTAGCTGAGCAGCCGACAGGGCCTGTCGTCCTGCTTCGGCCGCTAGCATCGCCAAGGAGGTTTCCTCCGTACAAAGCTGGCGTTGACCGATGCCCGTTCTTGTCCAGATCCATTCATCGGAGGTATCGACCATCTGGCTTAGATCTTCATTGGTCAAGCATTGGGGGGCCGTGGCTGCTCCACTGCCTATGACCCTCACCCCGGCTCCCACGCTAGTCAAGTTACTGTTCTCCTACTGGTGTCGTGCTGATATCAAGAGATACCCTAGGCCTCTAGACTAGGAACCGTTTCGGTTTCTGTTAGGCCGGCTGTCCAGGCATGAATGCGCTCGGACACGCGATTATCGTAGGCCTCCTTCGCCAGGCGAATAGCATTAAAGATAGAAGGGGCACGAGAACTACCGTGGCTGATAATACAGATGCCGTCAACCCCGAATAACAGGGCTCCCCCATGTTCTGCATGGTCGATCCGCTGTTTAATGCGTTTTAAATTGGGTTTCAGCAGGGCCGTCCCCACAGCTCCCCGCCACCCTTGGGGCAATTCTTCTTTAAAAATGCTGAGGATAATTTCTCCGACAGCCTCGGCAAACTTGAGCACCACATTGCCGACAAAACCATCACAGACAATCACATCAAAGTTGCCAGAAAGAATATCTCGTCCTTCCGCATTGCCCACAAAGGGAATTTCTGAGTTAGCCGCTAGACGCTGGTAGGTTTGCAGGGCTAGGTCGTTACCCTTAGTGGGTTCTTCCCCAATATTAAGCAGGCCCACCTTGGGATTTTCTGTACCCAGAACATACTTGCTGTAGATGGTGCCCATTAGGGCAAATTGTTCTAAATATTTGGGCTTACAATCTACGTTGGCCCCGACATCCAGGACAATCACCGACTTATTAGCCAACATTGTCGGAAAAACGGTACCAATGGCTGGGCGGTCTATCCCCTTGAGCCGTCCTAGTCGTAACAAGGCTGAGGCCATGGCGGCCCCAGAGTGACCGGCGGAGACAACCGCGTCCGCTTGGTTTTCCTTAACGAGATTCATCGCCACATTGATCGAGGCCTTGGGCTTGCGACGTAGAGCAGTCAGCGGTTCTTCTTCCATGGAGACAACCCCCTCCGCATCCACAATGGTCAAATTTTGCGGGGTACTGGGGTGCTGCTCTAGATAAGCTTCAATCTGGGCTCGGTCACCCACCAAGAGGATCTCAACATCTAGCTCCGCGCCAGCGCGAACCGCCCCGGCAATAATTTCATCGGGAGCATGGTCTCCCCCCATCGCATCTAATGCAATTCTTGCGCGCGTTCCTGCCATTGGTCAATGTGATGAAAGCCAAGAGAATTGTAGCAGACCCCCTCGGCAAAACTAAAATTTTCCGGTAAAAATTCCTCTACCGATACAGAAACCCCTAGGGACGGATACCAACGGATTTAGGCATCAATGGTGGTTCTCCCAGGCTGGCCTGATGACGCTTAAGTACGGTTAGGGCCCGGTTATACTGGGGGTCGGCGGCAGTTCCCACGAGGGAGGGGTCATTGCGGAGTTGGAGTTGCTGCTCCGAGGATAAATCCAGATAAATATCCGGACTGATGCCCTTCTGGTTGATATCCGTTCCACTGGGTGGGTAGTAGTGGGCAATGGTAACAGCGAGGCCAGAACCGTCGGACAGGGAGTGAACAGACTGAACCGTTCCCTTACCGTAGGTTTCGGTTCCGACAATGGTAGCCCGGCCATTTTCCTTCAGGGCCCCAGTCAGAATTTCGCTGGCACTGGCAGAACGCTGATTGACTAAGATTACTAGGGGTAGACTGGTCAGACGGGTGCCGTTAGCCGAAAAATGACGGTCACCCCCTTTGCGGTCGATGGTACTCACAATTTCTCCCCGGTCTAGCCAGAATCGAGCAATATCTACGCTGGCAAAGAGAAGCCCACCAGGATTGCCCCGCAGATCGAGAATATAACCCGTGATATTTTGGTTATTCAGGGCTTCAATGGCCGCTTTCATCTGTTCAGCAGCATGGGAACTAAATTCATCTAGCCGGATATAGCCGACCCGTAGGTTGCCGTCCTGTTTGACGCTGTAGGTGACGGCATCAAGCTCAATTTGCACCCGTTGCAGGGTTACGGTAAAGACTCCCTTGCCCTGGCGGGAGAGTTGTAGGTTCACTTCCGTGCCCACGTCTCCCTGGATGGCTTGGCTCGCTTGTTCCAAGTTCATTAGAGCTGTCGGTTTGCCATCAATGCGAATTAAACGGTCTCCAGGTAGGATACCCGCCTTGGCCGCCGGGGTGTTACGGAGGGCATCGGCAACGACTAGATCGCTACTACGTTTATCAATCACTAGTTGCAGGCCCACACCAGAAATTTCGCCAGAAGTTTGACTGGTAAGAGCCGAAAAATCTTCAGGGGCCATAAAACGGGTGTAGGGGTCGCCCAACTGCTTCAGGATTTTAGTGATAGTGCGATAGGCGTCTTTGCGGTCGGCGTAGGAGGCACTTAGCAGTTCCTGACGTTTGGCTAACCAGTCACTACGGTTGAAGTTTTTGCCGATAAATTCATTCTGAACGAGTTGCCAAACCTCATCGACTACAGCCTTGGGGCTATTGTCTAGCGGCACAATAGTGGCCAGATTAGTTTCACTAGGGACTGGTGGTGGCGGAACAGTAGGCAGATTAGCGCTAGCACTGAGGGTCTGGGCAGAGACACTAGAAACACCTAGGCTCAAACTAAAAGCAGTGAAAGCGGTCAAAAACCATTGGGGGAAAGGGGAGAAGACGGCGGGCTGGGTCATGGCAGGAAGGCAAACCAAGGGGTAGATTCGGCAGAGAGATGGCGGGAAGAACCGTATTTTCTCGGAAAGAAGATTTTTAGGGAGGACAGAAGGGCCATCAGTAAAATGCCTACTTTTTACTACTTTAATGCGGCCTTACAAAAATCGAGTAGGATTCGTTGGTGTCGTTGACCGAGGGGATAGGCCCCCTGGGCCTTAGGAGAATAAATGCAGCCCGTTTTGATCTCTGTCGGGGTGACCAAGGCCCAGTCCCAGCCTTCTAAGAGCGTTAAATCGTTTAAGGAACAGGTCAAGGGAGCCGCAAACACATGACGGATTGCTTGTTCGTCACTATAGCAATCGAAATACTGGGGGGCCACCAAGGAAAAGCGAATTTCTTCCCAAATTTCCCGTTTTACTGCTTCTAGGGGTGTTTCTCCGGTCTCTAAATGGCCGCCAAAGAGGCCCCAATGGCCAGGGTAAAGAATGGTAGGAATATTATCGCGGAGTTGCAATAGGTAGCGGTCTTCTTGGTAAAGAATCGCCAAGGCCACCTCCCGAGGAACATTATTTGAGGCGTTTATGGGGAAGGAATTGTTCATGGAGATTGAGCGTTGGCGTTGCAGGGGACTTTGAGGGCTGGGGGGGCGCTGGAATAGAAGCCGAAGGCGGCGGTGAAGGAGAGGTACTAGAAACCGCTGGGACAGGAGACGGGACGGGAGCAATGCTAGGAGAATTGATTGGCTGGGGAGAGGGGGACGGTAGAGGGCTTGGTTGTGGAGCCGTGGCACCACTATAGGTCACTTCCTGGAGATAAACTTCATCCCATTGGGTCTGATCCACTGTGACTACCTGGCGATTAACTTGGCCCGTCACCACTAAATTCTCGCCAGACTTGGGTAAGGGGCGGTCTGTTTTCACCCAGATACTCCCCGTCGCATCCTGGAGTTGGTAGGCCCCCCCCTGAAGAAAAGGAGCTAGCTTGGTTACTGTTCCCTGAATTTGGACGGTACGGGGTTCTGGCGTTTGTCTAATTTGTTCAATTTGAACCTGGCCTTGGGCCAAACCGAGGGGATTCCAAGAACTACAACTCAACACCAGGCCGGTCAAGAGGGCCGCCCCCAGACATTGCAGGCGGTGACTCGTGTGGAGCCGAGTGAATAGGTGTTTAATCATTCAGTACCTAACAATACCTAACAAAAGACTTGAAGAGGGCTAATCCTCTACGCTGGGCCGTTTCGATAGTAGCCCGTTCAGGAAGGCCTTGGACACCCCACCGGGAAAGAGATCAAGCAGGAACTTCGAGGCAACTCATGCTAGGATCTAGAGCTAATGTCGTCTGTTGATAAGAGAATTCAAGCAATGGAAACCCTATTATTATTCGCCAAATTACCAGAAGCCTATCAAATCTTTGACCCCCTTGTGGATGTGTTACCGATCATCCCTCTGTTCTTCTTAGCCCTCGCCTTTGTTTGGCAAGCCGCCGTTGGTTTTAAATAAGTGGCAAACTTGGCATTGCAATGGGGGAGTTGCATCTCTCTTTCTGAACGGGCATCCTTAGGGGTGCTTTTTTAATGCTCAGTTGGAGGCAGTTCTAGGGACGGCTTCTGGGTCCGGGGAACCGGCTTGCCGTAGTAGCCGTAATAGTAGGTATCTGGATCAGCCCGCTTCAAACAGGCTAAGGTCACTGTCAACCAGACATAACCCACCGCATAGCCTGCCATAATATCGCTGGCCCAATGGACTCGACAGTACATACTACTGAGGCCAATCAACCCGACCCAAACTGTAGCCCCAAGAAAGATATAGCGACGGTATTGGGGAAAATGGGTGGCGAGTAAGGTAGCGATGTAAAAGTAAAAGACTACGTTACCGGTGGCATGGCCACTGGGAAAACTGCGGCCATCCACTTCTACTAGGCTTTCCAAGGGACGACGACGGTTAAAAAGCGGTTTGAGGATCTGATCGACAATAATCAAAATGCCGAGGGTGCCCATTGCCAAATACTGGGCTTCAAGCCAACGACGCTTCCAGAGCAAGATACCAAGGCTCAGGGCCACTAGCACTGCGGTTAAGGCAATGCCGGTTCCTTTATAGGTCAAACGAAAAAAGGGGGCAAAGCTATCCGGAATGATTTGATGAAGCCATTTTAAAAAGGCAATATCGAAGGCTATTTCTCGATCACCGTGGAATTGGGGCCCTACCGTTGCGATTAGAACCACAATAGCTACACAAAGAATTAGAGGAAACTTACCCACTGCTTTACGCCAGGGGAGAGGTTGAGAGACAGGAGGCATAGGCTTAGGCCGGAGCACGATTAAAACCAACAAACAAGAGAATGACGACACCAAAGACGAGACGATACCAAACGAACACCCAAGTACTTCGTTTTTGCAAGAACTGAATTAACCAGGCAATGGCCAGATAGGAAAAGATCGTGGCGGAAATCACCCCAATCACCAAGGGGAAAAGAACTTCACTGGAAATTCCAGTTTTCAGCACGTCTCGTAATTCCACCAGCCCTGCGAGCACGATAGCTGGAATCCCTAGCAGAAAAGAAAAACGGGCGGCCGCGGCCCGTTCTAGATTAATAAACAGACCCGCTGTTAGGGTAGAGCCAGAGCGGGAGACCCCAGGAATTAGGGCTAACGATTGGGCCAAACCCATGACCAGGCCATCCTGCCAGCGTAATCGTTTGAAGGGACGACGATGGGAACCGACTTTTTCAGCCAGGGCCAATAATAAAGCCATGACAATCGAAGCCAACGCAATAGTGGTTAAACTCCGTAGGGGGGAGTTATCAAAATCCGGTACAAAAAGCTTCAGTAGTAGACCGTCAATGACAATGGGGAGAGTGCCGATACCAATGCCGAGGGCCAGCTTAAATTCGAGGGAATCGTATTGCTGAGTTTGGATTGCTTTCACCATACCCCGACTAATTTGGCTTAAATCGGCCCAGAAGTAACCGATAACCGCCACAATACTTCCCAACTGAATGACAGCGGTATAAGCTACACCAGGATCTCCCCAACCGAGAGCAATAGGAATGACCTTCAGGTGAGCGGTGCTACTGATGGGAAGAAATTCCGTTAGGCCCTGTACGACTCCTAAAATAATGGCCTGGAACCAATCTATCTGGGGAGAAAGGCCCGTAGAGACGGCGGGAGGCAAGGGTTGGGCGGCAACCCAGGCTTGGTGAAAAAAAAGTGTGATAGCCACGGTGAGGCCAACGGCACTCAAAAAATTAAGCTTACGAGAAGACATCAGGTAGAGGAAGTCCATCGGGAAGATCTCAAAGATCTTAGCTGATTCAGTTGCCGATTCCTCTATCCCTGGACAGTTATCCTAGGCTCATAGGGGTAGTAGAAAAACCTGGCGATATAGCTGTAGCAGTTGTGCTCCCCAGAGTAAACTGCCCAGACCCCCCAAGGCTAAAAAGGGGCCGAAGGGAAAACCTTGGCGCCACTTCAGCCAGCCACTGGCCATCCCCAGACCACCGGCCAGGGCCCCCGAAACACAGGCCAAAAAACTGGCGACCAGCAGGAGGGGCCAACCCAGCCAGGCCCCCAGCATCGCGGCAAGTTTTGGGTCGCCATCTCCCATCGCCTCCTGGTTGAGGCATAGCGTCCCCCCCAGACGAATGCCATCAAACAGCCATAAACCGACAAGGGCACCAAGGATTGCCTGCCAGAAGCCCTCTAAGCCTTGGCCCTGGAACCAGCCCCAACTAGTCTGAAAGACAATACCCAGCACGAGTCCCGACTTCGTTAATACACTGGGTAGGGTCATCGTATCCCAATCGATTAGCGTCAATACAATCAGGAAACTGGTTAAGAGCCAGTAGCCAGGGGTTTGCCAAGTCCAGCCAAAATACCCAAAAATCAGCATAAAAAGGCCTCCCGTCAGAGCTTCTACCAGAGGATAGCGGGGGGAAATTGCCGTCCGACACCAACGACACTGTCCTCGAAGCCAGAGCCACCCCAGGACAGGGACATTTTCGGTTTTACCTAAGCGATGGAGGCAACGGGGACAACGGGAGGGGGGATAGAGTAGGGAAAGACCGGCTGGTAAACGATAAACCACTACGTTTAAAAAACTGCCAATGGCACAACCCAAGGCAAGCACCAAGGCAAAGGCAACGTAGTCTAGTAATGATGCCATAACCGATGGGAGGAGGTTGGTTTACTCCTCGTCGTCGGTAGCCCCGACCTGTTTCAGATGAATATGTTTACGTCCCAGCGTAATTTCAAATTCATCCCCCGGTACCAGATTCATCTTTTTAGTGTAAGCAGAACCAATTAACAAATTGCCGTTGGATTGGACACTAATGCGGTAACTGGCTGAGCGGCCGCCCCGGCCCTGACCGCCCAGAGTGCTATCTAATTCAATGCCCTCAGCATCAATTAAGGCATTGAGAAATTTCATCATATTGACCCGAGGAACTCCCCTTTTTGTGATGGTGATATAGCCACAGGCCTTAGCTTTTTCTTCTTTGCTTAAGGTGCCTAGTTCTCTGACTTTTTCCAGTAACTCAAAGCCAGTCAGGGGTTTAGTCACAGTGATTGTTTTAGCCATTAATATTGCCGTTGAGTAATTTTAGTTTGCTAGATTGCTAGGATAGAGAGGTCATCGGAACACCACTCAAAAAGCTTATGATCTTCCTTGGTTTCTCTACTTTTCTATCTTACACGGCGTCAGCAATAATGATTGCGTCATCCCTAAAATTTTAAAACAAAGTCTGTGGTCTGTCTTCCTAACTTCTACTTCGCTGGAGATAATGCTGACCAGGGCCTGCCGGAAATTAAAAGCATGAAATTAACTACAAAAAGTCACTATAGTGTCAAGGCGCTACTGGATCTGAGTCTACAGCCCAACTATGGGCCGACCTCCGTCAAAGCCATTGCCGAGCGCCAAGATTTACCCGCCCCTTATTTGGAAAAGTTACTGATAGAAATGCGGCGGGCTGGTTTAGTCCAGGCCCTACGGGGAGTTCAAGGGGGTTACCAGCTTGCCTACCCTCCCCAGCAGATTTCCGTGGGACAGATTCTAGAGGCCGTTGGCGAAACGATAGAGCCGTTTCCCCAGACCCCTGCCCATGAAAGTCAGGCAGAAGATTGGGTGACCCATAGCCTTTGGCAACAGCTTCACCTTAAATTCATGAAAGCGCTCTACACAATTACTCTGGCCGATTTATATTATGATGCCCGCAGCTGGCAAGCGGCCCAGGGAGAGAAAGCTAACTTCATCATTTAGGGAAAATCTATGAATAATTGCCAGACCCAGAGCCATACCTACTTCGGAGGCTGTCATTGTGGAGCAGTGCGTTTTCAAGTCACCATTTCAGAGCATCGGGCCATCCGTTGCAATTGCTCGATTTGTCGTAAAAAAGGATTTTTACATCTGATTGTGGCGCCGGCCCAATTTACCCTCCTCCAAGGTCAGGATGCCCTGACGACCTATACCTTCAATACCCACACGGCTCAGCACCGTTTCTGCCGTTTCTGTGGTATTCATGCCTTTTATTCGCCCCGTTCTCATCCTGACAAAATTGATGTGAATGTTCATTGTCTAGATGGGCCCCTAGAAGACCAGTTTGAAATTGAAGACTTTGATGGCGAAAACTGGGAAGACAATATCTCCTCCCTCCGGGAAAAAAGACCTAGGCTATGATTCCCGCCCATTGGTCTTCCCTCGGGGTATTAGTGGCGGCGGCGGGCCTGGACTATTGGTTGGCAGATCCTCAAGCCTGGCTCCATCCCGTTCAGGTGATTGGTTGGGGTATCCAGGGCCTCAGTCAATTATTTCTACGCTGGTTTCGACGTCCTAGCCCAAGACGTTTAGCGGGTATTGTCCTTGCCGTCACTATAATTGGTGGCACCGGCGGCCTCGCGTGGATAGCCCTATGGGGCCTTGATCAATTCTCCCCTGCCCTAGCTTTACTACTACAAATCATCGGCTTGGCTAGTTGTTTTGCCGGGCGTAGTTTGGCCCTGGCGGCTGAAGACGTCCTCTCGGCCCTGGCGTTAGGCAATCTAGAACTGGCACGTCAACGACTGAGCTATTTCGTCGGCCGGGACACTGAGCACCTGACAGAAACAGAAATTTTACGGGCCACCTTAGAAAGCATTGCCGAGAATACCGTTGATGGCGCAACCGCCCCACTGTTCTATGCCATCCTTGGCGCTGGTTTACCCGGCGTTGGCCCTCTGCCTCTTACCCTGGCCTACAAGGCCGCCAGCACGTTAGATTCGATGGTGGGTTATCGTCGGGAACCCTACACCGATTTGGGCTGGTGTAGTGCTCGTCTTGAAGATTATTTAACCTGGTTCCCCTGTCGCTTAACGGTTCTGACGCTGGCCCTCTGGTCCGGCCGGCCCCGTCAAGTTCTGGCCCTGTGTTGCCGGGATGCCCCTCAGGATCCTAGCCCCAACTCCGGCTGGAGTGAATGTGTCTATGCCGCTATTCTCAACATCCAACTAGGGGGAGTGAACACCTATCAAGGTATCCCTAAAGAAAAACCCCTACTGGGAGATCCAGTAAATCTCCCTAGTGCGGAAAAAGTCCGCCAGGCCTTGTACCTGAGTCGGACTTGCTTGTTACTATGGTTGAGTTTCGCTACGCTAGCGCGACTACTCTTAGCCTATTGAGATAGGATGTCCAAGGCGACGGGAGCAACGCCACTGCTATGGACTCCGATGAGGCGAGCGGCCTGGGTCGAAAGGTCAATTACCCGGCCTTGGGAAAAAGGGCCCCGGTCATTAATCCGGACAACTACTGATTGGCCATTGCGAAGGTTGGTAACCCGTACTCGAGTTCCAAAGGGGAGGCTACGATGGGCGGCTGTGAGGTCATTTTGATTGAAGCGTTCACCGTTGGCCGTCCGACGACCATGGAAACCGGGTCCATACCAAGAGGCTACCCCGCTTTTAAGGCGACGGATTGAGCTACCCGCCTGGCCCACCAGCGTCTGGGGTTGCGTTGGGGCGATTTGGGCCAAGGGAGGAGCATCCCCCAAGAGACGACGCAAGCGATTAGCCATTTGTAGGGCATTCTGGCCAAGGTTACGGGTTTGGCCCGGTAGGAAGGTCTGACCATCGAGGGTGACCAAAACCTGTTGCTGATAGCTGATTTGATAGTTGGTTTTGCCAGGGCCACGGCGGACTTGAATTGCCTGGGCATCAAAATCGGGCTGTTGAGCGAGTTGCTCTAGTTGCTTGGCTACGGCCTGGGCACGTCCCATGGCGCTATCGGTTGTTACGAGGGGTTGGCCAGCGCTAAAGGCGGTTAATTCGGCCGTTGACCCCAGGAAGGTGATCACGGGAATATCCCGTAGACGTAGAATGACGGCAAATCTGCCATCAGCCTGAGCAAAGGAAGCTAAACTTGTGAGGTTCTTTTCAGACGCACGGGGGTCTAGAACTTTAGCGGGTGCCGGATCCGCTGTTGTAATGGTCGGCGAGGTAGTGGCGGCTTCTAGACTAGAAGCCCAAAGAGCCTGTTGGCTGTTACCGAGAAGCAGGGGGGTACTCAGCGCGGTTAAAACGGAGAGGGTTAACCCCTTAACAAAAAATTTCTTCATAAGCATTTGTGTTAGTTGGTGTAGGGAATTCAAACCAAGAAAACAGGGTTAGAACAAAGGGGTAACAACGCCAGACCCAGGGCCTAGCATCGGAATTCACTACAGAGAACGGTTCACAAAGAAGTTGTTAACAACCAAAGTGCGATTTACGAACTGTCACAGACTAACATGCTGATCTGAGTAGAAATCCTGTGACTTCTTATTTATCAATCATCAATAGATAAGATTTTCAAAATTGTCTTGACATCAACCCTTGCTTTGAAAGAAGATGAGAAGTTTTTAAATATTTGCTGTATTCGGCTAGAGGGTTCTAAGCCCATATTGGGGCCAATGAGGGAGAGCGATCCTGATGGAATGACCTTTTTTCCCGCTTAGGCGTAACCCCCTCTTTCCAAGAGAACTGTGCGGATCTCCGTAATTCTACGATAAGAAGATGTATTTTGAGGCCTGCGTGTTTGAATGGATTTCCTGGAAGTTTAATCAAATTTTGCTAAAAACATTAAAAAAAATAATCAGAATAGGCCTATTAACAGGGTCGGTTCATCCCCATTACCCTCGCTTAATATTAGAATTTCTAATCAAAGTGCTCACTTCAGATTATCAGAAGGGAGGAATTGGCGTTGATCAACCGACTAAAAGGCCACGTCATTCAATCGATTTTGTAACATTTGTGGAAATTGAGCGTAGTAACGTTGGTTCAGAGGCGAAGGATGCGGCAGGGGCATCAGGCTGACGAGGCGTTGGTGAAGGAGGCCCTGTTCATCTTGGGCAGTCAGCGTAACATTTAAATGACTTGAAAACCGGTCTTCTCGACTGAAGAAGTCATTGACCTCCCCTTTACGTCCGTAGGGAGTGAACCATTTGAAGGCCTCAGTACCGAGGGTAATAATCTGTTTTCCCCGCCAATGGATCACCAGCAACTGTTCAATAAAGGGACGAAAACGTTCCTTGACCTCCGGGGCGTAGGCCTTATTTCCCGGTGGCTTGTAGGGAACGGTATTGGTCAGCAACAAGCGGTCACAGACACTATTTAATTCAGCACGATTCTTGGCCTTGCGGCCGTACCAAGCCTGAAAAAAGCCTTCTCGCACCAAGGTACCAGCGGCACCAATCAACGGCTGGCCAGCGTGAACTTCATCACGTCCTAGGTCCCGCCCAAAAAAACAAAGCTGACTTTTCAGATTACCAGCGTAGAGAATGGGCGTCAGCGCATCCTTACGAGCCGATTGATATACCGGCAGGTCTAGGGGGAATTCTTGGCGTTCCGCTTCTTGACGAATTTGATGTAGCAGGCCAGCAAGATCGGACATGAAAAGTTAAGAGGGGAAAGGCGATCCGTAGCTTAGCATACACCCCCGGTACTATCTCCACGGGGCCTAGGGACGGGGCGGAGAGGTGGCCCCTTGCACCTGTTCAATCAGATGACGCACCACTGAGGTTCCCGTCGAAGGCTCAAAGGAGAGGGGAAATTTCCCCCGGCTTAGCATCCGTAGGCCGAGGGGCAAAATACTAGCAATTCCCCGTAGATCCCGGAAGTAATTGCCCACCACCTGAAGACCGAATTTCCGTTCATCCACCCAGCCCCCTGCTTTGACCAAATCGACGAGTACTTTACGGTGCCGAACCGGACGACTGGCCTGGGCTGTTTGGCGTTGGAGAATTTGTTGCTTAATCTGACCAATTTGATCCATGGGGGCGACGGCCATGGGACAAACCGTATTACACCAATAACAGCGAGTACAGCCCCAGACGCCTTCCGTTCCCTGACTGTAGTCTGCAAGACGATGTTCTCGCTGGCTATCCCGACTATCCCCCAGCAGACGTTGGGCCTTAGCCAGGGCATGGGGGCCAACAAAATGAGGATTAGCGGTTTTACCATTACAGTCGGAATAACAGGCCCCGCAGAGAATGCAGTTGCCCGTCTGATTCAACTGGTCACGCTCCTGAGGACTTTGCAAAAATTCTCGTTCGGACAGGGCCGATGCGGTCGGCTGGACGTAGGGAGTAATGCGGTTCAAGTCCTCCCAAAACGGCTGCATATTGACCACTAGATCCGTGATAACGGGTAAGTTACCGAGGGGGGCCAGAGTAATCGTTGGGACGGCCTGGCTGGGATCGACCAACCCATTCGTCAATTCTTGACCGACACTTTCCTTACAGGCCAGGGCCGCCCTGCCATTGATACGGATACTACAGCTTCCACAGATCGTATTACGGCAATTTTTGCGAAAGGCCAGACTGCCATCTTGCTCCCATTTCAAACGATTGAGGCAATCTAAAATCGTGGCCCCCGGCTCCACTTCTAGAGAGTAGGTTTGCCAGCGGGGGGCATCGCCAGTGGTCTGACGTAGCACCTGAAATTGAACTTGCATAGCCGTTGGGGGACGTCCCTGGAGAAAAGGGAAGCAGGAACACCTCTACCAGTCTAAAACGACCCTTCTCAGGAACTCCAAAAATTTAAGAAACTTGTCAACTGGCCCCTGGTGTTTTTTGTTTTAGCTCCCTTGCAGAGGGGAGAGAAGCCCAATCTTTTAGGCTTCCCAGGGTTCATGCTAGTCGTCTCGGAGGGATTCTTTTGTAGCGCCAACAATCTTGGCCCTGTTCGCTCCTCCAATATGACAAATTCCCGATAAAGCAGAGACGGAAATGTCAGGGAAACCGATAGACTTAGACCCCTTTGCTACCTACAATGACATCGGCTTCAACAACTTAAAAATTCCTATTGTTTTGATTTCAGATAGGATTTGGTGCTATATTTTGAATATGATCAATTCTCCCTAAGATTAAAGATCGCTCCCCAACAATTAAGGATTTTTTTTGCCTTATGCCTGAAACAGCTATCCCTTTAAGCGGCAAAGCACTCTTACAAAAAGTCAGAGAGTGTGCGCAAATGCCCCGCCGTGAAACAGCGAAAGCTTGCGGCTACTACTCTAAGACGAAAGACGGTCAAATCCGTGTCAATTTGACTGACTTCTACGATGCAGTCCTTGCTGCAAGAGGTGTTCCCCTAGAACCAGGGGGAGTCAAAGATGGTCGAGGACGTGAGCCGACCTTTCGTGTCAGTGTCCATAAAAATGGACAAATAGTCATCGGCTCCACCTACACTGAGCAAATGGGCTTGAAATCAGGTGATGAGTTTGAAATTAAGCTGGGCTACAAACATATTCATTTGAAGCAAGTGGACAGCAACGGTGAGATCAGCATAGAAGAAGAGTAGTGCGGTAATTCAATCTTTTCTATGTCTTGGCTTGAATTGGGAGATGCTTAAAGTTAAAGTATCTCCCTCTTTCTATTAATAGCCCCAGGGATACCTTAATAGGTTCAAGAATATCATACGAAAGTACTTACTCCGTCTTCCTTCGATACACCATTGCCATGGCACTTAGTTTTCAAGTTCTTGTGATTCCTGGATTGAAAATCCTCCTATTTCTACTGCTCTGGGGCCTACTGTGGTTGCCGATAGCCGTCGTATTAGGGCGACGATTACAATGGCACCCTCGTCAGGGAACTTTGCCATTCCAAAAACTGCCTTTAGTCGCCTCTCTCTACTGCTTGGCTCCCCTGGTGCTCTGGGTCATGATTCATTGGGAGGGCCGACCCTTATCGGACTATGGTTGGCAATGGCAGCCTCCGTTGGCTTCCTCTCTGGGTCTGGGTTGGCTGTTGGGTCTAGGAAGTTTAGCCCTTGTTTTTGGTCTAGAAACCATCGGCGGCTGGATTCAGTGGCGTGGCGAGGGTTGGGGCCAGTGGTGGCGTTTGTTGGTTCCCTTGGCCCTGCTCTCCCTCTGGATTGGTCTAACTGAAGAATTTATTTTTCGGGGCCTATTTTTGACCCAGCTTAGTCAAAACGGGTCTGGTCTTGGTTCTGCCGTGCTCATTAGTCTGCTGTTTGCTTTGCTCCATCTTTTCTGGGAGCGTCCCCTGACCCTGCCTCAACTACCAGGTTTATGGCTGATGGGGATGGTCTTGGCCATGGCCCGGGGGGTTGATGACGGTGGCTTGGGGATTGCTTGGGGGCTCCACAGTGCTTGGGTGTTTGGTCTAGCCTCCTTGGATGCCGCTCAATTACTGCACTATCCTTCTCAGGAGGGTAATTGGTTACTGGGTAAAGGCAATCAGCCCCTAGCCGGCGTGGCCGGCCTACTGTGTCTCGGCATGACGGGGGTTGCCCTCTGGTGGTTATTTCCCCAGGCCCCTTGGTACCCGACTTTTTAAATTCCTGTGGGCTTAGAAAATAAAATGTGCTATCCTAGTCAAGGCTTGAATTTGCGGGTGTAGTTTAGTGGTAAAACCTTAGCCTTCCAAGCTAATGATGGGGGTTCGATTCCCCCCACCCGCTTCTATCATCGGTCAACCTCTCCCATTCTCCTCCCCCGCGCTCATTGCGGTACATTTGCTCTTATTTGTAATGACAGCTTGACAGATCGGTGAAAATCCTGCACGGTAACTATGTGAACAAAGACTAGTTCATTCCGTACCAACGTCAGTTGGGGTGAGATCGTTAATATCTCTGGTGCTGTAAACCCTAGCCTGACGCCATTATCATGAGGCCAAAGACAATGCAACCTCAAGCTCAAGTTTTTGCTATCTTCTCCTTCGCACAATTTAACAAAGACAATTGGCTGTCCTTGCTCATTAGTTATGGACAACAAATTATCCATGCCCTGATTGTTATTATTCTCGGTTGGATGCTTTCCAACTGGGCTCGCCGCCAAACGACTAAATACCTCCGACGTTTCCAGCGCATTGATAATACCCTTAAGCCCCTACTGGCGGAGTTAGTCCGCTACGGCATACTACTTCTTGCCATCATTGCGGTATTGGCAGAATTCGGTGTTCAAACGGCTAGTATTATTACGATTCTCGGTGGTGCCACTCTGGCGATTGGTTTAGCTCTCCAGGGAACACTGACGAACATTGCCTCTGGAATTATGTTGCTGTTTCTCCGGCCGTTTAATGTCGGAGATTACATTGATGCCGACGGCATTGCCGGGACAGTGGATGAAATTGGCTTGTTTACCACTCGCATGACGACCTTTGAGGGGGTTTACCAGGAAGTTCCCAATGCGAACCTTTGGAACCGGGTGATTAAAAATTATTCCCGCTCCCAGCAACGACGCATTGATCTGGTGGTGGGCATTGGCTACGATGACAACCTGGATCAGGCAAAGGATATTTTGATCCATCTCCTCCAGCAGGAAAGTCGATTACTCCAGGAACCGGCCCCGGAGGTTTTGGTGACAGAGTTGGGCGACAGCGCTATCCATTTAACCCTGCGGGCCTGGGTGATTCCCGATGATTATTTTGCCGTTCTGTTTGCCCTGACCGAGCAGGCCAAAAAACGTCTAACGGCGGCAGGTATCTCCATTCCCTTCCCCCAACGGGAAGTCCGGGTGATTGCGGGCTCGGCCTTAAGCTAACGGTTTCTCTGCCACCATTGCTCACGCTTAAGCCGGCCTTGCTTCCATCGGGTCTAACAATGTCAGGAAGTGTTTAGATCTGGGGAATAAATAGCCCTGGTTTGAGAGGGGGGTCTAGATTTACCTCCCTTTTTTCGGTAATGTTTATTTTTGTTATGTTTAGTGCATTAAATTTAATACTATGGCCAAAATTCTGGTCTCTGACCCCATCGATCAAGTTGGTATTAATATTCTTCAGCAAGTCGCCCAAGTCGATATCAAAACGGGCCTGCCGGAAGCGGAGATTATCAAAATCATTCCTGAGTACGATGCCATGATGTTGCGGTCGGGGACAAAGGTCACTCGGCCCATCATTGAAGCGGGCACGCAACTCAAGATTATTGGCCGGGCCGGTGTCGGGGTAGATAATATTGATGTCCCAGCGGCCACCCGTCAGGGCATTGTTGTGGTTAATTCGCCCGAAGGCAATACCATTGCGGCGGCAGAACATGCCCTGGCCATGATGATGGCCCTCGCACGCCACATTCCTGATGCCAATCAGTCCGTAAAAGCGGGCCAATGGGACCGGAAGCGTTTTATCGGCACAGAAGTCTACAAAAAAACCCTAGGCGTTGTGGGTCTCGGCAAGATTGGTTCTCATGTGGCTACCGTTGCCAAGTCCATGGGCATGAAACTCTTGGCCTACGACCCCTTTATCTCTAAGGAGCGGGCTGACCAATTGGGCTGTACCCTGGTTGACTTAGATTTACTATTTTCTGAGTCTGACTTTATTACGCTTCATATCCCCAAAACCCCGGAGACCACTAACCTGATCAACGCCGAAACCCTGGCCAAAATGAAACCGACGGCTCGGCTAATTAACTGTTCTCGGGGAGGCATTATTGACGAAGCGGCCCTGGCCGCTGCCATTGAAGCGGGCCAAATTGCCGGAGCGGCCCTGGATGTTTTCAACGAAGAACCCTTGGGAGAATCCCGTCTGCGCGAGTTTAGCAACGTGATCCTAACCCCCCACCTCGGCGCATCCACCGCTGAAGCCCAGGTGAATGTTTCCATCGATGTAGCAGAACAAATTCGGGATGTGCTATTGGGCCTGCCGGCGCGTTCTGCGGTCAATATCCCCGGTCTCACCCCCGATGTGATGGAGAAGCTACGCCCCTACCTCCAGCTTGCCGAAACCCTGGGTACCTTGGTCGGCCAATTAGCCGGGGGCCGGATCGAGCAACTCACCGTACGTCTACAGGGCGATCTGGCCGAAAACGTGGGTCAGCCGATCGTGGTGGCCTCCATCAAAGGCCTCCTCTCCCAGGCCCTGCGCGAACGCGTTAATTACGTCAATGCGGCCCTAGAGGCCAAGGAACGGGGCATCCGTGTGATTGAAACTCGTGATGCGGCCATCCGTGACTATTCCGGCTCCCTGCATCTCCAGGCCACGGGATCGATGGGAGAACATTCTGCGACGGGCGTTCTGCTCAGCAATGGCGAAATTCGGATTACGGATGTCGATGGCTTCCCCCTCAACGTCCCCCCCAGCAACTACATGCTCTTTACTCTGCACCGCGATATGCCGGGTATTATTGGCAAAATTGGCTCCCTCCTGGGCAGTTTCAATGTCAACATCGCCAGTATGCAGGTGGGACGCAAAATTGTGCGGGGAGATGCGGTCATGGCCCTCAGCTTAGATGACCCCCTGCCAGAGGGCCTCTTGGCAGAAATTATCAAAGTGCCGGGGATTCGCGATGCCTACATTGTGAAACTTTGATTTTTGCCCCATTTTCGGATATAGATCAGCAAGTAACCAGAGGTGGAAAGGGACGGCTTCGGGACATCACGGGCTTTTCCCTTTTCACTCCGTTTCATCACTGGAAAGATCATGGCCAATAGCTGGTGGGAAATTCAGGTGTTATGCCATCCCCATTTGGAGGAGTCGGTTTTTTGGCGATTAAACCGCTTTGGCTGTTCCGGCACAGCAACGGAAAATCAAGGGGCCTCATTAATGATTCGGGCCTATCTGCCCCAGTCCAAAGCCCAATTGCTCGATTTGGCCGCCCTGGCCCTCTGGCTACAACAGGACGCCGTGATCGTGGGTCTACCCCAGCCCCTTCTACACTGGAAATTAATTGATGAGGAAGATTGGTCGAGTAGCTGGAAGCAGTATTGGCAACCCACGGAAATTGGGGATCGACTTATTATTTATCCCGCCTGGCTAGAGCCCCCCTCGGAAATAGACCGCCTGGTTCTGCGCCTAGACCCAGGGGTTGCCTTTGGTACTGGCACCCATCCCACCACCCAGTTGTGTCTGGAGTCGCTAGAAATGCGTCTGGCTCTGGATAACGCGGCCCTAACCTTGGCCGATGTGGGTTGCGGCTCAGGTATTTTATCGATTGGGGCCGTTTTGCTCGGGGCCCAAAAGGTCTATGCCGTCGATAACGACCCCCTTGCGGTGGCCTCAGCGCGGGAAAATCGTCACTTGAACCACATCCATCCCGATGCCTTGGTGATTAATCAAGGCAGTGTGGCTGAACTAAAAACCCTCGTACCTGAGGGCGTTGACGGCCTCGTCTGCAATATCTTGGCCGATGTCATTATCGAGTTATTGCCGGAATTCACAACCCTGGTTAAACCTGATGGCTGGGCCATTCTCAGTGGTATTTTGTTGGAACAAACCCAGGCGGTGGCGGATAGCCTAGAACAAAACGGCTGGGATATTGCAGCCCTCTGGAAGCGCCAAAACTGGTGCTGTTTCCAGATTCGACGTACCGATTCCCTCTAATTACCCCAGGGCCAATGGTGATGAAAACTTTGATTGTGGCGACGAGTAATCCTGGCAAATTGCTGGAAATGCAGGGCTACTTGACGGGTCTAGAATGCGAACTCCGCCTCAAGCCTACGACGTTAGAGATTGAGGAAACGGGGACGACTTTCCGGGCCAATGCCTGTCTCAAGGCCAGCCAGGTGGCGCAGGGCCTCGGCCAATGGGCTATTGCGGATGACTCAGGCTTGGAAGTCAAGGCCCTCAACGGTGCGCCAGGCCTCTATTCCGCTCGCTATGGCCCTAGCGATCTGGCCCGGATTGAACGGCTACTCCAGGAACTAGGCCCCAGCCCAGAACGAACGGCTCAATTTGTTTGCGCCATTGCTATCGCCCGCCCCGATGGCACCATTGCTGCCGAAAGTGAGGGCATTTGCGTTGGGGAAATTCTTTACCAAGCCCAGGGCCAGGGAGGCTTTGGCTATGATCCTATTTTTTATGTGCCCGAAGTGGGTCAAACCTTTGCCGAAATGAGTCCAGAAATGAAACACCACATCAGCCATCGAGGCCGGGCCTTTGCCAAACTGCTAACCCAATGGCCGAGGGGATAATTCCCATGGGCCATAACTGCTCTAAAACAAAGATGGCTGGTTGCCCAAGCCATCCCTGATATCCGTTGCCAAAATTGGCCTAAATGGCCTCCAGGTTTTTTTCCCCAGTCCGAATACGGATGACGGAATCGACGGGGCTGACGAAGATTTTTCCATCTCCGATTTCACCAGTACGGGCAGCGGAAATAAGTTTATCCACTACCATATCGACCTGGTCATCCTCAACGACAATTTCGATCTTGAGTTTTTGGAGAAACTCAACTGTGTATTCGGAACCACGATAACGCTCCGTTTGGCCCTTTTGACGACCAAAACCCCGTACCTCGGAAACGGTCATCCCAACGATTCCCGCATTCACAAGGGCGATTTTAACTTCATCTAATTTGAAGGGCCGGATAATCGCTTCTACCTTTTTCAAGTTGGTTACTCCTCTTCTAATAAGCTTTACACTGATTTTATCCTGTCATTTTCTAACACTTTAGATGGGCAACTTTTTGTAACAATAGGTACATTCTTCACGTCAAAGGTGTCTCTAGCGGTTGGCTATTGTTATGGAAAGGGCCCTCATCAGCCACTCCCCAGTCATAGAAACTGACCCCCGTCTTGCCGTAACGTTTTTGCCGACATTGTTTTAGTGGCCCAATACCGATAGGGGGAGGGGATTGGACATCGTGTTCTACTGCCATTTCACCTGCCGGGGCCAGGAGTTTGTGCTCGGCGACCAGGGTTAAAACGGGTAAATACAAATCACTGGCGTAGGGCGGGTCAAAATAGATCCAGTCGAATTGTTGACCGGCTAAGCTAGGAAGAATTTTAAGAATATCCCCCCGTAACACCTGGAAAGATTGCTCCGGTCGGGCCACTTTTTGCCAATTGGCCTGAATCAGGGCACAGGCTTTACCAGACTGTTCAATGCCCACAACATGATGGATACCTCGACAGAGGGCCTCTGCGCCCATGGAACCATTGCCGGCACAGAGGTCGAGCCAGGATTGACCCCCAAACGGGCCCTGCCAAATATTAAAGACGGCGGTGCGGACTTTTCCTGTTGTCGGGCGGGTCAGGGGGCCAGGCAAAGTCTTGAGGAGACGATTACCATAGATGCGCATAGCCAACTAAGACTTAGTGGTCTTCTTCCTCCGGGGTTTGGGTATCGGGCTGAATTTCTTCCTTAAATCCCCGCAGCGTCTTGCCGAGGGCTGCGCCAATTTCCGGCAATTTTTTGGGTCCAAAGATCAATAACACCGCAAGAAGAATCAATACCACTTCCGTCCAGCCGAGTCCAAACATCGGATTTTCTGCGCCCTAACGCCTATTAAGTCCAAGTAATCTTAGTCTATCGGTTTAGGGCGTTCTGCGGGCCTTACCCAGTCTTCAAGACAGCCTCAATCGGGGTTCAGATTTAGTGAATATCTGGGCCTTAGCACAGACTGCACTGAATTCGACTTTTTACTAAAGCAAGACTCTAAGTCGCGATAGAGCTCAAAAAATTTCCGTCAGTAAGGATTTTTTTAACACCTGTAGGCCTTTTTTCAGGCGACGAGACACCGTAATCACGCTAATGCCCAGCTCCTCTGCCGTTTCCCGTTGGGTGAGGTCGTGCAGAAAGACAAATTCGAGGATCCGCCGGGTGCGCTCTTCCAGTTGGGCCAGGGCCTGCTGGAGGCGAATTTGGTCTTCTTGGCTCAGTTGGAAACTGCGAAATTCATGATCCGACAAACAGTCTCCCAGGTTGAGTTGACAATCTTCCTCGGAACTTACCTTAACATCCAGACTCAGGGGTTCCCGGTTTTGAAAAGCCAGCTTGATTTCCTGCCATTCCGCCAGGGAAATTTCCAGAATTTGAGCTATTTCTCCATCCGTTGCCGGCCGTTGGAATAGGGTTCGGAATTTTTGTTGTTCCACCATGGCCTGTTGTCCTAACTCTAACCAGCGTCGGGGAATACGAACACAATGGCCCTTATCTCGCAGGAAATGTTGAATTTCTCCCCGGATGTAGGGGATGGCAAAGGAGCTAAAAGCGTGGCCCTTTTCCACATCAAATCGTTCAATGGCCCGAATCAACCCCATACAGCCCACCTGCACCAGGTCTTCATAATTTTCACCACATTGTCCGACCCAGTGGTAAGCTTCCTTTCGCACCAATCCTAGATTGAGTTCCATGATTTGATTGCGGAGGCCTGTGCTAGCTGAAACCCGATACTGCTTGAGCAAATTCAGGGTTTCTAACTTGAGGGATTCTTTGATGGAAGGGGACATAATAGTGCTTAAGGGTTAAAGGCAGGAAGAACTATTAAAAGTCGCAGTGAGCGGACAAGGTCGTAATATTCAGGGGATTCAGGGGTACAAACCAGCATCCTTTACTCTACGCAATGATTCACCTCAGCACAAGGGAAAATTCATCTAGAATACCCAAAAAGACATTCTGGCATTTCCGTATTTGCACTCAGTGATTCCCCGCCTATTTGTCAATATCCGTAATACTGTCACAGGCGTCTAAACAAATTATAGCGGGCCTATTCCGATGCCTTTCTAAAACAAATATAAAACTCAATAAAAAAGGGGCGATTGCCCCAAAAATTACCCAGTTACAGAGTAACCAACAAGCCTAGACTTTGGCTCCAACCCGAGCGTAGAAAATACCACGAATCTTAACGTCCACAGGATCCTTGGCCCCAAGGTCGGTATCAGAGGGTTGAATGCTTTCAAAAATGCCCCCGATTTCCCCCGTTGCGCCATCGACTTGGGTTACTTGTAGGGAAAGGGTGCCTTTGCCAATGGGAGTTTGTTTAACATTGGTGCGTTGCAACTCCTTACTATCGGCAGAAGCAGGTAAGGCAACAGCATTATCATAACCGGTATAAACCCCCCGAGCCTTGGGATCGAGGAAGCCAGCACCACGATAGGAAGGCACCTTGACGGAACCTACAAAATCCGTAGAGCTATTAATGGAGGTGAAGCCGGGTTCTGTTTTACCGACAAAACTCTTGATGGTGAAAAAGAAGGGGACTTCTTCGCCACCGGGTAAGAGTACTGTGATGGGTTGAAAATCAATACCATCTTTTTCTTTAAAGGTCAGAACACCATCGGCACCAACCGCAATAGAACCCCGGATTTGTTCTAGGCTAGTCGTATAGCGAGTGAGGAGTTTTCCTTCGACAAATTCAGCTTCCTGACGTTTGTTTAAAGGTTCTTCTTTGACAAAAAACTGAGTCGGCTCCATGCAAAAGTCGGAGACGACGTAGGAGCTATTGGGCTCCACCGGGATCGTTCCTCGGCTAAAGGAGGAGATCTCAGGGCAGGAGTTAGCTAATCCCGTATTCAAAATATCATCATAGGTGAGTTGGCTTTTATCGACGGCTAAGGCCGATCCCGCACTTAAAAAAGTAAGAATCCCTAGACATATCGATAGAAAGGCAACGATGGATACACGAAACCTCATGGTTAACCTCGCTTGGTCAATCTCAGATTAAATTAAATAGAGCCTTGTCCCGATAAGTCTTACGCAATATTGCAAACTATAATTTAAAAGGACAAATGCGGCTGTTGTTATCGGGATCTACTCTAGCAAACTTTCGTTACCTTCCTGCGTCCTCTGTGGGAGAATTCTGGTGTCCTGCGCTCTTCTTTGATGGAGGGCTAATTCCATACCACTGTTTTCAAGGGTCTTCCATGGCAAGTACGCACAATACTGAACAAGAGTTACAATCCCTGGTCAACCTCGTCGAAGCTCTAGCGCAATCCTACCATCCCGATAGTGACCGTCTTCTGGCCCTTTTGAGAACTCTAGAACAACTGCATAGACAAATTCGTACTGAGTTATTTGAGCCTTCGCTCCCCAACACCCGCCATGACCTCTATGCTTTTTTGCGAGATGTGGAAGAAAGCGGCGGCTGGCCCTATATTGAAAGGGGCAAACTACAGACCCTATTGGAACGCTATAGGGAAGCTTGGGAACATCACTCCGAATCCGAAAAGGATTGACTGTGATTAACTGGGGCGCTAGGATTCGAACCTAGGAATGGCGGGACCAAAACCCGCTGCCTTACCGCTTGGCTACGCCCCATCGACGAACCTTAATAATTTTAACTACAGCTACCGGGATGTTGTCAAGGTTTGGGGGGATTTTTTTCAGACAGCCCGGATTCCCCCCGATCCCAGCCCCTCGTTATTAGCCTAGAGCAGGGCCTGAATATCTTTTTCGAGCTCTTCTGGCTTAGCCATGGAGGCGTAACGTTGCACCACCTGACCTTGGCGGTTTACTAAAAACTTAGTGAAGTTCCATTTGATTGCTTCCGAGGCCATCAAGCCTGGAATACCCAGGCCCGGTTTAGAACGGGTCAAGAACTGATAGAGGGGATGGGCGCTGGGGCCATTGACCTCAATTTTTTCAAAGAGAGGAAAGCTGACACCGTAGCGACTGGTGCAGAAGGTTTGGATGTCTTGGGCGGAACCCGGTTCTTGTTGACCAAACTGATTGCAGGGAAATCCTAGAATTTCGAGGCCTTGGGCAGCACATTTTTCGTAGAGGGCTTGCAGACCAGCGTATTGGGGGGTGAAGCCACACTGACTAGCGGTATTAACAATCAGTAGAACTTTACCTTTAAAAGTACTGAGGGCAATGGGTTGTCCCGCCAAGGTATTGACGGTGAAATCGTAGATCGAGGGCGTTGTAGAGGTGGTCATAGGAGAGAAGCTCGTAACAAAACTTTACACTTAATCTAACGCAGATGGGGGCCAAGCTCCCTGGAAATTCCTTGCTACAATACTAGACTGGACTTTATTAAGACATTTAACGGTTAGCCATGACCCCTGTTCCCCGCCGCTACCACATCACCACCTTTGGCTGTCAGATGAATAAAGCTGACTCGGAGCGGATGGCCGGAATTTTAGAAGGCCTGGGCATGGCCTGGTCGGAAGACCCCAACCAAGCGGATTTAATTCTCTACAACACCTGCACGATTCGTGATAATGCCGAACAAAAAGTCTATTCCTACCTCGGCCGCCAAGCTAAACGGAAACAGGAGAAACCAGACTTGACCCTCATTGTGGCGGGTTGTGTGGCCCAGCAGGAGGGAGAACAGTTGCTCCGCCGTGTACCGGAATTGGATCTGGTCATGGGGCCCCAGCACGCTAACCGCCTGGGGGATTTGTTGGAACAAGTCTTTGCCGGCAATCAGGTGGTGGCCACGGAGGCTGTCCACATCATGGAGGATATTACCAAGCCTCGTCGGGATAGTGCCGTCACGGCCTGGGTAAATGTGATCTATGGCTGTAACGAACGCTGTAGCTACTGCGTGGTGCCCAATGTGCGGGGCGTCGAGCAATCCCGCCCACCGGGGGCCATCCGAGCCGAGATGGAAGCCCTGGCCCAACAAGGGTATAAAGAAGTGACCTTGCTAGGCCAAAATATTGATGCCTACGGTCGGGATCTGCCGGGGGTGACGGAAACGGGCCGCCATTTACACACCCTCACGGATCTGCTCTACTTTGTTCACGATATTGATGGTATTGAACGGATTCGCTTTGCTACCAGCCACCCCCGTTACTTCACCGAGCGATTAATTAAGGCCTGTCAGGAATTGCCCAAGGTCTGTGAGCATTTCCATATTCCCTTCCAGTCGGGGGATAACGACATCCTTAAAGCCATGAAGCGGGGCTATACCATTGAGCGCTACCGCCAAATTATCGATAAGATTCGTGCCTACATGCCTGATGCCGCCATCAGTGCCGATGTGATCGTCGGCTTTCCGGGAGAAACGGAGGCCCAGTTTGAAAATACCCTGCGCGTGGTGGAGGAAATTGGTTTTGATCTGTTGAATACGGCGGCCTATTCTCCCCGGCCAGGCACTCCGGCGGCCCTCTGGGACAATCAACTCTCGGAGGAGGTCAAGGCCGACCGACTGCAACGCTTAAATCATCTGGTGGCCCTCACGGCGGCGGAACGTTCCCAGCGCTACCTGGGACGAGTGGAAGACGTGCTGGTGGAGGAACAAAATAGCAAAGACCCCCGGCAGGTGATGGGACGAACCCGGGGCAACCGTCTCACCTTTTTCCCCGGTAATATTGAGCAATTCCGGGGCCAGATTGTACCGGTGAGCATCACGGAAGTGCGGGCCTTTAGTCTCACCGGGGAAGCAGTGGTTACTGTCCCCCAGTCCTTGGCCCTGGCCTAGGAGGCTTCGACCTTCGGCGGTAGAAGTTTGGCCATAGCCCCTTTGATGCCAATGTAAAGAATGGGCACCAGAAATAAGCTCAGAAAAGTAGCGATTAACATCCCCCCAAAGACCGCTGTCCCTAGGGTCTGACGACTGCCGGCCCCGGCCCCCGTTGCAATCATTAGCGGAAAAATCCCTAGGAGGGTGGAAAGGGCCGTCATTAGAATGGGTCGCAGGCGTGTCTGGGCAGCTTCCACCGCTGCTTTGACAATCGGCAAACCCTCAGCTCGTAGTTGGTTGGCAAATTCCACGATCAGGATCGAGTTTTTGCTGGCTAGGCCAATCAGCATGACCAAACCGATCTGGCAATAAATATCGTTGGGAAACCCCCGCAGGGTTTGGGCCACCAAGGCCCCCATGATGGCCAGGGGAACCGCCAACATAATAATGACTGGATCGACGTAATTCTCGTACTGAGCTGCCAGTACTAAAAAAACAAAGAGTAACCCCAGACCAAAAATAATCGGCGCTTGGCCCTGGGATTCGATTTCCTCAAGAGAGGTACCCGACCATTCGTAGCCAAAGCCCGGTGGCAGAATTTGTTTACTGATCGTCTCCATGGTTTCGACGGCTTTGCCGGAGCTTACGCCTGGTGCAGAAGAGCCGTTGATGGCAATAGCCCGGAAGAGATTGTAGTGGTTAATGGTTTGGGCCCCCACGGTGGGGGTAATTTGGACCAAATTGGTCAGGGGAATCATTTGGTTTTTTTGACTGCGAACGTAAAGTTTCCCGATATCTTCAGGATTATCACGGAATTGTTGGTCAGCTTGCAGATAAACTCGATAGGTGCGGTCTTGCAGAATAAAATCATTGACGTAGGCTGAGCCGAGGGCCGTTTCCAAGGTTCGGAAAATATCGTCCACGCCGACGCCGAGGGTTTTAGCTTTATTACGATTGACTTCGATCAACAGCTGGGGACTGTTGGCTTGGAAGGTACTAAACACCCGCTGGAGATTGGGGTTTTGATTGGCAGCCCCCAGCAGTTGGCCCATGGTCTGTACCAGGGAACCCAGGTCGCCATTCACCCGGAGATCCTGGAGTTGAAAATTAAAACCACCAAAACTGCCCAGGCCGCGAATGGCCGGGGGATTAACGGGCAAGATAAGGGCCTCGGGAATTTGGGAAAATTTGCCAAACATCTGGCCGATCAGAGCCTGTACTGATTGATTTGGGGCCTTGCGTTCTGCCCAAGGGGTAAGACGAGTAAAAATAATACCCTGGTTGGCGCTATTACCGCTAAAACTAAAGCCTCCCACAGCAAAGGTGGCCGCTGTTTCTGGTAACTGCAGGAGTTCCTTTTCCACTTTGGCGATGACATCACTGGTGTACTGGAGAGAGACACCTTGGGGCCCTTGAATAATAGTAATAAAATACCCTTGATCTTCGTCGGGTAAAAAGGCGGTGGGGACTACCATATAGAGCCAGACCGTGAAGACCAATAACGCGGCAAAGAGGCCAAGGATAATGAGTTTGAGCTTAACTAGACCGTAGAGGATTTGGCGGTAGGCCTGGGTTAGCTTATCGAGGAAATGATTAAACCCATCAAACAGCCAACTAATCCAAGGGGGTGCATGTTGCCCTTGCCGCAGGAGTAGTCCACAAAGGGAGGGGGTCAGGGTCAGGGCCAAGAAGGTGGAAATCGTGATCGAAAAAGCAATGGTCAGGGCAAATTGTTGGTAGAGAGCCCCCGTCGTTCCTGGAAAAAAAGCCACGGGGACAAACACCGCCATTAGTACTAATGAAGTAGCAATAACCGCACTGGATAATTCTTTCATCGCCTGGCTGGCTGCGGCTTTGGCTTCTTGGCCCTGGCTTTGAATCACACGGCTGATCTGCTCCACCACAATGATGGCATCATCCACTACCATCCCTGTGGCTAGAGTCAGGCCAAAGAGGGTCAAGCTATTGATGGAGAAATTGAAAACTTTAACAAAGGCAAAGGTGCCAATCAGGGATAGGGGAATAGTTAGGGCCGGAATTAGAGTCGTTCGCCAGTCCTGCAAGAACAGCAGAATAATTAGCACCACGAGAATGACGGCCACAACCAGGTTATGAACTACTTCATTCAGAGATTCCTTCACAAAATCGGTGGTGTCAAAGGCCACTTGGTAGGTCATATCCGGCGGAAAATTAGCCGATAAGCGCACCATTTCCTGTTTCACCAAGCCAGCCACTTCTAAAGCATTACTATCAATCAGCTGATAAATGCCCAGACCGACGGCCTCTTTACCTTTATAACGCAGAAAACTATCGTAATTTTGAGCCCCCAATTCCGCTCGTCCCACATCCTTAAGGCGCACGATTAGTCCATTCTCACCAGTTTTGAGGATCAGATTTTCAAATTCTTCTACGCTGGTGAGTTGGCTAGTAGCCCGTAGATCAATCTGATACTCCTGGCCCTTGGGAACCGGTTCTGACCCAATTTTACCGGCCCCCACTTGAATATTTTGTTCTTCCAGGGCCTGGCTAATGTCGGCCACGGTTAGGCCCTGGCTGGCTAGGCGCAGGGGGTCAATCCAGAGGCGCATGGCGTAGAGGCGTTCCCCAAAAATACGAACCCCCCCCACCCCTTTAATTCGCTTGATCGGGTCTACTAGATAGCGGTCGGCGTAGTTACTTAGGAAAACATTGTCGTACTTGCCATTGGGGCTAAACAGGCCAATCCCTAACAGCAGACTGGTAGATTGTTTATTGACATTAATCCCCGTCCGTTTCACTGCATCGGGGAGTTGGGGCTCTGCTAGAGAAACGCGGTTTTGGACATCCACCGCGGCAATGTCTTTATCTCGCTCCCGGTCGAAAATGACGCTAATACTGCTCGTACCGTCGTTGCTACTGGTAGAGGAAATATAGCGCAGGCCTTGTGCTCCGTTAATTTGTCGTTCCAAAATGTCGGTCACGGCCTTTTCCACCACTTCCGCACTAGCCCCACGGTAGTTGGAGGTGACTTGGATCTCCGTTGGGGCTACTTCGGGGAATTGGGCAACGGGCAAATTTACCAAGCTGATCAGGCCCACCAGTAGAATCAGCAGAGCACAAACGCTTGAAAAAACCGGGCGCTTAATAAAAAAATCAACGAACATAAGACTTAACCCTTCCCTGGCCCGGCAGGGGGTAATGGTTTACCGGCTTCCATAATAGGAACACCGTCCTGGAGGTTGAGCAGACCAGAGGTAATGACTTTTGCCCCAGCCTGAACGCCCTCCACTACTTGGTAGTCGTTACCCTGGAGCGCGCCCAATTGGACTGCTTTTTGTACCGCCACCAGTTGGGGTTTCCCTGTTTTTTTATCGGGCACGGATTGGGCTAAGTAAATAAAGGTTTCTCCTCCCACCCGAGCAATAGCTGTCGCGGGCACTAGTAAACCTTGGCCTTGATTCCAGACAATCTTAGCTTGTACTAATTGCTGGTTGAGCAGCTGACGCTTGGCATTGCTAAAGCTAGCCCGAGCCAGAACGGTCTGGGCCTCGTTGTTCACATTGGGCGAAATAAAGCTAATGCGGCCCTTGGCCAAAGGTTGATTTTGACTATCAAGGATTTCTACCGGTAGGCCCCGATGTAATTGCCCCGCCTGGCCGAGGGGAACGGATAGATTCAGATCAATATCTTGATTTTCAGTAATGGTGGTGAGACGGTCTCCGGCCTGGACGTAGTTACCAACCTTAGCGGGAATGTAGCCGATAGTACCGGCAAAGGGCGCCGTAATCTTGAGCTTGGCCAGTTGTACTTCAACAGATCTAATCCGTGCTAAGGATTCGGCTACTTGGGCCTGGGCCTGGGCAATATCTTCGGGCCGGGGGCCATTTTTCAGTCGGGTTAAATTCTGGCGTTGCTGCTCTACCTCGGCTGTTAATTGCTCTAGCTCCGACCCACGTTCCTTTTTCAGTTCCGAGAGACGACGCTGGGCCGATTGTACTTCTGCCAAGGTCTGGCGTTGTTCCTTGACCTGTTGGTCGTAGGTATCGAGGGGAATCACCCCTTCATCCCGCAGGTTTTTATAGCGCTGGACACGACTACTGGCCAATTCTGCTGTGGCTTTAGCGGCATTCAGTTGGGCCTGGGCCTGGGCAATGGCCTCAGGACTACTACCGCCCTTGGCATTGGCCAAACGAGCCTGGGACTGCTGGAGCGTAGCCTGAGCTTCGGCAATGTCTTCTCGGCGGGTACCTGCTTTAAGCTCTGCCAAGGCGGCCTGATTCCGCGCTAGGGCCGCCCGTGCCTGGGTTAATTCTGCCTGAAGAGTCTCACTGTCTAGATGTATAATCTCCTGCCCTGCGGTGACAGCTTCTCCTTCTTGCACCAAAATTTGGCTGATGCGCCCATCTACCTCAGAGGTAATATTCGAGGCCCGATTGGCCTCTAGGGTGCCGACCAAAACCGTTGCTTGCTCCACGGGTTTAGGTTCGAGGACTTGCCATTTCACGGGTACTGCCCGCGGGCCAGCTATCATCGGCCCGGCCCCCGGCCGAGCCTGGGACTGACTAAACCACCAGTAACCGGCACCGCCACCTCCTAATAAGAGAATCAGTAGTAGGCCCTTAAGCCAGTGACGAGTCAGCTTAGCTGATGGCAGGGCAGTTGCGAGAGTTCCTGGGGATCGTTCCTCTGAAGGCTCAGGTGCTTCGATCAGTTGGGGTTGAGTCATGGCAGTTCCTCAGCAGGCCAGGGGAAATTTAAGAATTGTCAAGTAGCTTAACGAATTCTTTGGAATGTTCACCTCTACCGTAGGCCTTAAAAAATGGGATAGGCCCTGGCCACTTAGGCAACTGGTTATGCCGCCACCGAGGCGGGAGGAATCAGTTCTTGTAACACCGTAAATTGCACGTGGTTAATGGCCAATTCACCAATGGAAACCCGTTGCTTATCCACCACCAGTCCCTCACTTAACAGCCGTTCAAAGGGTACATCCTTGGCCATTTCTGCGTGGTACCAGGCCAGGGCCATAAAAAAGCGCGTCGGATAGGGGCCACCGTCAAAGAGATCATCGGGATTGGATTCCATTGGTAGCCAGCCGAAACCGGGAAGATAAAACTCGAACCAGACATGGTTAAAGTCGGGTTCCAGGGGAATATTGCGACTAAAGGGCTGGGGTGGACACTTGTAGCGGCCGGCAGTACGACAGGCAATACCATTCAGACGAGCCAGGGCCAATAGCACCCCGACGTATTCCCCACAGGAACCCACTCCCCGGCGCAGGGCCAGATCGGGAGTGTCAATATGGGGCTTAATACCATAGGACAGATGGTCGTAAACGTAGTTACGGATACTATACATCTGGCGCAGAAGATTGGTTTCCCGGCCAATGGCCGCCTGGGCCGCCCGCTGAATAATATCGCTGTCCATGGTCAGGTTGTCGTTATCCACCAGGTAGCGTTCCGGGAAATCCTCTGGTAACGGTGGGGGATTCTCACAATCCTTGGGTTGAATGCGATACTTAATGCCCCACATCTCCATCACCACTTTCCAGCCAAAGATGGCCCGGCTCTCTAGGGTCAACTGGTCAAAACAAAAAATTGCAATTTTTTGGCCCTTTTCTTCCACAATTTCGCTGAAGGGAATGCCCGCCGGTTCAATACTGCGAATTTTCTGGCGCGGCGTTTCGGCCGGCAAGGCAATGCGCCATTCCACCTGCTTCAAATCTAAGGGGTCTAGAGGGGCCAACTCCTCCGCATAGGTCATCTCCACTAAGAACCCGTTGGAGAGGGTATAGTGCTGGTCGGGGTAGTAGCGGAAGTAGAGGGGATGAATAAAGGAACGGGGCCGATACTGGAGTTCGTGATTAGGGTCAGCGTTGGGATTATCGCGGATGTAGGGTTCCTGTTGCACGTAGGCCACATAAAGCCAGCTTTCTCCTGTCTGCGGGTCATCATAAAAAGCCAGGCCCGTCGGTGACTCAAAGGGCGTTAGGATGCTAAATTTCACCTCCCCCGTGGCCCGGTCGAGGCAATAGACCGTCTGCTCCAGGGTGTCGGTCAACCAAATTTCTTCATCCCGAAGCGTAATATTTTCTGTGCCAATTCCTGGGGCATAGAAGCGAGTAATGAGATGGCGAGTATCCCGGCTGTACACGAGAATATCACCACTTTTTTGGCAGGTAATATAGACCGTATTACCCGCAACGGCCACGCCACTGACGGGGTCACTCAGCCAAGCGAATCGTTCGGGTTGAAAATCTCCTTGGGCGAGAGAGCAAGTATAAACACTCTGGCCCGAGGTGAACCACAGTTCATCCCCCGCTAGGGCCAGGCCCGTGGCCCCCACGAATTCCTGCCAATGGTTTTGATTGAGGATGTGAGTATTTTGAGTTCTGGGATCAATCGCTAACAAATAACCACTCTTGGTATCTACCGCCAGCAACCGTGAGCCATCGAAGGCCAGGCCATGGAGAGAACTAGCCGCTAGGGGACGAATGGTTGTCGCAAGGGAGGGAACATGGGAAGCCTGAACAGTCACGGAGTCGGCAATCATAGAAAACAGCAAGGGTTAGCCAGGGGCGCGTTAACCTCTCAGGCTAGCAAATTTCTTGCGGGTGGGATTGCTCACGGTGAACGAATATGTCGGTCGAGGGCCAGCCCGGCAGAAAGTGTTTTGGGAGAAGACCAGGCCACACTCCTTTAGAGCCTATGGCCCCGCCCTTGCCAAAGGGCGGGTCGCACAGTACGCCTTTGGCGGGGGGAGTCAGTGGTGTCGTCAGACTTTAGAGATTTGGTATAAACACAAGAAAGCGCTGAATATTTTTATGACTATCTTTCGGCTATCTCCCCTCATTAAATTCACCCTCTTGACCCTCTACCTGGCCCTGACGTTTCCCCTGCCGCTATTGGCCCAACAAACCCAGGCCATGGACTCAACGGTTTGGTTATGGCTTGGATTAGCCCTGGGCTTCTTGGCCCTAGGAGGCGCTTTGAGCGAACAAGTGATGCTTGATGACGTTGGTATTCAAGTAGGCTATCCCCGCTGGGTTCCCCAATGGCTGCGCCCCGGTTGGTCACTACCCTGGTCAGAGATTGCTGAACTCAACTCTAGGACAACGGGCCAGGGCGGTTTAGTGTATTATTTTGTGACCCATCAGCGAGACCGGGCCTATCTATTGCCGATGCGGATCGCGGGCTTTGCCCAGTTAACACGACTGGTTCAAGAAAAAACCGGCATTGATACCACAGATATCAAACCCCTGGCCCAACCCTGGATGTATTTGATTCTCTTGGGCTTTGCCCTAGCGTTGGTCTTGATAGAAATGGTTACTTTTTGGTCGTTTTCCCCATCATCCTAAGCCGATTGGCCCCCTGGAGAGGGGCCTGGACAGGGGTTAGCCAATACTTTTACGAATGTGCTCTAGAATTTGCTTTTTCTGGGCCGGTTCACTGAGGGAGAAACTACCAAAATCGCCACTACTTTGGCTAACGTGGTTCATGATTTTGCGTTTGCGTTCTTCCTGACTGGGCTTATCCGCCAGGGCCGGCGAGGACATCACCACGGGGGCGGGGGCCACAGGTTCTGGTGATGGCATCGGTTCTACGCGGGGCAGGTCAACGGCGGTTTTCGGGGTAACCTTGGGGGTTAAAAATTGAGATCCACTACTACTTTTGGCTACGTGGTCAAGAATGCGTCGTTTACGGTCACTACTAGACATGGCAGAAGGCTAGGGAATTGTTAAGTTAGGTAACAACGCTGATTTTAAGAGATGGACTGTCCCTGACGAAGTAGCGGTCATTGCATTTGGGTGGTCGATTGGGGCTGAACAAAACTAAAAAAAGCATTGCGAGCCGCCGTTTGTTCGGCCATTTTTTTAGAAGGGCCAGTTCCTTTGCCTAGGCAGTCTTCCTTGAGCCAGACTTCGGCTTCAAAGCGCTCCTGCTCCACCACGGGCGGCAAGGTTTCCCGGACTCGATATTCCGGTAAACACTTATGTTTGGCCTGAGTCCATTCCTGGAGCGCATCTTTATAATTCTGACGGGCCGGATCTTGACGAATCTCGGCGGCCTTGGCCCGCAGGTGTTCATCCAGCCAGGGCCGTACTAAGCGCATATCGTGGGTGCTCAAGTACAAGGCTCCCAGCACGGCTTCAAAGGCATCCGCCAAGCGAGATATCCGACCGGCCTTATCGCCCAAGGCGCTCGAACTAATCCAAAGATAGCGTTCCAGACCATAAAGATCGGCCCACTGGGCCAGGGTGCGATCACTAACCATCATGGAGCGCAGGGAGGCCAGTTCTCCCACCGGGGCCTGGGGGTAGTTTTCCATTAAGACTTCAGCGGCCGCTAAACGAATGACGGCATCCCCCGTAAATTCCAGTTGTTGGTAATTGCGCTGGACAGAAACACTGGGATGAGTCAGGGCCAGATCTAACAAAGGCCAATCTACTAAGGTATTTTCGAGCAGTCCCAGTTTGCGAATTAACATCTGTAATTGCTTGTGACGACGGAGGTCTAAGGTCATAGCAGTCAGCGAAACACAAGTACTTAAGAAAAATAGGCAAAAAAAAGAGAGTTGAACATAAGCCGGGTTCTGTTCTAGGGGCGATACTCAGATCTCCCCTGGGGAGTTATCTATCTGGGAAGTTTGTTACCAAACCCCTCAAGCGGTTCCACCAAAAGCGGGAATGGAAAAAGACCAACCAACTCCCTCCGACCTTGCTTCCCACCGGGGTTTACCGAGCCAGTACCTCACGATACTGCTGGTGTGCTCTTACCACACCTTTGCACCCTTACCTGAATCAGGCGGTATCTTTCTGTGGCACTATCCTCACGCTCGCGCGCACTGGGCGTTACCCAGCAAGTGTGGTCTTTCGGAAGCCCGGACTTTCCTCAGATTCCTAAAAATTTAGAAATCCGCAACTCCCTCGTCAACTCTCTAGCCTTAGTTTAGGACTTTTTCTGGAAACTCGTCTTGAAAAAAATGTCCTCGGTAGTCCAAGAACATTGAAGGTTTATCAAGAGTTAAATGGCGGGAGGCGGATTTGAACCACCGACCTTCGGGTTATGAGCCCGACGAGCTACCAGACTGCTCTATCCCGCGTCGCCTTTGTAATTATAACCCTATGTTCCAGCAATTAGCAACTAATTTGGAGAGTTGCTTTCCTGGGGATACGTTGCGGAATCAATCTGGACTAGTAAAGCGGGGAAATCTCGTCCGACTCAAACAAACATAAAATCTTTCCCAGAAAAATATTTATACGTTAAAGTAATTTGACCAACCTGGTGCTAAAATCTTGTCAACCATGAATAAATGGTCAATAAGTATTGAGCGTTGTGGGGCGATGTTCGTCACGTAGTATCTACCTATCGTTAGTTAATTTTCGTATTAGTTAGGGCTATACTTCGTATTTTTCCTTAGTATTATGATAATCAAGTATCGCTAAGCGGTAAGAGCCGATAGCCGTCTGAGTTTTTGGTGCGATCCGTGGGTAAGAGTATGTTTTTAGCCGTGTTGATTGGTTTGACGGGGCGTTGCATCAACGATAAGTATTTGCTCAAGGAACTGCTTGGCTATGGCGGAGACAGCGTCGTCTTTCGGGCCGAAACCTTGGTGGGGGAGCCCCCCCTTCAACAAGTTGCGATTAAATTAATTGGGCTAGATACAGATAAAGAAGATGAGCAAATTAGGGAACTTGAAATTGCAACAACGCTAAAACACCCACACCTCATTGATTGTCATGAATTTTTTCGGGTCGTAATTGACGAAAGTCCTGTCCTAGGGCTGGTAATGGAATTAGCAGATTATTCTTTGGAACAATATCTTGATGGCTTCGCTAACCAATGCATTGACTTGCCAGTACGAGAAGCTATCATTAGCTCTGCATTACAAGCTTTGATTTTTATTCATAGTCAGGGCATTGTTCATCGTGATATCAAGCCAGGCAATGTTTTAAAAGTTGGTGAAGTCTGGAAGGTTGCAGATTTTGGGATTTCCAGGCGACTAAATACCAAGACTAGTACTCAGACAATGCAAATGAATGGCACATTCCTGTTTATGCCTCCTGAAGCGGTAGATGGAATTATTTCCCCTGCGTGGGACATGTGGTCTCTAGGGATCTTAATCACACGGTTGTTCACAAAAGAACATCCTTTCCCAGCGGATAACGATATGCAACGGTTTTATAAGATCCAGCATAATGCTCCTATCCTACCCACAAATATAAACATCCTGTATCAAGCCATTATTCAAGGATGCCTCATCAAATCCAGAGTAGAACGCTGGACAGCATTACAAGTCTCGGAATATTTTGAGGTTACAAAAGAAAATAATAGAAGTGAAGCGGCTATTGAAGTTTTTCGACAAAAAATACATGAAAAGATTGAATATTTAAAGCAGCATGATGATTATCATGCCATCATTAATTTGTGTGATATTATTCTTTATATTAAGCCTAATTGCATCGACGCATGGCAAAATAAAGCAGATGCCTATTGTTGTCTGGGAAGAACTAAAGAATCATTGGAAACATATCGATTGGCTCTCCAAACCCTTTCAGGAGTTTCTCAATCATCTTCATCGCCAATAGAGGTAAGTCCACAAATTTTTAAGCAAGAGATTTATAGTTTGGCTAGACCTAATGCTGAATCTAGCAATGAGGATCTTTTACAAAATTCAATGGAGAGAGAAATACAATCTTCTGAAGGAGAAAGAAGAATTGCAAAACAGCTTGCGGAAAGAGTTCGAGCAAGAGCTCAGTCTCTGGGGAATTTTATCAGAAAAAAGAAATTTTAGCTGATTTTTAATTATCTTAATAAACACTAAGGAGTTATTAAATGAGTGACTATTCTGCGAAGCTAATTATAAGTAGAACTGATAATGAAAATGAATGGACATTTGAGCTGAGTAAAACAATGCCAGGTGATCAGTATGTAATTGGTCGATATATTGCTGATGTCAAGCCAGATATTGGATTACCGGATATTGCATTAGAAGATTACCACACTGATCCATTTATTTCGAGGACGCACTGTTTTTTAAAAAAAGATCGACTGGGATGGAATATCCAAGATACCAGTAGTAATGGAACATATTTAGTCAGAAACAATGAAAGATTTAGATTAAGCCCTGAGAATGATTATTTGTTACTGCATGATGACATGGTAGTAATACAGGGCTATTGCCTGCGGTTTGAAGATCCTGCTAAAACTCGACCTATTTCACCATCTCCAGTAGTTGAAAAATGTCCTTGGGTATTCAACGTCAGAGAAGAGACTTTGTATAGAGTTGATGCGGGAAGACGGACTGAAGAGCACCTTTCCTCTCGCTTAACAATAATTTTAAAATATATGGCAGACAAAAATATTAAGTATGGTAGAGGACAAGTGTGTACTTACAAAGAATTAAGCCAAGTACTTGAGAAAGATTATCCTGCAAGTTGCAACATAGATCAGTTGCATGTTATTGCTCAAAGAATTAGAGATATTTTGTCAAATGCAGAGCAAAATCCTAAAAAAGATAGGCAAAAATGGTTTACGTCTAAAGCAACCATAGGATACATCCTGAAGATTGATTGTGAATAGAAGCATTTTAGACTTTTTAAATTATTGAAGGTTACTTTAATGAGTAAGGTTCTGAGTATTTTATTTAGAAATAAAAAAGACGTAGCCTAAAACACTACGCCTTTAATTTTAGCCGGTGATTGATCTTCTATTGCAAATAAATATCATCGTAAATTGCAATTAGAGAGACAGGGATAGGAACAAAATATGAGTCATTATCAAAGCTAGGGATGGAAAAGTTATCGACAACCCATTTTGTGATTTGAGTTGAGGCACTTTTTAAAGTGTAAATTTCGTTGGTCAATGGGCTTCGGAGACCTTTGATAGCTTCACACTCAAGAAAGGAAATCATTTCATGAACTTGAGTTGCTGATGCACCAGGAAAATTAATTGGTTGATTAAAGTCATCTGCAAATGCATAATAAGTAAGATATTTGGCGACATTGCTACAATCAAGGCTCTCAAGCTCTCTCAAAGGATGAGTTGAAAATAGTAAAAATTTAGCATCGGAAAGATAACTGAATTTCTCGCAGAGACTGCTTCGGGCTATAACTGCAAAATCTGCATTCCTTTGACGAGCAAGTGTCTCACAAAGACTTCCAAGGTAATCCTTAGAACGATTGGATTGATAGCGTCTTAGTTCTAAGTCTTGCGATGGAACGTCCCAGGGGAGTAATCCTGCTAAACCATCAATATTTTTTTCTTGACCAAACAAACCAAACTCCTGGTCAAAAATGAACTTTTTAGGAGACTTTGACTTCTGTTTATCAACAATATATCTTTCTTCAACCCCTCGTGTAGAAGCAATACTTAAGATTTCTGATTGATAATTTTCTGAGCTTGTGCCGTTCTCTGTAAAGATAGGACGTTGCCATTCTCTTGTTTCAAATTGAATTTGATGTTTGTAGAGATCATATTTTGAATAATCTAACCTCATCCAATTTTTAAGACGCTTCATGAGTTCATCTCGTCCAACAACAAACTCGGCATTTAGCTGTTCTTCTCGTAGTTCACGAAATTGGTGCTCCATAAAGTCATTAATTTCTTTTGCTTTCCTGATGATCTCATCAATTGTGCCTTCTTCAATTTCTTCCAGTTCGATTTTTTCAAGCTCTGGTAAAACTCTCCCATAGATTTTTTCTATGAGTTTAGGATCAGTTATTCCTGCACTTTTTAATCGTGTAAGTAAAGTGCTATCTCTTGTGTGAGCTAACGTTCCTTCTAAAATCAAATAATACGCCGTAACATCAGAGATTTGACCTAGACGTGCAACTCGACCATTTCTTTGCATTAAAACAGAAGGATCAGGGCTTAAATCCCAATGAACAACCTTGTTGGCAATTTGAAAGTCTAATCCTTCATCTGCGGCAGAAGTAGCCACCAGAATGCGATATTTTTTTCTTGTATCATAAAACTTCCTTACGGCTTCTTGTCTTTCGGATTGACTCATACTGCCGACAAGAGCCAGGCTTTCTTTTTGAAATGTCGCCGTGATCACTGCCGTCGTTTGCAAAGATTCGGTAAAAACTAAAAAGCGAGAGTCAGGATATTCCTTAAGCATCTGTTTTAGCCAATCAATTTTGGCATTCTCAACAATTCCGTTGGAACGTAAAAGATTAAGTGCCAAGTCTGCTAGCTCTACAATTTCGTAAGCATCTGCAATAAAAGGATCTTCTTCGTCTTGATTACGAAGCTCTCGATGAAACTCACGAATTTTAGGGATTGTGCCCTTTAAATGTGATGATTCAAAAGTGAAATTGCTATCTGAAGGAAATTTCACTTCTTTTGCATATTCCAATTCTCTGTTTTCATCAAAAGATGCCATCTTTTTAGAAATTTCTCTAATTAGCTCCCTGAGTTTTTCCGTTTCTTCAGACGTATCAGCACGATACACAGTATCATTTTGCCAACCTGGATGGTGACGAACACACCAGCGAAATATCCAACAAGCTCCCGCCAAAGAACTACTAGTTAAGACGGTTTCTAAATGAGCAGTTGAAAATCCTCCAAAATTCTCGCTGTGTTTTGCATAAATATCCCGAATAGCTATTTTTATTTTTCTGAGGCTATGCAAATAATCTTCATCAACTTTGGCAAGAGGTGGGACGTTTTCATCAGAGTGGGGTCTGCGAATGGTTAATTTTGGGAATAGCTTATTGCTTGTCCAACTATGGATTTCATCTTGTTGCCTCCAAATAATAGTGACAGGTGAATCCTCTTGTTTGATCACTTTTAGGAGTTCTTCTTTGTCCATCTCCTTGCTGAAAGCATCGTCAACAACCGTTTGATGGGCGAGTAAACGCAACAAATTTGTGAATTGAGATTCAGAGCGAAATGGTGTTGCACTCATTAAAATGACTAATTCAGGAGGCTCTGAGTCAGTCCAATACTCCCCTGTAATGATTTGAAGCGCCGCTTTGTAAGCTTGTGTTGATTTCTTACATGCAATATCTTTGGGCTCCTTTCCTCTTAAGTCAGAGCTACTGCTACAGTGATGGCACTCATCAATAATTAGAATATTGGGTCTTACTCTGGCTTGTAACTTTGCTTTATCTTTGGACTTTAAGTATCGCTTAGCCGCATCAATACTAGCTATACAAATTCCGTTGGTTGAAATATTTCGTCCGTAATCTTTAAAGGAGTCAATAACTTTGATGATCTCATTGCCTTCAGGGCTTTTGATAACACTGGAAAGTTTTTCTTTTACATCTTCTTTTAAGCCTCCTGGTGTCAGATACAAACAACGGAAGTCGTTAGACTGTGAGATCATCCTGTCTCTTAAAATCAATCCAACCTCAATGGTTTTTCCTAAGCCAACTTCATCTGCTATCAAAATTCGTTTGACTCTCGATTCGTTGTTTTTGACATATTGCTGAAGAGCAAGTTGATGAGGAAACGGATCTTTGTCACTGGCTGTAATACGACCGGAATGGATATTTGCCAAAAGTTCTAGGGCTCCAAGCCTTAGAATTGTACTAATTTGATCCTCGGTTTTTATTCCCTCGTCTGTGATGACATTTTCACCAACTTGGTAAGTTTTTTGCTCTTTTAGTCTTTCCAAGAGTTTAGGGAAATTATCTTTCATATAGCTATTGGGCATTAACTCATTAAAATTAATGCTTCTTCTAGCTAACACATTATTTTTTCTGTGAGTTGTCTCTACTGTGTACGCCAAGTGGGTGAATGAATTATCGGTTGGCCCTTTGACCCAAGCTGTATCAAGAAAATTACCACCCTCTGATGGAATTTGATACAATCCATATCCATGATTATTCATGCAATCTTAATTCCTCTAAAGATTCGTCACTGAAATCAGTATATTCAGCAGCTTTAGAAAACCCCAGATCTATCTAATATCTCTCTTTCTATCCAAGTCTATCCAAAGCGCTGTTAGTTTACGCAGTGAGGCAACTGAGTCTTCACGACGAGCGAATTACCTATATAAGTATTTAAAAAATATCTGTCTTCAAGCTACCTATTTCTTCCCGAATTTATATCTTAAAATCTACAGTGCCTTTTGGAAAAGTTTTCTGAGCCTTCCACTGACCTCGGCTATCTCGACTATAATTTTTGAGATGTTTATTGTCGTCTCCCGATGTCCCTGCTGATTTCCCGTCCTGAAATTCCGTCCTGTGCCTGGAAGCGTCCGTTGGGGAAAGGTTGGGAACATCCCTACACCGTACGCTACGCCAGCAATTTAGATGATGGGCCTTGGCATGGCATGCCCCTAGGGGGATTCGGGGCTGGTTGCATTGGGCGTTCCTCCAAAGGAGATTTTAACCTGTGGCACTTGGACGGGGGCAATCATATTTTCAAGAGCTTACCCGCCTGTCAGTTTAGTCTGTTTGAACAGCCGGAAGGAGAAGCGGCCCAAGCCTATGCCCTGGCAACCGAGGCCCCGGCGGATGGCAGTTTATCCCGGTGGCAGTGGTATCCCACCGAAAAAGGCACCTATGCGGCCCTCTATCCCCGCAGTTGGTACGAATATCAGGGGGTTTTTCGGAGTGAGATCATTTGTGAGCAGTTTTCCCCCGTCTGGGCTCACAACTACCAAGAAAGTAGTTATCCCGTCGCCCTCTTTGACTGGACGTTTCATAATCCGACAGATAAACCGATTACCCTCAGCTTATTGGTGACGTGGCAAAATACCGTGGGCTGGTTCACCAATGCCATCAAAACACCGACGGTGCAGGTACGGGATGACGGCAGTCCGGTCTATGAGTATCAACCCCGTTGGGGCGACAGTACAGGAAACTTTAACCAATGGATCGAAGATAATTATCGGGTCGGGTGTCTCTTTAATCGCATTCAACTACGGGATGAAGTGCAGGAGGGCGAGGGCCAGTTTTGTATTGCTAGCGTGACCAATGCCAGTCAAGAGGTTTTTTACCACAGCCGCTGGAACCCGAGTGGTGACGGCTCCGAAATTTGGGACTTTTTTGCGGGGAACGGTTCCCTCCCGGATTTCCAAGACGAAACCCCCGCGGAACCCGGTGAGCAGATTGCGGGGGCCATGGCCCTACGCTTTACGGTTAGACCAGGGCGTACCCGTAAAGTTCCAGTGATTTTGGCCTGGGATCTGCCCATTACTGAATTCGCCCAGGGGGTTCGCTACTACCGCCGCTACACCGATTTCTATGGCCGCAATGGTCAAAATGTGTGGTCGATGATCCGCACGGCCCTTAAGCACGGCGACACCTGGCGGGGCCAAATCCAACAGTGGCAGAGTCCCATCCTCCAGAATCCTGAATTGCCAGATTGGTTCAAAATGGCCCTGTTTAACGAGTTGTACCTCCTCACCCAAGGCGGCACCCTCTGGACCGCGGCCACAGAAACGGCCCCTGTGGGCCAGTTTGGGGTCTGCGAGTGCATGGATTATCGCTGGTACGAAAGCCTGGATGTGCGGCTCTACGGTTCCTTTGGCCTGATGATCAATTGGCCCCGTTTAGACAAAGCGGTGATGATTGACTTTGCCAGGGCCATTCCCCAGGCAGATCAAACCCCTCGCATCATTGGTTATAACCGGGCCGCGGCCATTCGCAAGGCCAAGGATGCTACGCCCCACGACCTGGGGGCCCCCAACGAGCACCCCTGGGAAAAGAGCAATTACACCAGCTATCAAGACTGTAATCTCTGGAAGGATCTGGGTAGTGATTTTGTTCTGCAAGTGTATCGGGATTTTGTCTTAACTGGGGAGCCGGACTATCAATTTCTGGCGGATTGTTGGCCGAGTATCGTCGCCACCCTGGCCTATTTAAAAACTTTTGATCTGGATGGTGATGGCATTCCCGAAAACTCCGGTGCCCCCGACCAGACCTTCGATGATTGGCAGTTAAAGGGGATTAGCGCCTACTGTGGGGGCCTCTGGATTGCGGCCCTCGAGGCCGCCATTGCGATTGGCCAACGGTTACTAGAGCATCCTTCCCAGGAAACCCCCCTAGAACCTGCCGCTATTCAAACTGCCATCGGTACCTATCAAACCTGGTTAGCCCAGGCACGCCAACTTTATCACCCTACCCTTTGGAATGGAGAGTACTACCGCCTCGATAGCGAAAGTGGTTCCCAAGTGGTGATGGCGGATCAGCTCTGTGGCCAGTTCTATGCCCGTTTATTGGGCCTGCCTAATGTGGTAGAAAACCAGTACGTGGAACAGGCCCTGCGCAAGGTCTATGACACCTGTTTCCTGCATTTCGCCGATGGCAAATTTGGCGCGGCTAATGGTTTACTGCCCGATGGTCGCCCGGAAAATCCCGATGCCACCCATCCCCTAGAGGTCTGGACAGGTATTAATTTTGGCCTGGCGGCCTTTTTGGTTCAGATGGGCATGAAGGACGAGGCCCTGCACCTAACAGAAACGGTGGTTAAGCAGATTTATGAGAATGGGCTGCAATTCCGCACCCCGGAAGCGATTACTGCCGTAGGAACTTTCCGGGCCAGCCATTACCTGCGGGCTATGGCCATCTGGGGGGTTTATGGCCTGCTGGTCGGTTTTACGCTCCCTAATCCCGCCGATAGCTTGACGAGTTGACACAAGGAGTTGGCATACTTCTATGGAGATCACCTTACTAGCCAGCTTGTTCAGTGGGGGAATTGTGGGGATGCCAATGGTTCCCCTGCTGACCGACAATTATCTAAGGCCTTTTCCCCTGATCAGTCAAAGCCGTGCTGAGCGCTTAGAAGAAATGTTAATCCAGGGCATGAATCGAGGTATGAAGGGGGACTATGCCGGGGCCATTGCCGTTTTTTCCCAGTTGATTAAGCGTCATCCCCGCTACGTTGAGGCCTATTTCAATCGGGGCATTGCCTACGGCCGCATGGGCCAAACCCAGGCTGCCATTGCCGACTATAGCCAGGTGATTCGTCTAGCGCCCCACTATGCCGAGGCTTACCACGAACGGGGCCTGCTCTGGCAAAAATTAGGTAAGTCGAAGGCGGCCCAACAGGATTTCCAACAGGCCGCGCGTCTATACCAAGCCCAGGGCAATCAGTTTGGTTATCAGAGCCTAGGGCCCTTCCTTTTCAAGCAACCCTAGGGACTGGCCTGGAAAAAGCCTTTAATCTTGTCAATAATAGGACGTAGGTCTTGCCACGATAATTTCAATAGCGAAAAAATGCCTACTACAATTAGCGCCAGGCCCACGAGAACATTATCTTCGTAGAGAAATAGGCCCACAAGGACGATGAAGTAGGGCGAAAAAATACCGCTAATCTTTTCGATCACATTGACCGCCTCTGGAGTACCGGGAGTGGCCGGGAGGTTTGCGTCGGGAAGTTTTTCCAGCTCTAATTTTTCCGGTTCCATAGTACTTGCCTGGGTAAAGAAAGATTAACGATCAATTCAGACCACTGCTTAGAGCAGAATGTTTCTACTGGGGCCAATAGAGTCTGAATACTGATTGTCCTATTTTAGCGGAGAGCTCCCATGACCCATCCCAAACCAGAGGCCAGGGCCACGACCCAGCAAACTTTGAAGGCATTAACCGTTTCTGGGCTGACCAGGGCCGCTTCTCGCTCTTCAGCGGTCTGGGCCCGTTGATAGCGTTGGCGTTGCAGGGCAAAGTACACCATCTGGGAAAGAATTAATAAACTAAGGGGCAGAAAGACCCAACGACTAGCCAAGACTAAACAGGCACCACTCAGAATAGTCAAGATCGACCCCAGCAGAAGAAAACGACTCACCAGTCGGTCTTCTGGTTCTTGGGTTAGGGCCTCTAGAGCGTCGTCGATAAAGATTGCCTGGCGGGCTTCCTGGAACACCAAGAACCCTCCAAAAATCCAAAAGGCCCCAAAGAGTCGCAGGAGCCACTGGAGAGTAACAGCAAAAATAACGTACCAAGCAAACGCAGATGTCATGAACCGGAAAGGAAGAGTGAGAACCGTACCTGGCTTAGAACCGAGGTTTGTTAAGCTTAAGTTTAGACTAGCGGCATGATGGCGCGTGCGGCACGAGGAGATTTTTCCATGGCTTCTACGGATTTTAGAGACTATTACGAAATTTTAGGGATCAGTAAAACCGCTAAAGAGGATGAGATCAAAAAAGTCTTTCGCAAATTGGCCCTGAAATACCATCCCGACCGTAATCCAGGGGACAAGGCCGCCGAAGAAAAATTTAAGCAGATCAGCGAGGCCTACGAAGTTCTGTCTGATCCCGAAAAGCGCCAAAAATATGACCAGTTTGGCCGCTATTGGCAACAGGCCGGCCAAGCCGGGGCAAGCTATGGCGGAGCCGGGCCGAGTGTGGACTTTGGCGGCTTTGACTTTAGCCAGTACGGCAATTTCGATGAATTTATTAATGAATTATTGGGGCGATTCCAAACCCCTGGGCAAGGCGCCAACTACAATTATCGCACCAGTCCTGGGGGCTTTGGGGATTTCGGCGGCTTTGGGGCCCAAGCACCGGCCGCTGACCGAGAAGCCAGTCTGAAATTAACCTTTGCCGAGGCCTTCCGAGGCGTACAAAAACGACTTAACTTGGGCAATGAAGTGATTGATGTGCGCATTCCGGCGGGGGCCAAAGGGGGCATGCGAGTCCGGGTAAAGGGCAAGGGTCAAACCAGTCCTTACGGTGGCCAACGGGGGGATCTTTACCTCAAGGTGGATCTAGAAGCCCATCCCTTTTTTCAGTTTGAAGGAGACAATCTCCTCTGCGAAGTGCCGATTACGCCTGACGAAGCCGTACTGGGGGCCGCCATTGATGTGCCGACGCCCGATGGCCTAGTAACGGTCAAAGTGCCCGCCGGAGTCCGTTCGGGTCAATCCCTGCGGCTGCGGGGTAAGGGCTGGCCTCTCCCTAAAGAGGGCCGCAGTGACCAATTAGTACGCCTGGTGATTGAACCCCCTAAAAATCCCAGCCCCCAAGAGAAAGAGTACTATGAGAAAATTCGGGCCCTGCGCCAAGGCAATCCCCGCCAGGCCCTGGAGCAATACGCCGCTCTCTAATCCATGAGTCCTATCCATGCCGTAATAACTACGTCATCATTATTTAAAGTTTTATGACTGCTGTTTTACAAGTTCTGCGTTCCTCCCGGCTTTGGTTGAGTCTTTTGGCCCTGGGCCTAGTCGTGACAGCGCTCAGTTTTCTACTCAAGCCCAGCTTTCGGGTCATTCCTGACCCTGGCCTGGATCAACCCCTTAGTCGTTCTGGGGAAACTCCAAAGGAAATTGCTGTCTTTGCGGGGGGCTGTTTTTGGGGCCTAGAGGCCATGTTTGAGCAGGTGCGAGGGGTTGAAACTGTGCTCACGGGCTACTCTGGCGGCACCGCCGAAACGGCTAACTATCCCCGGGTTAGTGGGGGCGGCACTGACCATGCCGAATCAATTCAAATTACCTACGACCCTAGTCAAGTCAGCTACGGGGAATTACTAAAAATCTTCTTTGCTGTGGGCCACGACCCCACCCAGGTTAATCGTCAGGGGGCCGATGTCGGTCGTCAGTACCGCTCTGCCATTTTTGCCACTACCCCTGAACAGCGGGCCATCGCCCAGGCCTATCTCGAACAACTCAAGGCCTCGGGTTTATTTGAGAAACCCATTGTTACGGAAATTAATATCTTCCAGGCTTTTTACCCCGCCGAGGATTACCACCAAGACTTTGTGGCCCATCACCCAGCCCATCCCTACGTCCTGGTACATGATATTCCCAAGTTGCAAAAATTCCGCCAGGCCTTTCCCGATAAGCTCAAATCCTAATGAAAATTGTCTTCTTTGGCACGCCAGACTTTGCAGTTCCTACCCTGGCCAGACTCCTGGGCGATTCTAGCTTTCAAGTGTTGGGGGTCGTAACTCAACCGGATAAACGCCGGGGTCGGGGCAATCAACTGAGTCCTTCCCCAGTTAAACAACTGGCCCTGGCCCATCAGCTTCCTTGCTGGCAACCCCCTCGTCTGAAAAAATGCCCGGAAACCCTAGCCCACTTGGCCGAGAGTCAGGCCGATGTCTTTGTGGTGGTGGCCTATGGTCAACTGCTATCGCCGGAAATTTTGGCCATGCCTTGCCTGGGATGTATTAATGTCCATGGTTCCCTATTGCCGGCCTATCGCGGTGCGGCCCCTCTGCAATGGAGTTTGTACCATGGCGAAACGGAAACCGGCGTGACGACAATGCTAATGGATGAAGGCATGGATACCGGGGCTATGTTGCTCAAGACCGTGATTCCCCTGCAATTGCTCGATTCCCTGGCCTCAATTAGTGACCGTTTGGCCCAACTCGGGGCCGATCTTTTGATCGAAACCCTACAACAATTAGATCAAGGCCAGCTAACACCGATTCCCCAAGACTCGGCCCAGGCCACCTATGCGCCCCTACTGCAAAAAGCCAACTTTGTACTGGATTTGCAACGACCGGCCCTGGCCCTCCATAACCAAGTACGGGGCTTCTATCCCCAAGCTCTGACGACGTTCCGGGGTCAACCGCTGAAAATTTTGGCCACGCTTCCCCTGGGAGAAGCCTACTGGCCCCTGCTTGGCCCTGACTTTGCGCCTCTCATCCAGGCTTGGCCCAGCCTAGCGAGTTTGCAAGGCCGAGTTGGTGAAGTGGTGGCAATTTTGAAAAACTATGGCCCCATTATTCAAACGGGCGTGGGTTTATTATTGCTGCGTGAGCTTCAACCCACTGGTAAACGGCCCCAATCGGGTTGGGATTTTGCCAATGGCCAGCGCTTAAACATTGGAGAGCAGTTTTTGCCGGACTAGCTTCTGAGGGAAGCGCGAAAGCGCTTCTTCGACTATTCAAGTTGGGCCTAGGGAAAAATCCCGGTAGAATAGGGCTGTTCTTGCTTGGCTTTGGTTATGACGACTGCTTTCCCTGCTATCGGTGCTGATGACTACTGCGTTTTAGGGTTAGCAACCTGCTACCTACGCGAAGAGGGCCAGTTTTACCCCGTAGAAGTGATCGAACCCATTCCGTCGGCGGCCCTGGAGGCCATCCTCAAGGGGGTTCCCACCTCCTTTCAATGGGCCTTGGCCGTGAGAGGGCAAGAGGTCATGGCGGATGGACAATGGTGTAAACCGCCGGCCTTTCCTGAAACCGCCCAATTTTGTGATGACTTTCCAGAGCGCTTCGCGGCAGCGGTGCGTACCTACCAAAGTCGGCCCCAAGCCCAGGGCCATATTCCCGTGGGAACCATCAGTCGCGATTTTAACTATTCCCTAGAGCGCAAGCGGGTTTTGAATGCAACTAAAGTGGTGCGGCCCGAAGATAATGTTAAACAGCATCCCCTCACCCACCAAACGCTGTAACCATTGCTCTACTCCCTTGCCCCAAGCAACAGGGTTTTTTTCTCGTATTTTACAAATCCTTTTGAAGCTAGATTGTGATAACCATGCTGAAACTCTACGGTGCTCCCCAAAGTCGTTCCTCGATTATTCGTTGGTATTTAGAGGAACTGGGAGTCCCCTACGAATTTGTGACCCTCGATATGAAGGCTGGTGAACATCGCCAGGAAGCCTTTCTGGCCCTTAATCCCTTCGGCAAGGTACCCGCCATCACCGAGGATACGTTTTCTCTATGGGAATCCGGGGCCATTTTGCTTTATCTCGCGGAACAACAGGGCCAACTGGGCGATGACCCTCAAACCAAGGCGCTGGTTTATCAATGGGTTTTATTTGCCAATTCGACACTAGCCAATGGCCTCTTCCTAGAACATTTGCGGGAAAAGGAAATGCCGCGTCTGCTGTCGGTGCTCAATAGCCAACTGGGCCAACAGCCCTTTCTACTGGGCGACCAATTCACGGTGGCCGATGTCGCGGTGGGTTCGATTCTGGCCTACGTTCCCATCATGCTCAAGCTCGGGTTTGATGATTACCCGGCCGTGGCCGATTATGTGCAACGTCTAGTCAGTCGTCCGGCCTTCCAACAAACCATTGGCCAGCGACCCTCATCTAACTAGATTTTCGGCTTTTCCATCCCTTTGTGAGGAATTTCATGCGTTTTTTACCCTTGTTTCTTTCCTTCGGGCTCTGGGGCGGCGTCTGTCTGGCCCTACCGCTCCCTAGCCCAGCCAATCCCATCGCTCAGGCCACCAGTAATACCAATGCCTTGAGTGAGGAAGCTATTCGTCAAATGATGGCCAAAATCGAACAGGCCGAGCAAAAAGAAGATATCAAGACCCTCATGTCCTTCTTGGCCCCCTTCATCGTTTCAGAAATTACCGTCACCACTGATGAGCAAACCACCACTCGCACGCTAGAGGGCCTGGGCGAGCACCAAGACCTACTCCAGAGTAGCTACAATCGCGTGGCCAAGCGAGAGGTACTAGAAAAAAATACCCAGATTCGCCTGACGGAAGATGGTCAATTGGCTATTGTGAAACGCCGCTCCCTCCGAGACGTGACCACGGAGGATAAAAAGAAATTTCTGTCCTTTAGTGAAGATACGATCCGGGTTGCCATGATCGGCGGTCAACCCAAGATTGTTTCTATCCGCAGTGAGGGCTGGCTAGAAGAGCGTCCCTAATCCCTTCTTCCGCTGCGATTTATTTATATCTTTGTTGAAACCTATGAAACTGCACCACCAACCATTACTGTCCCTGGGGCTGACCGCTGGCCTCGTCGTGACCCATTTGGCCTTGTTTTCCACCCCAGCCCGAGCCAGTTGGGGCGATTTTTTTCTGGGGGTTGGGGCCGCCGTGGGGGTAGGCGCTGTCGTCAATAGTAACCAGCGAGCCCAAGCTGACCGCTATCGTCCCGTACCACCCGAGCAAGAATATTGGCGTGGGGTCGAGGACGGTATGAATGGGGCCCGCTACGACAATCCCCGAAATTCCCCCGACTACGACCGGGGTTTTCAAGAGGGCCTAAGACGACGCAACCAATTCCGCTAGGCCATGGCCCTGTCTGAGCGTTACCGTCAACCCCTGACCATCGGCACCTTGTCGCTCCAGAGTCGGGTTTTTCAATCGCCCCTCTCGGGGGTGACGGATTTGGTATTTCGTCGTTTGGTACGGCGTTATGCCCCCGATTCCATGCTCTATACCGAAATGGTGAGCGCCACGGAACTGCATCACCTGCGCCAATTGCCCCAAATTATGGACATTGGCCCCCAGGAACAGCCCATTAGTATTCAACTCTTTGATTGTCGGCCGGATTTTATGGCCGAGGCCGCCCGCAAAGCCGTAGCCCAGGGGGCCCAGACCATTGACATCAACATGGGGTGTCCGGTTAACAAAATCACTAAAAAAGGGGGCGGTTCCTCCCTCCTGCGTCAACCGGAAGTGGCTGAGGCCATCGTTAAAACAGTGGTTTCGGCGGTGGACGTCCCCGTAACGGTTAAAACCCGCTTGGGCTGGAGTGATGACGACATCCAGATCCTTGAATTTGCCCAACGCTTGCAGGATGCCGGGGCTCAGATGTTGACCCTCCATGCCAGAACCCGTGCCCAGGGATATCAAGGCTCGGCCCAATGGCCCTGGATTGGCCGCGTTAAACAGGCGCTTTCGATTCCCGTCATTGCCAATGGCGACATTTTTTCGGTGGCGGCGGCCCAGGCCTGTTTAGAGCAAACGGGGGCCGATGGGGTGATGTGTTCACGGGGGAGCTTGGGCAATCCTTTTCTGGTTGGTGAAATTGACCATTTCCTGAAAACGGGAGAAACCTTACCACCCGTCACCCCCAGCCAACGACTAACGTGGGCGAAGGAACATCTCCAGGCCCTTTGGGACTACAAGGGCCAACGGGGTCTCTTCCAGGCCCGCAAACATCTGGCCTGGTACTGCAAGGATTTTCCAGGGGCCGCCCAGCTCCGGGAACAGGTGTTTCAGATGACTTCCGTGGCCGAAGGGGAAAAACTACTGGATCAGGCCCTAGTGGCCCTGGCTGCTTAGATCGCCAGATCGTTGAAACGTCATGATACTTTGCCGTAATTGACTGCCCTATGGAGGCGCGCTATATTGTCTCCAACGGCTGAAAAGTCGTTACTTTCCCTATCTAATCTTCTAGCGTGTTAGGCAGTCACTCGCCGTATAATCCCTAGTTAGACTGCAAATCCTCGATCGGGGCAGCAGGCGCAAGTCTATCTGTCAGATGCAGAATCTAGGGCAGCGCAGGTTTGCTGATGGGGGGATTTGTTAAGTTTATTGTAGGGTAGCCCTAAATTATATCCTTGACTTTTCTTAAGAATTCATCTGCATTTAACACAGACAAGGAACGGTTAAGTTGGTTAAACTGTTGATCGAAAACTGATGCTTTAAGGTAGGAGAGAGGGCTATTAGCGTTCCGATTGGATTATTTCTAACAGAGGATCATGTTAGAGGTGCTATAGAGCTTTTATCGTGTCAAGTTCAATCTAACTCGCGTACTCATCGTAGTCTAGATTTAGAAATTATTAGACGAGAAAATGCTCTTCATGGAATTGAAGCAGAGCAGTTCTACAATGACTTCATTCGGAATGATCTTTGTTTTAATTATCCAGATTGGTTTCGCGCTATTCCCTATTCTGTGCCTAAAGGTGATGGTGGAGTGCGTCAATTTCACTTTCTCGAAACTCGCCTTTGGATACTGTATTACGCTTTAGGGTTCTACTTTCTTGATTTAACACAAGCAATGAGAACTGAATTGAATCCAATTCAGACTCGTGCCTCTATTCAGACTTACTACGGAGCAAACATCCGTTTAGATAATCCACAAAGAAGCCAAATTCACTACCAAGAAGATTATCAGGAATTTACAAGAAATATACGTCGAACGGTTCGCCGTCAAATACAGAACCATAAAGTTGCTGTTCTGCATCTAGACATACAGGATTTTTTTCGTTCAATTGATCATGCCCGTCTTATGCAAGTTTTAGCAGATCAGGCTTTGCCTGCATCGCGGTTACGTCTTCGTTATGACGAACATACACGCTTAACAATTCGAGAAATTCTATTTCTAATTATTCAGCGTCCGGAAGCTTTACCTATATCTCCGCAAAATATAGTTTCTAATTTGCTAAGCCATCTTTTTCTATATCCGCTTGACTGCTGTGTGCGGGATATTCAAATGGATATCGCTCCTTCTCTAACCTTTCACCGCTACGTTGATGATATGTTCCTCACGGTACAGTTTTCTAGTGAGGAAGCTAATGAGAATATTGGAACAAGAATGCTTGATATTTCTACCCATATCGGTGAGCATTTATCTAGTAATCTTGGTCTTAGTCTGAATCCACTTAAAACCAGACTAGATATTCTTGCTTCCGAAGAGGAAGTTGATGATTTAATTGAGCGTAGCCGCTTGGTCAGTTTCTACCGCCCATTACCTGAAGAAGGGGGAGAAACGCCACAAGAAACTTTGAATCGTGCAGTCTTAGTTTTAAACAAATTAAGAGAGCAATTTAGAGATAGGGGGTATGTAGACAGGATTGCGACAAATGATGATTTAGCCCTGAAGCAGTGCTTTCGAAATGCTGTTGTCAATTACACCCGTAGTCAACAAGCTCAACAGCAACTTGAACAAGTTTTTCAGGATTGGCATCCTGCATTAATACCAAAAAGCATAAAAGTTTTAGTGTTTTTGATATCTCGTGTTCCAACTGCTTTGAATGGACTCTTAACTTATATTCGTGAAGCTTTGAGCAGTCCATTCCCATCTCTTACTACTCTTCATCTAGCTGAACATTTAATGTTAATTAATGAATACAATGAGGAATTTAGTAATGAGATTGTTCATCTTTTTCAAGCATCACCCAGTCCGTACGTTAATTTGCTTAGTCGTCTCATAAATCCTCGATCCCCCTCAGGAAACCGTTATATCAATATAGAGAATGATTGTTTACAGGAAAATAGCAGCCTTATGCAACAGGTTCGTCGCATGATTATTGCTGAGAAGCGGGGAGTCCATAGTTTAGCTTACAATCATTTGTTAAATACTTTGCAAGAGTGGTGTTTCTGTCACCACCAACCTACAATATCTCGTAACCACTATGATCGCTGCCATGTAGTAGGATGGCTTGAGTCTATAGCAAGCCATTCTGAAATTGTATTTTTAATAACCATGTTTGATCGACGCAATCGTAATACGATATCTCACCCTGGAGATGAAAGTATAGAGGTTTCTCCAGTTGATAGAGTCGAATACGAAGAGCATTTAGCAAGACTAAATCTTTTCCTACCTGATTTTTGGAGGCGGCTTTCGTAATCACATGACCTAAAACTGATCCATATAACATTGTCTCTGAGGTGAGCCATGAATGCACAACTGATGATCCAACCCTCCTCTTTTATTGATGCTGGCATTCAAATCCAGCCAGTTCGAGGGCTTTTCTTATTCAAATTTAGCGAAGACTTACAAGAGCGACTAGAGAGCCTGAACGAGAAACAGCGAGAGTCGCAGTTATCACCCGATGAAGCAGTAGAACTGATTGGAATTTTGGAACTCGACCGAATTTTTACGTTGCTGAATGCAAAAATTATTGCTGAGTCTGCTTAGGTATGGCGATTTCAAAAGAGATTCGGCAACAGGTTCGAGAGCGAGCTAAGTATCTGTGTGAATACTGTCACTCTTCAGAAGAAGCTAGCGCAGCACGGTTTGAAATTGATCATATTCAACCACGATCACGTGGAGGTGCAGATGCATTTGAAAATTTGGCTTTAGCTTGTCAGCGATGTAATAGCTACCGGTACAACTTCACAGAAGGGACAGATCCAGAATCTCAAGTCTCTACTCAGTTGTTTAACCCACGACTGCATCAGTGGAATGAGCATTTTATTTGGGAGAAAGACGGTCTAATAATTCGAGGCAAGACTTCAATTGGGCGTGCAACGTGTGATCGATTAGATTTGAACGACCAGGAACATAATGAAGGGGCAATTGTTAAAGCCCGTCGTTTTTGGATTCGGGGCGGTTGGCATCCACCGTCCGATGACACCGTTGGAGCCTGACACTGATTAGCTTAGTCGTGGCGGTATAACAAATCGTTGTGCAACATTATGAAAGTAACAAAGACCGTTAAGCCTACTAATCGAGTTGACTAGAACAGGCTGCTTAGTCGATTGGGGGCCGCTTCTGGCCAGGCTGGCTTCAAAAGGCAGAAGCAGGAGAAGCCCCTCTAAAATTCAAGATTACCGGACAAGCGAGATCGTCCAGGCCAGGGTACAAAATCGGAGATCGGTTCTATAACTAAGGAGACCCCCTGTCGGGAAAATCTAGGGATTACTAACGGCAACCACCGTAAACCCTTATCAATCAAGGAAAACTTAGGATCATGACCAAACGAACCTTTGGTGTTATTGGCCTCGCTGTCATGGGGGAAAATCTGGCCCTCAACGTCGAAAGTCGGGGCTTTCCCATCGCGGTTTACAATCGTACCGCCAGCAAAACAGAAGAATTCATGGCCACCCGCGCCCAGGGCAGAGATGTCAAGGCTGCCTATAGTCTAGAAGACTTTGTCCAGGCCCTCGAGCGGCCCCGCAAAATCCTCGTCATGGTGAAAGCCGGGGGCCCGGTGGATGCGGTGATTGAACAACTGAAACCCCTTTTAGAGCCGGGGGATATGATCATTGACGGCGGCAACTCGCTCTATGAAGACACGGAACGACGCACGAAAGACCTAGAGTCCACGGGCCTGGGTTTTGTCGGCATGGGCGTGAGTGGCGGTGAAGAAGGCGCTCTCCATGGCCCTAGTTTGATGCCTGGGGGAACCCCCGCCGCCTACCAAGAACTAGAACCGATTCTGACCAAGATTGCTGCTCAGGTAGATGATGGCCCCTGTGTCACCTTTGTTGGCCCTGGGGGCGCAGGCCACTACGTCAAAATGGTCCACAATGGCATTGAGTACGGTGATATGCAATTGATCGCCGAGGCCTACGATGTCTTAAAATCCGGTCTTGGCCTGAGCAATGACCAGCTCCAAGCCGTTTTTCAGGCCTGGAATCAAACCGAAGAGTTAAATTCGTTTCTGATTGAGATTACCGCTGATATCTTTGGCTACATTGACCCCGATACCCAGCAGTCCTTAATTGACCTGATTCTCGATTCCGCTGGCCAAAAAGGGACTGGCCGCTGGACGGTGGTGAGTTCCCTCGACCTGGGGGTTCCCATTCCCACCATGTATGCCGCGGTTAATGCCCGCGTCATGTCGGCTTATAAGAATGAGCGCGTCGCCGCTTCCCAGGCCTTAACTGGCCCTAGCCATACCTATAGTGGGGATGTCGAGGCCTTTATTCCCAAAGTCCGGGATGCGTTGTACTGTTCTAAAATGTGCTCCTACGCCCAGGGAATGGCCCTGATTGCCAAGGCCTCGGCGGAGTTTGGCTACCAGGTCAATCTGCCAGAGATTGCCCGGATCTGGAAGGGGGGCTGTATTATTCGGGCCGGTTTCCTCGATAAAATTAAGCAGGCCTTCCAGGATAATCCGAGCTTACCGAACCTACTGTTGGCTCCCGAATTCAAGCAGAGTATTCTCGACCGGCAAGGGGCCTGGCGGGAAGTCCTCATCCTGGCTAACGAATTAGGCATTCCAGTACCGGCCTTTAGTGCTTCGCTAGACTATTTTGATAGTTATCGGCGGGCCAGCCTACCGCAAAACCTGACCCAGGCCCAGCGGGATTACTTTGGCGCCCACACCTATGAGCGGACTGACCGCCCCCGAGGGGAATTTTTCCATACCGAATGGCTGAGTTCCTAGGGACAACGGCTGCTTAGGGATAATCTGGGTCAAGCGCCACCGCCGAAGATTAAGCACCGACGAAACAACTCCGGCCTGATTTTCTTCAAACAGTAAGACCCATCGAGAACGCCCTATGCTCCGACCCCGTGCTATCCAAGAAGGTTCTGTTGGCCTATTTGCTCTCCTGGGCCTTGTGCTACTGGGGGGCTTTGCCGTCTGGTTACGGGGGGGCGGCTTTGGCAGCCCCGGCTATCGCCTCCGGGTCAATTTTGATGATGCCAGCGGTTTACAGGTTGGGGCTCCGGTTCGCTTTCGGGGCATTAGTGTGGGCAAAGTCGCGGGCTTGAGTCCTAGCAGTAACGGCATCACGGCCCTGCTGGAGATTAGCTCTAATCAACTGAAAATTCCCAAGGATTCCCTGATCCAAATTGGCCGCTATGGCCTGATCGGCGAGGCTTCGGTGGATATCTCCCCCCAGCACAAACTATCAGAACAGGCCCTAGCCCTAGACCCCCTGGCCAAGGACTGCGAAGGCAATGCCGATATTCTTTGCCATGATCAGGAATTGACGGGAGAAACAGGCTCTCAATTGGTCAATAGTTTGACTCGATTGAGCCAGGCCTATAGTGACCCGGTGTTTATCGCCAGTATTAACACCACTATTCGCAATGCCTCCAAGGCCGCCGCTAGCGTGGCCAAAATGAGTGATGAAATTGGCCTACTCTCTAAGTCGGCCCGAGAACAAATTAGAGGGGTTGGTCGAACCACAACCGCCATTACCGGCGTAGCAGATAATGCGGCCCTGTTAACCCAAAACCTGAATCAAGTCGTCAGTGAAAACCAGGCCAGCTTGGGCAAAGCTATCCAGGAGGCCTCTCAACTGATGGGAAATCTCAACCAACTCGTCCGGGAAAATCGCCTCGAAGTGGGCAAAACCCTGACCAGCATCCAGTCTACCAGTACTCAATTGCAGGCCCTGGGCAAGGAAATGGAAGTCACCCTCAAGGAGGTCAACCAGGGCCTGAGTGCCGTCGATAGTCAACGCTTGGCTAAAAATCTCGATACGATCTTGGCCAATACCGCCGCTACCACCGATAATCTTCGCAAAATTTCTACCAGTCTTAACGACCCAACGCTTTTGTTTTCTATCCAACAGACCCTTGACTCAGCCCGGCTTACCTTTAGCAATACCCAGAAAATTACCAGCGATATTGAGCAACTTACGGGGGATCCTGTCTTCCGGTCTAATCTGAAGAAACTGGTGGATGGCCTGGGTAATCTGGTCTCTTCCACAGAACACCTCGAGCGTCAGGTTTACGCGGCTAAACTGCTCGAAACCAACTCCCAGCAGTTGCAGTACCACATCGACCTACACCAACGTCTACTCAGCTATCACCAAATAACTGACCCCGACCGGTTGGGCTTGGCCCTGCTCTCCCCAGTGGCCCAGGAACCTGCTACCATGGCTAGCCAGGCTTCTAAACAGGCGACGCCTGTTCCTCGTCGGCCCTGAGGCTTTCCTGTCCTGCCCCAGGTTTTGTGTCCCCGCTTTGCAATGAAAAACACCCTCACCGTTGTTGCACTCCTATTATCGATAACAGGTATTTTTGTGTCCTTAGCTCGGGAAGAGTTACGCTGTCGTCTGGGCCTAGCTGAAGCCTGTACCAGTGTGCCATCCCAACCCATTTTTCCTGGGCCGAGTCTCGAACCGAGTAGAAAGCCAGAGCTCGGGGAACTCAAGCCGGAACCGTCGCCTCCCAGTTCCGAGGCAACCACTCCTAGTGAGATCCCATCGCCCCTGTCGTCCCCAGAATCAACGCCAACCCCTGTAGTCGAGCCGCTCCCTTCCCCTAGCCCGATAGAAGCACTTCCGGCCCCAGAATCCCCGACGCCAGCGCCTGAGACGGCGATCCCAATTCCCGTCCTCCCACCTTCCCCCGACTCCTAGGAAACACTACTCCCCACGGGAATGGCCAGGGTAGCAATCACCTTGACCCCAAATTCCTCCTCAAAGACAACTTTTTTGTAGTCCAAATTCCAGAGTTCTAGCCCACAATCATCATCGGCCTGGGTGGGTACTAAATGGAGATGCAGGGCCTGGTATTCACCATCGTACTTACACTCAAAGCTTTGAATGGCCCCCACCTGACGACGATCCAGGGCCACGGCCAGGCGCAAGATGGCACTCAATTGACGCACGGCCAAACGGTGAATTTCCGAGAGCATCATGTAGGCCTCGTGGCGTTTCTTGGGCTTACTACGGCGGTGGTAACGGGCAATATTGGCAATCAGTTCTAGTTCAATTTCCGTATAGCCCAACAGCTCTGCATGGCGGATGAGATAGTAGGAATGTTTGTGATGGGAGGAATGGCTGATATAAATGCCGCAATTATGAAGAATGGCCGCCGCCCAGAGCCACTGGCGTTCCGCGTCACCCCAGTGATGGAGAATGCCTTGCAACTGGTCAAAGAAACTGAGGGCAAAGGCCGCCACCCGTTGACCGTAGGCCAAATCCACTCGGTACTTGTGGGCAATCTTGAGCACACTCCGCTGACGGATCTCGCACTGAAAGCGCAGGCGGTCTTCAATTAGGCCATGGGTCAACATCCAATCCACGATCACCCCTTCCCGCAGGGCCCGTTCACAGATGGTCAGGGTCTCCAAGTTCAGCAGGGTCATGGCCTCTAACAGGATCACCGAACCCGCCAGGATAATTTCCGCCCGCCGGTCGGAGATGCCTGGAATGGTAAAGCGGTCGGCGTAGGGCAGATGGGCCAGGCGTTTCACCCAGTCCCGGATTTCCTTGCGCGTAATTTGATAGCCCTGGAGAGGATTAGGAACCTCTCGTTGTTTCTGAAGCGCAATGATGGTGGCCAGGGTTTCAATGGTGCCGGAGGTGCCCACCAGTTTGACGGTTTCTCCAGGACGGAGATGGGTTTTAAGTTCATCCACCGGCCGCTCCAACATGCCTCGGACGTAGGCCCGGAGAGTCGCAAATTCCGTAGGATCAATGGGGTCAGAATAGATAAAGTCGCGGGTTAACCGCACGGCCCCAATTTTGGTACTGCTGAGGAAACGTGGCTCGTGACTGTCGGCCAAAATTAGTTCTGTAGAACCGCCGCCAATATCGATGATAATGTGGGGGGTCTGCTGAAAATCCATCCCCGACAAGACCCCCAGGTAAATGCGTCGGGCCTCTTCTTGGCCAGAAATGAGGTGGACGGTCAAGTCGAGTTCCGCTTGGATACGGGCTAAAAAGGCTTCTCCGTTGCTGGCCTCGCGGGTAGCACTGGTAGCCACGGCGAAAATATGATCGACTGCCGTACTCAGGGCCAGATCTTTACAGCGCTTGAGGGCCGCAATGGCCCGCTCCATGGCCGCGGGGGAGAGTTGATTGGTTTGGGGGACACGTTCTCCTAGACGGACGGTATCCTTTTCCCGAGCCACGATCGTAAAGGTGGAGAGCACCGGGTCGATGCGAACGATCACCATATGGACGGAATTGGTGCCAATATCAATGGCCGCCAACAGGCAGGGGTCGAGGATTTTTGCAGGCATCGCCATCGTAGGGGCCAACATCAGCGCAGAAAAAGTAAGGGGTATCTCATCGTTAGAACTCTATCCTATGGGAAAATTGCCCCTAGCGTGGGAGTTTCTCAGGAAAGGAACCTGCCCAAAAGAAAGACCTTTGACAGAGTCTATCAAAACCTCTGATAATTGGGTTTGTACCGTAGGGCCCACCAGCAAGCGCTAACCTCTGGGGCCAGTGGAGACGCTCCACCATCGGGGATCATTATCGATAAACCTTACCGGCCATTTATTCCAGTATCCTAGGAGAACCATAGTGAAACGACTTTTATTAAGTGTCCTTGTTGCAACTTGTTTATTCTTTCAGTTATCGGTGGGAGGGGCCAACGCGGTTGAGTTAACCGAGAGCACCCTGACCGTTCCCTTCGATGGCGCAGGCAAAACTGCCACTCTTAACTCCCAGGAGTTTGCCAGAGGCCAGAAAATTTTTGTGGATACCTGTACCCAGTGTCACCTCCAGGGCAAAACTAAAACCAACAATAACGTTAGCTTGGGCCTGTCTGACCTGTCCAAAGCCGAACCCCCCCGCGATAACCTGGCGGCCATCGTAGACTATCTTAAACATCCCACCAGCTACGATGGGGAAGATGATTACACGGAACTCCACCCCAACGTGACCCGCCCCGATATCTATCCGGAAATGCGCAACTTGACGGAAGATGACCTTTACGATGTGGCGGGTTATACCTTGATTGCCCCCAAGCTCGATGACCGCTGGGGCGGGACAATCTACTTCTAAACCTCCCCATTAGGAATTATCCTTTCCGGCTCCCCCTGTTACCGAAAAAATGCAGGGGGAATTTTATATTTATTTCTCGAAATCCCCTATTTTCCCCGGCATTAAGCCTGCTAAAGTGGAGTATCGATGATTGTCTTCCCTTTAACGCTTGACTGCGCCTGCCATGCCCTCGACGGATTTTGCTCCCTCTCTGTCTGGACAAGCTTTTTTGTCTGGCCCCCGTTCCAGTTCTCCTAATCAAAATATTGTTCCTTTAACCGCTCAAGCTAATGCCCAGGGCCGCCTTGAGGTGGGTGGTTGTGAGGTGTCGAAATTAGTAGAACGCTTTGGCTCTCCCCTCTACATTATGGATGAAGCCACCCTGCGCCAGGCTTGTCAGCAGTACCGCGAAACGTTGAAACGAAGCTATCCAGGGGATAGTCAAGTCATTTATGCCTCTAAGGCCCTGAGTTGTCTGTCCCTCTGTGCGGTGGTGGCCAGCGAGGGTCTTGGTTTTGATGTGGTTTCCGGTGGGGAACTGTATACTACCCTCCAGGCCCTGCAACAGATGGGGTTGACACCAGCCGAGGCCGCTGCCAAGATCTACTTCCACGGCAACAATAAGTCGGTTCAGGAATTAGAAGAAGCTATTGCCGCGGGCTGTACGATTATTGTGGATAACTGGCTAGAATTGGAAACCCTTGCCCAACTGGGGAGCCAGGGCCTGACCGAACCCATCCGAATCATGCTCCGCCTCACCCCCGGCATTGAATGCCACACCCATGAGTATATTAGAACTGGGCACCTGGACAGTAAATTTGGCTTTGACCCCAATCAGATCGAAGCAGTATTCACCACGGTTAGTCAGCATCCCCAGCTCCACTGCATTGGCCTCCATGCCCACATTGGCTCCCAAATTTTTGAGCGACAACCCCACCAAGACCTCGGAGCCATTCTGGTGGAATGGTTTGCCAAGGGCCTCAACCAGGGCCTGCCTTTGAGCGAATTAAACATTGGTGGTGGCTTAGGCATTTGCTACACCGAGCAGGACGATCCCCCCAGTATTGAGGAATGGTGCCATGCGGCCGCCCAAGCCGTGGTCAAGGCCTGTGAAGCGCGGCAATTGGCCCTGCCCAAACTGATTGTGGAACCCGGCCGTTCCCTCGTCGGGACAGCGGGGATCACGGCCTACACCGTGGGCAGTCGTAAAATTGTCCCGGAAATTCGGACTTACATTGCGGTGGATGGAGGCATGTCCGATAATCCCCGTCCCATTACCTACCAATCCCGCTACCGGGCCCTGTTGGCTAATCGCTTGGCGGAGCCCTGCACCGAGACCGTAACCTTGGCTGGTAAACATTGTGAATCGGGAGATATTTTGATTTCCGACCTGAATCTCCCCACGGCTCAAGCGGGAGATATTTTAGTGGTTCTGGCTACGGGGGCCTACAACTACAGTATGTCTTCTAACTACAATCGTCTGCCTCGTCCCGCCGCCGTCCTCGTCCACGATGGAGAGGCCAATTTGATACTACGGCGTGAAACCTATGCCGATTTAATTCGTCAAGACTGCCTCCCGGCCCGTTTAATTAGCTAATTGCTTGCCCACCCTGTTCCTGCACTTTCCCATGTCGGGCTTTCCCCCTGACCCGCAATCCCTCCTGAATTTTCTCCATAGCGCCCTTGATCTTGGCTTGGTGATTGGGGTGTTCTATGGAATGACGTTAATTATTGGGGAATACCAAACCATCTGGATGTTGCGGGGCCTGTTGATCCTGATGGTGGCTCAGGTGGTGAGTGAGCGCCTGCACTTAGAACTGCTTCAGTTTGTGCTCGAGAAATTAGTGCTGGGGTCAGCGGTGGCCCTAGCGGTGATTTTCCAGGTGGAATTTCGTCGCTTTCTGGAATTACTGGGCCGGGGCCGACTGATGCAAATTTTTCAGCGGCCCCGTTCGGCCCCCAAGATTGACAATGTCATTGACGAAATTATCGATGCGGTAAAGGAGTTATCCCAAAATCGGATTGGGGCTCTGATGGTGATGGAAACCCAGGGGACGTTGGACAGTCGTATTTTTGTCAATCGGGGGGTCAGCCTCAATAGTGAATTGTCCAAGGAATTATTGCAGACTATTTTTCAACCCAAAACCCTCCTCCACGATGGAGCCGTGTTTATTCGCGGTACTCGTGTGGTGGCGGCGGGGGTCATTTTACCTCTCTCGGAACGGAGTGCCTCCCGCCAGTTGGGGACAAGACACCGGGCGGCCATGGGGATTACTGAGCGGAGCGAAAATTGTCTTTGCATTGTGGTTTCCGAGGAAACCGGTTCCATTACCCTGGCGGAACGGGGAAACCTCAACCGTCCCCTAACTAGCAGTAAACTAAAGGAGTTATTAGAACTGCAATATACCCCCCTGGTGGAAAGGGAAACCGTTGCGCCCAGTCTTGGACGGCTCCGTCGTACCCTAGGCTCCCGAAGCCAATGGTTGCTTAAGCGCCTGTTTTTCATTCCCTCCTCAACCTCTCCAGACGAGAAGAAATGACTCCCAAACCCGTTGTACTGCCCAAACTCCCCACCGATTTAGACCAAAACCGTCTTCCTCAGCACGTTGCAGTGATTATGGATGGTAATGGTCGTTGGGCCAAACAGCGGGGACTGCCCCGGATCATGGGTCATCAGAGAGGGGTAGATGCCCTAAAGGGCCTGTTACGTTGTTGTGATGATTGGGGGATTCCGGCCCTCACCGCCTACGCTTTTTCCACAGAAAACTGGGGACGGCCCTTGGAAGAAGTAGAGTTCCTAATGACCCTGTTTGAGCGAGTTCTACGGCGGGAACTCCAGGAAATGATGGCGGAGAATGTGCAGATTCGCTTTGTGGGTAATTTAAGCTCCCTGCCCCCATCTCTCCAGACAGAAATTAGTCGTTCGATGGCCGATACTTGCCACAATACCGGCATTCAATTCACCATTGCGACGAACTATGGGGGCCGCCAGGAAATTGTCCAGGCCTGCCAGGCTATTGCTCGTCGTGTACAACAGGGTCAACTGCAACCCGAGCAGATTGACGAGAGTCTTCTTGAACAACACCTTTATACCCAAGGCCTGGTTCATCCTGATTTGCTAATTAGAACCAGTGGGGAAATGCGGATTAGTAATTTTTTGCTGTGGCAACTGGCCTATGCAGAAATCTATGTCACCCCGACGCTATGGCCCGATTTTGACCGGACAGCCTTTCATCAGGCCCTGCTGGCCTATCAACAGCGGGAACGGCGCTTTGGCAAAATTTAAACTGTCTACCAGAGAAAAAGGTAGCTCCGGCCTCTACAATCTGAGCAAGCCTTGAATATTGACTATCCTTGTCCCCTTTTATGGCCGCTTCTTCCCCCAACAAAGCAATTACTGTCCTCTCTCGTTCTCCGGTTGCTCCTCAGCAGTTGGCCGAAGAACGTTTAAAAAAAGAACGGCTCCACGATATTCAGCTATTGCTCCAAGATTTATTTGTGCGAGAAGAAGCAACGGTCACCCTGATTCTGGGTTCTCTCTACGATGTCGGGGCCATTAATATGATCAATAAAAAAATTCCTTTTCCGCCCCTCAATCGTCTCTTGAAAAGTCTAGCGGGTCTGCCCAAACCCCTGGCCACCAAACTGCTCCTGCGCTGGTTTCAAAATAAATGCCCAGCCCTATTGGCCAACTGGCTCTACAGTAAAGTTAAGTTTTAAGTTTACGACCAGTCTACCAATGGCCCGACCTTATCACTATTTTCTAGGGATCCTGCTCTGTTTACTCGGGGCTAAACCCGGCCTGGCCCTGCCCCCCCCGACGGATCTACCGGAAGAAGTCCTGCGTACCGAAATTATTACTGAGGGCCGTTCTCCCCTCGATGGTCGGCCCCTGAATGCGACGGAATACACTGAACTCCAGCAGGCCCTAGCCCAGAGCCCCTATCCTCCCCAACTCAATCCCAAAATTCGCCAGATTGTGTTTCTCCTACAAATCCGTAAATTTCTGAAAACCCTGATTCCCCTCTAATCCAAGGGCCAGTCTAAACAGAAATGCTATGATAGGGAACGTTTTGGGGTTGTAGCTCAGATGGATAGAGCGAGCGCCTCCTAAGCGCTAGGCCGCCGGTTCGACTCCGGCCAGTCCCGTTCCTTTAATATCAATGCTTTCAGCCCTGTGACTTAGTTTCAGAGAGCTATCTGATTATTTTATTTTTGATAATATAGTTAATTTAATTAAGAGTGGTGCAGGTGATTATGACATTATGCTAGCATAACTAATAAACTTATCCAAAAATGAACAACTTATGGCTTACAGCCTTGATTTGCGACAGAAGGTCATAAACTTTATCGAAGCTGGTGGTAGTATAACAAAAGCTTCAAGAATATTCCAGGTCGGTAAATCCAGTATTTATCGATGGCTTGATAGAGAGGACTTGGCTCCGACCAAAGTAGAGCATCGTAAGAGAAAAGTAGATATTAAAGAACTGGAAGAAGACGTAAAGAAAAACCCCGACACTCCACTGAAGGAAAGAGCCCAGAAATTTGGTGTCACCTCAGCTTCTCTATGCTACAGATTTAAGAAGATGAAAATTACTCAAAAAAAAACAACTTCGTTATCAAGAAAGAAATCACGGAGAAAGAGCAGAATACTATAGAGAGCGAAGGAGATTGGTGAAGATTTATGGTATGGCAAGCCTGGTGTTTATAGATGAAGCAGGGTTTGAGGAGTTTGTATCATCGATATATGGATGGTCAAAAAGAGGGAAAAGAATCTATGGAGAAAAGCAAGGGAGAAGAGGAAAAAAAGAGAATCTAGTAGCAGGAAGAAGAAAAGGGGTAAAAGATTTGATAGCACCAATGTTATTCAGAGGAAGTCTAAATGCAGAGAGGTTTGAGGGATGGCTAAAATATCATTTGCTGCCAGCCTTAAAAATGCCATCAGTCTTAATAATGGATAATGCACCGATTCACCGAAAGAATAAAATAAGACAACTAGTAGAAGAAGCAGGGCACAAGGTATTGTTTCTACCGAAATACTCTCCTGACTTAAATGACATTGAACATGACTTTGGGGCATTGAAGAGAGCGAGAATCAATGCAAATGGAGAAAGAAGTATTGACGAGATAATCCGTGAGTATTGTGTCAGCTAGCGACCCACCCTTATTCTAATTAGCTATAACTATATAAAAGTAGTGACAATCAAGACAAAAGTAGGATAATTAAGACAGTTTTAAGCCCCGTTTTTAAGCCCCGAACGGGCTTAGTTTACGCCTTTTCTGGAATAAAATATCGATGGATTTATTACTGTCTAAAGCTAATACAAGACTAAAATTGCTTAAAATTTCTGTACGTTTAAAAGGAGAGCAGCTCTATCTTCAAGCCACACTTCCACCTAAACCTACAGGACAAAACTTGTCAGATATGGAACAGGCTACTCAAAAGTAGTACCAACAAAAAATCTATTTGGGACTGAAGGCTAATCCAGAGGGGCTAAGGTTGGCAGAAGCTAAAGCAAGAGAAATATCGGGATTGCTTCTTCAAAATTCATTTGATTGGTTGGATTACAGCAGATTCTCCGACGGAACGGTACAATGCAGGACGAGCCTATCACTGCATTAAGAGCCATAGAGTACCATGCCTCCTCTATCCATGGAGCTTCGAGAGAGAATTATCCTTGCCTACGAAAAAGGTAATACTTCCATCAGAAAGGTCGCTGAGCAGTTTCATGTCAGCAAAACCACCGTCCATGACCTTATCGTCTTAAAACGCACCACTGGGCAACTGATGCCCAAGCCACCTAGTGGAGGTAAGCCCAGTCGCCTCATGGGCACCGAAGCCCAAGCGATTGCCATGGTAGGCAAACATCCCGATTACACTCTGAGCGAGTATTGTGAGCTTTGGCTAGAGCGAACGGGTATCGATATGAGCGAAAGTACCATGTGTACCTTTTTGAAGCGCCTGAAATTAACTCGTAAAAAAAACTAAAAGAAACCGTAGAGCGAGCCTAGAGGAAGTACAGCAAGAAAGACGAGATTACTGGTCAGTCATTGGGCAAGAAGAACCGGAAAACTTGGTATTCCTGGATGAAATGGGAATTTTACTGGGGATAATGCGCGATAGGGCTCGTAGCTTGGCCGGGACGAGAGCCTATGACTTTGACTGTACCTACAGAGGACAGCGCCTCAATTATATTGGTGCGATGAGCCTCAATGGTGTTTTATCGCTCAAGCTCTTACCCCAATCTCTTAATAAAGAGTTGTTCCAAGAGTATGTCAAGGAGGAACTAGTACCGAATCTCTGGAAGGGAGCGACCGTGGTGATGGACAACCTCCAGGTTCACAAAGTAGAAGGAGTCAAAGAAATGTTGGAGGAAGTAGGGGCGAAGATTATTTATCTGCCGCGCTATTCGCCTGACTTCAATCCCATCGAGCATCTCTGGTGGGAATTGAAGGCTTTTGTGCGACGCTTTAGACCCAAGGAGCGAGAGACCGTAGAAAAGTTTCTGAAAATAGCGGTTCTACTGAATTCTGCTGACACCAGAAAAAACTACTTTACCCACTGTTGCTACTGTGCCACATAGATGGCGAATCCGCTGTATGTCTAGGGTTTCCAAACCGAAGTGCGCCACGATACGTTTAGCAGTGACTGGTCCTACGCCTTTGATTAAGCCACTGCTTAAGTATTTCTCGATGCCTGTGAGGGTGGCGGGTTTGGTTTCACGGTATTGGCTGACTTGGAATTGGTCGCCGTATTTTGGGTGCAACCGCCAGCTACCTTTAAGAGCTAAGGTCTGTCCTGCTTGGATATTAGCAAAGTTTCCGACTATGGTTACCCATTCTTAAACCTTGGGGACTTCTAGGAGGGTATAGGAGAGCTAGCTGTTGTGATGACCTCCATCGTAGAGTTATATTCTCCTAAAGCGGCTGCGCTATTCAATTGAGCACGATGGGAAAAAGCTTTTTGCGCTGCTACAACATTGGTTGCCTTACCCATCCATGTTTTCATCGCTTCCTGTTGGAGAGCACGACCATAGGAAAACGTAAGCATCCAAGGAAGTTGTTTTTTGGATAAACGGTTCATGGCATTGAGGTGTGCGGTTGCTAATTCGGTGCTCTGCCCACCAGAGAGAAAAGTGCAACCAGGGACTGAAGCTGGAACGTGATTGCGTAAGCACTCCACGGTTGCCTGTGCGACTTGCTCAACACTAGACTGTTGTGGGCAGTCCATTCCAGCAATGACCATGCTGGGTTTCAAAATCATCTGATCGAGTTGAATCCGATACAGATAAAGTCGCTTAAATACAGCGTGTAGAACTCTTTGATGCACTTCAAAACTTTCAGCGATTATATGATCTCCATCCATCAAAACTTCTGGCTCAATAATGGGTACTAAACCGCCTTCTTGACACAGTGCGGCATACCGTGCCAAGGCATCGGCGTTAGCTTCAATACAGCACTGAGAAGGAATATCTTTGCCGATTGCGATGACGGCCCTCCATTTCGCAAAGCGAGCACCGAGGCTGTAGTATTCATCAATACGATCCCGCAATCTATCTAGTCCCTCTGTAATTCGCTCGTGGCGGAAACCGGCTAAGGGCTTTGCTCCTGCATCAAGTTTGATGCCTGGAATAATGCCTGCATCCTGAAGAACTTTTGTAAATAGCACTCCGTCTTGAGTGGCTTGGCGAATCGTTTCATCAAACAAAATCGCTCCACTGATAAACTTCTCGATCCCCGCTGTGGTGAACAGCATTTCACGGTAAGCGCGACGCATTTCCACAGTCTGTGGGATGCCCAACTTCTGAAATCTCTGATTTGCGGTATCAAAACTTTCATCGGCGGCGAGAATACCTTTGCCCATTGCAACCATTGCTTGAGCCGTTGCTTTCAATTCTTCTGTAAAAGTCATGAGAGCTTCAAGTAAATAATGCTATTTTGTTCAAAAGTAAAGCTCAAGGAACAAAATGATGAACCAATGTCCAAAATGTGAACATCAGCACGTCATCAAAAGTGGCTTTGTCAATGGTAAGCAACGCTATAAGTGTAGAGTCTGTAATTATCAATTTACCCAACCCACTACCGAACGAGGTAAGCCTCTCTGGATGAAACTCGATGCCGTCTTGCTCTATTTAGGGGGGATGTCGATGAATGCCATTGCCAATCATCTTAATGTTTCCGCTCAAGCCGTCTTAAGCTGGATTAGAGACTTCGCCAAGCTCAACTACGAAAAGCCATTACCCGGAACCGCCGTCGTCATTGAATTAGACGAACTCTGGCATTTTATTGACAAAAAAAGAGAAAATTATGGATCTGGAAAGCTTATGACCGTAATAGTAGGAGACTTATCGACTGGGAGTTGGGAGGTCGTGATAGTCAAACCTTAGAAAAAATGCTGAAACGACTACTGTCATGGCAAGTGACAGTCTACTGCACAGATGATTGGACTCCCTACCGAGAACTATTAGAGCTTCATCCTGATGCATTTCATGTAATCACTAAGAGTGAGACAGTGGGGATAGAGAGGAATCATTCAGACAATCGTCATTGGTTTGCCCGCTTTCATCGTAGAACCAAAGTTGTTTCTCGGTCAGAGGAAATGGTTGATCTTACTATGGCTTTATTTGCCAAATTCAGAGTCAATGGCACTATTCACTTGTTGCGCGATTGGAAACTAGCATTACTTAGTTGATACTCTCAAAGTCATTACTACCTCCTTGGAACATGAGTGGCTACTATCTTCTGCAATCTTTCCTCCCGTCTCAATACCTCTGTGCTAGTGGTGAGGGATTTCCTCTTCTGAAACTGGACGATCCTCGAAGGCATAGGGACTCCAGCGTTCTGCAAGCAACTCGTGGATCGGGTGGTTTGTAAATGCACTGTTCTTAGACATAATTATTTCTCCAGATGCTGACAGCAATCGAATTTAGGATAATCGTATACTCAGGGTGACTTAGATCAGTGGGACGAACAAAGCTGAATCCCCCAAACCCAGCAAATTGCTGAGTAACAACTCAAAGTTTCAGGACAGGTCAAACAACAAGATTTCAGCACTGGCTTCAGTCGTTATTTCCAACGATTCTGGTCTGTTAATTTGCACCCCATCACCTTCACTCAATGATTCCCCATTGAGCGTTGCGATACCTCGTGCGACCTGAATCCAAGCAAACCGATTTGGCTTTACCTCAAACTTGATCGAATCACCTACTGATAGCACCGAGACGTAGAGATCGATATCTTGATTGATTACGACCGAACGATCTCGTCCATCTTTGGAACCAACTAGCCTTAACTTGCCCTGCTTTTCAGCTAGAGGGAAATCCCGCTGGTTGTAGCGAGGAGGGATGTTTTGCCAATCGGGCAGCATCCAAATTTGGAGAAAATGCACCGGTTCCGATTCTAAGTTATTAAATTCGCTATGTTGAATACCCATCCCCGCACTCATGATTTGGACATCACCGGGACGAATTACAGAGCCAGTTCCTAAGCTGTCTTTATGCGCTAATTCTCCCTCCAACACGTAGGTGAGAATTTCCATGTCGCGGTGTCCGTGAGTGGCAAAACCAGCCCCTGGAATCACCCGATCGTCGTTAATCACCCGCAGAGATCGAAATCCCATGCGATCGGGATCTTGAAAGCTGCCAAATGAAAATGTATGGTAGCTGTCCAGCCAGCCAATTTTGGTATGTCCTCGGAAATTGCGATCGTGAATAATATGTACAGCAGTGGTTACCATCTTCTGTTCCTCTTTGTATTATGTAGACTTATTAAAACAATAGCCTCCTAGTAACACTCCTGTGGCACCAATCAACCCTACTAGTAGTCAGGCAGTCTTAGAGCGATCGCGTTGATCTGGGGATGTCTGGGGAAAGTGCGATATTATGGGAAGCTTTTGCAAGTGCCGATGGCGGTAGTAATTTTCCCAGCAGTAACAGTCTTAATGTTCCTAGGGCAGTGCTGCCAATCGCAATATTTGCGCCAATGAATAGCAGCACTGCTAACCCTTCCATCACCCCAGTTGTGCCACGTTCGACAAAGCGCAAAGACGACAGTGCTAGGGCGGCAATGCCGAAAGTAAATGCCCAGTAGGATGCGGCAAATGGTTGTTGGAACACCCACGGTAGCAACCGTAGAAGAATCAATGCCTGCAACAATCCATAGCCGAAGAGAATCTGGGCAAAGGTGTCAGGCAAACCATTAGTGATGCCTAGGTAAGCAACACAGCCAACCACAGGAGGCGCAAGTTGAATGCCTAGAGTTGGGCGCAAGGGTTTAGGTAAAGCTTCCAATAGAAACAGTCGCTGCATGATAATGGATTCCAACGCCAACCACGAAAACATTCCCGCTCCAAAAAACAAAACACCCCAATCTCGATAGCCGAGAGCACTTGCCACGATCGCACTGACAAAGCCGCCCGCGACTGTGGGTAGATAAAGCACAGGAGTTGTGGTTTCGGGGTTGCGTCCTCCCCTCCATAGGCGACCAGAACGATACACGCCAAAACTCAATTGACCGATCGCACCGATGGCGAATAACACGAAGGCGATCGTATGGGAATAGGGCGTGATCGCCAATGCGACCAGCACCGTAGACACAGGCACTAATCCGATAAAGCAACAAAAAACAGGATGCTCGAACTCAGCCAACGCATCTTCGCGTGCCCACAGCCATTTGCTGACATAAAGCAGCAGCAATACAAGCCAAACTGCAACCGCAATTAGCATAATGATCTCGCCAATCAAAACTGGTAGGTTCCAGATCTTGGCAGCCACTCGCCAGCAGCTTCCCAGCCCTACTAGTCCCAGAATTATGCCAAAAAAGGAGGCAGGAACAGCAATGCGAGATACCTTTAAGATGGCAAATTTCAGACGTGATTTTCTCATAGTCTAATTTCCTAGCAGTTATCGAGAGATGAAGACAATCAATGATGCAACTTCACCCAGCGTTTGTAGAGTCGTCACCAAACGCCTGCTTATTGCTTAGGAGCTGCCAGCGTGAAATGTACTGTTTCACTGGTGATTACTTTATGCGTGGGGTCAGCTAGTTCTATCAGTACCTTGTGCGAACCGGGTTCCAGACCAACCAGGACGATGGTTTCGCCGCTGGCATCGATAAAGTGCCACGGCGCGTCATCGACGGTAATGTGGATATGACCGATGCGCGGCGATACTCCGAGGGCACCTTTGCCGAATACTGGCAACAAGCGCAAGTTCTGCGTTCGGTACTGGATGAAGACACGACCTTGGGCTAGCGATTCAGGAAGCGGTGGATCGACAATCAGCTTGGGTGATGCTTCATGTTCGATCTCGACCAACGGTGATGGGACACGAATGTCCGTGGAACTCTGGGTGGAGATACTGGTAATGAATGAGGTGCGTTCAGTCATAGCAGTTAGATTCCTGAGAGTAATTTATGTAATGGTTACTTTAAGCAGAATGCTTGATGGATAAGCGGTGCAAAGACATCAATGTTCTTCACCAATTCATCAGAAAGTGAGAACCGCTGTTTTAAGTAATCGGGATCGTTGTAACTCAGCCACACTTGTCCATCAGTCGCTTCCCATGCCAGTACTTTCAGCGGTAAATCTAAGGCGCTCGTTGGTTCTGCCACCATGAGCGGCGTTCCAGCTTCTGGTTTCCCAAATAACAATAGCTGCGTTGGCAGCAGCCTTAGCCCGACTTTTTCGGCTTCAGCTTGTTGATCGATACGGGCAAAAATGGTGATGCCTTTAGCCTGAAGGATAGCTATTAAGCGATCGATGGTTTCTGCCACTGAATACGAGCTGGGCTGGCTGATAATACCGTTGTTTTCATTCATAGCTGGACTCCTTGCAGGACAAAAACTTAAGTGATTGCGAGAAACTATAAATGCTTTTGCTTCAGCTTCTCAAAGATTGAGGTCGGACAATCCAGGACGATCGTCGGGACGGCGACCCAGTATCCAGTGGTATTTGCGATCGCTTTCCTGAGGTGCCTCAAATTTGTGCCATACCGCCATCGACAAATAGCTCGATGCCATTTACAAAACTGCTATCGTCCGACGCAAGAAAAACCACGGCTTTGGCAATTTCATCGGGCGTACCCACTCTTCCCAGCGGGATGGTGCTGGCTTGGCTATCTACGAATGTCTGCACTTGCTCATCACTCAACCCCAAGAGATTGTAACCAGGAGTCGGAACTACGCCAGGACTGATAGCGTTGACTCGGATCTGGCGATCTTTGAGGTCGAGTGTCCAATTACGGGCAAACGATCGCACGGCGGCTTTGGTGGCGCTGTAAACGCTGAAGGCTGGGGTGCCTTTTATTGAAGTGATTGAGGCGTTCAGGATAATGGAAGCGCCTTCTGGCAACAGTGGCAGTGCCTTCTGTATAGTGAACAGTAACCCTTTAACGTTCGTGTTAAACGTTTTGTCAAAGTGTTCTTCGGTGATCGATCCGAGGGGAGCGATTTCTCCACCGCCAGCATTAGCGAAGACCACGTCGAGGTGTCCCTGCTCTTGCTTGATTATGGCAAAAAGGCGATCAAGGTCTGCCAGCTTGGAGACATCGCTCTGAACACCCGTGACGTTTTTACCGATCGCCTCCACCGCAGCATCTAGTTCAGCTTGGCGACGACCTGTGATGAAGACATAGGCCCCTTCAGCAACAAACTGCTTGGCAGTAGCAAGCCCAATACCGCTGGTGCCACCTGTGACGAGCGCGATTTTTCTATCTAGTTTAAGCATGATGTTAATACCTCTTTATTTATGATGTTGATGCTTCTCTATTTCGTAGTTGCGGCGTGTTCGATGAGCGTGGCAACGGCATCCGCATGGGAAATCATCACCACATGAGATGCACCCGGCACGGCGATCGTTTCCTTCGAGTTAGCGCGCTTTGCCATGAAAGCGTGTAACGCTGCTGGAATATTCAAGTCGCGGCTACCATAGATGAACCAGGACGGAGTAGACTTTCATGCAGGCGCGCCAGATGCCTCGTTAAATGCGACATCCGTGATTGGTCGCTGGGTGCCAGCCATCAGCTTTGCGTCTGCGATTGACACATCCGCAGCAAACTGTGCGTGGAACTTAGACTGTTGGATGTAGAGATCCTTACCGCCGTCGGGCAGTGCGACTGGAGGCGCAAGTGTGGGACCAAGCGTGCTGCCTGGGTAACGACCAGAGAGTTCGACGGCAGTCTCGCCCGCTTCAGGAGCGAAGCCAGCAACGTAGACCAGCGCCTTCACGTTCTTGTTGCCATTGACAGCATTGGTGATCACTGCGCCTCCGTAGGAATGCCCGACCAGCACGATCGGACCCTCAATGCTGTTAAGGATGCTGGAAACATAGTCTGCATCGCTCTTGACTCCGCGCAGAGGATTGGCGGCTGCAACCACCGGGTAACCTTTTGCGATCAACTTGGTCAAGACACCGTTCCAACTAGAAGACTCGGCGAACGCGCCGTGGACGAGAATGATGGTGGGCTTGTTATCTTGTGCGTTGGCAGTGTTCATAATAGCTCCTAAGGTCGTAACGAGGATGAATCCTAGGGAAAGTGCGGCAATCAAAAGCAGATGGATACCGCTCCTGCGGGAGAGTATGTTCATGTTGTGATCTCCTGTATGTTCGTTTATATTATTAAGCTGCGAAATTGACACCAAAAGTTTTCTAGATGACGATAGTTAGTGCTGATAGAACATCCGGGAGTACCACGTAGGTTTAGCAACGTCCGTCATGTGTCTCTATAGTGATGTATTAGCTCATGCGCTTCTCGTTGTTATGTTCTGCCTCGTAATTAGTGCTTTGAAGTTGTAGAGTGAAGTGCTTGTCGATCGCGACTAGCTTTGAAGAGGGGTTTGCTTGCCCGGAGAGAAATTGCCCTCAACCAAATCGTATCGACCACCAGTTGTCGTGCGATCGGCAACAATGCGCACGCGAGTGCCAAGTAACCAGAGAGATTGTGTCATGAATTCGCTCCTGTTAATAAAAAATCCTGAATGATTGAAGCTAGCTGCGTACCAGTGGTGTATCCACCAAATGCTCTGCTAGAAACCAAACTTGCGTCTCATTTATTCGTAATGCTTGGCTTACCAACAAATCGTTCGTACCGCTATCTTGATTAGCGGCGGTTTTATCGATCGCTACTCTCAATTCCCCAATAATCAACTCGTGGGCTTCTAGCAATCGCGACAGCATCACAGGTACTTCTTCCACGCCATTGGGAGGACGCTGAATTTTAGTGACTTCTGCCACATGGCGCGGGTCAGCGATCGCCACACCTCCAAGTGTTAGTACTCGTTCACCCAATGCATCAATCAACTCAATCTGCTCACTAGCATGTTTGTCGAGCAACAGATGTAGCTGGTAAAACGTGTGACCGCGAACTAACCAGTGATGTTTTTTATAGAGGTGATAGAGAATGATGCTATCTGCCAGAATTTGATTGACTAAAGCACCACTTTCCCTACGGGCACTAGGGCTAAGGGCGATCGGTAAATTGAGTAGAGTGCCATACTGCTGAATTTCGTGTCCATGCTGATGCAGCAAGGGCTGGCTGTCATCAACTTTATTGGTTGTATTGGTATTTTGAGTAGTCAAGATCCTATCTCCTAGGGTAATTCAAGTTTGTAAGTATTAGAATGGAGCGTCAAAATCGATCTAATGCCGTTGATTAATTTTTTTAGGACTGTCTCACAGCGGCATTTGCTGCCATCATCTTTGACTCTGCTGCCGACACGTCTTGGGCAAAAAGATCGCGAATGTTTGAACTGAAGCGAATCACGCTACTTCATTGCTTCTACAGTCTCGTCTGTGGATAAAACTGCGTTGGCGATATACCCAAAGTTAATCAATGCCGACTTGTAGCCGTCGCCTAACTCTGGATGGTGAGGGGCAGCCGTTGCATCCTTGACGACGAATACCTCAAATCCTTTCTCGATCAAATCGCGCAGGTGAGCTTCAACGCAGAGATTTGCCAGCATTCCGAGCAGAATAACTTTGCTGAGGTTGCGCTTACGCAGTTGCAAAACGAGGTCGTTACTCTGCGGTCCATAGACTTTGTGGGGGCTGACCACGATCGTCTTGCCATCTTCAATAAAGGGCTTGTAGCGATCGAGCCAATCCGCACCCGATCCCAAGAAACCGTCGAGGCTTAATGGCCCACTGCGTGCAAACTCCTTAATCCCAAGCATCATCTGCTCAAGGGTTCCAGCAAATTTCCAGGTATAGTCAGCAGGGTAGTAATAGTGAGGAGAGATGAAAACCTCAAATTCTTTCTGCTTTGCAGCTTTAAAGATGCGCTCAATATTCTCGACAGTCTTATTATTCTTGACACTGTCACCTACTAAATCCCAGGAAACACCTTTTTCACTCAAGACATCGTTTTGTGGATCGATGACGACGACTGCAGTGTCACTTCTGTTTATGTTCATGGCTTTTCTCCGTGTCTGTTGATGTTTGTGATTTTCATCGTTCTAGTGCCAATGCATTAAACTTTCTCAATCTCCCTGCTCGTATCTTTAAATACCGACTGTGGAGTCGATCTCCAACTTACCCAACAAGGATTGGATAAGTCAGAGCGGACTCAAGTCCGATATCGCCAAAACCCAACAAAAACGAGGATTTTTATTGCAACTGGCGGACAAAAGAACGATCACTTCCTATTGCAGATATTTTTTCAATTCTGCGGCAGCATGAACGAACAACGAACGCACTGCCGGAACCTCGGCTAACCCATTCAATAGCCCAAAATCATGAATCATGCCGTTGTAACGCACGGTTGTCACCTTTACACCTGCTTCATCGAGCTTGCGTCCATAGGCTTCGCCTTCATCGCGCAGGATATCGCTTTCTGCGACCTGAATCAGCGCTGGAGGCAATCCTTTCAGTTGCTCAATCGTAGCCTGTAGCGGAGAGGCATAGATCTCTTTGCGTTTTCCCATATCAGTCGTATACAGATCATACATCCACTTCATCAAAGGTGTGGTTAGGAACCGTTTCTCGCCAAATTGATGATAAGACTCTGTTTCAAAATTAGCGTCTACGATTGGCCACATCATGATTTGCAACTTAATCTGTGGTCCTCCCTTCGCTTTTGCCATCAATGTGGTGACAGCCGTCATGTTCCCGCCCACGCTGTTGCCGACGACAGCCAGATTTTTGCCATCGACACCAATCTCTTCACCATGTTCGGCAACCCATTTGGTAGCGGCATAAATCTCATTGACAGCCTGAGGATACTGAGCATCTGGGGTGCGCGTGTAGTTGACAAAGACAGCCGCAAAACCTGAAAGCACCACGAGATCGCGCACCATACGTTTGTGGGTTGGGTAATCGCCCAGCACCCAACCGCCTCCATGGATAAAGATAAACACAGGCAATATGCCTTTAGCACCTTCTGGTCGCACGATGTTGAGCGCGATCGAATACCCGTCAGCGGTAATGGTCTTTTCAGACTCTTCAATGCCTGAAAGATCGACGTTAACCGAAGCCTGGGCATCCACAAGTACCTGACGCGCTTCAAGGGGCGGCAGGGTCTCTAGCGGCGGACCATCGCCTGAATTCAATACCTTTAAAAATGCCTTCGTTTCTCTGGAAAGACGCGGATCATTGGCAACTTCCAAAATCTCTGCTGCTGGCGAGTTCACTTGAGCAACCATGACATTCTCCTTTGATGAATGGTAAACAATCTGTTGAATAACACTGTCAATCGATTAACTTGACAGCACTGGCTATAAATCGACCACGATTTTACTGACAGCCGTGCCTTGCTCCACAGCTTCATGGGCAGACAAGGCAGTATCTAAACTGAAATGGCGGGGGTCAACCACTGGACGCAATTGATTCGCTTCTGCCAAGCGCGTTGCCTGACGCAAAATCTCACCATGATGAACCCGCCCCTCACCCGTCAATAGAGGCAGAAGGACGAACACACCCGAATAGGTCGCAGATTTCCGTGAGAGGGGCATCAAGCTATGCTGCCCCCAACCGTAGCTACTGACGACGTGACCGTAATTGCAGACTGCCTTGAATGCATCATCTAAAGTGGAACCCCCAACCGTGTCGTAGACCACATCAAAGCCTCGACCATCCGTAAATGTCTGCACGATCTGCTCGATCGAGGTGGTGCGGTAGTCGATTGGCATAGCACCGAGTTGTTGCACCATGTCGTGTTTGGCAGTCGAGGCAGTTGCAAAGACTTTAGCCCCACGTGCTTTAGCAATTTGCACAGCGACATGCCCTACACCGCCGGAGCCACCGAGTACAAGAACCTTCTGACCATCGCGCACATTAGCCCGATCGACCAACCCTTCCCAGGCAGTCAAAAATACCAGAGGTAAGGCAGCAGCTTCACGCATACTGAAGTTAGTCGGCTTTTTTGCCAACAGATCAGGATCAACGGCAGCAAATTCAGCCAGTGAACCTTGAAGTCCACCAACTCCACCCGTCAGTCCATAAACCTCATCCCCGACTTTGAAGGTGGTCACATCCTGTCCAACTGCTTCAATGATTCCAGCTAGATCAGTTCCCAGTACAGCAGGCAGAGCAGGTTTAGCATGAGGTGCTTTACCTGTGCGAATTTTGCTGTCGAGCGGGTTCACACCACTCGCCTTGATTCGCACGAGAACCTGGTTGGCAGTAGGTTCCGGTCGCGGAATTTCAGCAGCACGAAATGTTGCAGTTTGAAAATCATCTACAATTAGCGCCTGCATCTTTAATAATTTCTCCATCTTCTAATCCCTGTAATTGATTGACTCAGCTAGAGTTCGCCTTATTGCTTCTACACATTCATGCGTTCTGTAATACGAGTGGTCATAAATTGTCGAATATGCTCGGCGATCGCCTCTCCCTCTTCCTCCAGCGCAAAATGGCCTGTATCGAGTAAATGGAAATCGACATCTTTCAAGTCGCGCTGATAGGGATAAGCACCATCAGCAGGGAAGATGTAGTCGTTCTTACCCCACACAATCAGGGTTGGTGGTTGATACTTGCGGAAATACTCTTGCCATTGGGGATAGAGTGGTGGATTGCTGCCATAGCTATAAAACAGCGCCAGTTGAATCTCTTCGTTTCCAGAGCGATCGAGAAAATGTTGATCGATAGTCCAGGTATCAGGGCTGATTGCTTCCAGATTACGAACACCATTGGTATATTGCCACTTCGTTGCTTCTAGCGTGAAAAGGTATTTGAGCTTTTCCGCATTCTCAGGCGATCGCTCTTGCCAGTAAGCTTTGATCGGCTCCCAAAACTCCCGCAAACCTTCCTCATAAGCATTGCCATTCTGAACAATCAGAGATTGCACACGCTCTGGATATCTAGCGGCAATGCGGTAGCCAATAGGTGCACCATAATCCATCACGTAAAGGCTGTATTTCTTGAGATCGATCGCGGCGATGAATTTCTCCACAATCTCAGCTAGGCGATCGAACGTGTAGTCAAACTCATTCACGCTTGGTGTCGAACTGTTACCGTATCCTGGATAGTCAGGTGCAACTAGGTGGAAGCGATCCGCAAGTGCAGAAATCAGGTTACGGAACATGTGAGAAGAGGTCGGAAAACCATGCAATAGCAGAATCGTGGGATTACTGCGGGAACCAGCTTCGCGGTAAAAAATATCTAAACCATCGACCGAGACAGTACGAAATGCGGTCATGAGATTGCTCCTTATGAACTTGTTGTGATTTCAAAGCCTAACGACGGCTCTGTTGTTGAAAGTAGTTGCGCCAACTTGCGGGTAATGCTTCTAATTGAGCAGCACGGTGAATTAACTCTGGATTGTTCTGCTCGTGGGTATAAAGTTGAGTGATGTCGGCAACCGTAATATGGTTCTCATCTCGGCTCACCAACTCTAGGGTGTCTCCAGTTCCGACTTCGCCCTCTTGCAAAACGGAGAAGTAAAATCCGGTTCGACGACTGGCGAGAAAGCGTTTCACCATATCCGCTCGCCCAAACCGAATCCCTAGTTTGTAGCAAGGCAGTCGCGGTTGCGTCACCATTAGTTTGAGAGTACCGACCTGAAAGCGATCGCCAATATTCAATTCCTCTTCTTTTATCCCAGTGGTAGTGAAATTTTCACCAAAGTTGCCCAGAGTCAACTCTGTGTCAGGTAATTCACGTCGCCAGTAATCGTAATGCTCAAACGGATAGACATATACTGCTTTCTCCAATCCGCCATGAACGGTTAGATCGGCTTGTCCATCACCATCTAAATTGAGCGATCGCACCATTACCCGCCCGCTGATAGGCTCCTTGAAAATTCCAGTTTTCACTAGTCTTCCTTTCCAGAGCACTTCACGAGGAAGTCCGATATTGACAGAGATGAGTTTCATTTATAGCTGCCAAAGGTAAGTTGATGAAACTGTGTAGAACTATTTTTGGACTAGGAATCAGGAAATTTAAATGGTTTCGATCGCCCGATGCTTCGTCAGAAATATCGGGCCTTATACTTAACCTTTAGAGGAAAGAGCATTCACCGTGCAAGTAACACTGGGAAATATTTTTCTTACTCCTACAATTATTTTGATGTCCTTAGTTTAGGAGACTAACTTAAATCTGTCGTCAATTCAGGGGCTATACTTGAATCAACAAATCGATCAATTATTAGGTAAACTTAGGTATTGGGTTTATATCATACTTAAGTTCATAAAACATTCTTATAGGCTGGCAATCCCTCGTTTTAAGGCAATAATGGTTGCTTGCGTGCGATCTTTAGCTCCCAACTTGCTTAAAATGCGGTTGATATTCGATTTGACAGTACTTTCCGTAATACTTAAGGCAGTACCGATTTCCAGATTGTTCATCCCCTGTGCCACCAACCGCAGCACTTCTAATTCGCGAGCGGTCAACTCTGGATTGGTCATTCGCTGGGCTAACTTAGCGCCAACATGAGGTGGAATATACTGCTGCCCATCGTGAACGGTGCGAATAGCAGTTCGCAGTTCGTTGGGCTTACAGTCTTTGAGCAGATAACCCTTTGAACCTGCTCGTAACCCCCGATAAATATCTTCATCTCCGTCATATGTCGTCAATACAATGATGCGAGCCGTGTTAAATTCAGCACAAATCGCAGTAATCGCTTCCACTCCTCCCATTTGGGGCATCCGTAAGTCCATTAAGGTTACGTCAGGTTGCGCTTGGCGGAACAACTGGATTGCTTCAATACCGTCTTTGGCACGACCAATCACAATCATATCTGTTTCTTCATTGATGATCGCTTCTAATCCTTGTTGTACAATGGCATGATCGTCCACAATCAGACACCGAATAACTGCTGTTTGGCTCATGACTTACTCTCGGTTCACGATTACGATAATCTCTGTACCGCGATCAGGCTGACTGCGGATGATTAACTCACCTCCAATCTGTTCGACCCGTTCGCTCATCCCCAATAAACCAAATCCCTTGGTTGGGTATACTTGGTCAACTTCAAATCCCTTTCCATCATCTTTAATCTGTAAAAGACACTGCGACTCCTCATAGACTAATTCAACGTGAATTGTGGTAGCGTGAGCATATTTTATGGCATTCGTTAATGCTTCTTGTCCAATGCGTAATAGGTTATTTTCAACATCGGGTGATAAAGCATAGATGACACCGATGATTTCACAGGTGATATGAGTATTTGTAGAAGAATTCATTTGAGCAGTTAGATGATTGAGGGCACGATATAAGTCTCCCTCCTCTAACAGTTTCGGTCGGAGAGTGGTCACCGATCGCCGAGCTTCAGCCAGTCCAGTGCGTGCCAATTCATCGATTGTTTCCATATGTGCCTGTGCCTTCTCTGGGTTCTTTGTAACCTGCTCTGTTGCTGCTCCAATATGCAGTAGGATTCCAGTAAACGCTTGGGCTAGCGTATCGTGAATTTCTCGTGCCATGCGGTTGCGCTCTTCCAGAATTGAGGTTTTTTCAGCACGTTTGCGATCGCTGATGTCTGTGTTTAAAGCATAAAATCCAATGACTTGAGCATTTGCATCGAAATCAGGAATTAAGGTTACACTCAAGTACTTTTTGCCTGCTGGCAGAGGCATTTCTGCTTCAAACGTGGTTGTTTCTCCCCTTAGCGCCTGGTTAATGTAAGGTTCTATTATTTGATACGATGTATGATCTACCAGTTCACGAATCGACTTGCCTAAAATTTCATCTCGGCTACAGTTGCGCCAAATCTCATAGGTACGGTTGACAAAGCGGTGGCGTTGCTTGGCATCAATGTAACCAATACCAACCGGGAGAGCGTCTGTAATGAGCCGTAATTCTTGCTCACGAGCGCTCAGTTCTGCTTCGCTTTGCTGTAACGCCGCTGTTCGTTCCGCAACCTCCTGTTCCAAAGTGCGGTTGTAATTTGCTAAGAGGTGTTCTGCTTGTTTCCGTTCTGTGATGTCTTGAAAGGCGGCGATCGCATAAATCACATTACCCTGTTCATCAAATACTGGAGTTCCCCATGCCTCAATGGGAATTATGGCGTTGTTGCGGTGAATTTCTATATCATCAACTGTAGTATGTTCGCCCGTTAACGCCCGGATAATTGGCATTCTCTCAGTTGGATATTTTTGATTAGTTCCAGCTAGATAAGCTTGATAAACCTCTGTAAGATCATCGAGCGTCAGAGAAGGATCTATATCTTTAGCCAATAGCTGAGTTGCTCGTTGGTTGAAATAATAAGGGTGACCCAATTTATCGACAACTGCAACACCAACTGGAATTGCTTCTAGAAATTGCGTCAATTGGCTTTTGCTCTTTTGAAGTTTTGAATAGATCCTAGCATTTTCAATTGAGATCGCTGCCTGAGTCAAGAGTAGATTCAGAACTTGCGATCGCTCCGGTGTAAAAGCTCCAGTTGTTAATTGATTTTCTAAGTATAGAACGCCAACGAGCTTACTTTGATTCAGTAGTGGCAAGCATAGGATAGATTGAATTTGATTACGCTGAATATAGGGATCATGGATGAAATTACCTTCACGAGCGGCATCATTTAAGAGGACGGTTTCATGTGTTCGGATCGCATACTGAATAATCGATTCGGGTAAGTGATCGGTCATTGGAAGCGATTGCAGCACTTGTTCTGCACAGATATGCTCACCGTCATTGAGTTCGCAAGAAGCTTCGATTGTCCATGTTCCTGCATTTTCTAGAATTAAACAGCCCGTTTGTGCACCAGCATTCTCGATTAAGATCCCCATCAAGGAACGAAGCAATTGATCTAGCTCGATTTCACTTGAAATCGCCTGAGATGCCTTTAGCACAGTTGCTAAATCGAAAGCAACCTGTGAGGTATTAGGGGTGGTTCCAGCCGTGGAGCGGATTGAAGGAGCGTTCACACCCGACGACAGAGGAAAGAACTGTGGGTACCGAGTTTCTAGATCTTTAACCTTCGCAGTTGCTCCCCAGCGTTCATAACAGTAATGAGCTTCTTTCATGTAGGTTTGAGCAAACTTTGACCTACCCCGGTCTAGATAAAACTTGGCAGCTAATTCATAAGCTAATGCTTCTTCTTGAAGATATTCATTGTCTTTTGCCCCTTGAATCGCTTGTTCGTAGAACTCCTCTGCCTCAAACAACTGACCCAAGACTCGCGCTTTCTCTGCCTCAACTAAATGATACTTATGCAAATAATTCATTGGTGCATAATCTGCCCAGCGTTTCATTTTCTCTTGCCTTGCCGTAACTTTTTTTTGGATTTCTGCTTGTACTTCAGTGCTGCTGCCTGGATATATAGCCAACCTTGCTAACGCATCATAGAAATAGTATAAAGGGCCAAGTGGCGTGCCCATAATTGGGATGAAATAAGGTTCTGCTACATCTGAGTTTTCAATTGCCTGAGCATACTCAGAAAAGAGATAGCACAGATAAAGTTTATTAAAATAGGCATCAAAGATTGCTGTTCCATCATTTGCTACTTTATGTTTTGGTAATTCGTCCTCTTCATTATAAAATCGACCAATTAAACGAATTGGATTAACTGAATATCCCATCAAATTCGCGATTGCCTGCTGAAACGTTTGATTCCATGTCAGTGCTGTTTTCTGTTTGATTCGACTAATCGCAGCATTGTAGGTTTTCATAGTGTACTCAACCTCTGCGAGTTCTTTTCCAACAACATAGAGCTGAAAACAATAGCAATGAGCACAATAAGCTGCGAATTCTAAATCCCCAGTTTCTAGTCCAATTTGATAGATTTCTAGCAATGGCTCTAGTGATTCTTTAATATGCTCTTTCCAGTGCAGGACGTGTTCATATGCCATGAACAATGTCCTAGCTTTGAGTGAATGGGTATTCGGTCGAGACAACAACCTGAGAGCAAGCCGTCCAAACTGATAACCAGATTCGATGTCCCCAACCAAACCACAAAGAATTAATCCAAAAATGGTATAGGAAAAGGGCGACACAGATGCATTACCATACAAAATTGACAAATTGACTTGTTTAGATGTGATTAGTAGCAGTAAGTTGGGAGCAGCATATTTAGCAGTGATCGTGATGTCTGATAGGATTTGCATTGCTGCTAACTTTTCTGGCTCAGTCATGTTGGGCAAACGGCTCAAATCCTCAATTGTTTTCTTATTCAAGAGAGATGTGATTATGTCTAATTCAGTACAAATGTCCGGGAGACTTGACTGTTTAGGAAAACTGATTCCCAGTTGTTGTAAAATCTGTAATCCCGTATCAACTGCTTGCAGAGGATGGTTCTGCGCGATATCAGCCTGAATTTTGACTCTATAAACTTTTATGCCATCAAGAACTGTTCTAACATGTTGCAGGACGATTTCTGCCCATCTTTCTACATCCTCGAAATTGCCGCACAGAAACGCGATTTCTGTTGTCTCTACATATAACGCTAAGGTCAACTGATAACTTGTATACCAAGTAGCGGCTTCTAGCCATTGTCTCCCCATAGCTAAATAGTTTCTTGCCGTACTATAAGCAATCGCCCCTTTTGCTTTCTGACCTGCCAATAGATTCAACTGGGCAATTGCATCCCGTTCTACTTGATCGGTAACAAGCTCAATCCCATGATTAAGATGATCAACAATTTCAAACAGCCGCTCTGACAACCGCTCTGGCAACGTTTTTTTGAGTAGATTGCGACCAATTTGGAGGTGAACCACTTGTTTCTGTGCTTCATCAATCAAGGCATAGGCAGCTTGCTGCACGCGATCGTGCAAGAACTTATATTTTTGTACTAACAAGTTTTCGTCTAATTCTGACAGGGGTTGAATTAATCCAACTTGTACCGCTACGAGCAAATCTAGAGAAATGCTTTTAAGAGATTGCTCGCAAACAATCGCTAACGTCTCTAAATTAAATTCAGCCCCCACACAAGCGGCTAAGCAGAGCATTTGCTGCGTTGCCTCTGGCAGCTTCTTTAACTTGAGGAGCATCAGTTCCACTACATTATCAGTGATATCTTGGGCTTGAATTTGGTCAATATTCCATTGCCAGCTTAGATTTTCTGCGTCAAAGCTCAATAGGTTCTCACTATGTATAAATCTCATAAATTCGTTAACAAAGAAAGGATTACCTTCAGTTTTACGCAGCACTAACTCAGCCAAGGAACGAACGGTGGCTGAATTTTGATATAGCGTTTCAGCAAGCAACTGACTCACCGGTTTCAATGTTAAGGGTGCTAGAGCAATTTCCTGAAGTACTGCTCCTTGTTTTCGTAATCGCTCTAGCGTTAACATCAATGGTTGCGTTGGATTTACTTCATTATCTCGATAGGCTCCAATCAGAAATAAAGATTGGATTTGCTCATCAAGCATGATTAGCTCAATTAATTTGAGTGTTGCCGAATCTACCCACTGTAAGTCGTCGAGAAAGATCGCGAGTGGACGATCTTTTGAGCAGAATACTCGGATGAACTGCTGGAAGACGCGGTTGAAGCGATTTTGAGCTTCCGTGGCTCCCACCTCTTGTACTGGTAACTGTTTGCCGATAATGAGTTCTACTTCGGGAATCACATCAACGATGAGTTGTCCGTTGCTTCCCAAGGCAGTTTGGAGAAGCGATCGCCACTGTTTTACTTGCTCATCTGGCTCACTCAGTAATTGTTGCACCAATTTTTGCAGTGCATCCGTGATCGCCCTGTAGGGAATGTTGCGCTGAAATTGGTCAAACTTGCCAGTGATAAAATACCCACTCTTTGCCGTGATGGGCTTATAGAGTTCCTTTACTAATGCTGATTTACCAATGCCTGCATAGCCGGAAACCAACATCATTTTAGAAGACGCAGAGATATTGTCACTCTCCTCGCCTCCGCGTATCTCCGAGTCTCCCCCCACTACTCTCTCAAATACCGCCAATAATGTTGCAATCTCTGCCTCTCGTCCATACAGCTTCTGAGGAATTTGAAACTGATTAGAAACATCATGCAATCCAAGTTGAAAGGAATCGATGCGATCGCTTGATTCTAATTCATGAGCGCAGCGTTCCAAATCTGCTTTGATGCCCCAGGCACCCTGATAGCGATCCTCTGCATTTTTCGCCATTAATTTCATCACAATGTCCGAAATCGTTCTAGGAACCGTTGTATTTAGTTCATGTGGCGGTACAGGTTGTTTGGCAATATGACAATGGATGAGTTCCAGGATGTTTGTTGTGGGAAACGGCACTTGTCCCGTAAGCAATTCGTAGAATGTAGCACCAAGCGAGTAAAAATCAGTGCGGTAATCGAGCGATCGGTTCATCCGCCCTGTTTGCTCTGGAGACAGGTAGGCAAGTGTCCCTTCTAAAATATGAGGACTCTTGAAAGTCGGATTCGTGCGGCTAAATTGGGTTGCAATCCCAAAGTCGATAATTTTGACAACGCCAGTATCCAGGTTGAGGACAATATTTCCAGGGTTAATATCCTTATGAATGACATGGGCAGCATGGATTCTGCCCAGAATATCTGTGATTTCTATGGCAAGACGTAGAAAAGTAGATAAGTCCATCGGGCAGAAAGTCTCTGGATGCGATCGCATCCACCAATCTAGGGACTCTCCCCCAAAGTCTTCTAAAAGAATGACGAGCGTACGTTGATAGTTCTGCTGACTATATGCCTTGATCACTCCTTCCAGATCGAGAGAACGGATAATATCATATTCCTGCCTGTAGCGGATCAGTTCTTGAGGAGAGGGGTAGTCTTGTTTGAGCATTTTTACAACGATCTCTCTTCCATCATCTCTGATGCCCCGATAAACCACCGAGGCTGAGCTCTCATAGATTTTGCTTTGGATGGCAATTCCAGGTAGGGTAATCATAGAGCTTTTTTGAATGAGTATGATTTGGCATACTTCAAACTATAGATGACCTATCACAATTTTAAAACCTATTAAGCGAAATAAGGTGCGATCACTATTACTATTAGATGGTAGCTCATAAGCTTATCATCGCTTTACCTAGTTACTGAGTTGCCACAACCCAGATGGAAGCCAGATTAGATTGAATGCTTGCTCGTATGAGATCGCTTGCATGTGGGGGAGAAGAAATGATTGTAATGTCAGAATGACTTCTTGAAGTTCTTTGTCTTCAGACTTGAGCTTTGCCAAAGTAAACGGCGACGATATTCCAAGCGATTGGGTTGGTTTAAGTCAAGCTGCTAAAATTCTCGGAACAAGCTATGGTTGCCTAGCCAAGAAAATTAGTCGAATTGAAACTGATAGAATCTCTGGCATTAAAACTGACTGGAAGATAGGTAAGCACTACCGTAAAAAACCGCAATCTAACAGATGGCAAGTTAACTGTAGTTTAATAGCAATATTTTAACCCCAAAATTAACCCCTTCAATAAAATAAAACCTCAAATCGTTATGCAGTAAGGCTTTTGCTAGCCACTTTACTGCCTCCTAAGCGCTAGGCCGCCGGTTCGACTCCGGCCAGTCCCGTGCCTAATCTAAAAACTGCGGCGGTAGTTGTCGTGGAAAACTGAGATTAGTTTCCAATTGATGGGCCAGGGCTAGGAGTTGAGCCTCACCTGCGGGTTTTCCTACCAGTTGTACCCCAAAGGGTAGGCCCTGGGAATCAAAGCCAACGGGCAGGGTAATAGCCGGTAGGCCACTCGCATTCATCGGCGGACAGGGGGCCACCCATTCAATAATTTTCTGTACCGTTTCTGCTGGGGAGAGGTCAGCCCATTGGCCAATACGGATCGGTTGATGGTGATACACTGGCAAAATCAGGGCATCGTACTGGTCAAAAAAGGCAACAATCTGGCGCGATAGGATCTGCATCTGACGCACGGCCTGGAGATAGTCACCGGCGGTTCCCTGGGTTTCTCCTAGCCAACGGTTGACGGGACTCAAAAGCTCAAAGGGAATGCCGGCGGCGCCGACCCCGGCCTGCCAAATTCGGGTAAAGGGTTCCACCAGGCCCTGGGCCTCAAAGCAAGCCGCTTTTAGGGAATGGCCCTGTTGGGCAAAAACCGTCATCGCTTTTTCGACAGCCTGCTGGCCAACGCCGTCCTGAGGCGAAAAGGGGGCCATGGCAAAACTGTAGGCCAAGCGTAGGGGGGGCACATTCTGTTGCAAAGCCTGGACAAAAGGAATACTCGGAGACTCCAGCCAGTACGGATCACCAGTGGTATAGCCCGCCATCACATCCAGGAGGGCTGCCGCTTCTCGCACGGTTCGGGTCAAGGCCCCTTGACTGGCAATGCCACTCTGAAAATCCCCTAGGGGCGCGTTAGAAATCCTGCCTCGACTGGGTTTTAACCCCACCAGGCCACAGGCACTGGCCGGCCCTCGTAGGGATCCTCCGCCGTCTGACCCCTGGGCTATCGGACAGAGGCCCGCCGCTAAGGCCGCTGCTGCCCCACCACTAGAGCCACCGGGGGTATAGTCTAAATGCCAGGGGTTACGGGCCGGTGCAAGACCGGGTGTTTCGGTGTAGGGAAAGGAGCCTAACTCGGAGGTAGCGGTTTTCCCCAAGATAATAAATCCCGCTTGCTTAAGTCGCATCACCAGGCCATCGTCGTAGGCAGTCGGTTGCTGCTGGAGGGCCTGAACGCCGTAGCCCGTTGGCATACCAGCAACAGCATTTAAATCCTTGATGCTAATGGGAACGCCCCAGAAGGGGGGCAAGTCCTGATTTTTAGACCATTGTTCGGTTTTGGTTCGAGCTTCCGCTAAGGCCTGTTCCGCCGCAACATAGGTAAAGCTTCCCAGTTGGGCATCATAGCGCTCAATGCGCTCTAGAAAGTATTGCGTGACTTCCAGGGGAGATAATGCCCCTTGGCGTATTCCCTGGGCTAAGTCTAGAACGGAGGAGAGGGCAAGCTGGGTCATAGCAAAAGAAGAAAGGGAAGGATAGCGGTGTCAGGGCCGCTGGGAAACCGCGCGGCGTAACCAATGGGCACCGGTTTTGCCGGTTCCTAACCACAAGAGGGCTCGTAGGCCATCCCGGACGAGTTTTTCGGGACTTTCTGGTTCGCCTTGGGACGCCACCGGCAGGGGCTTGAGAAGAATGCCACGACTGCCGAAGACAATTTCCCCCACGATCCGAGCTCTAGCCATATGGTTATCTGAGGTCACGAGGTAAACGCTGTGAATACCCTGGGCTTGGAGGTCATCCACGAGAGTCGTAAAGTTTGTGACGGTGTCCTGGGCCTGGTAATTAAGGTGTAAGCGGCCCCCATCAATGCCCATCCGCCTAAAAATTTGATACGTATAATGCTCTGGACTTCCTGAGGAAATCCAGATGGGTAAATGGGGCTTTTCTCGGGCCAACTCAGCCGCTTGCCATTCTCGGCTTTCGTGGCCCCCCAGGACGAAGATCGCTTGGGGTTCCGTGGTCTGAATTTGCCATTGGCGATAGCCCAGGCCTAGCCCCAAAGCCAAGAGGGGTGAAAGGAGTAAAAATTTAAGTCCCCCGTGTCGGCGTCGTTTTGGCCAAGACTTGGCAATTGGTTGACCCTTAACCCGTAACAACATGATGACCCCACTCACACCCTAACGCCAGCAATTTCCCCAAGGCCCACCACTTTTCCCCAGAGAAGTTAAGAGGAGAATTCGGGGAGGTGTCTCTCGGTCAAAGCAACAAAAAAGTTGAAGCGATACCGCAATCAGGAAATTACCTTATTTCAGACTTTGTTCCAGGCGGAAGCGTTCCACAGAGGTTAATAAATCGCGGGAGATGGACACCAGGGTTTGCAGAGATCCTGCCACCCGTTGGGATTCCTGGGAGGTCTCTTGGGCCGTTAGCTCAATGGACTGCATGACTTGGGCAACGGAACTGGAGTTTTCCTGCTGGCGCACGGTATCGGCAGTGATGGAACGAACAAGGGTATTGATCCGATTCGATACCTCAATAATGTCCTCCAGCGCTCGCTTGGATTGTTCTGATTTATCGGTTACATCGATCACCTGTTGAATCCCTTCTTCCATGGCCGTCATTACCGAGCCAGTCTCACTCTGGATCTGCAACACGATTTGTTCAATATCTTTTAGCGACTTGGCAGAGCGGTCTGCAAGTTGTCGGACTTCGTCTGCCACGATGGCAAAGCCCCGCCCCGCTTCCCCTGCTCGCGCCGCCTGGATGGAGGCGTTCAATGCCAAGAGATTAGTACGAGAGGCAATTTGAGAAATCACCGCCACAATCTTAGAAATTTCCTGGGAGGCTTCCGCTAGGCGTTTAACCTTGCGGGCCGTTTCTGACACCGTTTCTCGAATTTGCAGAATCCCGCCCACGGTTCGCTCTACGGCTTCTCCCCCCTTCAGTGCCGTTAGGGAAGAGGTATGGGCAACTTCCTCTGCTTCCCGCGCATTTTCAGCAACCCGTTGAATGGATTCCGTCATTAACTGTACCGAATTGAGGGTGACGGCTAATTCTTCCGCCATTCGCAGCGCATCACTGGAGTTATTGCGGGCAAAGGATTCGCTATCCGTACAGTTCCGGTTAACCTGTTTGGCGGCCTTTTTCACCTGGAGAACGATCTCCCGCAGATTTTGGATGGTCAGGTTAAAGGCATCGGCCACCGCTCCCAGTTCATCCGCTGTAACTTCTGCTTGGACGGTCAGGTCTCCCCGAGAGGCCCCCTCCACATCATCCAGGAGACGAATGACTTGGCGCTGGAGTTTTTCCCGGGCTTTTTCTGTGGCCGCCGCCCGCTCCTGGGCCTCACTAGTCGCCGTCAGAATCACTTGAGAAATGTAGTTAAAGCGTTGGGCCAATTGGCCTAATTCATCCTCGGAACGCACCTTAGCACGGACATTAAAGTTGCCTTCGTAGATGGCATCAAACTGGTTTTGCAGATCATCGATGGTCTGCTTCACTTGACGAACTAGCAGATTACTAACCAAAAACGTGGCTAGGGCCGTCACCAGACCCGTCAGACCCGCTACGACCAAGGGGGAAGGGGCTGTCACAGTAGGGGCTGGAGCACTGTTAGCGGCTGGTTTCGATGCCGTTTTACCGGGGGTGGGGGGCGTCGCAGGGGGGGATGTTTTTCCCTGACCCATGGCCAAGGCCGCGTTCACCACGATGACTGCCAGGCCAGAGGCAAGCCCCGTTGCTAGGGCCAGGTAGAGTTGCTTGCGTTTGAGGGGGGCATTGGTAAACCAACCCAGCCAACCGGGATCTATTTCAACCGTGGGCTTCACAAAACGACTGGAGGCCCCAGAAAAATCATTTGTTCCTCCTTCTTCAGGTTTGAGCCAGGTTACCATGCCTGGCGGGGGAGCACCGGCTAGCGTAGCGGAAGCATCTATTTCCTGCTCAGCCTGAAGTTCAGAGGAGGCCGTTAGAGCAGCGCCAGCCTGGGTAAACAGGGAGGAATCCGGTAGTTCGGGGGCCAGATCCGTCAGGTCAAAATCCGCCAGGTCATCAAAATTACTGGGTTCAAAACCAGGGGTAGCCGAGTTAAGGTTCTGGGCCTCCGCTGCCATGGTCGGCGAGGATTGCACCGTTGGTACATTTTCATGCTCTAGGAGAGAATCGAGGTCTTCGTCGGTTTCATCATCCATCCAGGCCTGGTAGGCAGGACTAGCTTCCGCCCCTGGGGAGGCCAGGTCAAAGGGCGTTTGTCCATTGCCTCTTTCAGCAAAATTCAACGCGGGGGACGGTTCCACACTGGGGGGAACCACAAAGGTCGAGGCCCCGACATCGGGCAACATGGTATCTTCGTCATCACTTTTTGCTACTTCTTCACGAAATAGTTCGGAATCCCAATCAATGGTCGCAGCGGCGTCCCAGTCAATTTTTCCATCCCCAGCTTGAGACTCAAAGGGGTCTGCGGTAAAGGGATTCGCGGCGGGAACCACTTCTACGGCCTGAGGGGATTCACCCAAGGGCGTAGCCGATGGTTCTGGCCCGGTTTTTCCCAGGGTCGGCTCTCCAAAGTCCTCATCGCTAAAGACGGCACTATCCCAATCCAAGTCATCAATGCCCATATCCCAATCTTCAGGAATCGAATCTTTCCAGGAAATGCCATTGGCTTCACTAGCAGTTCCCATGGTGGTAAAACTTTGACCAGTCTTGGCCGTCCCAACCCCTTGAATTTGGGCCAGGGCTGCTTGGGCACATTCCACTAAATCTTGACGATCCGAGAGCTGGAGTACCTGCTCGTATTTTTGTTGTGCGACATCGTAGTGTTCCAGGCCAATGGAAATATGCCCTTGCAGGAGTAACACATTGGGATCCTGAGGAAAGGCCTCGGCCATTTCATCAATATAGGTGACGGCTTCGGTATAGTTTCCTTGGCCGTAGGCGGCATAGGCTTGACCGTATAACTTTGCATAGTCTTTCTCAGATGCCATGGTGCCTGTCTCCTAAATCAGTAGTTCAGTAATGGGTTAAGTCGCATAGAAGGAAAAACCGTCAGTCATTTGTTCGGAAAATTAGCCTGCTGGGGCTTGAATCCTAGGTTGCCCAGCGAGCGGAGCGGAGTATCGCCACGTGGTCAAGTAATCGCAAAACTCGTTGAGATTCACCTTCTAGTGGCCATTCCCCCTGAACATAGGGAGCAATGTGATCCGGTACATTAGTAGCGGACTGTAGATGTTCAACATCTAACCATTCCATATCTCCTAGAGACTCGACGGCTAAACCTAAAAGAGTTTCTTGATCTTCCACGGCAATCACAGGAATCTCGCTGCGGTCTGTATTCAGGGCATTGGGGCTGCCGAGAAACTGACCGAGATCTGCAACCCAAATGACTTGACCCCGCAGATTGATAGTTCCCAGGAGCAAAGGAGAGGCATTGGGAATGGGGGTAATGCGGTCGGGGGTCTGTTGCATGACTTCTCGAATCGCAATGGCCGGGAGTGCAAACTCTTCACGGGACGGCAAATAGAATCGCAAATGGAGTTCCCCTTCCAGGGATTGGAGGGCTTGAAGCTCAGGATTTAACGGCTGATTGTCTTCTGTCAAAAAGGGAGATGGCCCAACCATTGCTAACGTTCCTTGTTTTTGAATAACATCAATGCTTAGCCCGGCAGGCGTTTTTAAATCGGCTTAGGTACTTTCATCGTTGCTCTTGGTTGATGGCCTGTACTCGAGGAGAGCTGATTGGCGGCAAATCTGAAGCGGTAAATGTTACGTCTGTCTCTTAGCTAATCTGGACTATCCCCGTAGCAGTTGTTTAATCGTTCCCACCAATTCAACGGGTTGAAACGGTTTGGCAATATAAGCATCGGCCCCCTGGCGCATTCCCCAATAGCGGTCAAATTCTTCTCCCTTAGAGGAACACATAATGACGGGTACATTTTTGGTCTTAGGGTCAGACTTGATGCGCCGGCAGACTTCGTAGCCATTCATCCGGGGCATCACAATATCTAATACAACTAAGTCTGGGCTAAATTTTTGGAGATGCTCTAAGGCTTCGACTCCATCGCAGGCAACCGTTACCTTCCAACCATTGTCCCGCAGGATTCCAGAGATCATTTCTCGCTGACTGGAGCTATCTTCAACAAGCAAAACTTCGCTCATAATCTTTCCTTTCTGCCTAGCGGTTGGAAATGTAGAGTTGACACGATCATAGAGGGTTAACTGTAAATGTACACTTAACTAGCTGTCATTGTATCAAATTGGCCTGCCAGAGCGAGGAGAAACTGTTAAGAGATCCTTGCTTCCGTTGGGACTGAGACCGCGGGCAGGTCATCCCAGAGGATACGGAGGTGGGTTTCTAGTAGAGAATGTAGTTCATGTTTACCAAAAGGTTTGGTGAGATAGTCAGTGGCTCCCACCATCCTCGCTAAGACTCGGTCGAGGAACGCATCTTTTCCCGTCAGCATAATAATAGGAATTGTCTGAAACTGACGGGTCTGTCGGAGCATCGCACAGAGTTCATAGCCATCCAACACGGGCATGGTAATGTCGCAGAGAATGAGGTCAGGGCGGGTTTCCAAGAGAGACACCAGGGCCTGGCGGGGGTCTGTCAGTACAGTGACCTGGATTGCCCCATGCTGGAGAAATTGTTCTACCTGGCGACCCACCGTCGCATCGTCATCAATACAAATAATATGATAGTTTTGTAGTTTTGTGTCCCGAGGCAGGGGGGAAGCCGTTCCTAGCCCTTGGCCACTAGGGGCAGCCAAGTGTACGATGCCCTTCTCAATGTAGGGGTAGAGACTCCGGGCCACCGCCGGTAAATTACGGTGCAGATACCGGGCTAGCTGACGGAGAGAGGTATGATGATTGGCCCAAAAAATGAGGGGTCGGGCTAATTTCTCGGGAAGCATTTCCAACAGCAAGGCTTCATCCACCGCAGAAATCACTTGGTCTGGGCATTGAATGTGGGGATGGCACTGCTTCCATTGCTGCATTTGAGTCATCATTTGCCCCATCAGGGGAGAAATGGCAAAGGCCGTCAGGGGGGGGTCTAGGGCCGTTCCCGTCACAAAGGTAAACCGGCCCTGGCGCAGATTGAGGAGGTCAAAAAGGGTTTCCTGCACCATGCCCTGGATAATGTGACGGGCCTGGAGCGGGGTCAGAATATTTTTGGCCAGTAGAGACCAGAGGGTCGCATACTCTGGTGCGTTAGTACTGGCGAGGCTGGCGTCAGCCAATACCTGAACCTGCTCCGATAGTTGATAGCGACGCAGATATTCTCGTAGTCGTTGGAGTTGACCGTAGGTCTTATCGGCGGCATAGACAAGGCGGCCATTGACAAAAAACAGAAACCAGCAAACCCGTTCTCTCGAGGTGATGGCCGATTCTGAACGGCCAGTACCAGTACCCCAGGGTTCAATGAGCAGTTCTCCGGTGCGTTGTCCTAGTTCAATTAATTGCAGGATACTGCCAAGATCGATTTCACTAAGGGTTCCCTGCATCATGATGTCAACATTTTCTTTTCAGTTTACACGACGCTTAAACTGAGGGTCAGGATTCCTGATTTCTCAAGATTGGTGGCTCGGGTCATGTCCTCTTTTTTAATACTTTTGAATTATAAGCACTATTCCCTATGCCAAGACTCCCAATTAAGGCAATCGATGGACTCCCCGCCTTCGGTACCTCTCCTTAGACAGGTAGAGTTTGTTGTATCGTCAAGCAGAATCAATACTGGCCCTCTGTCTCTAGCGTCTTGATAACCGCTTTGACTTTCACTTTTCTAATGTAGTCCCTGTCAACCTAGTACGAATTACATCTGATTTTCAAGACACGATGACCTCAACTTCAACGAGAGGAATATCATCCTCAACCGCCTGCACCTTTTCTTGTTTAGTAAAAAGTAACTGATTGCCGACGCAATCAATCAAAATGGTATCCTCAGGGCCAAAGGTATTTTCTAGGATTTTGGTAGCCATAGGGTTTTCTAATTCCCGCTGAATGGCTCGCTTCAAGGGCCGGGCTCCGTACACCGGATCATAGCCGGCCGCCACAATATAGTCTAAAGCAGAATCTGAGATTACCAGTTTAATTTTCTGCTCCTCCAACAGTTTTTCAATGCGTTTAATTTGCAATTGCACGATTTGTCGGAGTTCAGCCCGTTGCAGGGTATGGAAAATAATTAGGTCATCAATGCGGTTTAAAAATTCGGGACGAAAATGCTGACGCAGGGCCTGTAAAACCTGTTTTTGCATTTTGTCGTAATCCCGATCATCCGCCGAGAAATTTAAAATATGGTCACTGCCAATATTACTGGTCATGACAATGATCGTATTGCGGAAATCCACCACTCGGCCCTGGGAATCGGTAATGCGGCCATCGTCTAGTACCTGGAGAAGAATGTTAAAAACATCCAAATGGGCCTTTTCCACTTCATCTAACAAGACAACGGAATAGGGCCGACGACGCACCGCCTCTGACAGTTGGCCCCCTTCTTCGTAACCCACATAACCAGGAGGCGCCCCAATCAAGCGAGAAACGGCGTGTTTTTCCATATATTCGGACATATCAATCCGTACCATGGCCTCTTCACTGTCGAAGAGAAAACCAGCCAAGGCCCGGGCCAATTCGGTTTTTCCGACTCCCGTTGGCCCCATAAACAGAAAAGAACCAATGGGACGACTGGGGTCTTTCATGCCGGCCCGGGCCCGACGAATGGCAGCGGCCACGGCGGCCACAGCTTCTGTTTGGCCAATTACTTTTTGGTGGAGATGACTTTCCAATTGCAGGAGTTTTTGGCGTTCCGTTTCCAAGAGGCGGTTGATGGGAATGCCCGTCCAGCCGGCCACAATTTCGGCAATATCGGCTTCGGTGACTTGCTCCCGTAAAAGGGTTTTTTCCGAGGCCTGGATTTCTAACAGTTTGCTTTCTTTTTCTTCGATGTCGTGCTGAAGTACTTCCAGGCGGCCGTATTTGAGTTGGGCGGCTTTATTCAGATCATAATCCCGCTCGGCTTGTTCCACTTGGCGACGAATTTGTTCCTCTTCTTCTTTGAGGGCATTAATTTCCTCTAGCATTTGTTTTTCCGCTAGCCACTGACCGGAAAGGGACTGTTGCTGACTTTCCAGGTCTAGGATTTCCTGCTGAATTTTTTCGAGGCGTTCCTTGGAGGCCTTATCGACTACGATAAATCCGGGCCGTTTTTCTTCTCCCTCCAGAGACAATTTTTCCATTTGTAACTGCATTAAACGACGGTCGATCACTTCTAATTCCACCGGCTTGGAGGTGATTTCCATTTTTAAACGGGCAGCGGCTTCATCGACGAGATCAATAGCCTTATCGGGTAAAAAGCGGTCTTGGATGTAGCGATGGGAGAGTGTGGCGGCGGCTACCAGGGCCGAATCGGTGATTTTAACACCGTGGTGGACTTCGTATTTTTCCTTCAGGCCCCGCAGGATGGAAATGGTATCCTCCACACTCGGCTGTTTAACGTAAACCTGTTGGAAGCGTCGCTCCAGGGCCGGATCTTTCTCGATATGTTTGCGGTATTCATCCAAGGTCGTGGCCCCGATACAGCGCAATTCCCCTCGGGCTAGCATCGGTTTGAGTAAATTACCAGCATCCATGGAACCAGAACCTTCCCGGCCCCCGGCCCCGACCACCGTATGCACTTCATCGATAAATAAAATAATTTGGCCGTCGGAATGAGTCACTTCCTTCATCACCGAGCGTAACCGTTCCTCAAATTCTCCCCGGTACTTGGCCCCGGCGATCAGACTGCCCATATCCAAGGAGATTAACTGCCGATTTTTCAAGGATTCCGGCACATCTCCATTAATAATGCGTTGGGCCAGGCCCTCGGCAATGGCGGTTTTGCCGACCCCCGGTTCCCCAATTAAAACGGGATTATTTTTGGAGCGGCGGGACAGGACTTGAATGACGCGGCGGATTTCTTCATCCCGACCAATGACGGGGTCGAGTTTGCCTTGACGGGCCTGTTCAGTTAGATCCCGACCATATTTTTCCAGGGCCTCGTAGCGCTCTTCCTGGTTTTGTTCTGTGACTTTCTGCGTTCCCCGAATGGCCTTGATCGCCAACTCTAGATCCTGGGGATCAAGGTTAAACTTGCGTAGACTGGTGCGACCAATGCGGTCATCTTCGGCAAAGCCCACCAGCAGGTGTTCGACGGAAATAAATTTATCCTCCCAGCTTTCGCGGGCCGTTTCGGCGCGGTCAAGCATCAGATCTAAACTCCGGCCCAGATAAAGTTGCTCAACGTAGGATTGTTTCGGCTGGCGGTAAGTGAAATTTTCCAGTTGTTGTTGGAGGGCCAGGGCATCGAGATTGGCTTTTTGGAAAATGCGACCCGCCAGGCCTTTGTCCTGCTCCAGTAATGCAATCACCAAGTGTTCAACTTCTAGATTGGTATTTTTGAAACGACGGGCGACTTCCTGGGATTTAACGATGGCATCCCAGGCCTGTTCAGTAAACTTACTTGGATCGGTTGGTTGCATTCGGGTTGACGATGAGCGGACTGGAAGATGACAAAGAATTGCTCACCTATTGTAGAAGGGGGCGCTTCATTTTCCTAGCGGTGAGCGGCTCTTAAACAATTATCGCAATGGCCACAGCGGAGTGTTGGGTCGGGGTTGGAGGAAAAGGCCTGGAGTAGATAATGCCAACGACAGTCTCGTGTTAAAAGAAAGTGCTGCATCCGTTGGTATTCTCGGCCTAAGCTTGCCTTCAGATTCTCTGGATTGCCTTGATTAGGCAAAAGACGGTAGTGAAAGGGATCAAGCCATGCTAGGCGGTTCTGGCGATGCAGGAGAGCCAGGGAGAGCTCGACCTCCGGGAACTGGGCCTTGAGGCTGGGTAAATCCCCTGTCGGGGGAATTTTGGGGAGCAGGGCCTGGGCCTGCTGTTGGAGTTTAACCTGTTGTTGCAGAAAAAAGGCTTGGCGTTGACGGTCGCCACTGTCGAGCCAGCCCGTTGGTTCACTGACCAGGGTTAAGCAGGTGGCGGGCTTTAAGTCCCGTCCGGCCCGGCCAATTTCCTGGAGATATTCAGCCAAAAGCAGAGGCGGATGGTAATGCAGAATCCAACGCAAATTTTTTTTGTTTACGCCCAGACCAAACGCATTCGTACAAACGACAAAGGGGCAATCTCCGGTTAACCACTGGGCTTCCAACTGTCGTCGCTGGCTGGCCCCCAGGCCCCCATGGTAGGCCGCAGTACGATGGCCTTGAGTATTCAACTGATCGGCCAGGGCCATGGCATCCCGACGGGTACGGACATAGACGAGGCCCCCACTTCCTTGCTGTTGTTTCAAAAACTGGGCCACTTGCTCTCGACGACAGCGGGGTGTCCAAACGATCTGCACCTTGAGGCTCAGATGGGGACGGTAGGGGTCGAGGCAAAAATGCTGGGGATTGCGCAATTGCAGGCCAGTCACGATGGCGGCTTGAGTCGCTGGGTCGGCGGTGGCCGTAAAGGCTGCAATGGCCATGGTCTTCGCTGAGGGATTATAGGCCTGGAGGGCCTGGCGCAAACAACCTAGACGCCGGTAGGCCGGACGAAAGGAATCTCCCCACTGAACCAGGCAATGGGCCTCATCCAACATCAGGCCCTGGAGTTGCAGGCGGGGCTGACAGAGTAGCTCCCACAGGGGCGGACTGAGGAGGGTTTCAGGAGAAAGATACAGGAGGCGCAATTGGCCCTGTTGTAAGCGCTGGAGGGTCTGACGACGCTGGTTACGGGGTAGCTCATTGTGCAAACAGGCCGCAGGCAGGCCATGGGCCTGTAATTCCTGCACCTGATTTTCCATCAGGGCGATCAGGGGTGATACCACCAAAGTCAGGCCGGTTTGGGTCAGGGCCGGCAACTGAAAACAGAGGGATTTACCGCCCCCCGTAGGAATCACGACTAGGGCATCCTGGCCCTTGAGTAGGCAATCAATTACCTCCCCTTGGGGAAAGCGGAGGCTACGGTAGCCCCAAATTTTTTCAAGGAGGGGCGCAATCTGGGGATTGAGGGAGGATAGACTCACCGGCCTAAAACTCAAGAGCACAACTAATCCCGATCATAGTTGCCGTTGAAAACTCAGGGCCACATTCTGGCCGCCAAAACCAAAACCCAAACAGAGAACATTCGTTAAATTTTCCGGCCGGGCCTGGGCCACAAAATTGAGGTCAAATTCTGGATTTTGTAAACCAACTTGGGGCGGTAAGCATTGTTGAGCTAGGGCCAGCAGGCAAACCACGGCTCCGATGGCCCCCGACGCACCGAGGGTATGGCCCGTGGCCCCTTTGGTGGAACAGACTGCCACCGATGGCGGAAACAGTTGCTGGATTAACTGGGCCTCCCGTTGGTCATTAAGACGAGTACCGGTACCATGGGCATGGATGAATTGGATGGCGTCAGGTCTTAAACTACTCCGCTCTAGGCATTTTTGAATGGCCAAACGCGCACTCTGATTATCCACCGCTGGTGTACTCACATGACTCGCATCACAGGTCATGCCCCAGTGACCAACCTTGCCGTAGATTTTGGCCCCCCGTGCTTGGGCGGAAGTCAGAGACTCTAAAACTAGGATGGCTCCACCTTCCCCTAGGGCCAGGCCTTCTCGTCGTTGCTCAAAGGGATAACAACCCGTTTTGGACAAGGCCCCCATCTGTTGAAAACCCGCCAGGGTTAAGGGGGTAATCGGGGCCTCAATTGCACCGGCCAGGGCCCATTGACAGCGCTGTTGGCGAATTAGATCACAGGCCTGAGCAATACACCAGAGGCCCGTGGCACAGGCGGTCATGGGGGCCATACTTAAACTGGCCCCACCAATGGCCTGGCTGGCCAGCACAGCCGCTTGCTGGGGTAAAAAATCTAACCAATGCGCTAGGGCCGGGGATGGTGCAGAGGCTAATTTTTCCCACTGGCCCTGATTAGCCCGGCTAGAACCCACAACAACCGCACAATCTGTGAGAAGGGCCGTTAATTGGGCATCGGCCAAAGCCTCCTCAACCAAGATTGGTACTAAATCTGAGAGAGAACTCGGTGTGGCGGTGATCAGGCCTAGGGGAAGGGGGGGGAAATCTGGGAAGGGTTGCTGAAACCGGAGGCCGGTTTCTCCCTGGCATACTTTTTGCCATGTTTGGGTCAAGGAACCCAAGCAAGACCGCAAACCAATGCCCGTAACAACGACCTCGACCAAGCCTTTAACCCAATTCCCGTCGTCCTTCCAAGGCCCTGGCTAGGGTTACTTCATCGGCGTATTCCAGATCGCCCCCTACGGGTAAACCAAAGGCAATGCGAGTCACTTTGGTAAAGGGTTGGAGCAGTTTGCCGACGTAGAGGGTGGTGGTTTCCCCTTCCACGCTAGGACTCAGGGCCAGGATCACTTCTTTAATCGTGCCTTGATTCACTCGCTGAACCAACGCCTGAACTGTCAACTGTTCTGGGCCAATGCCATCTAGGGGAGAAATCACGCCTCCCAGAACATGGTACTTGCCGCCATACTCCCGCGTTTTTTCTAGCGCGATCACATCCCGCGAATCGGCTACGACACAGAGGGTATCACTCTGGCGATGGGGATTGCGGCAAATTTCACACATCGACTCGGCGGAAAGATGAAAACAGGTCTGGCAGAGGCCAACTTTTTGCTTCGCTTCAATCAGAGCCTGGGCTAATAACTGAACTTCTGCCTCAGGCCGTTTGAGGATATGTAGGGCCAGTCGTTGGGCCGTTTTTGGCCCGATGCTGGGAAGACGTTGCAATTGCTCAATTAAACGAGCTAGGGGAGGGGTATAAATAACAGTAACTCTCAGGCATAGTCTAGAGTCCTATTTTGCCATACTCCCCAGGGCTTCAATCGCTGGAAAAATAGCTTTTTCCCTCGTTCGGATTCGGGACAGCCGTCCCTGATCGGGGACGATCTTAATGGGAATGGTGCGGATGGGCCTCGTGGGGAACGGTCTGGGCCGGGGGAGCGGTATGGGGTTTGGCTCCTTTATGGCCACCGAAGAGGGACATGCTGACATCTCCAAAGGTTACAAGGCCCATGGAAACAAAACCCGCGGCAATCGTTCCCATGGCCACCGTACCAATGGAAATCACTCCCATCGGCACAATACCAATGGCCAGAACTCCCATGGGAGCAACGCCAACAGCAATATAACCGGTAGGGGTGATACCAACGGAAAAGAGCTTGGCCTGATACCATTTTTTGGTAGTGGGTGCAGTAGATTCAGGGGAATTCTCGATGGCAGAAGTTAAGGGCGTTTCCATAATTAGGCTTGTACTCTAGGCTTTCAGCAGACTTTCATCCTAGGCGTAGACTTTGCCTTGGGTCAAAAGACGGTGCGTCAAACTAGCCCACTTGCCCTTGACAGGTCTTAATTTTTGCAGGCAGGATCGGCTGATGGTTGCTTCATACGTTATGTCAGCACTGACTCTTCTTCGTAATCTCTTCCCTCTGGGTCTGTTGGTCTTCGTGGTGCCTCCCTCAGCGGCCCAGACCTCAGGGCCAGCTTTTCGATTAAACCCCGCCGACCTCGCGGTTCAGATGCAACCCAGGGCCAAACCGGAAGCCCAGCGTCAACACCGCCAAAAACAAGCCGACCTGATCTATCCCCAGGCCTTTGACCTCACCCGTCATCCCGTCACCGAAGCCGAGGAGGGCCATTGGCGCAAAACCCTCTGGGCCACGGCCTTGCTGGAACCCCAAGACACTTACGTAGTGACGGCTCTAGACCAGATCTTGGCCCTGACGGAGCGATCAGACCTCTCCCCCTCCCAAGCGCGAACCGTGCAAACGGCCCTTCAGGTAGCAACACAATTATTCCTAGCGAATCCCTCTCCCAATACTCCCCTCGGCCAACGATTTTTACGGGTTGTGGATACGAGTCCCACGGCTGAATGGTCGGTCATGGCCCTATCGGCCCTCGTTCAAGGCGGTTTAGACCCTGACCTAGCCCAAGCCAAACAACAGGCCCTGCAGGCCCGATTCCAAGGCCAAGAGAATGTAGCCCTAGCAGTGGCCCTGCAAGACATTACGGCCCAACTCCAGCCGCCAGCGGAACCCCCCTTGGCGGATTTATTGAATTGGCAAATTGCACCGGGTCAGACCCATCTATATCTATTTTGCCGTCGAGATCGCAGTGTTCTTTGTCGTGCCATTCTCAAGGATGCCCAGGGCCAATGGGTACGGGATAATTCCCAACCGGGGCGGCCCCTCTGGTCGGTTCCCCTGCTGACTCGCTCTCTGCATGGCCTGCGCTGGAACTTTATTCGCGGCGCTACTCCCCAGGGCATTTATCGTATGGAGGGCCTGATGCCGCGTTCTGAACCAGCCTATTTCGGGGCCTATGGCCAATTTCCCTTGGTTAAAGTCTTTTTACCCCTAGAGTCTGGGGTTCAGGCCTTTCGGCCAGGCCAAGGTGGAACCTTTCCGAAAACCCTCACGGAGTATCAAACCCTCCTACCCTCAAGTTGGCGGGACTATTTTCCCATCCAGCAGAGCTACTGGGCTGGTCGTCTGGGCCGGTCGCTAATTCGTATCCATGGTAGTGGCGAGCTTCCCGACTTTTTTGCCAATAATCGTCGCTTTCCGGATAGTTACGGCTGGAATCCGGCCATTGGTTGCGTCTCGGCCCTGGAACTCTATAACCCGGATGGCACCCTGCAACGGGCGGATATGCCCCAAATTCTGCAGGCCCTGGCCCAGTCCAATCAGGGTCGTATTGAGGGATATTTGATTGTGAGTGAAATTGGCGGCAACCAACAAAAACCCGTATCTTTGGCTGAACTGGAGGCGGCCCTGGCCCCCTAGACTCACTGTAGAAGGTCTCTAAATTGCAGAGCATCTTTTGCCTCTACCCCTAGGGCCAGGAAAGGGGTGAAGTAAGGTGTGAGGCTCGACTATTACATCCAAAAGCTTTTGGAGCAATGCAGAGTTCATAAAAAAGTACACTGATCGGTATAGTATGCTTTTCGGCATATTATCGCTCTTCTAGCAGAGAACGATACCTTCTCGGATAAAAGAACGGTAAATCGACCAGTTCACAATTTCCAAACGCTTGTCATTTGGGCTACCATTCTCTTATTTTCTCAACTCCTGAACAGGCTTGGCTTCTGTCTCCTTATTCCCCTCAAAGGTTATTTATTTGATTTCTAGCACTTTTTGCAACAAAACTTGATCATCAGTATTGATTTTAAAGCGCTCCTTTTCAATATCCCGAATCCAACTTTGGCTTTTACCAAGACGTGCGGCTAACGCTCGCTGAGTCAAATTTTGTTGTTGACGCGCCATTCTCACCTGGTTGCCAGAGAGTTGAGTTGGTTGGTGAGCATTCTTGCTGTGAGAAAATAACGAACGAGAATGTTTAGGAGTGCGACGATGAACACCTTGTTGCCAATCCTGTGGTAATTCGAACCCTTGCAGGCGACTATTCAGTAGCCGTTGCCATTTATTACGAGGAGCATTGTTGGTTAAACTATATTCTGCATTAGCATCCTCCACCCAAAATTCTACTGCCGCATCGCTATTATCGGGAATGGCCGCAATTCTTGCCCATAAAGGCTGAATCTCGTTGGGATATGTGTCTTCATCAAATAGAGGTTTTAGTCCATAAAAATAAATGGATTCGAGATCACTCTCAAATGTTTTCAAGAGTCGTTTATGATTGCCACGCACTTTAATTGCCTCTTGCACTCGTTCTTCGCCATAAGCAATGTGGAGTAATGTTCTAATTTTTAGCCTTTGATCACCTCCCAATCTCACCTTAAATAAAAGCCATAGGAGCAAACGAATAGCCCCTTCGTGTTGTTGCCAATTACTCATGATTTCAGCGAGTAATGACTTTGGAAGAATGCCATATTGATAAAATGCATTTTGATTCCGGTATTCTTCTTGATTCAGAAAGTACTTTACCCAAATCCCTGCTTGCAAGGTGAACTCTAAGCCGACTAAATGACTAAATCCTTGCTCATCTTCTTCAAAATAATACTGTGTTTCCAGCAATGACCAAACGGGATGCTCATCAAGATGAAACGCACTAACTTTTCCCTGACGAGGCCAATCAATTGACACTAAAATACTGCAGGTTTCGTATATCCATTTTTTAATTAGCGTGAGTTTCTCTAATTTGGTGAGGTCTTTCCGTTTCTCTAATCCTAAATACTGCTCGATGTGTTGATTATTGAGCAAAAATGGTTCCTGCCACGGTCGGTCAGACGCAACCGCATGGGCAGCAAAGATTAAGTGAATGCAGGTAGAACGGATATCGAAATTGGCGAGCGCGGCTTTAGCTTCCTCAGTTTGCTCCGGGACAATCTCCGCCGCTTGGAGATTGGTCGTCAACCGAAATCGCATTTCTCCTTTTCCTCGTTGAACCGTTCGATGATAATATAGATAGCCTTCTGAATCAGTAAGCCAGGGTAAAGTATGCCGTTGCGCTAGAATATTGCAGGTTTCCCAGATCACCATTGAAGAAGCAAAAGGAGTTGTTTTTCGATTAATAAAAAGATCAGGAAGTGCTGTTGGAATTTTTGTGCTTTTATAACGTCCTTTCTTTGCTGGTAAAGAAGTCAGTGAACTAAAATCACAAACCTCTGCACAGATAGGAACCACCTCTGATTTACAGCCATCGCACAATGTCGGATCAATCCAATAGTTTTTTTGGTCATCAGTTAACTGAATTGCTCCGTTAGGACAGACATACGAACAGTTTCCACAGCCATTACAAGCATTGCTAATTGCGTAAACCATAACGATAATGTTGTGAGAGATAAAAAACTTCAATACAGTTTTTACCTAGCTGAGACTCTCAAGGGCATCATTGGTAGATTAAATAGTGAATGCAAAAGACTTAGTTTTTACCCTACTCAACAAAAACAGTAGTTGGGGAATGGCTTAGATCAATCACTAGCTTAAGTCATAAAAACTCAAAGTAAAAGTCACTATTTTTCTCAATTGATTATTGTCAATTTTAAGGTTTACTTAAGCCATCTGAATACAGGTATAGCTAGACATAAACAGAATTGAAATAATAATTGAGGGCCATATAATTTGCCCTACTTACCCTTGACATGATCGTTTGTTTGACTAGGAATAGTTACTGACATTATCAGGTTAAGTTACTGATTTATATATTGAATTTTACAATTTAATAAAATTTTAAATTTTCATGTGAACTGTTTACTGTAAACTTTTAAAAGCATTTTTTATTATAAATCGAGCAATTTCCTTTTAAAAGAAATGCCCATTATTGTATTAATGAGCAATAGTAGCAACAGTATGGCATGATCAATTTTTACTGGCTAAAGCTCGTGATTGAAGCAAAATATTTTGAACGATTCACTGTACTTGAAAGTCAACTAATTTTATTACCTTCGAGTTGAAAATTCTAGAATTCTTAACCTTGTCGCATTCTCTAGCGCCTGAGTGCCGGACACATCTCCAAGTACACTGACTGGCACTACGCTCGTAATCCAGATACAACAAGGGTTTTAGTATTTTGGGATTGTGGACTGATCGATTTAATCAAACCCAGTTCTAGCAAGGGTTTGAGGCACTTGCGTCCGTCAGTGAGCTCTGCCGCACCGAATATTCAGGGAATTAAACAGAATAACCTTGCCAAGTCCCAAGAGAGAGACGATTACGTATCGATTACCTGCACGTTCTAGAACTCTGTATTTTTCCTTCAAAAAACTGTATGTTATGTAACAAATTGTTTATTTTGATTTTCTTACATACTTTTTGGTTTACTGTATAAGAGTAAACAGTTTGCGGGGCGGGACGATGAGTCAAAGAGTCACCATCGCAATACCGGACACCTTGTTTAATCGATTGCAGTCGGTGAAAAGACACTTCAATGTTTCAGCAGTGTGCCAGCGCTCTTTAGAGCAAGCGATACATTGTCAAGAGTTGAAGCATCATCTCACTGAACAAGATGGTTTAGTTGAACGCCTACGATCGGAAAAACAAGTTCTACTCCATACGGTTTGGCAAGAAGGCTTTGAATTAGGGATTCGCTCTAGTTCTAAACTGTCTTATGAAAATTTTCGTCACTTCGAGCGAGTTAACCCGATCGCCAAACACTTAGATGAAGATGTCTTGGATTATCTCTGGACATTCTTGGATTTAAAGGCATATCCTCAACAAGCCCGTCTCCACGATCCTGACTTTGCCTATTTGTTAGAATCCGACGCTCAAAGTCGCATTGTTTTTGCCCAGGCTTGGCTAGAAGGAGTGCTATCCGTATGGCAAACCATTAAAGAGCAAGTGGACTTATTTCCAAGTCAATCTTAATCCATCAGCTTAGTCGTGAATCGACATGACTAAAATTAGCGGCGGGAGATTGTTCTCATCAACCAACCGTTTACTTTAACTTGAATTAATGCCAGGAGGCATAGAAAATGAATACGTTACTTCAAGAAAAACCAAGTAATCTATCCGTTCAAGATGATTATCAAGCTCAATTGGCAGATCGCTTACGCACAGAGAAAGCGGTTCTACACCATAAAGTGGAAAATGAAGGCTTTGAGCTAGGTGTTCGCTCTAGTTCTAAACTTTCTCTTGCTGATTTTCGCCACTTTGAAAAGGTTGCACCTATCGCGGCTAAGTTAGATGAAGAAGCTTTAGATTACCTCTGGAGTTTCTTAGCACAAAAAGGGTATTCGAACCACACTTTGATTAATGACGCTGACTTTAATCATTTGTTAGAGATCGATCCCGAAAGCCGCCTTGTTTTCGTTCAAAGTTGGCTTGATGGTGTGTTAATGGTCTGGAATGCAATTGCAAGCAACACTTAACATTGCTTTGGAGGCCTTGAAACGAAGGTTACCTGATTGTTTCGTGCTTTTCCCCTTACTATGTCAATATCCTACTGTTATCTAGGGAATTAATTGCAGAAATAATTGGGTAGCCTTGGCTAATTAAACCATCTTGGTCTATTAATCTATTAAATTGTATGGAATTTTTATTCTGGTCTATCAAAAAGTAATTCAATATCCTTTAATAGGTGATCAATTTGTGTTAATCGATGAATCACATCAGGGCGTTTCAGTAAATGGGGACGCTGACGAATTAATTTGATTCGATTAAAAATTTTTTCAGAAATTTTATTTTCCTGGGTTGGCAAGGACTGAGAAGTTGACGGAGAGCCTGAAATAACGATAGATTTTATTAACCGAATGCATTCATTTTTACTTTTGCCGATAGCTTGAGCAATTAGAGCGGCTTGGAATTCTTTAGGTTGACGATTAATTAAGACTGCATTCGAGGGAGAAAGTTTTCCGTCTCTGACCGCTGTGATAATACTGGGCTCTAAGTTGAGCAATGGCATCCGATTAGAGACAAAGCTGGTTAACTTCATACCAAATTCAGCCAGAATAGTATGAATAATATCTAGCTGACGATTGTTAATAATCTGGGATAACTCTGTACCCCGTGTCCGTGAATTTTTAATCTGATAGAGTAAGGCTTTGACCTCATCATAGGAAAGATTTAATTGTAAAGAGAGAAGGCTCAAAATACTTTCCGTCTGCTCTATCGCCGAAATTTCTTCGTTCAGCAGATGGGCAATAATAGACGCTTCTAAGGCCATGGTATCAGACATGGAGCGAACAATACTCGGAATAAACATCATGCGTAACGCCTGACAACATCGCCATCGGCGTTCACCGCTAATAATTTCGTAAAGTCGATTTTGATGAGGTCTAACTAAAATGGGTTCTAATATCCCGTGTTTACGAATAGACTCTTTGAGTAGTTCTATTTTCTGTGGATCAAAATACAATCGCGGTTGATGCATTTTTCCCGGTAGCTGGAGGGGAATCAAACAGTCAATTGGAATATCGACAGAGGTCACCGCTTGTGATTTGAGGTTGGTTATTTCTGCTTTAAGTTTTGGAATATTTTCCCGTTCAGAATTTTCCAGGGTATCCTCATTCATAGCTAAGTTTCAAGAAATTGTCCTTGCCTGAGTTATGGACATTCCCAATTATCTTGGAGAATTAGCCAATCACAGTCAGGTCAATAGTAAGTTGCTAAACAACCAGCATTACCGGAAATGCTCTTCTAATAATGTGGGTAAGCAGAGTTGTAGCGCTGTCATTTTGATCAATCCAGTAGAGTGATCAATTTGGGTTTTGCCAATGCAGGCAATACGATGCCCAACCCGAATCAGCTGTGAAACCAGGGTATTGCTTAGATGTTTGGGGAGTTTAATCGTTACTCGTTCATCTTCTACACCTAAAACAATAAACTGTGGTTTATTAGGATTGAAATCGTCAAATTCTAGAACTTCGCCTTCTAGGTTAAACAACGCAAATGGCATTGAGATAGAGTCCAGCATATAAAGTTCTCCAGTATGAATACAAAAAGAGTAATAAACCGAAAAAGGTTTTGGTTACTTTAATCGTTTAGCTTGGATGGTTTGTGGGGTCTTAAACGGTTCAGTTAATCCGGTGATAGATAGTTCCCAACCATTAGCAAGGGTAAAGATATGAGCATCTTCAACTTGGGTTTGTTGAACGACTACTTCTTCCAAATCTTTTTTGGCCACATAGACCATTAATTGACCAGTGCGATCGGTGTGTAACATTACTTTCATGGTGAGAGTACCGAATAAGGGGAATTGATGGAACAAAGAAAATCAAAGGAAGTCAAGACAAACAATAAACAAAGGGCAGTTCGTTGACAAAGAAGTTAAGCCAAGGGAACCCCCGCTTGCTCGAAGGCCACTACTTGTAGAAATTCATCCACTGTCAGACTGCGTTTCAGTTGGGTGGCATAGTCCCGCACCGCATTAAGGACAGAACGATCTTTACCAGGATCTAACGTTAACCCATGATTCTGCAGAATTTGATTGAGGAGATGACGACCAGAATGTTTACCAATGACGAAACTGCGTTCCCACCCGACCTCCTGGGGGTCGAAGGGCTCATAGGTGCTGGGGTCTTGCAAAACGCCGTGGGCATGGATGCCCGACTCATGGGCAAATGCATTACCACCGACAACCGCTTTCCAGGGTGAGACTGGACAGTTAACGGTCTTGGCAATAAACCGGGACAGGGCCAAAAAAGATTGGGTTTTAATGCCAATTTTGTAACCGTAGATTTCCTTTAGGGCCATAACCACTTCTTCTAATGCGGCATTACCAGCCCTTTCCCCCAGACCATTGACGGTGGTGTTAATGGAAGTGGCTCCGGCTCGTACCCCTGCTAAGGCATTGGCCGTGGCTAACCCCAGATCGTTATGGGTGTGCATTTCCACCGGAATGTCTAGAGCGGAGACGAGGGAATGGACTTTGTTAAACGTGGTAAACGGGTCGAGAATGCCCACCGTGTCACAGAAGCGAAAGCGGAATGCGCCCCAGTTCTGGGCCTGTTGAGCAACCTCTAACAGAAAAGATTCATCCGCACGGGAGCTATCTTCGCCGCCAACACTAACAGCCAAGCCATGATCACGGGCAAAGTGGATAGCATCCCGCAATTGAGCCAACATTTTAGGCGTTTGGCCCTGAAACTTAACGGCAATTTGCGGTTCGGAGACCGGGATAGAGAGATGAACTCGTTGCAGACCACAGTGGCGGGAGGCCTGAATATCGCTAATCAGCGCCCGATTCCAGCCCAAAAGTTGAGCATTTAAGCCTAAATCCACTATCGCCCGGATGGCTTTCGCCTCGTCTTGTCCCATAACGGGAATCCCGATTTCTAATTCTTGTACTCCAATGGCATCGAGAAATTTGGCAATCGCCACTTTTTCGGCGATTGTGAAAGCGATACCAGCCGCCTGTTCACCATCGCGGAGGGTTGTATCATTGATGTAGATTTGATGGGCAAAAGTCATAGCAGTCTCGCCAAGAAAAGGTGGAATCGTTCGAGAGGATGTCAATCAAAATGCTTAAAATGATTAAGATGATTGGTCAGGGAAGCTAGCTCTCAAGTCGGGAAACAATGTTGTAATTGCTGTTCAAGGGCTTCGATACGTTTTAACAACTGTTGTAGTGCTAACGCATTTGTATCTGGGAGTTGACCATGCTCTAAAGGAGTCGCCACGGTATTGCACTGACAGATATTACGACTGGGAATACCGACTGCTGTACAGTTAGCCGGTACATCCCTCAACACCACTGACCCTGCACCAATACGAGCTTGGTCGCCAATGGTGATATTACCGAGAATGATGGCCCCAGTCCCTACCACAACTCCCTTACCAAGGGTGGGATGACGTTTGCCCGTTTCCTTGCCAGTGCCGCCCAAGGTAACGCCTTGGTAAATCACGGCGTAATCCCCCACAATGGCGGTTTCTCCGATGACGACCCCCATCCCGTGATCAATAAAAACCCCTTTACCCAATTTTGCACCTGGATGAATCTCAATCCCTGTGAAAAAACGGGCAAAATGAGCAATCAACCGGGGAATAAACACAATTCCTCGAGCATGGAGCCAGTGGGATAGGCGATAGGCGGTGATCGCTTGTAAACCAGGGTAACAAAAGCATACCTCCAACCAATTTCGGGCTGCAGGATCGCGTTCAAAAATAATCCTAATGTCCATCCACAGGGAGAACGGTTCGTCTGACATCTGGGGAGAAGGAGCCAGGGAAGGGATTAAAGGGTGGGAAAAGGATAGGGGCATCGCACTCGAAGACAATCTTTTCCTGCTTATAGCAACCCTGATTTTGGCTCTAAAAACTTGAGCGTCCATCCTGATTTATTTTTTTTATTATCCTGACACTCAATCGCTGTAACCCTGATGGTACCAGGGAGAAACTTTAATGTTGGGCTGGGGGACGAGTATTTTTTTCGTGAGGGGTCAGTATTTCTCAAGGGAGGGACAAGTATTTTGTACTCAGCTCATTCTCCTTATCTATCAAGCCTTAAGCAACCAATTAAAGACAAAAAATAAACACATAATTGATGCACTCAACCGCTTGCTTAAAGCGGTGTTATTTATAAACATCCCCACAGAAAATGTAGCATAAAATACCAAAAAACATCCTTTTATTTCAAATTTTCTTAACACAGGCTTCGCTAACCACATCTTTTTACTTGTGGATAACTTCTAGGGAGAGGGCCACCAGCAACGGTGTAATTCTGAGCCTTGAATTAACAGAGGAAGCCTGAGTAATAGATGGCTTGAGAGGGTCGGGTCGGGTTGACTTGCTTGAAGAGGACATTGGGTTACTGAGAGCTCTCTATCATTATGATCTAGCTGGCTTAAGGGTTACTACAGATTCCCACTCTCTTCCGTCTCAACGAATAGTGTAAATTAATACAAAAAAGTGATAATCTTGAAATTGGTGATGCAAATAAGAGATCAGACTCCACTAATACCCCATTGATTTAGTATCTTTTATTACAAAAGATAGGGACTGAGTACTCAGAAAAATCGTTGCACAACCCTCCCTGAAATAGCTGAAATCGCTTGCCTAGCAAAGAATTTGACTGAGTGCATCAATAACAGTCCCCAGGCGATAAAATACCAGCCCCTGAGTTAAAAAAGTCTCGTCCCCCGATCTTAATTTTTTCTTAACACCTTGTTTTTAAAGGAGTTTGGGAAACAAGTACATTGCTAATAACTTAATCAATTTTACCGCGGCCCTTGTCGCAATCGCTATTTACAAGGGTTGCTATAACGTTAGGCAACGCCCAGCAATCTAGTTTCAACGGTGAAAGTCGGTTAATTGGCAAGCTCCTTCGCTTTTCACAGTGAATGATCTAGCCACCGTTATGCAAGAGAAGTGATGACGCTGTTGAAGCTTACTAAATACAATTTGTGCCTCTGTGCTTAAGTTTGATAGCTGGTTTACCAAGATTGATCAGGCGTTTTGGCTTAAGTTCATGGCAGTAATCGCCGACCCCAAACCTTTTGAGGTTCCGATTCTAGCTTTGATGTCCGATCGTGCTTTTTTCATCCTTTACCCCCAAAAATCAAATGACGCCACCGACTTCTCTGACGCCAACAACAACCCATCTGGATATCACGCTCACTAAAACCCAAACTAAAGTGACTCAATCTGGAGGGGGGTGTAACTGTAACACCAATACCGATCCGATGGGGATAAGCGAAGCCCTCAAAGCGAGGATTGAGAAACACCCTTGCTACAGCGAAGAAGCCCATCATCACTATGCCCGTATGCATGTAGCAGTCGCACCGGCTTGCAACATTCAATGTCATTATTGCAATCGCAAATATGACTGTGCCAATGAAAGTCGCCCTGGGGTAGTGAGCGAATTACTGACACCGGAAGAAGCGGCCCATAAAGTCTTGGTGGTGGCAGGCAAAATTCCCCAGATGACGGTATTGGGCATTGCCGGCCCTGGCGATCCGTTAGCTAATCCCGAACAAACTTTTCGTACGTTTGAGTTGGTGGCCGACAAAGCGCCAGACATTAAGCTTTGCCTTTCCACCAACGGGTTAATGTTGCCGGATTATGTGGATCGCATTAAACAACTCAATGTTGACCATGTCACCATCACCATCAATATGGTTGACCCAGCAATCGGCGAAAAAATTTATCCCTGGGTTCACTATCGCCGCAAGCGCTATCCTGGCATCGAAGGGGTCAAGATCCTACATGAGCGCCAGATGGAGGGATTACAGGCCCTCAAAGAAGCAGACATTCTCTGTAAAGTCAATTCCGTGCTCATTCCCGGCATTAATGACGAGCACATGCCGGAAGTCAATCAGGCGATTCGGGAGCGGGGCGCGTTCCTCCATAACATCATGCCGCTGATTTCAGCACCGGAGCACGGCACCCACTTTGGGTTAAACGGTCAGCGGGGGCCAAAACCTTCGGAACTAAAAGCCGTTCAAGATAAATGCGCTGGCAACATGAAACTCATGCGTCATTGCCGTCAGTGTCGCGCCGACGCGGTCGGCCTGCTAGGCGAAGACCGGAGCCAGGAATTTACTAAAACGAAATTTATGCAAATGACGGCGGATTACAATCTGGCAGACCGGCAAGCGGTACATCTAGGCATTGAACAGGCCAAAGCCGCTATTGCCGAGAAAAAACAAGCCATCCTGGGCAACTCTCATCGTTCCCAGTCCAAGAAAGTCCTTGTTGCCGTAGCCAGTAAAGGGGGCGGCATGGTCAATCAGCACTTTGGTCATGCGAAGGAATTCCTGATTTACGAAGTGGATGCCGCCAGCGTTCAGTTTGTTAGCTCTCGCAAAATTACGGACTATTGCCAAGGGGGCTACGGCGAAGAGGCAGCCTTAAAAGGCATTATCGACACCATTGCGGATTGTCAGGCTATCCTGGCCGCCAAAGTGGGGCCTTGTCCTGCCAAAGCCCTCCAAGAAGCTGGTTTAGAAGTTATCGAAGCCTTCGATGTTATTGAGACAGCGGCCCGGCATTTTTACGACGAATACGTGCTGGAATAGCGTTCAAAATTCTTCGTTGATCGCCCATTACTGATGACTGATCGCTGTTGATCGATAACTGATTTTTGACTGGAGATATTGAAATGGTCATTTACTTAGACAACAATGCAACGACTCGGGTTGACCCCGACGTGTTGGAGGCAATGCTGCCCTATTTGAGCGATCTGTATGGTAATCCCTCTTCTATGCACAGTTTTGGCGGTCAGGTCGGGGCTGATATTCTGAAGGCGAGAGGCCAGGTAGCGGAACTGTTAGGCGCGGAAGAAACGGAAATTATCTTTAACAGTTGCGGGAGCGAAGGCAATAATACGGCAATTCATGCTGCATTGGCGGCCCAGCCCGATAAGCGGCACATTGTAACGACGGCGGTGGAGCATCCCGCAATTCTCAATGTTTGCAAGCATTTGGAAAAGAAGGGCTATCGCGTTACTTATTTATCCGTCGATCGCCGGGGTCAACTTGATCTACTGGAACTGGAAGCGGCCATGACCGGCGGCACGGCCCTGGTGACCACCATGTATGCCAATAACGAAACGGGAGTGATTTTCCCGGTCGAACAAATTGGGGCGATCACCAAGGACTATGGCGCCACCTTCCATGTGGATGCGGTACAGGCGGTGGGGAAAGTCCCGATTGATCTGAGTACGAGCACCATTGATATGCTGACCCTCTCGGGTCATAAACTCCACGCGCCGAAAGGGATTGGCGCTCTCTATGTGCGTCGTGGCTTCCGCTTCCGGCCGTTCCTTCTCGGCGGCCATCAAGAACGGGGACGACGGGCCGGAACCCAGAATGTCCCAGGGATTGTGGCGCTAGGAAAAGCGGCGGAACTAGCTCAGACTCATTTGTACAACGTGGAGCGCGAACGGCGGTTGCGGGATTTATTAGAAACCCAGTTGCAGTCCCAAATTCCCGACTGCGAAGTGAATGGCGGTGGTGCATCCCGTTTGCCGAACACCACCAATATTGGTTTCAAATACATTGAAGGGGAAGCCATTCTCTTCATGCTCAACCAATACGGAATTTGCGCCTCTTCCGGTTCGGCCTGCACCTCGGGTTCCCTCGAGCCTTCCCATGTGCTGATGGCGATGCAGTTGCCCTATGTCATTTTGCATGGCTCGATTCGTTTCAGTCTATCCCGCTTTACCACTGAGCATGAAATTCGCCAGGTATTAACGGTAATGCCCGGCATTGTGGACAAACTCCGCTCCTTGTCTCCTTTCAACAACGATCGGGCCGATTGGTTGCAGAGTCGAAACGTGGCCTAGGGCCGGCCCTCTGTTGCTGAAATCTGTTGACCGACATTAAAAAATTCCTTCTTGAGCTGAGAAATTGTTATGTGGAATTACTCTCAAAAAGTGCTTGATTTGTTCTATAACCCAGTTAACCAAGGGGCGATTACCGACGAGCAAGAACCGGATGTGGCAGTGGTGTTTGGCGAAGTGGGGAGTATTGCCTGCGGCGATGCCTTGCGGCTCCATCTCAAAATCCAAGTTTCTACTGAGGCGATTCTTGACGCCAAATTTCAAACCTTCGGTTGTACGAGTGCGATTGCCTCATCTTCGGCGTTAACGGAAATTGTCAAAGGGAAAACCCTGGATGAAGCGCTCCAGGTCAGCAACCACGACATTGCCAACTATTTAGGGGGCCTGCCGGAAGCCAAAATGCACTGTTCGGTGATGGGACAAGAGGCCCTGGAAGCCGCCATTTTTCGTTACCGGGGCATTAAAGTTGAAGACCACGAGGAAGACGAAGGCAATCTGGTTTGTTCCTGTTATGCGGTGACGGAACCCCGCATTCGCCGCATCATTATCGAGAATAACTTGACCACCCTGGAACAGGTCACCAATTATCTTAAAGCAGGGGGCGGTTGTGGCACTTGCTTGGCAGCGGTGGAAGACATTCTGCAAGAAATTCAACAGCAACAGGCTGCTGTGCCGACCCGGTTAGCAGCAGAACTAGCCACGGTGGACATGACGACAGCGGCTCTGCCCATGACCACCCTGCAAAAGATTAGCCTGATTCAACAAGTTCTGGATCAAGAAATTCGCCCGGTATTACGCGCTGATGGTGGCGATGTGGAGTTATTCGATATTAACGGCGACCACGTCCAGGTTGTCCTAAAAGGTGCGTGTCATGGTTGTTCCAGCAGTACGGCAACGGTGAAATATGCCATTGAAGCGCAACTGCGGCAACGAGGACTACCAACCCTCACAGTCGAAGAAGTCACTGTTTAAACCGAGCCTAACCTTTGCCGCTTCCCAACCCATCAAAGTCATACCCAAACTCTATGTTTTCCGATGAACCCAACAAATCTTTTTATCCATTGCGGACGATCGCCTCCGGTCAACCCCGAAAGATTCTCACCCAAAGTGAGCCCTTCAGACACTTTATTCTCGGGTTTCTTAATTCCTCGACTATTCGCGGCTTGAGTTCACCTAATTGACTTCATTCACTTAAACTTTCACGGAGAAACATTCCCATGCGACAGATTGCATTTTACGGAAAAGGCGGTATCGGTAAATCCACCACGTCCCAAAATACCATTGCGGGTTTAGCAGATCGTAATCGCATCATGATTGTCGGCTGCGATCCCAAAGCCGATTCCACTCGCTTGATGCTCCACAGTAAAGCCCAGACAACTATTCTGCACCTAGCGGCGGAACGGGGCGCAGTCGAAGATTTGGAACTCGACGAAGTGTTGCTCACTGGCTACAAAGGTGTGAAATGCGTCGAGTCTGGTGGGCCTGAACCCGGCGTTGGCTGTGCGGGTCGCGGCATTATCACCGCTATCAACTTCCTCGAAGAAGAAGGCGCTTACGAAGACCTCGACTTTGTTTCCTACGACGTATTAGGGGACGTGGTTTGCGGTGGTTTCGCCATGCCGATCCGGGAAGGGAAAGCCCAGGAAATCTACATTGTAGTTTCCGGCGAAATGATGGCCATGTACGCCGCTAACAACATTGCTCGCGGGATCCTTAAATATGCCCACTCTGGTGGGGTGCGCCTCGGCGGTTTGATCTGCAACAGCCGTAACTGCGATCAAGAAGTTGAACTGATCGAAGCGTTAGCGGCAAAACTCGGCACGCAAATGATCCACTTTGTCCCCCGCGACAACATTGTGCAGCACGCCGAACTCCGCCGAATGACAGTGATCGAGTATGCGCCTGACAGTAAGCAAGCCGAAGAATATCGCATACTGGCTCGCAAGATTGAAGACAATAAAAACCTTGTCATCCCCACCCCTATTTCTATGGATGAACTCGAAGATCTCTTAGTAGAATTCGGTCTCCTTGGTGGTGAAGAAGAGTATGAAAAGGCAATCGCTGCCGACAAAGGCCTCGTTACAGTTTAGTCCTCCCCGTAGCGATTTTATGGCAGACCGGAAGGGAAGTCAGAAAATAAACCAGATCTTGGAAATTTTAATTTCTGAAGTTCCCTTCCTCCTCCGGACAACCCCAATTTCTACCCTATTAGAGAGGTCATCATGACCACTGTTATTGATAAAAATGCCCTTATCCAGGAAGTCCTGGACGCCTATCCCGACAAAGCGAAAAAAATCCGTGCTAAGCACTTAAACGTGACGGAAGCCGATGCCAGCGATTGCGGTGTCAAATCTAACAAAAAATCTGTTCCCGGCGTGATGACTACCCGTGGCTGTGCCTATGCTGGCGCGAAAGGGGTAGTTTGGGGGCCAGTCAAAGACATGATTCACCTAAGTCATGGCCCCGTCGGTTGTGGTTACTATTCTTGGTCGGGTCGTCGTAATTACTATATCGGAACCACCGGTATCGACACCTTTGGCACCATGCAGTTTACCTCCGATTTCCAAGAACGCGACATCGTGTTTGGGGGTGACAAAAAGCTTGACAAACTGATTGACGAGTTAGAAGTACTATTTCCCCTCAGCCAAGGCATCACCATTGAATCAGAATGTCCCGTCGGTTTGATTGGGGACGACATCGAAGCCGTTTCCAAAAAGAAAGCTAAAGAAACCGGCAAACCAGTCATTCCCGTTCGGTGCGAAGGATTCCGGGGGGTTTCCCAATCCCTCGGTCACCACATCGCCAACGATACGGTGCGAGATTGGGTAATGCCCAAAGCCGACGAGTATCGCAAGCTTCCTGACGGCTTTGAACCCGGCCCCTACGATGTCAACATCATTGGCGACTACAACATTGGCGGCGACGCCTGGCCCAGTCGCCGTTTGTTAGAAGCCATTGGCCTCCGGGTGATTTGCCAATTTTCCGGCGATGGCACCTTTAACGAAGTGGTGATGACCCCGCTGGCTAAATTAAACCTCATCCACTGTTACCGCTCCATGAACTACATCTGTCGTTTCATGGAAGAAAAATACGGCATTGGCTGGCTGGAATATAATTTCTTTGGCCCTACCCAAATTGCCTACTCCCTCCGCAAAATCGCCGCCCAGTTTGATGAAACCATTCAAGCTAACGCGGAAAAAGTGATTGCTGAACATGAAGCCCGGATGCAGGCGATCACCGCGAAATACCGTCCTCGTCTAGAGGGCAAGGAAGTGATGATGATGGTGGGGGGTTTGCGTCCCCGTCACGTTATTCCTGCTTTTACAGACTTAGGGATGAAAGTGATTGGCACCGGCTACGAATTTGGCCATGGCGATGATTACAAACGCACCGCTGAATACGTAGCTGAAGGCACCATCATCTACGACGACGTGAGCGGTTTTGAATTTGAAGAACTAGCCAAGAAGCTCAAACCGGATTTAATCGCCGCCGGCATTAAAGAAAAATACGTTTTCCAAAAAATGGCGTTGCCCTTCCGTCAGATGCACTCCTGGGATTACTCCGGCCCCTACCACGGCTACGAAGGCTTTGAGGTATTTGCCCGTGACATGGATCTGGCGATCAATAACCCCACGTGGGATTTAATCACCGCCCCTTGGAATTCCTAGTCCTACGGGAAACGGGTCAGATTTCAATAATCAGATTGTAGAAATCCACTTTGTTTCCCTTTCTCTCTCATTGCCCTCTTCCCTGGAACCGATCATGACTAACAACACCAATCCCCAAGTCCCCGAACAAACCACTGACCCTGGTAAGATTCAAGACCATTTTGACTTATTCCATACCGATACTTACCAAGACCTATTTGAGTATAAACGCCAGTTTGAAGGTGCCCACAGCCCGGAAAAAATCCAAGAAATTGCCGAATGGACAAAAACCTGGGATTACCGCGAAAAAAACTTTGCCCGGGAAGCCCTGACCATTAATCCCGCTAAAGCTTGTCAACCCTTAGGCTCTCTTTTTGTGGCATCGGGTTTTGAAGGCACATTGCCCTACAGCCACGGCTCCCAAGGGTGCGTTGCTTACTTCCGCACTCACTTAACCCGGAATTACAAAGAACCCTTCCAGGCGGTTTCATCCTCCATGACCGAAGACGCAGCGGTTTTTGGGGGCCTCAACAACCTCAAGCAGGGCTTGCAAAACGCCTACGAGCTTTATAAGCCGAAAATGATTGCCCTCTGCACCACCTGTATGGCGGAAGTGATTGGCGATGATATTGGCGCGTTTATTCAAACCACCAAGAATGAAGAACTGATTCCCGCCGATTTACCTGTCCCCTCGGCTCACACCCCCAGCTTTGTCGGTTCCCACATCACGGGCTACGACAATATGCTAATCAGCATCCTCAAAACGCTGACGGAAGGCAAAAAGGCTGAAAGCAGTAATGGCAAATTTAACTTCAACTTAGGATTTGACCCCTACGTCGGCAATATTCGGGAACTGAAGCGAATTTTAGGGTTATTCGGCATTGATTACACCATTTTGTCGGACAACTCAGATACCTTTGATTCCCCCAACACGGGTGAATTTAAGATGTACAACGGCTTGACCACCTTGGAGGAAGCTGGCGATTCCATTAACGCCGAAGGTTCCTTCTTCTTCCAGAAATACACCACCCCTAAAACCCAGGAATACATTGCCAAAGAGTGGGGGCAAAAGACCTATAATTTCCGTCCCTTTGGCATTAAGGGAACCGATGAATTTCTCATGGCCCTGTCGGCCATTACCGGCAAAGCAATTCCCCTAGAACTGCAACAAGAACGGGGCCGAGCCGTCGATGCCTTGACGGATTCCCAAGCCTGGATTCATGGCAAGCGCATTGCTCTATACGGCGATCCAGATCATGTGTTTGGCCTAACCCAGTTTCTCTTAGAAATGGGCGCTGAACCCCTTCATATCGTCGTCACCAACAGCAACCCCGAATTTGAAGCGGAATTGCGGGAAGTATTGACCAACAATCCCTACGGCCAAGGCGCCACCATTTGGGGCAAAAAGGATCTTTGGCATCTCCGTTCTTTAATGTTCACCGAGCCAGTGGATCTTTTAATTGGCAACTCCTACGGCAAGTACCTCTGGCGGGATACCAAAACTCCCTTGGTTCGTATCGGTTATCCCATTTTTGATCGCCATCATCTGCACCGTTACCCCACGCTGGGCTACCAAGGGGCGATTAACCAGTTCAACTGGATTATTAACACCATTTTAGAAGAACTGGATCGCAACACTATTATCCCTGCCAAAACGGATATTTCCTTCGACCTCATTCGCTAATGAGGACAAGTGCTCAGGGGCCTTTCGCCGACTTCCCCTGCGACGGAGGCTTTCCCTCTCTCAAAGGTATTTGCAACTGGCCCCAGCCTTGCTTACTAATAACTGCTAACCGATCATGAAACTCAGCGAAGAAATTGAACTGGATGGCCCTCCTCTTTTTGATCTCGGACAACGGGTTCGTACCCGCAAAGTTCTGCGTAATGACGGCACCTTTCCCGGCAAAGACATCGGCTTTCATTTAGCAAAAAAGGGGGATGTGGGTTACATCGTTAGTATCGGGACTTATCTGCAACGGGTCTATATCTACTCTGTTCATTTCCTGGAAAGTAACTATGTCGTCGGTTGCCTTAGCCGCGAACTCGAACTGGCGGAAGACCGTCCGTCACCTTCGACCCAAGAAACCTAATCACTCCCATGGACAGCTTTACCGAACACCTCCATTCCCACCCTATTTCCGCCCCCGGCCCTGCCTCTGGTTTAGAGATTCTGCGACCGTTACGCGACTGGATTGACCGCCTTGATGTTAATAATCGTTTCTTTGCCCACCAGGTTTGTCGCATTATTCCCTGCTGTTGCCCCTTTGAACGGACTTTTTCTCTGATGGGTCGCGAAATCCACATTCCTGCCCTCTGCGAACTGAACCCGGTTTATAACGAACTGGTGGGACTCCGATTTCGTTCTTTATCGTACCTCGCCGATGTTTGCGGTGAAGATATTTCCCATTACATCTGTTGACGCAGACTGATTCCCCCTTGCATCCTTTCACGATTTATTGCCATGACCATCGTAACTTCCGGCAAACTTAATGACCTTTTGACCCAACCGGGTTGTGAACACAATCACGAAAAAAATGGAGCGGGCCATAACAAAGCCTGTAAGCAACAGGCCAAACCGGGGGCCGCCCAAGGGGGATGTGCGTTTGATGGCGCTAGTATTACTCTGGTTCCGATTACCGATGCCGCCCATTTAGTCCATGGCCCGATCGCCTGTGCGGGCAATTCCTGGGGGGGGCGGGGGAGTTTATCTTCTGGGTCGAGTCTCTATAAAGTAGGCTTTACGACGGATTTAAGCGAAAACGACATTATTTTTGGGGGCGAAAAAAAGCTCTATAACGCCATTCAGACGATCCAACAACGGTATAGTCCTGCGGCGGTCTTTGTTTACTCGACCTGTGTCACGGCGCTGATTGGCGATGACCTCGATGCAGTGTGCAAAGTGGCGGGCGAAAAACTGGCCCTACCGGTGATTCCTGTCCATGCACCGGGGTTTGCGGGCAGTAAAAATCTGGGCAATCGTTTAGCTGGAGAGGCCCTGTTAGACTATGTCATTGGCACTGGCGAACCCGATTACACCACCCCCTACGACATTAATTTAATTGGCGAGTACAACATCGCGGGGGAAACCTGGGGCATACTGCCGTTGTTGGAAAAGCTCGGCATTCGGGTTTTATCCAAAATCACGGGAGATGCCTGCTACCGGGAAGTGACTTACGCCCACCATGCCAAGTTGAATGTCTTAATCTGTTCTAAGGCTTTAATTAACCTAGCCACCAAAATGGAAGTTCGGTATGGCATCCCCTACATCGAAGAGTCTTTCTATGGCATTGCTGATGTTAATCGTTGCCTGCGTCATATTGCTCAACAGTTAGGGGATACGGTTCTGCAAGAGCGGGTGGAACATCTTATTGCAGAAGAAACGGCCAAGCTCGATCAGCAGTTGGCCCCCTATCGCCAGCGTCTGAAGGATAAGCGGGTGGTCATTTATACCGGTGGTGTCAAAAGTTGGTCGATTATTTCTGCTGCACAGGATCTAGGCATTAAAGTGGTTGCTACCAGTACCCGCAAAAGTACTGAAGCGGATAAGGCGCGGATTAAAAATCTACTGGGAACCGACGGCATCATGATGGACAAAGGCGGCGCTCAAGAGATCTTGCGAGTGATTGAGCAAACCAAAGCAGATTTGCTGATCGCCGGGGGACGGAATCAATTCACGGCCCTTAAAGCCCGTATTCCTTTCCTGCATGTCAACCAAGAACGCCATAACCCCTATTCTGGCTATGGGGGACTGCTGGAGATGGCCAAGGAGTTAGACGAAACCCTCTACAGTCCCGTCTGGGAAGCGGTACGCAATGTTCCCCCCTGGCAAACCCCAGCCGCTCAGACTGCTGTGCCAGAGACGTTAGCCCCAACAACGCCTACCCAGGTCATTGCCCGCCGCAAAGCAGTCGCCGTTAACCCCTTAAAACAAAGCCAACCGTTGGGGGCCGCCCTCGCCTTTTTAGGCATTCAAGGCGCAATGCCCCTATTTCACGGTTCCCAAGGCTGTACGGCTTTTGCCAAAGTCCTACTGGTGGGACATTTTCAGGAGTCAATTCCCCTGGCCACCACGGCCATGAGTGAAGTCAGTACCGTATTGGGCGGCGACACCAATATTGAGCAAGGACTGCTGACAGTGATTGAAAAAAATCAGCCAGAGTTGATCGGCTTGTTTAGCACGGCCCTGACTGAGGTACGCAATGACGATATGGCTGGAACCTTAACCCAATTTCACACCCACCACCCAGAAGTCACCACCCCGATTGTGTTGGCATCAACCCCCGATTACAAAGGCAGTTTGGAAGATGGCTTTGCCGCTGCGGTTACCAGCCTGATGCAATCCCTGCCAGAAGCGGGAGAGATTGATCCCCAACAGGTGACGGTGTTAGCGGGTTCGGCCCTCGGCCCCGGCGATGTGGAGGAACTAAAGGAAATAGTGGAAGCGTTTGGGCTAAACCCCATTGTCGTTCCCGATCTCTCAACTTCCCTAGACGGTCATTTAGATGACGAAGCATATTACGGTACACCCACGGGCGGAACAACGGTGGCCCAGTTACGGGCGGTAGGGCGATCGGCAGCAACGTTAGTACTGGGTCAGAGTTTGACAAAAGCGGCAACGGTGTTGATCGAGCGTTTTGGCACGCCCGCCTTTACGTTTAATCAACTAACTGGATTGAACGGCGTTGACCAATTCCTGACGACCCTGTCTCAATTGAGCAATCGCCCCGTCCCGACCAAATACGAACGCCAGCGCCGCCGTCTGTTAGATGCCATGCTTGATACCCACTTCTATTTTGGCCAGAAAAAAGTGGCAATTGCTTTGGAACCGGATTTGCTTTACAGCGTTACGTGGTGGCTTGATTCCTTAGGGGTTGAAATCCAGGCGGCTGTGACTTCCACCCAATCCCCGCTGTTAAAAACGCTCCCCATTGCAAAAGCTTACATCGGCGATCTCGAAGATCTGGAAGATGGCGCGGCCGGGGCTGATTTGCTGATTGCAAACTCCAAAGCCCGACCCCTGGCCCGTCGTCTCAACTTGCCGCTGTATCTACTCGGCTTTCCCCTGCTCGAGCATCTCGGCAACACTCACCGTTGTACCGTCGGCTATCGCGGCACGTTGGATCTGCTGTTCGACATTGGCAACCTGTTTTTAACCACCGATCAACAGCGAGTCCATCGTTTGGTTCACCACTGGCGCGCGGGTACCGGCTAAATCTGGCCCCCATTCCCTTGCCAATTAGCGCTATTTTTCCCTAGGAGAAAACACCATGAAAATTGCCTTTACTACCCAAGATTCTGAGGCGGTCAATGCCCACTTTGGCTCCGCTAAACAGATTGATATTTATGACATTGATGTCACGGGTTACACCTTGAATCAATCCGTTCAGTTTGGCGGCAACCTCAAGCAAGATGGCAACGAAGACAAATTGCAACCCAAGCTTAAAGCCCTGAAGGATTGCACTATCGTTTATGTTGCCGACATTGGCCCCAGCGCCGCGGCTCGTCTGATCAATATGAACATTACCCCCATCAAATCCCCCGAACCCAACGCGGACATCAAAGACATTCTGAACCGCCTGGTAGCCACCCTCAACGGCAGTCCACCGCCGTGGTTACGCAAAGCCTTGAAAAAAGGGGAACAAAGCAAATTTGACGAAATATACCTAGAAATTGAGGAGGAAGTCGCTGTATGAGTTCTGTCGCTACCCCACTGGAACTAAGCTCTGCCCTGTTTATTGATAGTTCTCCCTTTTTAAAAGCCATGGTTCAGCAGATTCGTGCGAACGATCCCTATGGCACGTTTCGGAACTGGTCCGATGAACTCTTGCTGAAACCCTATGTATTGAGCAAAGCCGAAAAACGCCAAATTTCTGTGGAAGGCGAGGTGGATCCGATCGCCCAAGGCCGTATTTTGGCCTTTTACCGGGCCATCGCCTACCGCATTGAGCAAGAAACCGGCTTATTATCCCAAGTGGTGATTGATCTCAGTCATGAAGGTTTTGGCTGGGCCTTGATTTTTTCCGGCCGCCTGTTGTTGGTGTCAAAAACCTTACGAGATGCCCAACGCTTTGGTTTTGCTAGTCTCGAAAAATTGCATGAAGAGGGAGAACAATTAGTGCTAAAAGGTATTGATCTGGCTAGACGTTTTCCCGAAGTTGCAGACATTTAGGACAGTGCCAAGTCCCCTTTACGATAGGGGATTGGCCCACTGAGCTTGTCAAAGTGTAGAGGAATCTCAATGCGTAGACTTCATGGGAATCACCATTTCTCCCATCACCCTGAATTCTTCTTTTTCTTGTCTAAAAATGACCACTTCCACTGCCCCCGTCGATATTGATTCGCTCAAACAGCAAATTAAAAAGCTCAACAGCAAAGCCGGTCAAATGAAGATGGATCTTCACGATATTGCCGAAGGTCTGCCTGTGGCTCTAGACCAACTCCCCGCTGTAGCAGAACAAACTTATGCTATCTACTGCCAACTCCGGGACTTAAAAGCCCAACTAAAAACTTTGGAGGCCGCCCAGTGACCACCCTCGCCCAATTTAATCAGCTTAAAGATGCCGAGGACTATTTTGAGTTCTTCGCCATCCCCTACGACCCCCATGTGGTGAACATCAATCGACTGCATATCTTACGTAAGTTTTCAGAACTGGTGCAGTTAGCCGACGAAACCCAAGATGAGGCCACCCAATTGAGCACCTACCGACAGGCCTTGACCCAAGCCTATGAAGTATTTACGACTTCTTCCGGGGTGGAACAAAAGTTGTTCAAAGTCTTTCAAGACAAGCCCCATGACGTGGTGATGTTGTCGGACATTACCTTAGAATCCTAGGCCCCCTGCAAGGTTTTCGGCATGATCGCCAACCCTGATCGAATAGTTTATTTATTTTCTAAAACCGTGATTTCGATGCTTCCCTCCCTCTCTCCCACTGAATTTGAGCGCTATCGTCGCCAGATGATACTACCCGGCCTCGGGGAAACGGGACAACGCCGCTTAAAAAATGCCACTGCGTTAGTAACGGGTGTTGGCGGTTTAGGGGGAACAGCGGCGCTTTACTTAGCCGTGGCGGGCGTGGGCAAAATCATTTTGATTCGGGGCGGCAATTTACAGCGCGACGATTTGAATCGACAAATTCTGATGACTGACGACTGGGTAGGACAACCTCGGGTTTATAAGGCCCAACACAGTCTGTCCCAAATCAATCCGGATATTGAAATTGAGGCAGTTTGTGACTATGTCAGCGCCGATAATATCGAGCCACTAGTTCAGAAAGCCGACATTGCCCTAGATTGCGCGTTTGATTTCCTAGAGCGAGATTTATTAAATGCTGCCTGTGTGCGCTGGCAAAAACCGATGGTGGAAGCCGCCATGAACGGGATGGAGGCCTATCTCACCACCATTGTGCCGGGCAAAACCCCCTGTCTCCATTGTATTTTTCCCGAAAAACCCGAATGGGACCGCTGGGGCTTTGGAGTGCTAGGAGCCGTATCGGGCACCCTGGCCTGTTTAGCGGCCTTGGAAGGAATCAAACTAATCTCCGGCCTAGGGGAGCCTTTACTTGGCCAACTTTTGACCATGGACTTAGCCCGCGCTGAATTTGCTAAACGTCGTCCTTACCACGACCCAAATTGTCCCGTTTGTGGTGCTCTCTCGGCCCACTTACTCGATGGAGTCTGATCAAAACAGCGAGCTTGATTACCTCATTGTTCCTTTATCTGTTGTTATTTCACCTATTTCACCCAAGGAGTATTTTATGACTGTTACCCTTACTGAACTAGCAGAACTCAGACTACGGACCTTTGTCCGTGGCATTCCTAACTATACGCCCCAACATGGTATCCGTTTAGCGGTCAAAGATGGCGGCTGTAACGGTTATCAGTACGACATTAAAGTATCTGAAACACCGAAGCCCGATGACGAAATTGTGGAATTCGGTAGCCTGAAAGTTTTCATTGATCCCCAAAGCTCGCCTTTGCTGGCGGGGGTAGTCGTGGACTACATCGATAGTTTGCTGGAAAGTGGCTTTAAATTTATCAATCCAAATGCAACCAACACCTGCGGCTGTGGTAAATCCTTTCAAGCTGGCGATTGTAGTCCGGCTGGAGTTGCTTGTTCTTAAATTCATTAGGTTTTTTCAACCTTAACCCCCCTATCTTTCCAAAGACTCGTTGAGGAAATCAATCATGACGATCTACCAAGTGCATTTAATTAACAAAAAACGCAATATTGATCTCACCATCCCCGTAGATGAGAACACCTACATCCTTGATGCCGCCGAAGAACAAGATTTGGAATTACCCTTTTCCTGTCGCTCTGGTGCTTGCTCTAGCTGTGTTGGCAAGGTAGTAGAAGGGGAAATCGATCAAGAAGATCAATCGTTCCTAGATGAAGAGCAAATCGCCAAAGGATTTGTCTTACTCTGTGCCGCCTATCCCCGTTCCGATTGCACGATTAAAACCCATATGGAAGCCTATCTGGTTTAGACAGTTTTACCCTGAGAATTTGCATTACTTCTATTCATTTTACACGTTCATTACGATAGGAGTTTGAACATTATGGCCACCATCGGAATTTTCTATGGCAGTACGTCGGGCGTTACCGAGGAAATTGCCGAAAAACTGCAAGCCGAAATCGGTGAAGACCTCTGTGATTTGTACAGCATGGCGGAGGACTATGACGACGTTGACGATCTGCTCAAATATGATTATTTGCTAATTGGTTGTTCAACTTGGGGGGCCGGGGAGGTCCAGAACGATTGGCGTGAACCCCTCTTTGATATTGAGATGGATAAGCCCGATTTCTCTGGTAAAACGATCGCCTTGTTTGGCCCCGGCGATTGTGTCGATCATGGCAAGCATTTTGTGGGGGCCCTGGGCGTTTTGTACGATCAATTTAAGGCCTTGGGTGCGAAGGTCGTGGGGGCCGTGCCGACGGATGGCTATTCCTTTGAACAATCTAGTTCCATTCGGGATGGTCGCTTTGTGGGCCTCCCCCTAGACGAAGTGAACGAAAGCGACAAGACGGCTGAACGGATTGCCCGTTGGTTAGACAGTCTAAAGGCTGAATTTCCAGCGTTATCCGCTTAAGCTCAGGGGGAGTTATGGCATGACCTGTAGAGACTGGTTTGTGAACGCGGCGGGTATCTGTCAACCGCGTCCCAAGGTTCGCACTTGGGACCTGTTACGGGAAAATTATTACCTGCACCAATTTTTAACGGAGGTTCTAGCCATTGTGGCCCAGGCCGCTAATGAACAAGAGGAATGGGACTACCTGCCGCAAATCCGCCAAAAAGTGCGTCAGCTACTCACCAACTCCTATTGGGTTAAAACACAGCATCATCCCCCTGACCCCAAAACAGGGGTACACGTCACCACCCTGTATGACGAAATTGGCTATCCGTTAACGGTGCAGAACGTGGCAACACGCCCTGGGACAGGGACTGCCATTCACAACCACGGCGCATGGGGCGTTCTGTTTCAAATTCAAGGGACTGACCACCACACCTTTTGGCATCGCGTTAACGCCAAAGATGAACCGCTACAGATAGAACCCATCGGCGAATATGTGTTGACCCCTGAGGAAATTATTAGCTTTCATCCCGACGCGATCCATCAGGTAACCACCATCGGCACTGAGACGGCCGTTACCTTTCAACTCTACGGCGATTCCCACGCCAAAGGACGCTTTCAATTTGAACCAATGACCCAAACCGCAAAAAACTTTTAACAACAGAGGGAATGCCCAATGGTAGCCGTTATTTTCTACGAAAAACCAGGTTGTATTAACAACACCAAACAGAAAGCGTTACTGACGGCGGCGGGTCATGCGGTGGAGGCCCGTAACTTGCTCACTGAACCATGGACGCCGCAACGACTTCAAGCCTGTTTTGGCGATCGCCTGATTGGAAAATGGTTTAACCCCACAGCGCCAGCCATTAAATCGGGGCAAGTACACCCCAAAACCTTGGACGTAGAAACGGCGTTGCAATTAATGATCCAAGACCCATTACTCATTCGCCGTCCAATACTGCGAGTCGGCGATCGCTGGGAAGTCGGTTTTGATCTTGAAATAATCGATGCCTGGATCGGCTTAAAGACTTCAACTTTAGCCATATCTCTCTCTGGTGAGACTAGTCCGAAACCCGATCTAGAAACCTGTCCCCCCCTACTCAACCCTGTTCACCCCTTCCTGACCGCTGATAACTGATGACTAACACTTCCCGTCAAACCCTTTACCTAGAACTCATCGATCGCCTTCTCCAATGTCCCAATGGTCAGGAGCCAGCGATCCTAGATGAATCCGTAGATTTAATTGATGGTGGCTTCGTTCAGGCATTGATGCAAGCATCCGCCTATTTTGCCCATAACGATAATTTAGAAGCCGCCAAATTTTTAGTCTTTCTGGCCAAGGAGCTCTCCTGCCAACTGGGATTGTATACCGCCCCCCAAGACGGATAGCATAATTTTCTAACCTTGTTACTAACTATTTCCGGCGATTCAGATTGGGATCATTTCTGCTAAGACTCCTTGACCCAAACATTGTATTGATCGTCCAGGTGCCCCCCAGCAAGGGGGGACTACCAAAGAAGAGCTTCGTTTACTATCTAGTCGTTGATTGCCATTAAAACATCGCTGGCTTTAATCACTGCATAAGCTTCTTTGCCCACAGTAAGCTCCAACTGTTCTGCAGAGGCCTTAGTAATAATAGAAACGACCTTAAAACCGGGGGCAATTTCTAAGGTGATTTCAGTATTAACAGAACCAATATTAACAGATGTTACTGTTCCTTTCAAACAATTTCTGGCGCTAACTTGCATGAAACTAATCCTCCTAAACGGATTATTTTGAAGAAAAGTATTAAGAGATACGGCATTTCTTCAGGGACAAATTTATAATGCCTTATAGTTAAACAATGATTAAGTAAAGCAAGCTACAAAAGGAGAAGTTCTCATGACAAGAAAGCAGTTTTTAAAGCTACTTTTTTTAGGGCTAGGCCTTTCCCAAATTTCTCTCTTGGCGATTGAAAGAATAAACTTAAGTCAGCCGGCTCTTGCCCAAAACCAGGCTTTAACGGTTTCAGCCGCAATTAGTCTTAAAGATGTTTTAAACGAAATTAAGACGGAATATCAGAAAAAAGACCCGAAAACAATAATCACCTATAATTTCGGCTCCTCGGGTTCTCTACAACAACAGATTGAACAAGGGGCCAGCGTGGATCTCTTCATCTCTGCCGCTAATAAGCAGATGAATGCCCTAGAAAGTAAAAACATGCTCTTGCCAGGTTCACGTAAAATTTTTACCCGCAATCAAATCGTTTTAATTACGCCGAAAACTGAGAATAGGATTCAGAAGTTTTCCGATTTAACTAAGCCAAGTGTGACTAAAATTGCTATCGGAGAGCCTAAATCTGTGCCGGCAGGTCAATATGGAGAAGAAGCTTTTAAGTTCTACAAAATCTTGGATAAAGTTCAACCAAAACTGATTTATGGCAAAGACGTTCGTCAGGTTTTAACCTACGTAGAAACTGGAAATGTCGATGCAGGCTTGGTCTATCTCACGGATGCAAAAACTTCCAATCAAGTTAAAGTTGTTGCCACCGCACCCCCAAATTCTCATACCCCCATTGTTTATCTCCTTGCCATTTTAAAAGAGAGTAAAAATACGAATTCAGCCCAAGCCTTTGGGGAATTTTTAACCAGCACTCAAGCCAAGAATATTCTAAAAAAATATGGCTTTGTAGACTAATTTATGTCCATATTTTAATTTATTAAACTAAATCTAAGAACCTTATTTTAATGCTTTCTCCCTATGCTATTTATGACCTACTGCTAGACTATGGAAATTCTCCTACCCTAGTGAGAGAAATTTTAATCGGTCTAACCTGGACTTTTTGTGATGGCAACGGTATCGGTTTAGCGATGAGTCCAGGGATTCCAACTCGTACTTTAGCCTGGTCAGGAACACTAGCCCAGAAAAAAATCGCCGACTTAGCACCCTGGCTTAAATCTTGGCACCCTTACGAAGCTACCGTCGGTATGGCTGTTATTAATTTGATCATTAATGGGCAATCGCCACTTTTAAAACAAGCTCAACCCTTGCTCTCTAAAAGTGATCATAATCTAGCTGTTTTTGATTACTTCTTACCCCAAATTAACGATAAAAAAGTCGTTATTATTGGTCGTTATCCTAGCTTATCACGCTACGAAAAAAATTTTGATGTACAGGTAATTGAACGTCAACCTATCGATAAAGATTTTCCCGATCCAGCGGCAGAATATTTACTTCCCCAAGCCGACTGGGTCTTTTTAACCGCCACTTCAATTATTAACAAAACCTTTCCTCGCCTTGTAGAACTTGCTCAACAGGCCCAAGTTGTCTTAATGGAGCCAACTGTTCCTTGGCTAAAGGAATTCGCAGAAATGGGCATTGACGACCTTGCTGGCGTTAATATTATCGATCCCCAACAGTTACGACAAACCATTGCTGAAGGTGGCGGGAAACGAATCTTTGAAACGAGTGTTCAGTACTGCCTTCTCAAATTATAAAAATTCCCTAATGCTACTCCCTGCTTTCTCTTACTCAATCTGTTAACAATGACCCTCGATCTTACCCCTCTGTCAATTTCTCTAAAAACGGCGATTTGCACCACTGTGATCACCTTTTTTTTAGGGTTGATCGCCGCCCGTTTAATGCTCGATCGTCGTGGTAAAGCCAAAAGCATTATTGATACGCTTTTTATTGCTCCTCTCGTTTTGCCGCCAACGGTGGTGGGATTTTTATTGCTATTACTTCTCGGGAAAAATAGCTGGATTGGTCAAGCTTTACAGGCAATGGGAATTAATCTTATTTTCACCTGGCAAGCCACGGTGATCAGTGCTATCGTCGTTTCTTTTCCTTTAATGTACCGTACTTCTTTGGGTGCTTTTGAGCAAATCGAGCATAATATTATCCTCGCGGCGAGAACCCTGGGTAGTTCGGAATGGCGAATTTTCTGGACAATTATGGTTCCCTTAGCCTATCGGGGTATTGTAGCGGGAATTATTCTTTCTTTTGCCCGGGCATTAGGGGAATTTGGCGCAACGTTGATGCTAGCGGGCAATATCCCAGGTAAAACCCAAACCATGCCTTTGGCAATTTTCTTTGCTACTGAATCGGGGGATTACCAAACGGCTTTCATTTGGGTATTGGTGTTATTATTTATCTCTTTATCAGTGATCATTGTTGTTAATTTTTGGACAGAAAAAAAGCAAAGCAAGAATCAATCTATTCCTACAAAAAAGAATTATTCATTGCTGGGCTTAAATCTACTAAGAAATATTTTTGATCTAAAATTATCAGATCTGAAAAGGAGTGAATCTATTTCAAACTTTGATGGTTTATTTTTAGATATTGAAAAAAAACATGCGGATTTTAGCTTAGCAGTAACCTTAGAAAGTGGTCAACAAGCTCTAGGATTTCTCGGCGCATCAGGTTCAGGCAAAAGCATGACGCTTCGGTGTATTGCTGGTTTAGAAACCCCCGATCGTGGTTTAATTACAGTTAATGGCCGGGTCTGGTTTGATTCTCGTCGCCGCATTAATCTTCCTCCTTGCCAGCGAAGAGTCGGCTTTGTTTTTCAGAACTATGCCCTTTTTCCCCATTTGACAGTTAGAGAAAATATTGCTTTTGGTGTGCGAAATTTACCCTCTGCTGAGCAAAAACGGCGGGTTGATATCAAAATTTCCCAAATGCACCTCCAAGATCTAGAAAACCGCTATCCGGCTCATCTATCTGGAGGGCAACAACAACGAGTAGCGATCGCTAGAGCGTTGGTAATTGAGCCAGAGATTTTATTACTGGATGAACCCTTTTCGGCCCTAGATACACAACTACGTAGTCAAATGGAGAAAAATTTGTTGGAAACCCTTTCTCTTTATCCAGGCATTACGCTGATGGTGTCCCATAATTTAGAAGAAATTTATCGAGTTTGCCAAGATTTACTCGTGATCTCAGATGGAAAAGTTTTACGACATGGCGACAAACAAGAAATTTTTAAACACCCGAATTTATACGAAGTGGCGCGCTTAACCGGTTGTAAGAATTTTTCCGCTATTGAGGTTATTTCTCCTCGGCAGGTCAGAGCCTTAAATTGGAATTGTACCTTAACATTGTCCGAGCCGTTCCCCGCCACTGCTAATCATATTTGTATTCGCGCCCATCACCTGCTTTTTGCTGAAGTAGAATCCTTAAAATCTCAGCCCCGCCTCAGAAAGAATATTCTCTTTAACGAAAACTATAGTTTAGAAGCTGAAGCTCAATTTCCGGAAACTTTGCCTTCTTACCTCGCGCATGTAGAAATATCGAGTCACAATACCTTTCCTTGTTGGCTGGTTCAAAAAAGTGAAACTCCCTTTAAAATGACACTTTACCTCAAGCTTAATAACCCTCCCGAGCATTTTCAAGATTATCATTTACAAGTAGAACTATTTAAAGAAAATTGGCAATTATTACAGAATTTTCCCTTCCCTTGGCACTGCCGCCTCGATCCTGAACGCCTATTTTTAGTTGATTTTACTTAATACTTATATCAGATAAGTATTTTGAGACTCGTACAAGCGCGATATTTTGTCAGCTTAAAATGTCCGACAGAGTTGTTGCGGTAACTGTTTGATGACACGCTGAAACAGGGCCGGCTTGTCCAACCCTTGCGATAAAATCAATGCACCCTGAATAGCAAGGACGCCATCTTCTCCCCGTTGCCAGGCCAGGGCTGGATCCATCCCAGATTCCATTAGTAATGTGGCGATCGCTTCAATCCAGTCGCAAAGTATCTCTTTCACCTGAGCATGAAATACATCGCGGGCGGAACCCAATAACAAAATAGCAAAGAGGCACGGTTGTTGTCCTTCCTCATAAACCTCACTGACGCGGTCGCACATTAGTTGCAAACGGATTAACGGCTCACCGGGTCTGCGGATGAGTTGCAATACATTTTGATCCAGCCAGCTTTCTAGATAATCCAGCACTGTCTTAACCATGTCATCCTTGCCCCCCGGAAAATGATGGTACAGACTTGCCTTGCCCAATCCAGTTGCCTCAGAAATTTTGGATAGGGTTGCACCATCGTAACCATGCTGGCGAAAAAGGCTTAACAGGCAGGGAATGTAGGTGTCCTTAGGCATGGGCAATGATTTTGAATGCAACACTTGACATTATACCGAGCGAACGGTACATTTTATCCATACCGAACGGACGGTACAATCTCGTCTAACAAGGAAAATCCCCATGATTAAGCTCTACGGTCACGAAATTTCGGGTAATAGCTACAAAGTCCAGCTAATGCTGTCACTACTCAACTTGGACTACGAATGGGTCAGAATCGATCTGATGAAAGGCGCGCATAAGTCGCCAGAATACCTCGCCATGAATCCCTTTGGGCAGGTACCATTGCTGGTAGATGGAGAGATCCAACTGGCGGATGCCCAAGCCATTTTGGTCTATCTCGCTCGCCAGTACGGGGGAGACCAGTGGCTCCCGACCGATGCCCTGCCGCTAGCACGGGTGATTCGCTGGTTATCGACGGCGGCGGGAGAGGTGCGCCAAGGGCCTGAAAATGCGCGTCTTTACCATTTATTCGGGGCTGGAACAAACATTAACATTGAGCGGGCGACCCAAAAATCCAAGCTCATCCTCACCCAATTGGATCAGCACTTGCATGTCTACACTTGGCTTGAGTTTGAATGTCCAACAATCGCGGATATTGCAGTCTTCCCTTATGTCGCGCTTGCACGGGATGGCAAAATCGACCTAGAAGCCTATCCCCATGTGCTTGCCTGGATTGATCGCATCAAACAATTACCCGGTTATATTCCCATGACAGGACTGTAGTTTTTTCAGCTCGACCGCTCTCATTTCCAATGGAGAAAAAGCACTATGGCAAACCCCGGTTGGTCTCAGGCCTCATCCCCTTTTCATCAGGGAGAGTTAGCAATTCAGGCTCGCTTGGGCCTACAGGAACAGATGGATAAACAGGGGCGGCGCGTGATTCGGGACTATCTCCCCGATCAGTTTCGGCAATTCTTTGCCCAACTCCCCTACGTGATTATCGGTACAGTTGATGCGACAGGTAATCCTTGGGCCTCGATCCTGGTCGGTAATCCGGGTTTTATCTCTACCCCTAGCGATAACACCTTGAAAGTAATGGCCCAACCCCTATGCGGCGACCCCTTCGCCACTAACCTGACAGAGGGCCTTGACATTGGCTTATTGGGGATTGAATTATCGACCCGTCGCCGCAATCGAGTCAATGGAATCGTCAGTGCCGTCTATCCTGATGGTTTTGAGGTGCAGGTACAGCAAACCTTTGGCAATTGTCCTCAGTACATTCAAACCCGTACCCCCAAGAGCCATGACCTTGATCCCACCGCGATCAGACCCCCATCCCCCGTTGAACAATTCAAGACAATAGAACAGGCAATCATTACAGCCGCTGACACCTTTTTTATTGCCACCGCCTATCAGTCCACATCGGCAGGTTCTGCCAGCGGGGTTGATGTCTCCCATCGGGGCGGAAAACTGGGTTTTGTCAAAATCGAGGATGATCGTACCCTAACCATTCCTGATTTCTCTGGTAATCGTCACTTCAATACCTTTGGCAATCTAGCATTAAATCCCCATGCTGGCCTTTTGTTTATCGATTTTTCCGAGGGCCATTTACTCTACTTGACAGGCACCGCTGAAGTGATTTGGGAAGGGCCGGAAATTCTGACCTATGCTGGAGCAGAACGCTTGCTGCGCTTCCATCTGCAAATCGGCTACCGATTGGAAGGGGGCCTCCCTCTGCGCTGGTCAGACCCAGAGTTGTCACCGTTTCTCAATCCCACAGGGCCTTGGCAATCGATGACCCCGTGATCTCAAGCTTTATTCACCTCTATTCACAATAAGGAGTTATGAGAATGGAAACGAAACCCCCCTTGCCGCCATTTACCCTAGAAACCGCCCTGCTCAAAGTACAAGCGGCGGAGGATACTTGGAATACCCGCGATCCAGAACGAGTGGCCCTTGCCTACACCGAAGATTCTGAATGGCGCAATCGAGCCGAATTTTTTAGCGGACGTGAGGCGATCAAAGCCTTCCTTCAACGCAAATGGGCCAAGGAACTCGATTACCGTTTGAAGAAGGAACTTTGGTGCTTTATGGATAACCGCATTGCTGTGCGATTTGAATATGAATGGCACGATGATGCGGGTTTTTGGTATCGCGCCTATGGCAATGAAAACTGGGAATTTGCGGACAATGGTTTGATGATGCGTCGGTTTGCCAGCATTAATGATGTCCCCATCCAAGAGTCAGACCGCAAATTTCGTTGGGAACGCACCTGAAGCATCTGATGCCACGTTCTACAGGCCCTGGCTAATTAGGGCCGTGTTGAGGTCTATTGAATTGTTAGCGAAATTGGCGGCGGCCCTGGCCTTCTAGACCCACGGCCTTATTGTACGAGGTCTCTAAATTGAAGAGTGCCTTTCGCCTCTACCCACACGGAGTTAGGAGAGAGGTAAAGCAACGTGTGACGGCTCGCTCCCTAAGTCCAAATTTTTTTAGATTAATGTAACCTGAGTTCGACAAAATTTAGTTACTGAACCCTTGCAAAATAAGGTTTGTAGCATTTGCTGTTCAATAGTTCTATGTCAATAAACCGTACTCCTGAGAAAATCGGTTCACATTCTCAATTAAAATCCATTGTTGACGGAACTTTGTGCGGTCTGAATTTTTGAGTTCTTGATTTAGTAAGGCTTTCAAGATTTTACTTCCGTCGAACTCAGGTTAATGTAGAATTCATAAAAACGTATACTAATCGACATAACATGCTCGTTGGTATATTCAACGAAAACTTTCTGTATAATCCCTAGTTAGACTTTCACGCCATTCATCTTAGAGAAGGACACTTAGACTACACTCATCTTCAAAAACCTAACTAAGCTAGAATAAAGAGGTTTGAAATCAAGTACGATAAGCTAGGCGCAAAGATTCAGAAAAACATGCATTTTTCTCAGCAACGTTTACATAAGCTAGAAATAATAAAACTCAAAAATGTTAAAAATCTTTGTATTTCATTTGAAGACAAGAATATAACTGGCATTCTCGGTCCAAATGGCTATGGGAAGTCAACAATTCTTCATGCCCTTGCGTGCTGTTTTCAGCCACCAAATGAAGGGACAGAAGACCATAAATTCAGCGAATTTTTTTTACCAAGTCCTGATGCTTTATGGCAAGGTAGCGAATTTAAAGTAGTTCATACTTATAGACAATCATCTCAACTGCACGAAAACATAGAGCAGGCTTACGGAAAAAGCAGCGATCGATGGAAACCGATATACAAAAGGAGACCAACAAGGAACGTATATTATTTTGGGGTAGATAGTTGTGTTCCTCTAATTGAGGCAGAAAAACGAAAAGTAAAAATCAACTATTCGACTAGTAATGTGAGTGAAGAAATTATAAATACAATACTAGAGAAAGCTTCGTATTGCCTGAATAGACGATATACTGCTTATAACATCCATGATGATGGAAAAGGACGTAAATTTATAGGTGTTGAAGCTGAAGGAATAAGATATTCAGCTCTCAGTATGAGTGCCGGAGAGCAAAAATTATTTCTATTACTTGAAAAGATTTATAGGGCACCTAAATATAGTCTCGTATTAATAGATGAGCTAGATCTTTTGTTGCATGACTCAGCCATGAAAAATCTAATTAAAGTTATATCCGAAAGAGCACAAAACTATAATCTCCAGGTAGTTTTTACAACTCATCGAGAATCTATTCTTAATATGTCAGATTCGATGAACATACGACATATTTTTGGCACGCCAGAACAAACTCTTTGCTTCAATGATACAAAGCCAGATGCAATCAACCGTTTAACAGGTGTTCAGCCAAGGTTTATTGAAGTTTTTGTCGAAGATGATCTTGCGGTAACCATAATCAAAAAAATAGCTGGTCAATTAAGTATTTCGAGACATGTCTCTGTTCAGCGATATGGCGCAGCTATCAATTGTTTTACGGTTTTAGCTGGCTTGCGTCTTCGAGGCGAAGATTGTAGAAATAGCATTTTTGTTCTTGATGGTGACGTTTACGCAACTAGAGAAGAGCAAGAAATTAGATTGAAAGCTGTTTTGACTGGAGATGATAATCATTCAGTATCTCTTCGGAATTCTAGTCTTGAAAAAATCAAGTGCTTAAAGCTACCAGAAAATGTTAAGCCAGAAAAATATATTCATAACCTTATTATAAACTTGGAAACAATTAATGATGCTGAGTCAATTGAAATAATTGATATTGCGAAGCAAATTGTAGTTGTTGACAATAGTCATAAATATGTAGACGATATTATAAGTAGACTCGACTGGAATAGAGACACTGGTTTGTCAAAAATAATTGATTTAGTCAGTTCTACTCAAGAATGGAATACTTATGTGTCAGATGTACGAGACTGGTTAGTTTTGCAAGTACCATTAGTGCAGGAGGCTGTAGCTTATGAAGTCTAACACTTCATGACAATGAATTTGACAAGCCATAGACAGAGGCGGCGTAGTAGTTTTTTGAGGAAATGAATGAACGAGCTTTTCGATAGATGCTGATTTTATGGAGGTTTCTTCAAATGTCAAAGCTACTTGAACGAATTACAGTAAATCCTAAACAATGTGGGGGTCGTCCCTGTATTCGTGGCATGAGAATTCGAGTGTCTGATGTTTTAGATTTGTTCGCAGTCGGTTTAAGCGCTGAAGAAATTTTAGAAGACTTACCAGATTTAGAAATGGATAATATACGAGCTTCTTTAATATAGGCAGCACGTAAACTGAACCATCCTGTATTGGTGGCATGACAACTATTTGGATCGATGCACATCTGTCTCTGGCAATAGCAATCTGGATTACAAATACCTTTGGAATTACAGCGTTAGCGTTACGGGATCTTGGTCTACGAGGTGCATTTGTATGCAGAAATATTTTTAGAAAATGCGTATTTGGCGCGATAGCTGAAAACTTTCCCTATAATCAATTATCCCGTATTATATCCTCCTTCTTTGTGATACCTCGCCTTCCGCTAGGCCCCTTTCTTTACTGCATTTGGGCCATCGTCTCGATTCTTATCGCCCTTGTTTTTGCCGGTCTTTCTCCCGATAGCCTTACTCGCATCCTCGTACTGCTCTTCCTTTTTGCACAACTGCTAGCTCGGTCATTGCTGCCGCGAGTCCTTCCCCTCATCTCACCCAGAACTCGTTTTATTGTCATAGGCATTGCTTTGGCCGTCGTCGTTGAGGGTTGTCATATGTTCTCGAAGCCCGTTTTTTCCTCCCTGCGCGTTTCTCCAGATACTCCCCTAGCTCTGGGTCTATACCGCTACGGGCTTGATCTTCTCTTCACTCTCCCTGCCTATCTCGTCATTTTCTTAGTAATCTGGCTTTTCATCAAACGTCTTTACTTTCCCCTCTGGCACTATGTTCTCGTTGTCGGCTTTGCACAGGTATTAGGGGACGGCGGGCTATTCTACTTCGTTAGCTCCCCTGCCATGTTCTTCTTCCTTCCCTACCCAATGTCTAATTATCATGCCATGAACATCCTGCCGTATTTGGCCGTCTGCGATCAGCTTCCGTCCGATTTGACTCCCTCATTTCGCATTTATCTGGTTGTCCCTGCAGTCTTCATGACTTATTTTGTCTGCGGTACCCTCATCCGTCTGCTTGGTCAACAGTTTGGCCTTGCATAAGCGACCCAGGCTTTCCCTGCATAGCAAAGGGACATAGCGACTGGGCCGCCTAATCCTCCAACTCCAGTACTACCGGCGTATGGTCACTGGGTTTTTCCCAGGCCCTGGGGGCCTTGTCAATCAGACAGCTTTTGGCCTGGGCCAACAGACCAGGGGTGAGGTAAATATGGTCAATGCGCCAACCCCGATTACGCTGAAAACCGCCGGTGCGGTAGTCCCACCAACTGAAGTGGCCGGGTTCGGAGTTAAAGTGCCGAAAGACATCCTGCAAACCCAGGTCTAGAATGCCCTGCAGGGCCTGACGTTCCACGGGAGAAGCCATGATGTGAGTTTCTTTGCCCTTGGGGTCGTAAATATCCCGGTCTTCGAGGGCAATGTTGAAGTCGCCACAGAGACAAAAGTCTGAGTAGCCTTGGGCCTGGAAGGCCTGGAGATATTGCTTGAGTTGACCGAACCAGGCCAGCTTATAATCGTATTTCTCTGAGCCAATGGCAGACCCATTGGGAACGTAGAGGTTAATCACCATCACCCCTTGGTAGATTCCGGCTATGACTCGTTTTTGTTCATCGAAGGTTGCCGCTGGCCCTGGCCCCAGCAGAGGAGTAAAACCGATCCAGACGTTTTCTAGGGGCTGGCGCGTTAGAATAGCAACGCCATTGTAGGATTTCTGGCCCGAAAAGGTACAAATATAGCCCATTTCCTCCAGGGCCTGGCGGGGAAAGTCTGCATCCACTACCTTGGTTTCTTGTAAACACAGAACATCGACAGTATTGTCCGTTAACCAGGCCTGCAGATGGGTCAGACGAGACCGAATGGAATTGACATTCCAAGTAGCAATTTTCATTCTCAAAATCTCACGTTCAAGCCTCATTACCTTAGCATAATTCGCTTTTAACGCCTGCCTATGGACGCGCCGCGCCTGCATCCAGAAACCATTGAAGAAGTCAAACAAAAAGTTGATATTGTTGATGTGATTGGCGAAGTAGTTCTGCTGAAAAAAAAAGGCAAGGATTACCAGGGCCTATGCCCCTTTCATCAGGAGAAAAGCCCCAGCTTTACCGTCAGTCCTGCCAAGCAAATGTATTATTGTTTTGGCTGTGGGGCCGGGGGCAATGTCTATAAGTTTTTAATGGAGTTGGGCAAAGCCTCGTTTCAGGAAGTCGTCTTCGACCTGGCCCGACGCTACCAAGTCCCGATTAAAACCCTAGAGCCCGAGCAACGCAAGGAATTTCAGCGCCAACTGTCCCTCAAGGAACAGCTCTACGAAATTTTGGTCGTGGCGGCCCATTTTTACCACCATACCCTCTACCAACCCCAGGGAGAAAAGGCCCTGGATTACCTCCTCTCCCAGCGCCATCTGTCGGAGGAAACCATTCAGCAATTCCAGTTGGGTTATGCGCCCGCCGGCTGGGAAACCCTCTACCGTTATCTGATCGAACAGAAACATTATCCCCTGGCCCTGGTGGAACAAGCGGGTTTAATCAAGGCCCGTCAGTCGGGTAGTGGCCATTACGATCAATTCCGTGACCGTTTGATGATTCCCATTACCGATGCCCAGGGCCGAGTAATTGCCTTTGGCAGTCGCAGTCTTGGCTCGGAGGAACCGAAATACCTCAATTCGCCGGAAACGGAATTATTTAACAAAGGCAAAACCCTCTTTGGTCTCGATCAGGCGAAAAAAGCGATTCAACAGCGCGACCAGGCCCTGGTGGTGGAGGGTTATTTTGATGTGATTGCCCTGCATCGTCATGGGTTTAATCATGCCGTAGCGGCCCTGGGGACGGCCCTGAGTCAAGACCAAATTAAATTACTGTTGCGCTATACGGACTCGAAACAAATTATCTTTAATTTTGATGCCGATAAAGCCGGTATTAAGGCCACCCAGCGGGCCATTCAAGAAATTGAACCGTTGGTTTATAGTGGCCAGGTGAATCTCAAAATTTTGAACCTGCCAGCAGGGAAAGATGCCGATGAATTTCTAGGAAGTCAGCTTGAAGCACAACCGGAATACCAACAGTTATTGGCTACGGCCCCTTCCTGGTTTGAATGGCAAGTCCAGCAATTATTAGCCCAGAATAGTCTCAAACAGGCTGAACAATTTGACCGGGTTTCCCAGGGTATGGTTCAACTGTTACGACAATTTCAAGACCCCAATAAACAGGCCTATTATCTTCAGTATTGTGCCGAGATTCTCTGTCAGGGGGATGTCCGCCTGATTCCCCTCCAGACAGGCCTATTAAGTCAGCAAATTCGCCAACCCCAGGCCCGTTCGACTCAAAAACGATCCCCGCGACGGGTGAAAAATCCTGACAGCAGTCTCTTGGCCGAGGCCGAAAGCCTACTTTTGCTGATCTATCTCCACTGTCCTGATTTTCGTAACACCATCAAGCAGGAACTAGAAGACAAAGACCTGTTGTTTAGCTTTGCCCACCACCGGCTCCTTTGGCAGACGCTCCTCTGGCTAGAGGGCCAAGGCCCTACCGATTTAGTCCCAGCGGATACCCTGGTTTCTCGTCTTGCCGATGCCTACCTTAACCTTGGCCAAGACACAGGGCCGATTGAGGCCCTACTACACTTGACGGAAAAAACCCAGGCGGATATTTTTCGGCCGGAGCTACGCATCCCGGAGGCCATTGCGGCCCTGGAGCGGGTTACTTGGCAAAAGTACTATGACTATTGCTCCCAGCGCTTTCAACAAATGCCGGCCCAGACCGGGCATTACTACTACAAAGAAATGCTCAAGGCCAAGCAAAAAATTCACAGTTTTGACCAGCAGAGATGCCAAGCCAGCCCCTAGGCAAAAGATAGAGCCCAATCCTTGGCCCATTGCAGAACGGCTTGCACTCGTTCTAGGGTCGGGGCTTCACAGTAGAGGCGCAGAACAGGTTCGGTGCCACTGAAACGAATCAACAGCCAACCGCCGCTCTGGAGGCGGAATTTATAGCCATCAATGTTTAAGCAGTCGGTGACGGGGGAACCCGCAATCTGCGGGAACGGAGTTTGGGCCAGATAATCCAGAAGTTGGCCCCGCACGGCCATACTGGCTAGGGGCAGGTCAATGCGGTCGTACTCCGCATAGAAATGGGTTTTGGCCTGGAGGTCTTGGTAAAGCTGGCTAATATCCCGTTGGGATTCCACAACGGCCTCCAACACATAAAGTGCCGAGAGTAGGGCATCCCGTTCAGGAATGTGGGAACCGTAGCCAATGCCGCCGGATTCTTCGCCACCGATCAAAACCTCATGACCGAGCATCCGGTCAGCAATGTACTTATAGCCAATGGCAGTTTCCTGGAGCGGGCGGTCGTACAACTGGGCCAAACGGGGAATCAAATCGGAGCCACTAATGGTTTTAACAATTTCTCCCCCTAAACCCCGATGACGGGCCAAATGGTCGATCAGAATGGGAATCAATCCCTGGGAACTGAGAAACTGGCCCTGGCCATCAACGGCGGCAATTCGGTCGGCATCGCCGTCAAATACTAGACCGACTCGCAGTCTTTCTTGATCTTGTTGAGCAGCGGTTTGAATGGTTTGCAACAATTCCGGCACATAGCGGGCCAGGGGTTCAGGAGAGGCCCCGCCAAAGAGGGGGTCGCGCTCACTGTTAAGTTCCCGCACCTCACAACCGAGCAGACGGGCCAGGCCCCCGGCGGCGGCTCCGTGCATGACATCGACAAAAATCTGTAATTGGCCCTGTTCCACCACCCGACGAATGGCCGTGATGTCCACCTTGGCTTGCAGGGCCTGGCAATAGCTGGGCCAGGAGTCAAAGGTCAAAATTTCTCCGGCTTGGGGAGCGGGCTTCAGGCCCTGGCTTAACTGGGCTTCGATTTGGCTGGTAATTTCTGGCCCAACGGAACCGCCAAAGGCCCCTTTGACCTTTAGACCGAGATAACGGGCTGGGTTATGGCTAGCCGTTAGCACTAAGGCCCCCAGGGCCTGTTCCTGGTGAGCGGCCCAACTAAAGGCTGGGGTGGGAGCATAGCTTTGGGATAACCAGACTTCAAATCCCTGCTCGGCGACGGTTTCTGCTACCAACTGGGCAAAGTCCTCCGCCATAAAGCGACGATCATAACCGACAATAATCCGGTCTTTTCTACCGGGGCCGGCAAAGGTGGCCCGCAAAACCTGCGCCGCAATTCCCGCCACCAGGGCCACCCGCTCAAAGGTAAAATCGGCCCCCAAAACACCACGCCAACCGTCGGTACCAAACTTAATCGGGGGAGGAGAAAAAACCATGGTGCGCCGTCAATCCACAAAAACTGCCCCTATTTTACCCGCCGAGGGCCAGTCCTCCCGGCGTTCTGGCCTAATCTGTTTCGATCAGATAACTTTTCCACTGCAGGCCCTGATCATTGCTTACCTCCCGCTGGAGTAGTCGCCAACTTTTGCCCTCACTTTGACGCTGGAGATAAATCTCGAAGGGATTTTGCTTTTGGGTTACGGTCTGGCGGGGCAGCGTTAAGGTGACATTATATTGGCCCGTAAGATGATAGGCGGGTAGATCTGCCACCACAATCGGTTCGATCTGCTTAACCTGAATATTACTAATTGCTAACGCGGGTGGGCTAGTCTGGAGTTGGTCACTGAGCCGAGTCTGGCTCTGGGTTAATTGGTAGGTCAAGGCCCTCTGCACAATATCCCCCTCAGGGGCAAATTCCAGGGGAACCGTCGCCGGGGCCGATTGACAGGCCATGAGCCAGCAACAGCAAAGAATAAGACAGCAGTAACGAAGTAGGGCCATGGGGAACAGGAAAATGCGGGAATCCTATCGCTCTATTCTAGGGGAGACGCGACTGGGGGGAAGAGGGTGAATTCAACAGGAAAATGGTTAAAAGCCTATCGCGGCTGGCTACTGGTGGCCCTGGCCCTAGTTGTAGCGGCCGCTATTATCATCGGGGCCTATCTGCGAGACGGGGGCCGCTTACCACCCCTGCCCCAAGATCCCCAGATCCAAGTGTATTTCAACCATAACCAGGCCCAGGGGGCCGATTATCGAGACCCCTACCGCCAAATCCAACGGCCAGGGGATAATCTTGAAGCGATTATTCTCCAGGCCATTAACAATGCCCAAAGTCGCATAGACCTGGCGGTTCAAGAATTACGATTGCCCCGTATTGCCCAGGCCTTGGTGGCCCAGAAACAAAAAGGCCGTCAGGTGCGGGTAATTTTAGAAAATCAGTACAATTTTGTAGTGGCGGAAAAAATAGGCTCAGGGGCCACCTCTGCCACTTCGGATCAAGACGGTGACCAAGCGGATGACCGTCTGGAGGATTACCAGGCCTTTCTGGATCAAAACAGGGATGGCCAGATTAGTGAGTCAGAAAGTGCAGAGCGCGATGCCATTCAAATCCTACGCCAGGGAGGAGTCCCCCTCATTGACGATACGGAAGATGGCTCCAAGGGAACGGGTCTGATGCACCATAAATTTTTGGTCGTGGACGGCCAGACGGTGATCGTCACCTCTGCTAACTTCACCCTCAGCGATCAGCACGGGGATTACAGCCGCCCAGCTACTCGCGGCAATGCGAATAACCTCCTGGTGATCCAATCGCCGGCCCTAGCGGACATTTTCTCAGAGGAATTTAATTTGATGTGGGGGGATGGCCCTGGTGGCCGGGCAGACAGTCGTTTTGGCTTGAAGAAACCGCACCGGTCGGCCCAAACTGTTACTGTCGGTCAGAGTACCGTTACCGTCAAATTTTCCCCCGATTCTCGACAATTGCCCTGGTCAGAAACCAGTAATGGCTTAATCGCTCGCTACCTCAATACAGCTCAAAAATCGATAGATCTTGCCCTATTTGTGTTTAGTGAACAGCCCTTAGTGGATGTTCTGCAACAGCCCTTTCAACGGGGAGTCGAAATTAAAACCTTGATTGATCCTGGTTTTGCCTTTCGCTCCTACAGTGAGGGACTGGATCTATTGGGGGTAAGCCTGCGGGAACAATGCCGTGTCGAAGCTGGCAACCGGCCCTGGCCCTTGGCCGCTTCCTTTGTGGGAATTCCAACCCTAGTAGAGGGAGATAAACTCCACCATAAGTTGGCAGTAATTGATGTCCAGACTGTCATTACTGGCTCCCACAACTGGTCTCCCAGTGCCAATCTGCAAAACGACGAGACCCTCCTAATCTTGCAAAATCCTAAAATTGCGGCCCATTATCAGCGGGAACTGGAACGCCTCCAGGCCAATGCCCAGTGGGGTCTCCCAGAGGGATTAAAACGAAAAATTAAGGCCCAAGAAAGGGCCTGTGGCCAGAATGTAACTCCCCAGCCCAGTCCTTTAGCCATTGCAACGACAGCGCCCCTGGTTAATCTCAACACCGCAACTCAGACGGAACTAGAAAGCCTACCCGGCATTGGCCCGAGTCTGGCGAAGAAGATTATTACCGCTCGCCAAAATCAACCTTTTACCGGCCTAGAAGACTTGGAACGGGTACCGGGGCTCAAGGCTAAGAAAATTAACGCCCTGCGCGGCCAGGTGATCTGGTAGGATGAAAGATCGGCCGGTTTTCAGGAATTACTTGGTTTCGAGTCAGACAAAATGCTAGATTATGAAAGCATTTTGGGAAAGCTCAAGCAATATTCTTATTCTAATTACCTGCCGGAATCATTTAGGACAAGCCTTTTTATGAACCTATACCGCTTAATTTACAGCAGTCATGCAAATCCCGATCTGGGCTTGGCCGACTTGAAAAATATTATGGAGAGCTCGATTAAAAATAATCAGACGGACGGAATTACCGGCCTCCTTTGCCATGCAGATGGGATGTTTTTACAGGTTCTCGAAGGCTACCAGGACAAGGTCAATCAAACCTATCATCGGATTGTCCAAGACTCACGACATCATACACCCATGCTTATTAGTTGTGAGCCGATTACAACCCGGGCCTTTGAAATTTGGTCAATGCAGGCCATTCGTCTCACGGATTTGAACAAGGAACAGGTTAAAACGTTAACCCTGCGTCATTCGGGTTCAGCGATTTTCCAACCCAACCGCATGAATCCCCGCCAGGCCCTAGCCTTCATGAAGGATATCGGGATTCTCTTCCAAGTCTCCGACGACATTATCCTTGATCTCTGATGGTGAGTTTATTGAGGTCATGCTAAGGGCCTGGAGATGTTGAAGACGTTGTTGGGCGGCCTCACTCTGGGGATCTAACGCTAGCACCTGCTCGTAACAAGGCCGGGCCGCTTCCGGTTGTTCCAGGGCCTCGAGGATGGCCCCCCGATGGAACCAAGCACCGGGGTCTTCCGGGTTTAATTTAACCGCCTGTTCAAAGCTGGCCAGGGCCTCTTCCAATTGGCCCAGATTACCCAGGGCACTGCCACGATTATGCCAGGCCACTGCCAGGTTTGGGTCAAGCAAAATGGCTTGCTCCCAGCTATGGATGGCGGAGCCTAAGTCGCCTGCATTAGCCTGTTGGAGGCCCAAGGTTAACCAGCCCTCCGGTGTGGTGGGTAACTCGGGCGGGCCAGCTTCTGGGCCTTCGTATTCCCAGATGGTCGTTTCTGGGGCCTGACGAGCATAGAGTTGATGGGCCAGTTGATAGGCGGCTTGGCCAATGGGTTCAATACGGGGAAAGGATTGGGCCAATTCCCCCAGGCGCATCAGCCGGGCGGCTAGGACTAAGTTCGGTGAAGGCGAGGCCAAAACTTTCTCAGAAAAGCGGTCTAGCCAACTCACCCAGGCTTTGGTGCGTCCCCGCTCTCCCAATTGTTCAAAAAACTTGAGAATCCGGCCCTCATGCCAACCATGGGCAATGCCTTCCAGCAATTGACTGAAGAGAAATTCGTAGTCCGTATCCGAAAGTACGGCTACCGCACCTGCTGACTGGCCTCGTCGGCCAGAATAACTCGTCCGAAGGCCGCCGCCCAGTAATTGTTGCCAAAATCTTTGAACGGTTTGCCAAATTCGTTGTAAAAATCGTTGCATGGTAGCCCTTGACCGCTGACTGCGCGGGGAATTAACCCAAAGTAGCTCCTATTCTACGGCATTGTCTGGCCCTGACCGTGATCGCCGAGGGAAGATTACTGCTCAGAGGAGGAGGCTACAATAACCCTAGACCTTGAACGAATTCACCATGGCTTTTCCCCAACCCATTCCCCCCCAACCCGGCCAAGAATCCGTCTGGGATTATCCTCGCCCGCCCCGTCTAGAGGCCTATACCAAACACATTCAAGTGATGTTTAATCAGGTGCTGATTGCCGATAGCTATCGTAGTCAACGGGTTCTAGAAACTAGTCATCCGCCGGTTTACTATATTCCTCTAGAGGATATCCAGACTCAGTACTTGAGCCGAACGCAACGGCGTACCTACTGTGAATGGAAGGGCCAGGCCCATTACTACACCATTCAGGTGGGTTCCCAGCAAGCCGAAAATAGTGCTTGGGGCTATTCCGAGCCAACCCCTGCCTTCCAAGGGTTACAAAACCATGTAGCCTTCTATCCTAGCCGTATGGAAGCCTGCTACGTGGATGGAGAGCTGGTACAGGCCCAACCGGGAGACTTCTATGGTGGTTGGATTACGTCAAATATCTTTGGTCCCTTCAAGGGTGGCCTTGGCACCTGGGGCTGGTAAGCTCAGACAATAAAAAAGGAAGGCATCAAAGGAGTCTTGCCGTGTTTCGACCCTCTATGCGCTTCCTTTATTACTCTTACTCCTCACACACAAGTAGATGATAGATAAAGTTTTGAGCCCAGACACCCCAAGTTGTGACACTTATAAAATTGGCACAACTCTGGCGGTGGCATAAGCTGAAAATATTGGCCCTGATGGGAGTGGGTTAAACATTGAAAGAAAAACAACGCTTGCGTCAACAATTCAGCCAGGCTCGACGCACCTTGGCAAAATCCCTCTGGCAGGCAAACAGTCAACGGCTCTGCCATCACCTCTGCCAATGGCCACAGTTTCAACAGGCCCAAACGGTATTGGCCTATTTCAGTATTCGCCAAGAGCCTGACCTGACCTCCCTCTTTGCTTTACCGAAGGTTTGGGGCTTTCCCCGGTGTCAGGGCCTGCACCTCACCTGGCATCGATGGCAACCGGGAGAGCCGCTCCAACAGGGAGCCTACGGTATTCTGGAACCCTTAGCCGAGGCCGATTTGATTTTGCCCTCCACAGTGGATTTGCTTCTCATTCCAGCCCTGGCGGTGGATGACCGAGGTTATCGCTTGGGATATGGTGGTGGCTACTACGACCGCCTCCTAGCTCAACCCGATTGGCACAAGATTAGAACGTTGGGGGTGCTGTTTGCGTCGGCTCGGGTTCCCCACTTGCCTACGGATCCCTGGGATATTCCCCTGACGGTTCTGGTGACGGAAGAGGGGATTGTGATGGGAGACAACAATTAAGTTTTATCACGAGTAAAAATAAGTTTTATCAAGTTTAAAAAGGGCCGGGAAGCCCTTTGCTAGGATGACGAAAAGCAAAGATTCCAGGGCACAAACTGGAACAATTAGGCGTTTATTAATACTTAATTTGTAGCTGTAATGAGACATTTTTGCGACGAGTGGATTCAGGAATGGTGTGATGCCAATGGCTGGACGGATCTGTTTATGGAACGTCTCAATCACTACTGGGCCTTTCCTCCTGGGGCCGTAATGCCAGAGCCTATTCCCGGAAAGATTCTTCGTTGCATTAAGCTTGAAAAGGGCCTGTGTCCCGAGGAGCGCTACTGGCTATTGGCCGCAGCCCTTGTTGCCGTTACAGGAGTTTTCTCCACCTACTTTATGCAGTCTCCCATGCCCATTGTCCTGGCCTTTGCCTTCGGGGCTGTTACGGCTGGCCGTTTAGAAGTTGAAGAGATTTAAGCGGCGGCAGAGCGCCCATGTTTCTCTTTTTATCAAAATTATTACCCCTCTTCTTCTATCCTCTTGGCCTCGCTACTCTGCTGCTAGGCCTGATAGCGGTTTGGAGTTGGAAACAGCGTTCTTGGTTGCAAGGGCCGGCCTTGGTGGGATTCGTTGTCCTTTATTTTGGGGGGAATGTCTGGGTCAGTGATGCACTCTTGGGTTCCTTGGAATATGGGGTTCTGGCTCCTGAGCCCATCCCTTCCGCAGAGGCCGCTGTTGTTTTGGGAGGGGCTGTCTATGGCTCCAATGATTCCCAACGGGTTCCAGAGGTCAACGAAGCCGGTGATCGCCTGATTTACGCTGCCCAACTCTATCAACAAGGGAAGATTCCTCGGCTACTGCTAACGGGAGGGAGAATTCCGTGGCTAGGGGGAGGACGTTCCGAAGCAGAGGATATGGCAACCCTACTGCAATTGTTCGGTATTCCTAAAACGGCCCTACTGTTAGAACCCCAGGCCCTGAATACCTACGAAAACGCCTTATTTAGCAAAAAAATTCTGCAAGAACAGCAAATTAAAACGTTCCTGCTGATCACCTCAGCATTCCACATGCCCCGCGCGAAATTGATTTTTGAAAAGCTCGGTCTAACCGTGATTCCAACCCCTACAGATTTTCGCACCCCTAGCCTTAAAGCGAATCCTCCCTTGGGGGCCATGCTTTTGGGTCTCTTCCCCGATGCTAAATACCTAGAAAATACGACTTTGGCCCTCAAGGAATACTTGGGTCTTGGCATCTATAAATTGCGGGGCTGGCTATAGAAATCTGACCATGGTCAGTTACAGGCCCCCTAAGCTAGTATTATTACAAATTGTTACTCTTTTCTTGCTCAAGCAAGTCCTGATCGTATGTCCCTCCCCATTCGCAACGTTGCTATCATTGCCCACGTTGACCACGGTAAAACAACCCTGGTTGATGCCCTGCTACGCCAGTCCGGTATCTTTCGGGAGGGAGAAGATATCCCAGACTGTGTGATGGACTCCAATGACTTGGAACGGGAACGCGGCATTACCATTCTTTCTAAAAATACGGCAGTTAAATATAAAGAGACGCTGATCAATATCGTCGATACCCCAGGTCACGCCGATTTTGGTGGTGAGGTAGAACGAGTTCTCGGCATGGTCGATGGTTGTATTTTGATCGTGGATGCCAACGAAGGCCCGATGCCCCAAACCCGCTTCGTACTGAAAAAGGCCTTGGAAAAAGGCCTACGGCCCTTGGTGGTGGTCAACAAGATTGACCGGCCCCGCGCTGACCCCAATACCGCCGTGGATAAAGTTTTTGACCTGTTTGTGGAATTGGGGGCCGATGATGACCAGTGTGATTTCACAACTCTATTTGCCTCCGGATTGTCAGGCTTTGCCAAGGAAAAACTCGAAGACCCAGCGGAGGACATGAAACCCCTGTTCGAGGCGATTTTGCACCATGTACCGCCCCCAGCCGGGGATGTCAGCAAACCTCTGCAATTGCAAGTGACGTCCCTCGACTATTCTGAATACTTGGGCCGGATCATTATCGGCCGCATCCACAATGGGGTGATTAAGGCGGGCCAACAGGCCGCCCTGGTTAAAGAAGATGGCAGTATTGCCAAGGGCAAAGTAACGAAGCTCCTAGGCTTTGAGGGCCTAAAACGCATTGAACTCCCGGAAGCAACTGCTGGCTACATTGTGGCCGTGGCGGGTTTTGCCGATGCTAATATTGGCGAAACTTTGACCTGCCCCGATGAACCCATGGCCCTGCCCCTAATTAAAGTGGATGAGCCGACCCTCCAGATGACCTTTTCGGTGAATGACTCGCCCTTTGCCGGCCAGGAAGGTAAATTTGTCACCTCTCGCCAACTGCGTGACCGACTTTTCCGCGAGTTGGAAACCAACGTGGCCCTGCGGGTGGAAGAAGGCGACAGTGCTGAAAAATTCCTCGTCTCTGGTCGGGGAGAACTCCACCTGGGTATTTTGATCGAAACCATGCGGCGGGAAGGCTACGAATTCCAGGTATCCCAGCCCCAAGTAATTTATCGGGAAGTGAATGGCCAACCCTGTGAACCCTACGAATACCTGGTTCTAGATGTACCTGAAGCGGCGGTCGGCGCCTGTATTGAGCGCCTGGGGCAACGGCGGGGGGAAATGCAGGATATGCAAACTGGAGCCAATGGTCGCACTCAGTTGGAATTTGTGATTCCAGCTCGGGGCCTAATTGGCTTCCGGGGTGAGTTTATCCGTCTGACTCGGGGGGAAGGGATCATGAACCATAGCTTCCTAGAGTATCGGGCCCTCTGCGGCGATCTGGAAACCCGTTACAACGGGGTGATTACGGTTTTTGAGGAAGGAGTGGCTACTTTCTATGCACTGAAAAACGCCGAAGACCGGGGAGTATTCTTCATCAAGCCGGGAACCAAGGTTTACAAAGGTATGATCGTTGGGGAACATAACCGGCCCCAGGATCTAGAGCTAAACGTTTGTAAAACCAAGCAATTAACCAACCACCGTTCCGCTACCGGAGATGAATTAGTTCAACTCCAGGCCCCGGTGGAAATGAGCCTGGAACGGGCCCTAGAGTATATTGGCCCTGATGAACTGGTGGAAATTACCCCGGAATCCATCCGTCTGCGGAAAATGAAAACTCAGAAACTGGCTAAACGCTAACTGTTTCGATTTATTGTACTAGTTAGGTTGCGGTGGTTGTCCTTGGGAGCGTTTCAAGGGATGATCGCCGTATATTTTTGGGGGCTAAGATCACCGCTCAAATTAACGGGAGCAGAACTTGACATCCTCCCCTTGCTGAAGTGGGCACTGGTCTGAGAAAGAAGTATTTGACGCTCTCTCCATCCTAAAGGACGGGGATTCTTCATTCAAAGTCCAACTGTAACGCCGCAGGATTGCTCCAACGATGCTAGAGAGTCAAACTCCTTGTAGATTCGGCCGCGCCCCGACCTATTTTCTCTAGCCCTCGCTGGAGGATGTTCTTCGCCCCATTCACGTCACGGTCTTCAACGTAGCCGCAGTTTAGTTAAAAATTTAGTTATTGTTGGCGGCTAATTCGGCGAGTTTTTCTTGTTGGTCTTGGCTAATACAGGATTGAATCATGTCCTCAATATCTCCCTCCAGGGCCGTGGCCAGGACGAAGTTTTTACCCAGGCGATGATCCGTGACGCGGTTGTCTTTGTAGTTGTAGGTGCGAATTTTTTCGGAGCGGGAGCCGGTGCCGACCTGGGAGCGTCGCATCGAACTGACGGCTTCCTGTTGTTCCCGCAGTTTAATGTCGTAGAGTTTGGCTCGCAAAATTTGCATGGCCCGTTCCCGGTTCTGGAGTTGGGAACGCTCTTCGGTGCAGAAAATACGGATGCCTGTGGGTTTGTGGAAGAGATCCACGGCGGTTTCTACCTTGTTGACGTTTTGGCCCCCGGCGCCCCCCGACCGGGCTGTGGTGAGTTCAATATCCTTGGGGTCAATCTGTACTTCCACGTCATCCACTTCCGGCATAATTGCCACGGTTGCAGTCGAAGTATGCACCCGGCCCCCTGCTTCGGTGACAGGAACCCGCTGGACGCGATGGACGCCGGCTTCAAATTTGAGTTTGCTATAGACACGGTCGCCAGTAATTTCCAAAATGGCTTCCTTAAAGCCCCCCATATCCGCCAGGGATTCGCTTAACAGGCTCACTTTCCAGCCCTGGGTTTCGGCATAACGAGAGTACATTCTGACCAAATCCCCGGCCCAGATACTGGCCTCATCGCCGCCGGTGCCAGCCCGGACTTCTAGCATGATGTTTTTATCGTCGTTGGGGTCGCGGGGTAGAAGCAGAATCGTCAGTTGTTGTTCTAGCTCCCCTAATTTTGTTTCTAGTTCCTCGACCTCTAGGCTGGCCATTTCTCGCATATCGGGGTCGGCGTTGGCTTCCTTGAGGATTTGGCGGGCTCCCTTCAGGTCATCCTGGGTTTTTTTCCAGATTTCGTAGGTCGTGACGGTATCTTCGAGGGAAGAGCGGGCCTTGGCCACCCGTTGCAGTTCTTCCGGATTGGTTGCAATATCCGGGTCAGCGAGTAAACGAGTCAGTTCTTGAAACGTTTGCTCAACGGATTGCAATTTGTCCAAAAGATAGGTTTCAGCCATGGTCGTCTATTTTACTTGAAAATACGCTTAGTCCTTTATTTTAACCCAGGCCTGGAGGGATGCTGGTTCTTTCCTCGCCCGGCTGTTTCGTCCTAAGGGGCAAGGAATGTACCTAAAGAGATTCAAAAGCGCTTTGATCTGCTCCCCGCTATGCTGAAGGCCATGGCCTGTTTTCCCTGCCCACGATGCCGATTTTTTCCGTGAATCCTGCGACGGCCCTCCGCTGGCCCTGTCTATTGCCGAAACGATCCTGGGGACGACGACAGAAACGCCTCGGGTTGATACTCCTGATGGGCCTATGGTTCCTTGGTTTGAGTCTCGCTTGGGGAGTCCCCAGTCAGGCACAACTGCCTGGCCTTTCTAGTGATGTCCAATCTTTGCTCTGGAATATTAACCGTAATCAATCGGGTCAGATTGGCAATCTGAACTACGATTCCGTGCGCCTGGATGGCGTCCCCCTGTTCCTGGTGGCCCTGCCGGCTTCTACCATGGCTCCTGCCAAGAAAGATGAGTTTCAGCCGATCCGGAGTCGCGTTAAACGCATTGAAAATAAACTACAAGAGGTACTTAAACGGGGCTTTGACCCCCAGAGCCTACGGGTTTACCCCTCAGTATTAAATGGCCAAACCGTAATCCTGGCCGCTGATGATAAAACCCTCCAACCTCGTATATTGGGAACCGTTACCGAAGCAGATGCAGAACTTCATGCTCAGTCGGTTGAAGATTTGGCTAATCAGGCCGCAGAGATTACCCGCCAGGCGTTAATCAAGGCCCAGGCAGAGCGACAACCCCAGGCCCTTTGGGATAGTGCGCTCTTGGCCCTGCGAATTTTAGCGTTGATTACGGTGATCAGTTGTGTCATTAGTTGGATTTACCAATGGCTGGGCCATCGTGTCCAGGTGCTCAAAACTCTGCTGAGCCAGGCCAAAGTCGTGGCAGATGATGAATCGATCGTCCCCTCTACCTTTTCGCCCCAACTCACGAATCAATCCTTTCTACTCAAATTAGGCGACCGTCTGGCCCTGGCCATTTACTTTTTTCTCATTCGCCTACGGGGCCGTTTTCTATCGACCAATCTCCAGGGCAAGACCGACAATATTTTTGGACTAGACCAACTACTATACCCCGACCATCAGGCCATCCGCTTTGAAGAACTCAAGACCCTGACAACCCAGCGCATCCGCATCTTGATCTTTTTACGGCGTCTCCTGCTTCTACTCCAATCCTTCGTTTGGCTAAGGGGTTCCGCGACCCTGCTCTTGCTTTTTCCCTACAGTCGGCCCTGGGGTGCCCAATTAGCTGGAGTGCCGTTGACCCTAGTACTGATCTGGTTGAGTATCCTGATCCTGGCGAAGGTGACAGAACTACTGATCGACAAAAGTTTATTGGCCTGGGGAGAGGATTTGAAATTGCTCCAGGCCTCGAAAAATTCCCGCCAGGCCCTGCGTTTGCCCACCATTGCCAGTGCTCTCAAGGGAGTCAGTAGTTTTTTTTACGTCAGTGTTGGGGTGATTTTATCCCTCACAGTCTTTGAAATTCCCATTACCCCCATTCTGACCGGGGCCGGGATCATTGGTTTTGCCATTTCCTTCGGCTCCCAGAACCTAATTAAAGACCTGATTGCTGGCCTGACGGCCCTGATCAACGATTCCTACGCCACCGGCGACTACGTGATCCTAGGCCTCCATGAAGGTCTGATCGAAGATATGAACCTGTTTGTCACGCGGCTTCGCAGTGCGAATGGGGATCTGATCACCATTCCCAACGGGGCCATTACCACCGTCTGCAATCAAACCAAGGATTGGTCGCGGGTAGATTATTCCATTCAAGTATCCTACGATGCCGATATCAAACAGGCCTTAAACCTTCTAAAAGAGATTGCAGACCAGCTTTATCACGACCCCCAGTGGCATCCCGTGATTCTGGATCAACCCGACCTCAAGGGTATTGAAAATATTTCCCATCAAGGTATTACCCTCCGCATTTGGCTGAAAACCAAGCCGGGGGCCCAGTGGGATGTGGGCCGTGAACTTCGTCTCCGCATTAAGGTCGCCTTTGAACAGGAGGGGATCGCCATCGGCATTCCCAAACAAGCCTTTTTACTGCAGAATGCTGACAATGACCCCTTCTCCCCCCCCGACCCATGAGCAATGGCATTATTCTTGCAGAACTTCAATCGTGGCTCCAGCGTTCTGGGAAAGCGATTTTGTTGACCGGCCAGGTCTTTTACCAACTGCTTCAAGGCAAGGTCGATTATCGCAATACGATTGAGCAAATGGTGACGGTGGGGCCGGCGTCCCTCGTGATTACTCTGATTACCGCCACGGTGATCGGCATGATTTTTACCATCCAGGTGGCCCGAGAATTTTTGGCCCTGGGGGCCAGTAGTGTGGTCGGGGGGATTCTGGCCCTGGCCCTGAGCCGGGAACTCTCCCCGATTATGACGGCGGTGGTGGTGGCCGGGCGGGTGGGGTCGGCCTTTGCCGCGGAAATTGGCACGATGCGGGTGACGGAACAGATTGATGCGCTCTATATGCTCAATACCAATCCCATTGAGTATCTGGTCATTCCTCGCCTGATTGCTTGCTGTGTGATGGTACCGGCCCTGAGTATTTTGGCCCTGCTGATGGGCCTACTAGGCGGCGTGGTGATTGCCCACCATTTCTATAACATTGCTGATTCGGTGTTTTGGGACTCCATTAAATCCCTGGCAACGCCCTGGGATATTCTCTGCGGCCCCATTAAGGGGGTCGTCTTCGGGGCCTTGATTGCTCTAATCGGTTGTAATTGGGGCCTGACTACCCGCGGCGGGGCCAAGGGGGTGGGGTCTTCCACAACAGCCTCCGTGGTAACGGCCCTCCTGGCTATCTTTGTGGCCGACTTTATCCTGTCTTGGCTCATGTTTAAGGGCAGTGGTTCTGGCTCAATTCTGGGCTAGGGGCCAACTTTACCCGGATAATAGGAGCAATTCTCCGTTACGACCGTGCCATGGTTTTAGTCTCCGTTTCCCAGGCCCAAATTCTCAGTTTAGATTTATCCCCCGTTACCAATCTGGTGGCTCCCTGGCTAGCCGCAGGAACCATTGCCCCCCAGGAACACAGTATTCAATTCCAGATCGACTTTCCTCGGCCCGCCGATGACCCCAGGGAACTCTCCGAAATTCCCGAGGTTCGCCTCTGGTTTTTACGCCTGGATGCGACCTATCCTTGGTTTCCGTTTCTCTTGGACTGGAAGGCCGGTGAACTGGCGCGATATGTCGCGATGCTGGTTCCCCACCAATTTCACCGCACGGAAGGCATTCAGTACAATCCTGAGGCGCTGGAACTCTTGATGATGCAAAAGGTGTTTGTTTTAGCCCATTGGCTGCCTACGCAAAACCTCCCTAGCGCTTTTCGCTTAAAGTCCCTGGCCCAGATGTTGGGTTACGACCTGGAGGATAACTTTCTCGCCGGCCTAGCTTAGTCAAGCCGGCCAGTCGGCTCACCATCCCCGGCTAAGCGGGGCGGGGTTTTCTGGCTCGTCGTATAATATTTCATACTTCGATTCCTCCCGAATTCTCCCCAGACCCTATGAAAAGCGCTTTTCTTGACCGTCTCCATAGTCCCGAACGTCCGGTGTTAGTCTTTGATGGGGCCATGGGAACGAATCTCCAGGTGCAAAACTTAACGGCGGCGGATTTCGGCGGGCCAGAATACGAAGGTTGTAATGAATATTTAGTACACACCAAACCGGAGGCGGTGGCCCAGGTGCATCGGGCCTTTTTTGCGGCCGGGGCCGATGTGGTGGAAACCGATACCTTTGGCGGCACTCCCCTGGTACTGGCGGAGTATGATTTGGCTGACCAGGCCTACTACCTCAATAAAACAGCGGCGGAATTGGCAAAAGCAGTGGCCCAGGAATTTTCGACACCTGACAAGCCCCGCTTTGTGGCCGGTTCCATGGGGCCCGGAACGAAATTACCCACGCTGGGCCATGTGGACTACGACACCCTCAAACAGGCCTACATCGAGCAAGTCCGGGGTCTCTACGACGGCGGTGTCGATTTGCTCTTAGTAGAAACCTGTCAGGATGTTCTGCAAATTAAGGCGGCCCTGAACGCCATTGAAGCCGTGTTTGCCGAAAAAGGAGCGCGCTTGCCGATTATGGTCTCTGTCACCATGGAAGTGATGGGAACCATGCTAGTGGGAACTGAAATTAGTGCGGCCCTGGCTATTCTGGAGCCCTACAAGATCGACATTCTGGGGCTGAACTGTGCCACCGGCCCCGACAAAATGAAGGAGTATATCAAGTACCTGTCGGAGCATTCTCCTTTTGTGGTGTCCTGTATTCCCAATGCGGGCCTACCAGAAAACGTCGGGGGCCAGGCCTTTTACCGTCTGACTCCGGTGGAATTGCAGATGGCCCTGATGCACTTCATTGAAGATCTGGGCGTACAAGTGATTGGTGGCTGTTGTGGCACGCGCCCCGATCATATTCAGGCCCTGGCGGACATTGCCAAAACCCTTACGCCCAAAGAACGCCGGCCCCACTACGAACCCAGTGCGGCTTCAATCTACTCCACCCAGGCCTATTTGCAGGATAATTCCTTCCTGATCATTGGTGAACGCCTCAATGCCAGTGGCTCCAAGAAATGCCGAGATCTCCTCAATGCCGAAGATTGGGATAGTTTAGTGTCCTTGGCCAAGGCCCAAGTAAAGGAAGGGGCCCATATTCTCGATGTCAACGTGGACTACGTGGGCCGGGATGGCGTGCGGGATATGCGGGAGTTAGCCGCCCGTCTGGTGAATAATGTCACTCTGCCCCTAATGCTGGACTCCACTGAATGGCAAAAGATGGAGGCTGGCCTGAAGGTAGCGGGTGGAAAATGTATCCTCAACTCCACTAACTACGAAGATGGCGAAGAACGTTTCTACAAAGTCTTAGATATTGCCAAGGAATACGGCGCAGGGATTGTCATTGGCACCATTGACGAAGACGGCATGGGCCGCACGGCCGAGAAAAAATTCGCCATTGCGAAACGAGCCTACGAAGCAGCGGTGGCCTATGGAATTCCGGCGACCGAAATCTTTTTTGATCCCCTGGCCCTGCCGATTTCCACTGGGATTGAAGAAGACCGCGAAAACGGCAAAGCAACGGTAGAGGCCATTCAACGCATTCGCCAGGAACTGCCGGGTTGTCATATTCTGTTAGGGATTTCCAATGTTTCCTTTGGCCTAAATCCAGCGGCTCGTCAGGTACTCAACTCCATCTTTCTCCATGAATGTATGGCCGTGGGCCTGGATGCGGCCATTGTCAGTGCCAACAAAATTCTGCCCCTAGCCAAAATTGATCCAGAACAGCAACAGGTCTGCCTGGATCTCATCTACGACCGTCGCCAATTTAATGGGGAAATTTGTACCTACGACCCTCTAACCCAGCTAACGACACTTTTTGAAGGAAAAACGACGAAAAAAGAAAAATCTGAAAATGCCAATTTGCCTATTGAGGAACGGCTCAAACAACACATTATTGATGGCGAACGGCTCGGCTTAGAAGCGGCCCTAGAGCAGGCCCTGAAAAGTCATCCACCCTTGGAGATTATCAATGTCTTTTTGCTGGATGGCATGAAGGTGGTGGGAGAATTGTTTGGCTCGGGGCAAATGCAACTGCCCTTCGTTTTGCAATCGGCCCAGACTATGAAAGCGGCGGTGGCTTATCTAGAGCCCTACATGGAAAAGTCCGAGAGTGATGGTAATGCTAAGGGAACCTTCGTGATTGCCACAGTTAAGGGGGATGTCCATGATATTGGCAAAAATTTAGTCGATATTATCCTGTCCAATAATGGCTATAAAGTGATTAACCTCGGTATTAAGCAACCAGTAGAAAATATCATCGAGGCCTATCGAGAACACCAGCCGGATTGTATTGCCATGAGCGGCCTGTTGGTGAAATCCACGGCCTTTATGAAGGAAAATCTAGAGGTTTTTAATCAGGAAGGGATTACCGTCCCGGTGATTTTAGGGGGAGCGGCCCTTACCCCTAAATTTGTCCATGAGGATTGCCAAAATACCTACAAAGGTCAGGTTATCTATGGTAAAGATGCCTTTGCTGATCTGCATTTTATGGATAAACTCATGCCCGCCAAGGGCGCCAACAGCTGGGATGATCTTCAGGGGTTTCTGGGTGAATACGCCGACCAAAATGGCAAAGCGAAAACTCAGGAGCACGGCCAAGCAACCAATTTTGGTATTGAAGCCGAAAAACTAATTGATGCCCAAGAGGGTAAACCAGAAGCCGAAGCCGTAGTTGATACCCGCCGCTCCGAAGCCGTTGATGCCGATATTCCCCGGCCCTTGCCGCCCTTTTGGGGAACCCGTATTTTAAACGCCTCCGAGATTTCTCTGGCAGAAGTCTTTCCCTATTTAGATTTACAGGCCTTGTTTGTTGGCCAGTGGCAGTTTCGTAAGCCAAAGGATCAATCCCGTGAGCAATACGATCGATTTTTAGCCGAAAAAGTTTATCCTATTTTAGATAAGTGGAAATCTCAAGTTATCGAGGAAAATCTACTCCATCCCACGGTGGTTTATGGCTATTTTCCCTGTCAATCAGAAAGCAATACGTTACTGATTTATGATCCCGATCTAGTGGCCCAAAATAATAACCAAATTCCTGCGACCGCAGACCCCATCGCGACCTTTGCCTTCCCACGCCAAAAATCAGGCCGACGACTTTGCATTGCTGACTTTTTTGCCTCCAAAGAATCCGGTTTAACGGATGTCTTTCCTCTTCAGGCCGTAACAGTGGGAGAAATTGCCACCCAATACGCAAAAAAACTCTTTGAGGGAGATAATTACACTGATTATCTCTACTTCCATGGCATGGCGGTACAAATGGCCGAAGCCTTAGCCGAATGGGCCCATGCTCGTATCCGACGAGAACTCGGTTTTGGTGACTTAGATCCTGACAACATCCGCGATATCTTGCAACAACGTTACCAGGGTTCTCGTTACAGTTTTGGTTATCCTGCCTGCCCTAATATGCAAGATCAATATACCCAGTTGGCGCTATTGAAAACCGACCGTATTGGCCTGTACATGGATGAAAGTGAGCAGGTTTACCCCGAACAATCCACCACGGCAATTATTGCTTACCATCCTGCGGCTAAATATTTTAGTACCTAGGATGACTGTCACTAACGCACTGGTTGATAGTGGTTTCGAGGGCTTCGTCATTAAATCAAGAGGCCATTGGGTAAATTGTTAAACACACCTCAACTTTCCAACTGTGGGGAAAGCTCTAGCGAGTGATACTAGAATGGCCTCTTTCTATGACGCATTAGGAGCTGTATAGATGCGTAGCCCCTAATTCTTTGGTGAAATCTTTTAACCCATCAAAATAACGTTGTCAATAACGTGGATCACCCCATTATCCGCTTCAATATCGGCGCTAATCACCGTAGCATTTTTGACTTCAAAGGCCTCGGTAAAGTCTAGGGTAATGGGAGAACCTTCTACCGACGTTACAGTGGTTAATTTTTCGAGGTCGGCCTGCATTAACTTCCCAGCGACTACGTGGTAACAGAGAATTCGGGTTAGTTGGGGAATATTTTGAAGGAGAGTAGTAATCGTTCCCGGCGGGAGCTTGGCAAAGGCATCATTGGTCGGTGCAAAGACCGTGAAAGGGCCTGGGCCTTTTAGGGTATCCACCAGGCCAGCGGCTTGAACGGCCGCGACAAGGGTAGAAAAATTTTCGTTGCTAACAGCAATATCCACAATGTCTGCCATAACGTCTCTCTGCTAAAGGTAAAGGACTGTAAACGATTATCGGGGATCAGGGCCCGACTCTGTCGATTGAGGGAAGGGGAGTCACCCGCTTGGGCGAATCGTGGCTCGGCTGGCCTTTGTTAAGGTCAAGGTGTAAGGATAAATCACTGGCATTGGTTGCCCACTGGTCATGTTTTCTCTCTTCTTATCCCGGCTTCTATCTCACTCCCTTCCCTGGGGGCTCTTTACGGTTATGGCCTTGGTGGGAGGAGCTTCAAAAGTCATGGCGGCTCCCCTCCAAGATGGCATTTATCTTTATGGCCAGTCAGCCCAGGCCGAGCAAATTGGCCAGGAATATTTTGTATTCCAACTGAAAAACGGTAGCGTGAAAGGGGCGCTGTATCTGCCTCGCTCTGAATATAATTGCGTTTCCGGCCAGATAAATGGCACTAAAATGACCTTGGCTATAAAAGACAGCTATGAAAATACGGTCTACCCCTACAGCATTACTGTTTTGCCGCCGTCTCCCGTTGCAGGGCCTTTAACTGCTGGAGGCCAACTCCGCCTCGAAGGCTACCAGCGTTTGGCCGAAGTCAGCGATAATGATCGCCGTATTCTTCAGGATTGTCTAAATACGCTCAGCCCTGCTGGGAACTAAATTTTTGCCAGACGGCGAACAATCTCTGGGTTAAGATCGTAGGAGGCAATTCTTTACAAAGTTTTACAATCATGGCCAGAGACCTGCGGGGATTTATCCAACTCCTGGAACAACGGGGACAGCTACGACGGATTACGGCAGAAGTTAATGCCGACCTAGAAATTGCAGAGATCTCTAATCGTATGCTCCAGGCCGGCGGGCCAGCCCTACTTTTTGAAAATGTGAAGAATGCGGCTTTTCCGGTACTGGTCAACGCCATGGGAACCGTAGAGCGTATCTGCTGGGCCATGAACATGGAACAGCCCCAGGAGCTAGAGGAATTGGGCAAAAAATTGGCCCTCCTGCAACAGCCTAAACCTCCCAAGAAAATTTCCCAGGCCATTGATTTCGGTAAAGTTCTATTTGATGTGCTCAAGGCCAAACCGGGCCACAGTTTTTTTCCCCCCTGCCAACAGGTTGTGATTGAGGGCGAGAAGCTTGACCTAAACCAGCTTCCTCTGATCCGTCCCTATCCTGGTGACGCGGGCCGCATTATTACCCTGGGCCTGGTGATTACCAAGGATTGTGAGACAGGAACGCCCAATGTGGGGGTTTACCGTCTGCAATTGCAATCCCAAAACACGATGACGGTACATTGGCTGTCGGTGCGGGGCGGGGCTCGGCATCTGCGCAAGGCCGCTGAACGGGGCCAAAAGTTAGAAGTAGCCATTGCTCTGGGGGTTGATCCCCTGATCATTATGGCCGCGGCCACCCCCATTCCCGTCGATTTGTCGGAATGGCTCTTTGCGGGCCTCTATGGTGGCTCCGGTGTCACCCTGGCGAAATGTAAAACCGTGGATTTAGAGGTCCCAGCCGACGCGGAGTTTGTGTTAGAAGGGACTATTACCCCCGGCGAAGTTCTGCCCGATGGCCCCTTTGGTGATCACATGGGGTACTACGGTGGCGTCGAAGATTCACCGTTGATTCGTTTCCAATGTCTGACCCATCGCAAAGATCCGGTATACCTCACCACCTTTAGCGGCCGGCCGCCCAAGGAAGAGGCAATGATGGCCATTGCCCTCAATCGCATCTATACGCCAATCCTGCGCCAACAGGTTTCCGAAATTACCGATTTCTTCTTACCCATGGAGGCCCTGAGCTACAAGGCGGCGATTATTTCCATTGACAAAGCCTATCCCGGCCAGGCTCGGCGGGCCGCCCTTGCCTTTTGGAGTGCCCTGCCCCAATTTACCTACACCAAATTTGTGATCGTCGTCGATAAAAGTATTAACATCCGTGATCCTCGGCAGGTGGTCTGGGCCATTAGCTCCAAGGTTGATCCGGTGCGAGATGTGTTCATTTTGCCGGAAACCCCCTTCGATAGCCTCGACTTCGCCAGCGAGAAGATTGGCCTAGGGGGCCGCATGGGCATTGATGCCACCACCAAAATCTATCCTGAAACCGACCATGATTGGGGCGAAGTCCTGGAATCCGATCCCACCATGGCCGAGCAAGTGTCCCGACGTTGGCGGGAGTATGGCCTGGGGGATATTAATCTGAATGAAGTCAATGCTAATCTCTTTGGGTACGATATGAGACCGTAGCCTTGACGATCTAGCGATAAACTTGTGTAAAACGATTCTGCAGTGATATGCTAGAAGACTGTGTAAAATCCATGCAGTCCCTATGCCTAAACTAAAAACCCGCAAAGCGGCCGCCAAGCGTTTTCGTCCGACGGGAAGTGGAAAGAAAATTGTGCGTCGCAAAGCGTTCAAAAACCATTTACTAGAGCACAAGAGTTCTGAGCAGAAGCGCCGTCGTCTGTCCAATTCGGCCCTAGTACACGAAGCCGATGAAAAAAACGTCCGCTTAATGCTGCCGTATTTGTAAATTCTAAAAAAGATCCCAACTCTTCATTTAAAACCATAGAAAACTACCATGACTAGGGTCAAACGGGGCAATGTTGCCCGCAAGCGTCGTAAAAAAATCCTTAAGTTGGCCAAGGGCTTTCGCGGCTCCCACTCCAAACTGTTCCGCACCGCTAACCAACAGGTGATGAAGGCCCTGCGGAATGCCTATCGTGACCGTCGTAAACGGAAACGGGATTTTCGTCGTCTCTGGATTACTCGTATTAACGCGGCGGCTAGAGCAGAAGGCATGAGCTACAGCAAAATGACCGGACAGCTCAAAAAAGCCAATATCGAGCTAAACCGCAAAATGCTGGCCCAACTGGCTATCCTCGACCCCCAAGCCTTTAGCGAAGTGGCTAAACTAGCGGCCCAGGCCCAGTAGGCCTGATAGCAGACCGGAACAATCAGGACGTTTTTCCGGAAGGCTGGGTCTAGAATAGGGTGGCCATACTGCTTGAACTGCCTATGTCTACCTCTGCCCAGCCTGCTCTCGCGTTTATCCCCCCCCAGCTTAGTCCTTGGGTATTAAAAAGTACCCAATTATTGCTACCTTGGTGGTTGCGCTGGCGAACCCCCCTAGTAGAAATCATTGGGACTAATCTAGAAACCTTAGTGACGGCTTATCAACGGTTTCAATCCGGCCAAGTCAGATTAATATTAGCTTTCCGTCACCCCAGTGTTAACGACCCTTTTTGCCTGGGTTATCTTTGTTGGCAATTACTGCCCCAGGCCGCTCGGGATCTCAAGATTTCTCTAAAATCCCCTACCCACGCCCACTTCATCTACGACCGGGGAATTCCCCTGTGGGCAGGTTCCCTTGTTGGTTGGCTTTATTCCCGTTTGGGGGGAACACCAATCCAGCGGGGTAAGTTAGACTTGCCTGGCCTCCGCTCTGCGCGACAGTTATTGACGGATGGAGCCCATCCTCTGGCCGCGGCCCCCGAAGGTGCCACCAATGGCCACAATGAAATCATCAGTCCCCTGGAACCCGGCATTGCTCAGTTAGGGTTTTGGGCCGTGGAAGACTTGCATAAGGCCCAGCGTTCCGAGCAGGTTCTGATTATTCCCGTCGGCATTCAGTATTTTTATCTCAAGGCACCTTGGCCAGAAATTGAGGCCCTGTTGAGCAATTTAGAAAAGGATTGCGGGTTAATCCCGGATCCTAGCCATAGCTTGGACGAAGGTCAGCTATATCAACGACTCTATCGCTTAGGCGATGTGATTCTAGGGGAAATGGAAACCTTTTATCGGCGTTTCTACCACCAGGAGTTACCAGACCGAGCCACTCTGGAAAAAAATCTGGCGGAAAATTTAGTAACAGTACAAAATCAGGAAAATCAACTACTGGGCCTGCGTTTGCAGAACTTGCTCCAGGTGGCCCTAAAGGTGGCGGAACAGTACTTTAAATTGACGCCCAAAGGTTCCTTGCCAGACCGTTGTCGTCGCCTAGAGCAAGCCGGCTGGGACTACATTTATCGTGAAGAACTTAAGAACGGCCAAACCCTGCCCGCCATGCAACAGGGCCTGGCGGATATCGTGGCGGAGGAGGCCAATTTACGGTTGTGGCATATGCGTCTGGTGGAAACCTTTGTGGCGGTTACGGGCTACTACGTCAAGGAAAAGCCCACAGTCGAACGCTTTGCCGATACTCTCCTGCTGTTGTGGGATGTGGTGGCCCGCATTAAAGGAAATAACAGTTTTTTCCGCCCGGCCCTGGGTAAACAACGGGCCCAATTGACCATTGCCAAGCCAATTTCTGTGACTGAACGCTTTCCGGCCTACCAAGAAAATCGTCGTCAAGCGGTTGCCGCTTTGACCCAAGATTTAGAGGCAACCTTGTCTCAACTTATCCTCTAAATATTTTGCAGACTTTGCTCGGTTTCCCGGCTCAAAGAGAAATAAGGTAGATTAACCAAAGTCGTTCTAGACTGTCGGTGAGTAGCACTTAATCTGGCCTTGCTCTGTTGTCGCGCAAAAATATTTTACAATTGTTTAGCACATTATCGCGCTCACTGCCGTCGCCCTAAACATCGAAGGGAAATGAATGGCCTAGCAGACCTTGTGGGGCTAACCATACAAGGTACTAGGACTGTCTATCCGTCCCCCGATCCAGCTTGGCAAGGGGTTGCTCCTAAATCTTAAGGACTCACTCTCTTAACTCGAAAGTAAATATGAAAGACCTGACGTTATACAGAAACATTGGCATTTTCGCCCACGTAGATGCGGGCAAAACCACCACCACCGAACGTATTTTGAAGTTGACGGGAAAAATCCACAAAATCGGTGAGGTTCACGAAGGTGCCGCCACCACAGACTTCATGGAGCAGGAGCAGGAGCGCGGTATTACCATTCAGTCCGCTGCCACCAGTTGTTTCTGGAAAGGTCATCAATTCAATATTATTGATACCCCTGGTCACGTTGACTTCACCATTGAAGTGTACCGCTCCCTCAAAGTCCTCGATGGGGGGATTGGGGTCTTTTGTGGTTCTGGTGGGGTAGAACCGCAGTCGGAAACCAACTGGCGCTATGCTAACGACTCCAAAGTAGCTCGTCTCATCTATGTCAACAAACTCGACCGGACGGGGGCAGATTTTTACCGAGTCGTCAAACAAGTTGAGGATGTCCTTGGGGCTAAACCCTTAGTGATGGTGCTTCCCATTGGCGTCGAAGATCAATTTACGGGGATGGTTGACCTACTGACTCGTAAGGCCTGGATTTGGGATGACTCGGGAGAACCCGATAAATATACCATTGAAGACGTGCCAGCGGACATGGTGGATAAGGTGGAAGAATACCGGGAAAAACTGATCGAAATTGCCGTTGAGCAGGACGATGAGTTAATGGAAAAATACCTAGAAGGTGAAGAGTTGTCCATTGACGAGATTAAGCGTTGTATTCGCAAAGGCACCAGAGATCTGGCATTCTTCCCCACCTACTGCGGTTCTTCCTTCAAAAATAAAGGGGTACAACTTGTCCTAGATGCGGTGGTGGACTACCTGCCCAACCCCATGGAAGTCAATCCCCAACCGGAGGTGGATCTAGAAGGAAACGAAACGGGAACCTTCGCCATTGTTGACCCAGAAAAACCCCTGCGGGCCCTGGCCTTCAAGATCATGGATGACCGCTTCGGGGCCTTGACCTTTACTCGTATTTACTCCGGCAAGCTAAGCAAAGGGGATACCATCCTCAACACGGCCACTGGCAAAACGGAACGCATTGGCCGACTGGTGGAAATGCATGCCAATGACCGGGAAGAAATCGAATCGGCCCAAGCTGGGGATATTATTGCCATTGTGGGCATGAAGAACGTGCAAACGGGCCATACCCTCTGTGACCCCAAAAATCCCGCCACCCTAGAACCGATGGTCTTCCCCGATCCGGTTATCTCCATCGCCATCAAGCCCAAGAAGAAAGGCATGGACGAAAAAATGGGAATGGCCCTGAGTAAAATGGTACAGGAAGACCCTTCCTTCCATGTGGAAACTGATGAAGAAAGCGGTGAAACCATTATTAAAGGGATGGGAGAACTCCACCTCGACATTAAAGTGGATATCCTCAAACGAACCCATGGTGTGGAAGTGGAAGTGGGTAAACCCCAAGTCGCCTATCGGGAATCCATTACCAAAACCATCAACGATGGTTATGTCCACAAGAAACAGTCTGGTGGTTCTGGTCAATACGCCAAAATTGACTACACCATTGAACCCGGTGAACCCGGTACAGGCTTCCAATTCGAGTCCAAAGTTACCGGTGGGAATGTCCCTCGGGAATACTGGCCGGCCGTTCAAAAAGGCTTCGAGAAAAGTATTGTCAAGGGCCTCTTGGCGGGCTATCCCTGCGTTGACTTAAAAGTTACCCTCACCGATGGTGGCTTCCACCCGGTGGACTCTTCGGCTATTGCCTTTGAAATTGCAGCTATGGCGGCTTACCGTCAAAGCGTTCCCAAGGCTAGCCCTCAACTGCTGGAGCCGATCATGAATGTAGACGTCTTTACTCCTGATGACTACATGGGCGATGTGATCGGTGATCTCAACCGCCGTCGGGGAATGATCAAATCCCAGGAAACCGGCCTCATGGGGGCTCGTATTAAGGCTGATGTACCTTTGAGTGAAATGTTTGGCTACATTGGTGACCTACGGACAATGACCTCCGGTCGGGGCCAATTTTCCATGAGCTTCTCTCACTATGCTCCCTGTCCCGCTAATGTGGCAGAAACTGTGATTAAAGAAGCAAAGGAACGCCAGGCTGCCGCCTAGATTGAGCGGGGAAGCTTCCCTCTGATTAGTTTTGACCAACCGTTGGCCTCTGTATCGCTCCCCAAGCCGGTGGAGTGGGCAGGGGCCCCTCTTTTTAGCGCCCAATAAAAAAGGAGGCGGTAACCTCCTCTGATATTTATCCCCAGGACAAGCTCTAGGCCTCTTGATTGACAAAGGGTAACAGGGCCACTAAGCGGGCCCGTTTAACGGCGGTTGTCAGGTCTCGCTGTTGCTTAGCAGTTAATCCTGTAATACGGCGAGGCAGTAGCTTCCCTCGCTCGGTAATAAACTTACGAAGCAGGTCGGTATCTTTGTAATCGATGGGCTGGTTGGGAGACAGGGGAGAGAGGCGTTTACGATAGTAATTCATAACCTTAGAGAATACGGAAAGGACTGCGAGGCGTTGTTGCTGGTAGCAACGGGAAACTCTGGTGGTCAAAGGCCAGCAGAAGCAGTGGGGCCAGCATTCGGCCGATTATCTATTTAATTTCTTTATGCACAGTATGCTTGTTGCAATGGGGACAGAACTTTTTGAGTTCAAGACGAGCAGTAGTATTGCGACGGTTTTTAGTCGTTGTGTAGCGAGAAACCCCCGGCGAGCGCTTTGCGGGATTACTGCGACATTCGGTACATTCGAGGGTGATGATGAGTCGGGCCCCCTTTCCTTTTTTACTGGCCATAGCGGTTTAAAAAGCGACAGTCAAAATTATACGCAAACGTTAATCATCTCACATAGCCCTACGGATTGACAAGAGCTTTCCTGCATAGATCATTCCTTGATTGAGGAAGATCCCAAGCCCCAACGCTGAGTCTGGAACGGCGGGACTTGTGTTCAGGCTAACAATAAAAATGCTAATTTCCCCAAGAGTGCTCTACAATGATGACGATTTGTGTTGTGAGCGAGGACGTGGCCATGCAATCCCTGTTAAATCTGCCCCATCGTACTGTGACCCAACGCTACATCAGGGGTCTGAGTAGTTTACTGATGTTGGGGACTTTGGGTTGGTCAACGCCGGCCCTAACCACTGAAGCGGATATCGTGGAGCCCGCCACGCCAACCACGCCAGTAGAAGCGGCCCCCCGTCTTTCTCCACCGACGCTAGTATTGCCCAATCCCGTGGCCGCCCCGCCTACTGCGATTCGCAATAATTTACCGAGCAAAAATAGTTACATTGATTCTGTTGATTTAGGAACCACTGCGGCCCAGGAATCCCAGCCGGCTCCAGCCGTCGTTCTGACCGAGCGTAAATCCGGCTGTCAGACCGTCGTCCAAAACGGCACCCTCCGTCGAGGTTGTGGCGCCTCCACGCCGGCCCTGGCCCAGCGACGTTCCGTGCCAGAGGCTAGCCAGGCCTACATTCCTCCTCGACACCAACGCTTGTCCCAGCGGACGCTGACTGCTCGTAGCTTGATTAGTCGGGCTCCCCAAGCAACTCCCCTCAAACCCCTCAACTGGGAAACCCATCGTTATCAGGCCTATGGTGTGGGTCAACCCGTGAGTCCTCAGCAGGTCGTCAGCCTAGAGCCGATTGTTCGTCGTGGCCTAGCCATTGCCCTCGCCCCTATGCCTGAATATAACCGCGCTACTAGTTTGTATGCACCGACAGCCCCGAGCGTGCCGGGTCAGGGAACCGACTTACTTTTTCCCGTTGCTAGCGCTGCCCCCATTACTTCGGCCTTTGGTTGGCGGATTCACCCCATCACGGGCCAGGGTCGGATGCACTCAGGTACGGATATTGGGGCGCCCCTCGGCACGCCTGTTTTAGCCGCCTATGCCGGGGAAGTGGCCCTAGCGGATTGGTCTGGGGGCTATGGCCTGATGGTGATTTTGCGCCACCTCCAGGGAACCCAAGAGTCCCGTTATGCTCACCTCTCCGAAATTTTGGTTCAGCCGGGCCAGCAGGTACAGCAAGGGGAGATTATTGGCCGTGTGGGTAGTACCGGTCTTTCGACGGGCCCCCACCTCCACTTTGAGTGGCGTCATCTCACCAACGACGGTTGGGTCGCCGTAGATGCTGGCCAACATTTACAGTTTGCCCTAGACAATTTACTGCGCGCTCAGCAGGTTGCCTTGGCAACGCCCCAGGCAAATCGGTAAATTTTCTACTAAGCAAACTTCATTAGTTATCAAAAAGATGGTGCTTTTCCTAAAATTTAGGGCATTCTAGAAGGGAGCGTTTTCCGTCATCGATGCCATGTCCTTTGCCGCTGATCCTTCAGACTTGGGCCTATCTCCCTTTGGCCGGGAGCTTATCCAAGCGGGCTATCTGTCTCTGTCTCAACTTCAGCAGGCTACTAGGGAAGCCCGGCAGTCGGGTCGTCCCCTTCCCATTGTTGTCGAAGGGATGATTGGAGAAAGTCTGCCCCAGGAGCTTGTGCGACAGTATCGGCAGCAACATCGCTTTACCCTGAAGGTTCTCTACGGGGTCAATTTTTTTGATCTAGACCGTGACCCTATTGACTTGATGGTGGTAACCAAACTGATTGACCGCTATCTGCCATGGTCGGTGTGTCAGCAACATCAACTGATGCCCCTCGGTCTTCATCAGATGCAACCGTCACGGCTTATGGTGTTAATGGTCAATCCTGAACATACCGCAGCCTTGGCTCAGCTTGAGACCTATCTAAATCCCAAGGCGATGACCTATCAACGCTTAGGGATTACGGTAGAAGATTATCAGGCCCTTTTGGCTCAATACCTCGAGCACCATTCCCCTGGCCACAGTCCTGGCCTCCAGAACGCCACCGTCGTTGATATTACCGAGATTATGGAAGATATCCCCTCCCCCATGCCTTCCCCATCGAAAGTTGCCGCCGAAGAATTAAATCGTCCGGCTCCAGAAAAGGAAAATCCCATTACAGCACTGGTGAATAAAATTCTGATTCTCGGCTTGCGGGAAAAGGCCACAGAAATTCACCTCGACCCCCAAGAAACCAAGTTAACGGTACAGATTCGTCAAGGGGGAAGTCTTCGGCCTTTAGTGGAACCCCTACCCAAGGATATGATTCCAGCGGTGATTAAACGGCTGAAGGCCATGGCCGGTCTGGACGTCGAGCAAACCCAGTTTCCCCAAAAAGCCCGCCTAAAAAAAAGCTACAGTGGCCGGCCCGTTTACTTTTTTATCCACACTCTGCCCAGTTTCTACGGTGAAAAAATTCTAGTGCGGGTGGTGGAGTCCCTCCCCCAACTTCCGGACTTCAGTGACCTGAGTGCCGACCCCTACGACCAGGAGCATTTTAAGGCGATAGTAACCCAAACCGCCGGCTTAGTGTTGATTACTGGCCCGGCCCATGGAGGAAAATCAACCACGATGGAAGCCTTCCTGGGGCAATATCTTAAGCGCAATCTCCGGGTCGGGACTGTTGAAGATCCGATTCGACGGGCCTTTCCGGGCATTACTCAAGTGGAAGTGGACACCCAGCGCCCCTTTACCTACGGCGATGCCCTGCAATCCCTAGCCGAGCAATCCATGGATGTCATTGGCATTGACTTGGTCGAGGATGCTGAGGTGGCCCAGGCCGCTTTTACAGCTACTCAACAGGGCCGCTTGGTGTTTGCCTGTGTGAATGCCAAGGATAGTGCCACAGCCATTACTCAAGGTCAGGCATGGCTCTCGCCACACTTGTTAGCTGAATCCTTGGTAGCCATTGTTCATCAGAAACTACTCCGGCAGGTTTGCCCGACCTGTCGCTTGGTACACCATCCTGAGGCTCAAGAGTTGCAACAACTCGGTCTGGGCCCGGCCCAACTGCAGGGCAGCCAATTTTATCGGGCCAATAGCTTAAGTCCCGATATCATTCAGCAACTTCACCTCAAAGGTCGTCTTTGTCGTCAATGTAGTGGGGTTGGTTATCACGGCCAAGTGGCCATCTATGAGTTTATTCCGCTAACCCCGGCCCTTCGTCAGGCAATTGCCCAAACCACCTCACCAGAGGCACTACGACCGCTCCTCCAACAGGCGGCCTCAACGCCCCTTCCCCAGCGGGCCCTGGCTCAGGTTTTGCGGGGTAATACCACCTTAGAAGAACTCTTGCGGGTTTTTCCCAATGCCCTCACAACCTTGGGGACAAATCAGCCGGCTGTTACCTTACCACCGGATTTTGAAGAAAAACTCAAGCTCATCGAAGATAAGCTAGCCCAACTCACCCAAGCTGTCAGCAGTCTTAAACAATCTCTCCATCCAGCCCTCCCCTCTGCCTCCGCCCAGCCGTCCGTTCCATCGACAACCGCCGATTTGGATCTGATGCCGGAACTGTTGGCCCTTGAAAACCTGGCCCAGGGAGCAGTGGAGGATGAAGTTGATTTATCCCAGGCTACCCTGATTGGTCAACCTCCGGATTGGGAAGACTTGGCTCATATCGACCCCAAGGCCGCGACCATTGTTGCTGGTGAGGAAGCCACGGCCGAGATTGACCCCAATGCAACCGTGATTAATCCCTTTAAATCGATTATGGATCCCTGGAAGGAATAGGCCATCTAGGCCAAAACGGGGTCTTGTGGGGCCCGGGTAGCTCGTAATTGGCCACAGGCAGCATCGGCCTGTAATCCTCGGGAATAGCGCACAGAAACGGCGACTCGTTGCAGGGTTAGGGCCTCACTAAAGGACTGAATGCGGGCCTCACTGGGACGCTGATAGTCCACTTCAGAGATAGGATTATAGGGAATCAAATTAACGTGACTTTGGAAACCCCGCAGGGCCTGGGCTAGTTCTTGGGCTTGCTGGGGGTGGTCATTGACACCGGCCAACAAAATATATTCAAAGGTCACGCGACGACCGGTTATGGCCACGTAATCGCGACAATCCGCCAGCAATTGTTCAAAGGGATAATGCTTCGCACTGGGAATTAGTTGCTCCCGCAGGGCCTGGTTAGAGGCATGAAGACTAACCGCAAAGGTGATCTGCAAATGATGCTGGGCCAGTTGTTGAATCTTCTGCGGTAATCCCACCGTGGAAATGGTTAAGCCGCGCTGGCCAATGCCCACATCCTGATTCAAGCAATGGATGGCCTTAACCACATTGGGCAGGTTGAGTAAGGGTTCCCCCATGCCCATAAAGACGACGTTACTCACCCGAGTCTGGAATTCATTTTGTACCGTCAAAACTTGATCGACAATTTCGTGGGCCGACAGATTGCGGAAAAATCCTCCCTTGCCCGTGGCACAGAAGGTACAATCCATGGCACAGCCCACCTGGGAAGAAACACACACTGTTAGGCGCTTGGCGCTGGGAATGCCCACAGTTTCGATGATCAGCCCGTCCTGGAGTCGTAACAGATACTTGCGGGTCAGGTCTGGGGCCGTTGTGCAAACATCAATACTAGAGCGGCCAATGGGATAATCCTGGAGGCTTTCTCGCCAGGCCTTGGGAAACACCGACACCTCTGCTAGGGAACGAATCCCTTTTTCGTAGAGCCATTGGTGTAATTGCTTGCCGCGATAGCGGGGTTGTCCCTGGGCCTCGACCCAGTCCGTTAATTCAGCAAGGGATTTGGTCAGCAAAGGGGAGGTCACCATCAGCAACAAGGAAGTCGGGGAGAAGAAGCATTTCTCCAGTCTAGTCTATCCGTCTAACCAACTTTTGCCTGCAGGATATTGACAAAGCCTTTTTTTTTTGGCAATATTAAGAACGTCCCAAACAAGCGGGCATAGCTCAGTGGTAGAGCGTCACCTTGCCAAGGTGAATGTCGCGCGTTCGAATCGCGTTGCCCGCTTTTAATTTGTATCAAGTCTGGAGCTAGTCTCCTACGCCTTCTCGGATGATTTTTCCGGCCTGGATTTGAGACGTCACCAATTCCCGGTAGAGATTGAATTCTTGGTAGAGTAGCTCCGGGCTGGGGTTACTGCCCAGGGCCTTGGCACGAATGCGCGTAAACTCATCGTGGGTCAGCACCTGATCAGCAATGGCTTTTTCAATAATGGCCTTGAGTTGTTCGTACTCCTCCATTTCAGCCGGGGTCAGGGGGCGGGCATCGGGGCGGTCAACTTCCATGGTCGCGTCTCCTCTAGAACAGTCCTGTTACCTCTGGTTTAGCATAGGGAAAGGGCTAAGCTAAATTCCTTAATCTTCTTGCAAGCTCTCAATAAACTTTTATGGCCAATCCCTGCTAGCCATGACCCCAAAACGTCTGCGTCTTTCCCAGGGCCACCTGCAACTCTTGGCAACCTGCCCCCCCCAATTTCAGCGCCGTTACCTGGAGCAGTGGGATAATCTTCCCTCTCCGGCCCAGCAAGCCCGATTAGACTGGGGAAAACAATTCCACCGCTTGCTTCAGCAGTGGCAACTGGGTTTACCGTTAGATCCTCTTCTCCAAGATAATCCGGAGATGGCCCAGACCTTAAGTGCGCTTCTGGAGGCTTGCCCGAGACTGAGTCAACCCCCTCCAGAGCAACAGAGAGCCGCGGAACACTCCCGCACGTTAGCCGAGGCGGATGTGCTGTTGACCGTTGTCTACGATCTACTAATCCTAGAACCCCAGCGGGCGGAAATTTTAGACTGGAAAACCTATCCGTTGCCCGAAAAAAAGCCCCAGCAGATCATCCAAAACTGGCAAACCAAACTTTATCTTTACGTTTTGGCGGAGACAACACCCTACCCGCCAGAAGAGATCTCCATGACGTATTGGTTTGTCAAACTGCCCCAGCGTCCCCAATCCTTGACCATTGAATATAGCCAGGCCCAACACCAGCAGGCTCGGCGGGAACTCACCCAGCTTTTGGCCCAACTCCAGCATTGGCTAGGCCAGTGGCATAGTCAGAAAATTGATTTTCCCCACTCAGCCCAGTGTCACGACTGTCCCTACCGCTCTCAATTTGTAACTCCTGAGGCTAAGGTTCTCCAGTCTTTTTTGGCCCTGACAACGACAGGGAACGGCGACGGGGCAGGCGATAAAAGCTGATGTAGATCAAAAAAAAGCCGCCTTGTAGGAGTAGCAAGAGGATATAAGCCTTGAGCAAATACCAGGTTTCTAAATCTGCCAATAATCCGACGGCGCTAGTACTGAAAATAGTCAGCAGTAAGCCATAGAGTAAGCGCTTGGGAAGCCGGGGTTTCACGGAGGACTGGGACATGTGGGGTTGAAGGGGTTGGTATTCTCTTTTTAGCGAAGATTCTACACGTTGCCCATACCCATCCTCCCAATTAGGGTGAGTTGTATAGTCGGACTTCAGAGATTTGCTATCAAACGGCTAGGCTAGGGTTTCGGGGCAATAGCCCAGGCCCCGTTTAAATTCTTCTCGAAAGATTTCAATATCATTCCAGTCGGGCGAGCCATGGGACACAATGGCCAATTGGTAGCGACGCATCACCATAAGGGGGGATTCCCCCAAATCCAGATTCCAGAAAGCCAATTGGAGTCGGATATCTCGTTGGTAGGGAACGCCATGCTCTGACAAAAAGGCCCATAGATCACCGGCCGTTTGGGCCGAGGCCAATCCTGTAACCTTGAGGCGAATCACCCAGCCATTAATTTGGTGAATAACCGTCAAGCTCTCAACTTGGAAGGTCTTAGCCTGGCAAAGGTAATGAATTACTCTCAGGGTTAGGCTGGCATTGGCTAGCCAGAAAAGATACTCTTGCATAGGATTATGTCCCTCCGCTGGTGGGAACCGCAACATCTTTACTCTTGGCCAGAACCTTACGACCATCAGGCCCTGAAGGGAAAATCAAGACCAATTTCTTTCTCTGGACGAGACAGGCCTGTTGCCAATTCAATTCCATTATCGGTTAGCACAAGGGCTGACCCTAGCGTCATTTTCCCCATTTTTGGCGAACCTACCTAGGGGAGATCCCCCAAGTCCAGTCAAGTTAACGGCATAGCCGATAATAAAGGACGGCCCTTTTTCCAATTTACTGATGACTCTCGACCAACAGCTCGCCAGTTACAATTACGAATTACCGCCTCAATTCATTGCCCAGGCTCCGGTTACGCCAAGGGATAGTTCTCGCTTGCTGGTAGTCACTTCTCCCCAAGAACATCAGCATAGTATTTTTCGGGAATTACCCCAGTGGCTCCAGCCGGGAGATCTATTGGTTCTCAATAACACCCAAGTACTTCCGGCTCGACTCTACGGCCGGAAAGCCAGCGGTGCTCAGGTGGAAATCCTTCTGCTAGAAGAGCAAGTCCCTGACCAATGGTTGGCCTTAGTCAAACCGGGTAAACATTTCCAAGTCGGCACCGAATTTTACTTTCCTCCCTTGGCAGATTGTGCTTCTTGGCCAGAGCTTCGGGCCCGAGTTCTTGACCTCGATCTAAACACCGGGGGACGGGTTTTGCAATTTGCTCTCTCTCCTGGCCAACGCCTGACGGATTGCCTCACGGCCTACGGCGAAATTCCCTTTCCTCCCTACGTGACTGAGCGTCAGGCCAACCCAGACCAATACCAAACGATTTACGCTGAACAACCGGGGGCTGTTGCCGCCCCTACCGCCGGCTTGCACTTTACGGAGTCCCTGCTAGCGACGCTCCAGGCTAAGGGCATTCAGCAGGCCACCGTGACCCTCCATGTTGGCGTGGGCACTTTCCGGCCCGTGGAAACAGACAATATCCTAGAGCACACGATGCACCAGGAATGGATCGATGTTCCCCTCGAGACCGTAGAAGCGATTCGGGCCACTAAGGCCAGGGGGGGCAGAGTCATTGCTGTGGGAACAACAGTGGTGCGGAGCCTAGAGGGAGCCGCCCAGACCAATCCAAGTGCCGCTGACCGTTACTTAGACCCCTATACCGGGAAAACAGAGCTATTTATTTATCCGGGTTATCAATGGCGGGTGGTCGATGGCCTAATTACTAATTTTCATTTACCCAAATCGAGTTTATTGATGCTTGTGAGTGCTTTGATTGGCCGCGAGCGCCTCTTGGCCCTTTATCAAACTGCGATTCAGGCCCACTATCGCTTTTATTCCTTGGGCGATGCCATGTTAATTCTGCCAGCAGCTCGCCCAACCGGGGGCCTCTAATAAAATTCCCCCCAGTTCTCGAAAGAAATGGGAGGATCGAAATACTATTACACTAGTAAATTGAGATCAATACTAATGGAGATAGTCTAGCGCACAACGACCCCTTGGGGAACCAGGGCCTCGACTAAACTCCGCACAACAGCCACCATGGCCACGGGATCATTGAGTTGATGGATGGCCGAGCCAACCCCGACCCCAGCCGCCCCAGCGGCGATGGCCATGGGCACCGTGACATCAGAGAGGCCCGAAGCACAGAGAACTGGCACCGACACTGCCCGAGAAATAGCATGGGCCGCCGCTAAGGTAGGAGCCGCTTTTTCGATCAAGCCGAGGATACCCGCATGGTTGGGAGCTGCGCTAGTTCCGCCTTCGGTTTGGATAATATTCGCACCAGCTTCTACCAGGGCCTCCGCCAGTTTAACCTGCTCATCCAGGGCCAAGATATGGGGAACCGTCACGGAGAGGAGGGTGTTGGGCAATAGTTGACGGGTGGCTTGGGTCAGGGCCAACACTTCGGGGCCCTCAAACTGACGGCCCTGGGCATAGAAGCTATCAAAGTTGCCAATTTCCACCAAGTCAGCACCGGCATCAACGGCATCGGCCAGGGCCTGCGGTTCTACGGCGGAAACGCAGATGGGTAGATCAATCCGTTGACGCACCTGACGAATTACTTGGCGATCTGCTGCAATATCGACGAAGGTGGCCCCGCCGGCCTGGGCGGCTTGTACTACGGCACTCACGTTTTCAATATCAAAATTATTGAGGCCGCTAATGACTTTAAGGGCCTGACGCTGACGGAGCGCGTTCTGTAGGGAAAGAAGACTCATAGCTAACTAGTATCGAAATTCTGGATAACCCCCCATTATAGGGGACGGATGAGGGGGTTCCCTGTCCCTGGGTTGAAACCGGCAACTTTACTGCTCCTGTTAGGAACTGACAAGACCGCAAAATTTCGTCTGCTAGGCAACGATTTCCCCGCTAATTCAGGAAATTTTGACTAACACTGAATACTTTCATTAAGGAAGGAAGCCTTTATCCAGAACCGCCGCTACAATTCAAAAACTAGGGGTTAGAACAACGGTTGCACCATGGCACGCTCCATTTCACGCCTCAATAGATCCTAACCCCACCGCTTCCTTTACTTTGTTGAATTGGCCCTATGAATAATCAGCACTTTCCCCCCGCCCAAGGACTCTACGACCCGCAGTTTGAGCATGATGCCTGCGGCGTTGGGTTCATCGTCCAGATGAAGGGAAAGACTTCCCACGAGATTATTGAGCAGGGCCTGACTATTTTGTTGAACCTCGACCACCGCGGGGCCTGTGGCTGTGAGGCCAATACCGGTGATGGGGCTGGGATTTTAATGCAAGTTCCCCATCGTTTTTTAGAGAAAGCCACCGGTGCCGTGGGGATTGAGCTGCCCCAGCTTGGCCAGTATGGTGTGGGCAATCTCTATGGCTCCCCTGATCCTCAGGCCAGAATGGAAGCCCGTCGGCTCTTTGAGGGGGTAGTAGCGCAGGAAGGCCTGACCGTGTTGGGCTGGCGGGATATTCCCACGGATAATAGCTCCTTGGGGGCCACGGCCAGACAAAGTGAACCCTTTATGCAACAGGTGTTTATCGCTCGGCCCTCGGATTTAACGGATGATTTGGGCTTTGAACGTAAGCTTTTTGTGATTCGCAAATTGGCCCACAATGCCATTCGAGTTCCCCAGATTGATCGCTACTGGTACGTGGCCAGCCTTTCTGCCCGGACGCTGGTTTATAAGGGGATGCTGATGCCAGTCCAGGTAGGGCAATACTATCCCGAACTGCACGACCCAGACATGGAAAGCGCTCTGGCCCTGGTGCATTCTCGTTTTAGTACCAATACCTTTCCCAGCTGGGAACGCTCCCATCCCTACCGCTACATTGCCCACAACGGCGAGATTAATACCCTGCGGGGCAATATTAACTGGATGCAGGCCCGGCAATCCCTATTTGAATCGCCGCTCTTTGGAGCCGATATGCAGAAAGTCCAACCCGTGATTAATCGGGAGGGCAGTGATTCCACCATTTTTGACAATGCCCTAGAGCTTTTATACCTAGCCGGCCGGTCTCTGCCCCACGCAGTGATGATGATGATTCCCGAACCCTGGGCGGCCCACGAGTCGATGAGTCCTGAGAAAAAGGCTTTTTATCAATACCATTCCTGCCTAATGGAACCCTGGGATGGCCCGGCGTCCATTGCCTTCACCGATGGCCGTCGCATGGGGGCCGTCCTTGACCGTAATGGCCTGCGCCCTTCCCGTTACTACGTCACTAAGGATGATCTGGTGATCATGGCCTCGGAAGCTGGGGTCTTACCGATTGAGCCGGAGCGAGTCCTCGAAAAAGGCCGCCTCCAACCCGGCCGCATGTTCTTAGTGGATATGGATCAAGGCCGCATCATTGCCGACGAAGAAATTAAACAGGAGATTGTCAGCGCCCAACCCTACGCCCAGTGGGTTCAGGATAATCTACTATCTCTGGCCCAACTGCCGGCTCCTCCTACGGCCTCCGGCCCGGACTCTTCCTTGAGCCTCCTGCAACAACAACGGGCCTTTGGCTACACCTTTGAAGAACTGCGGCTGTTGTTGACCCCTATGGCCCGAGATGGGGTGGAAGCAGTGGGGTCCATGGGGGCCGATACCCCCCTAGCGGTTCTTTCCGATAAACCTAAATTACTCTATAACTATTTCCAACAACTCTTTGCCCAGGTCACGAACCCTCCCATTGATTCTATCCGGGAAGAAATTATTACCTCTCCCGAAACAACCATCGGCTCCGAAGGTAATTTGCTTGACCCCCAGCCCGAGAGTTGCCGCCTGATCGGCCTCAAGACCCCGATTCTCAGCAATGAAGACCTAGCCAAGCTCAAGGCCCTAGACCAAGACCATTTCAAAGCCATCACTCTGCCCATTTTATTTGACCCCCAAAGCGGAGCGGCGGGCCTTGAAGCGGCCCTTAACCAGTTATTTGCCCAAGCAGATCAGGCCATTGCCCAAGGTATTAATTTGATCATTTTGAGTGATCGCCAAGTCAATGCCGAGCAAGCGGCCATCCCGGCCCTGTTGGCTGTCGCTGGCCTGCACCACCACCTGATTCGTCAGGGAACCCGTACCCGCGCCGGTCTAATTCTAGAATCCGGGGAACCCAGGGAAGTGCATCACCATGCAGTACTCCTGGGTTACGGTTGCGGGGCCATTAATCCCTACCTCGTCTTTGATACCTTTGCGGGCATGATCGCCGATGGGTTATTACCGGGAGTAGAGCTAGAAAAAGCCTGTCAAAACTATATCAAGGCCGCCACCAAGGGGGTGATCAAGATCGCCTCCAAGATCGGTATTTCCACCATTCAGAGCTATCGCGGTGCCCAGATTTTCGAGGCGATTGGCCTGAATAAATCCGTGATTGACCAGTACTTTACCTGGACCGCTTCTCGTATCCAGGGGGCCGACCTCGGCGTCCTGACCGAAGAGGCCCTGCTACGTCATCACCATGCCTTTGCCCCGCGTCCTGGTGATACCCAGACCCTGGAGGTGGGCGGCGAATACCAGTGGCGCAAGGATGGAGAAGAGCACCTCTTTAACCCTGAGACCATCCATACCCTGCAACGGGCCGTGCGGGAGAATAACTACGACCTCTATAAAAAATACGCAGGCCTGGTCAACGAACAGAACCAAAAATTCTTTACCCTGCGAGGCCTGCTCGCCTTTAAACAACGGCAACCCATTCCTTTGGCAGAGGTCGAACCCGTTGAGGTGATCATGAAGCGCTTCAAAACCGGCGCCATGAGCTACGGCTCAATTTCCAAGGAGGCCCACGAGGCCCTGGCCATTGCCATGAATCGCATTGGCGGCAAATCCAACACGGGCGAAGGGGGCGAAGACCCAGAACGCTATACCTGGACCAATGAACAGGGAGACTCCAAAAATAGCGCTATCAAACAAGTAGCCTCGGGCCGCTTTGGAGTGACCAGTTTGTACCTCTCCCAGGCCAAGGAAATCCAGATCAAAATGGCCCAGGGGGCCAAACCGGGAGAAGGGGGCCAACTGCCGGGCAAAAAGGTCTATCCCTGGATTGCCAAGGTGCGTCACTCGACTCCTGGGGTGGGTTTGATTTCGCCACCGCCCCACCACGACATCTATTCCATTGAAGACCTGGCGGAACTGATCCACGACCTGAAAAATGCCAATCGAGCGGCCCGTATTAACGTCAAACTGGTCTCAGAAGTCGGGGTGGGAACCATTGCTACGGGGGTTGCCAAGGCCCATGCCGATGTCGTGCTGATTTCCGGCTATGACGGTGGCACCGGCGCTTCTCCCCAGACTTCGATTAAACACGCGGGCCTGCCCTGGGAGCTGGGCCTGGCAGAAACCCACCAAACCTTGGTACTGAACAATTTGCGTTCTCGGATCGTGGTCGAAACCGATGGTCAGATGAAAACCGGCCGGGATGTGGTGATCGGGGCCTTGCTAGGCGCAGAGGAATTTGGCTTTTCTACCGCTCCCCTGGTGTCCTTGGGCTGTATCATGATGCGGGCCTGCCACCTCAACACCTGTCCCGTAGGCATTGCCACCCAAAACCCTGAACTACGGGCCAAATTTACTGGCGACCCGGCCCATACCGTCAATTTCATGACCTTCATTGCCCAGGAAATGCGAGAAATTATGGCCCAACTCGGTTTCCGCAGCGTGGATGAAATGGTAGGTCGTACCGATGTCCTAGAGCCGAAACAGGCCATTGACCACTGGAAAGCCAAGGGCATTGACCTCTCAACGATTCTGCACCAGCCGGAAGTTGGCCCAGAAGTCGGTCGCTATTGTCAGATGCCTCAGGATCATGGCCTGGAAAAATCCCTAGATATGACGGTTCTTCTCGATTTGTGCCAACCGGCCATTGAAAAAGGAGAAAAAGTTACAGCGACTCTACCCATCAAAAACATTAACCGGGTCGTCGGCACCATTCTCGGCCATGAAATCACCAAGCGTCATTGGGAGGGCCTGCCCGAAGACACCATCCAACTCCATTTCCAAGGCAGTGCGGGCCAGAGCTTTGGGGCCTTTGTGCCCAAGGGCGTAACTCTCAAGCTGGAAGGCGATGCCAACGATTATCTCGGTAAGGGCCTGAGCGGTGGCAAACTGATCGTCTATCCGCCTCAAGAATCCACCTTTGTCGCCGCCGAAAATATCATTGCCGGCAACGTCGCCCTTTACGGGGCTACCAGTGGCGAGGCCTATATTTCCGGCATGGCCGGTGAACGTTTCTGTGTCCGCAATTCCGGTGTCAAGGCCGTGGTGGAAGCCGTGGGTGACCATGGTTGTGAGTATATGACTGGTGGCCAGGTCGTGATCCTAGGCCCGACGGGCCGTAACTTTGCGGCGGGCATGAGCGGTGGCGTGGCCTATATTCTGGACGAAAGCGGTGATTTTGCGAGTCGTTGTAATCCAGCGATGGTCGGGCTGGAAGCCCTAGAAGACCCAGAGGAAATTGCCGATCTGCGGGAATTGATCCAGAAGCACGTTGATTGCACCGCTAGTGTTAAAGGCAAAGCCGTACTAGACCATTGGGAGGCCAATCTTGCCAAGTTTGTGAAAGTCATGCCCCGAGATTATAAGCGGGTACTCCAGGCCATTAAAAAGGCCCTGGAAACCGGCCTAAGTGGGGATGAGGCCCTGAATGTGGCCTTTGAAGCCAATGCTCAGGACGTGGCTCGCATTGGGGGCAGTTAAATACAAGATTCAGGCTGGGGTCTCTTCGTGATACTCCGGCCTTATTCTGGGACAGGAGGCAATACAAAAAACAAAAGCCATATCTGGCGGTGGAACAGTTTATGACTAGTGCTCTCTATGACCAAGACTTTTATCCCTGGGCCCAGCACCAGGCCGAACTCCTAGCTCAAAAACAATTTGAACAATTGGACTTACAGCACCTGGTAGAGGAGATTCAAGATTTGGGTAATCGCCACTATGACCAGTTAGAATCACGTTTGACAGTACTAATTGCTCATTTGCTGAAGTGGCAAGTCCAGCACTGGAAACAAACCAATAGTTGGCGGGCTACGATTCGGGCCCAACGAACGGCCCTCGCCAAATTGCTAAGGCGGAATCCCGGCCTAAAATTTGCCCTATTCTGACGGTCAACACACCAAAAGAAACCTCTATAATTAAACCTAGCGAGGGATCTTCAGCTAAGTCTTAGGCGGGAGCCATGGAACCAGTTTTTAGTTCGTTGATAATCGCTTTTCTGGCCGTTTTTTGTAGTGGTCTCAAGGTAGACCGAGAATATGAAAGAGGGGTTATCTTTCGCCTGGGCCGCTTAAGTCGTCTTCAAGGGCCAGGCCTTTATTGGATCATGCCAGTCGTTGACCAAAAAATTAAAATTGATATTCGTACCAAAACCGTTGATATTGCCCCCCAGGAGACGGTTACAGCCGATAGTGTCACCATCAAGGTCAACGCGGTTCTCTACTATCGTATTTTAGACCCCTCTAAAGCCATCAATCGCGTCGAAGATTATCGTCTGGCGGTTTATCAGACTGCTATGACTACGCTCCGCAATGTCGTGGGCCAAAATATTCTCGATGATGTTTTGCAGAATCGCGACAAAATCAACCAAACCGTTCAGCAGATTGTGGATGAAATTACTGAACCCTGGGGCATTGAGATCGAACGGGTTGAAATGAAAGATGTGGAAATTCCTTCCTCCATGCAACGGGCCATGGCCAAGGAAGCCGAAGCGGTTCGAGAAAAACGGGCCAGATTAATCAAAGCGGCCGCTGAGAACGAAGCCTCGCAAAACCTAGCCGAAGCAGCGGAAACTATGGCAGCCAATCCCACCGCTTTGGAACTCCGACGATTACAAATGCTAACGGAAATCGGCACCGAAAATAATACCGCCACCATTATTATGATTCCCTCGGAATTGGTGACGGCATTTTCCCATCTCAAGTCAGAAAAATCTTGACCTATTTGCCAAAGCCCTTACCCCGTTTGGGAGAAGGAATGAGGAAACAGTGTTCAATTTGTTGCTTGAGTTGCTCATGGTTAAGGTTTTGACCAATGAGTACTAGTTGATTTTTCGGCTGGCCTTTCCAGTCATCATCTTCCAGACTAAAGCGTTTGCCACTGAGGTGGAAAATATGGCGCTTAGGACTTTCTTCAAACCAAAGAATGCCTTTGGCCCGAAAGACTGTGCTTGGCAGTTGATTATCAAGAAAATACTGAAACTTCCGAATCGAAAAGGGTTTATCACTTTCAATGGATAGGGAGGTGAAGCCGTCCATTTCTAGATGGTTATTGCCAGCGGTCGTAGAATGCCCGTGATCATGGTGACTATGGTCATGATGGTGATGCTCATGGTCATGGTTACACTCCGCTGTACACTCATGGTCGTGGTGATGATGCCCGTGATTATGGTGATCATGGGCATGATTTTCCGCTTTAGGTTGATAGTATTTATCCGATTCAAACAGGCCAACGCTGAGGATCAGGGGTAAGGGAACCTGGGCTTTCTGGGTGCGTAGAATTCTAGCAGATTCTTTCATATCCCGAATTCGGACTTCTAGGGCATCTACATCCGCTTCATCGACTAAATCCGTTTTATTGAGAACAATGATGTCACCATAGGTGATCTGACTCTGGGCTGCTTGGCTATTGAATAAATCTAGGCTGAAATTTTCACAATCTACCAAAGTAATGATGGAATCCAGACGGGTCATATCCCTTAACTCCGTTCCTAAAAAAGTTAGGGCAACGGGGAGTGGATCGGCGAGTCCTGTTGTTTCAACCACCAGGTAATCAACCTTTTCGGGCCGCTCTAGAACTTTGTAAACAGCGGCAATTAAATCTTCGTTAATCGTACAGCAGACACAGCCATTGCTGAGTTCAACCATGTCGTCTCCGGTGGCAATAATCAGCTCATTGTCGATGCCGATTTCACCAAATTCATTAACTAAAACAGCCGTCTTTAATCCCTGTTGATTGCTGAGAATATAGTTTAAAAGTGTTGTCTTGCCACTGCCTAAAAACCCGGTGATGATGGTGACGGGCAACCCGTGCTTAGGGGTGTGAAGAGGAGTGTCTACGGTTTGAGCAACAGTCTGCATAGGATCTAGCATTTTAGGTAAATGATCTCCATCCTATCAAAAATTTCCAATGACGCTTTCCCTGACCCCCCTACTCAGCACTCTTGAAATTGTCGCCATTATTCAACGCCTCGCCCAAGCAATTGACCAGGATTACAACAGCCAAAGCCTGACGGCAGTTGTTGTCCTAAAAGGGGCGGTATTCTTTGCCGCCGACCTCCTGCGGGCTCTGCAAACCCCTGTGGCCGGGATCGAGTTTGTGCAACTGGCCAGCTATGGCCCTCGAAAGCAAAGTTCCGGCACGGTGGTAACTATCCAGGCCCTGTCCGCAGAGCAAATTCTAGGTAAGCATCTGCTCGTGATCGAGGACATTATCGACACGGGACGCTCTCTGGCCCACCTGTTGGCTCAACTCCAGGCTCATCATCCCTGCTCCCTCAAGGTTTGCGTCCTACTGGACAAACCAAGTTGCCGTCAAGTGACGGTTCCCATCGACTACATTGGCCAGGCCATCCCCGATCGGTTTGTTGTGGGCTATGGTTTAGATTTTGATGAGCAATACCGCCAGTTACCGGCAATTTATACTTTGGCCTAGGCCCTGATCCAGGCGGCCGGTATCCCAAAACAGGCCTAATCATCCATTTGCCAGGGTTCGCGCAGGTTATTTTCATCAAAAATGCGTTTTGGACGCAGAACAACGATTACCTGGCCCAGAATAGTTTCTGCTAAAGGGGTTGCGGCCCAACGGATAGCCACTTGGCCATCCCCATCGATCACAAAATAGCTACTGTCATTCCAGTCGGTCTTGGCCCGGTCAACCACAACCAATACCAACTCCGATTGATGGCTGAGGGATTCTGCTACTTCACCACTTTGACAAAAAATCACCACGGGGTCAGTGGCCGTCAACACCGCTTGCCAACCGGGAATTGGGGCGAGGGCCCCAGTCCCTTCATAGGTAACTACTCCAAAGGGTTCCTCAGACTGGATGGGGGCCACTTGTTTCAGGGCCTCGGCCGTGAGGGGCAAGGTGCCTACGACAGGAACGAGGCGGGGTATCGCTTCATCCTGTTCCAATCGGTAGAGGGGAATCAGCGGGGCCTTGGCCGTAGGGGCCTGGGTCATATCCGTGAGTAGTTGTTCCACAGCAGCCCGGGCCGAGGCGGAATGGGCAAACTTGAGGCCCTTGGCGATCAGTCGGGTCCGTTCTCCGAGGTCTCGTTTCTGGCGGGCCAGTTTCCAGCACTGGTAAGCGAGGGCATCCCCAGGATGATGACTAAACCCCGTCGGTAATTGGGAAAGGTAGGCAAATTCTTGGAAGGCCCGGGCTAGTTCTTTGGCCCCGTCTGCTTCTAGTTTGTGATGTTGAGCCTCGATGGCCACCAATACCCGTTGTTCCTGGTTGAGAATCCGTAGCTCGTAGAGCACGTCACTTTTGGGGCCGAGGTAATAGGCCAAAACACTTTCCTCAACGGCCCCTTTTACCAGGCTGTCGTAGACTTGGGCGGCTACGATGATCAAGTTTTGTTGGACTTTCTGGAAACCCGTCTCTTCAAAAATCCGGTCGGCACTCAGGCCGGCCCGTTGCAGTTGCTGACAAGCATGGCCCCAATCGACCCAAGACCCTTGCTTATGGAGCAGGGCCTGGAATAGCGCGGCAGTCGCTTCATCGGATAGGGGAGCAGTGGGCGTTAAGGAAGCTTCATTCATGGGTAATGGGAGTTTTCAAGAGACTCGATAGGGGGAAGCCGTTCGCTAGGGGACAAGTTTGGGTTTCGGCCACCAGTTGGTCTAGATCCGCCTGCATCCGCGCCACCACCAAACGATAACAAGCATCAACGTAATCTCGGTCGTGGGCCGCCTGGATCCCGTAGCGTTCAAAGCAAATGGGTCGGCCAATACGAGTGTGCATGGTGAGGGGCAAGGGCCAGTGGGGCAGGGGGCCAAGGGCCAGGCCCCAGGGTAGACCGAGATAGACCGGAAAGACCACCGGATCAACCCCCAACAGCCAAGGCATGCCCAACTCGTGGAGGAATTTGACCTGTTCGTAACAGTCGGTCATCACAAAAAAGGTTTCGTGGGCGCCGACGGAAATGGCCGGGACAATGGGCACTCCCTCGCGCAGGGCCACTTTAATAAAGCCTTTACGGCCAGCAAAGTAAATCTGGTGACGCTGGCTAAAGGGCCGGTAAACATCTTGGGCTCCGCCAGGATACACCAAAACACTAGCCCCCTTGTGCAGGGCGGCCAGGGCCATTTTGGGATGGGCTTGGATGGCCCCGACCTTTACCGCCAGTTCCGCCAGACTGGGACTCATCTTCCAGACCGTGGGGTGCATCAGACCATAAATCGGCCGTTCCAGGCCCTGGTGTCGAAACCAGTCATAGATCATCATCACCATGTCGGGAGCGGTCAGGCCGCCATTGTGGGAGCCAACAAACAGCACTCGGCCCTCGGGAATATTCTCCCAGCCACCGGTCTGCACCCGGAAATAGTAACGATAGAACCATTCCCAGGCCGGCATCAGGGCCGCAATGGTTTCGGGGTCGCGCTCCGTTAAAGACCAGCCACTGTAGGGCACTGGATTTTTAGGCATCATGCTTGCTTCTAGCCGTTGAGGAGCGCTTCGACAAATTCGTAGCTGGAAAAGGGCCGGAGGTCTTCAATGCCTTCCCCAGCGCCAATAAAGCGAATCGGTAAGTTTAACTGCTTGGCAACGGCCAGGGCCACGCCTCCCTTGGCTGTACCATCGAGTTTGGTCAGAACCACGCCACTCAACTTAGCCGCCTCTGCGAAGACCTCGGCCTGACGCAGGCCATTTTGGCCCAAGGTCGCATCCAGTACCAGCAGGGATTCTACTTCGGCCTGGGGGGCTTTTTTATCGATAATGCGGCGAATCTTGGCTAATTCATCCATTAAATTCTTTTTATTTTGCAGACGGCCCGCCGTATCCACGAGTAATAAATTGATATTGCGGGATTGGGCCGCTGTAATGCCGTCAAAGACAACCGCCGCTGGATCGCTATTTTTACCCGGATTGGCAATTACCGTCACCCCGCTCCGTTCTCCCCATACCTTCACCTGTTCCACTGCCGCTGCCCGGAAAGTATCCGCTGCCGCAATTAAGCAGCTGTAGCCGGATTTTTGGGCCAGGTGGGCCAGTTTACCGATAGTCGTAGTTTTACCGGCCCCGTTAACCCCTGTCAGGAGCCAGATATTGAGACAATTGGGTTCGGGAACAAAGTCAATCTTGGTGAGGGTTTGCAGGGGCTGGTCTAAAATATTCCGCAGAATTTGCTTCAGAAATTCAATGGCCTGTTCCGGTGGCAGGGTTTCCTGGCGGAGTTTGTTTTGCAGAATTTCGATAATGTATTCCGTCGCTTCGACGCCCACATCGGCCTGGAGCAACAGGGCCTCAATTTCCTCGACGGCCTCTTCGTTGAGGGGGCCTTGGCCGACGACGGATTTAAGCTGATTAACCAGACTGCGCCGAGTCTTGCTCAGGCCCTGACGGAGTTTACTCAGCCAATTTATTTCCTCCTCGGAAACCTCCTGGGCAGAACGGCCCTGGGCCGCCAGCACCTTAGCCGACCACACAAAATCATCATCCAAACCAACGGCATCGGCATTTGCCAAGAGGGGCGCATCAATCGTGGCGGCCTCCACAGCGGTTTCCTTCAGTACCTCTAATCGGTCGGACTGCTGGAGCCAAGCCGGGCCCCTTGGGGTTGCGGTTTCCTCTGTAGGAATGGCGACTTCTGAGGGAGCGGCTTCTTCTAGACTTTCGGTTTCGGTAGGGGCTTCCTCCTGGGCCTTGCGTTCTTGAATGTTTTTATAGGCTTCCTTGGCCCAGGTTAGATAGGCGTCTGGCTCCGTGGCCGCCGCTGGGCTAGTCTCCTCCTCCGTTGGGCTGGGGGCCGCTGCTGGGGGCGGGGGAGCGGTATCGTTTTCGCTACTGGGAGCATTACCAAACTGGCGGCGGAACCAATTAAACATAGAATCTGACAGGGTGAGGTTACCCGGCGCCATCCAAAAGACCCTGTCACTCTAGTACAGGGATAAAACGCGGGGTAGATATACTGTAGAGTGTAGCGGATAGGGTATTCAAGCGCTCCAAAAACCCGGTCAAGCAGGGATAGAAGCCTTGAGCACAGGGTCGGGATAGAAAGGCATCACGGGAAGAAAAATCCTCTGCTCGCCAGCGGCTTTAGGAGGGCCATGGTAATCTAGGAGGCTAGTCTCCCCATGGAATGACGATGGGTACTGGTACCGCACTATGTTGTCTTCCCTTCATATTGAAAATTTTGCCCTCATCGACCGTCTAGATATTACCTTTCAGGCGGGGCTCAATGTTCTGACCGGCGAAACTGGGGCGGGTAAGTCCATCATCCTAGATGCGATTGATCTGGTGTTGGGCGGTAAGGCAACGGGCCAAGTCATTCGTCAAGGTTGTCAACGGGCCTTCCTGGAAGCGAGCTTTGATGTTTCTGAGTCTCTGTACCATTGGCTCCAAGAACGGGCCATTGAACCCCTAGAAGACCAAGACTTAGTCTGTAGTCGGGAATTAAGCTGGGTTGGGGATAGTCTCCGCTCCCGTTCCCGCGTCAATGGGGCCATTGTCAATCGTCAATTGCTCGGAGAATTGCGGGCCAAACTGGTGGAAATAACGGCCCAGGGCCAAACCGTCCAACTGATGGATAGTACGGTGCAACGTCAGCTTTTGGATTTGTACGGCGGATCCCCGCTATTTCAACAACGTCAGCAGGTTGAGGCAGCCTACCGGGCCTTTGCCCAAGCGGAGCAGGCCCTGGCGGAACGTCGTCAATCGGAGCAAAATCGTCTGCAACGGCTGGATCTGTTAGCCTACCAACGTCAGGAACTCCAGGGGGCGGCCTTGGTAGACTCCGATGAAGCTGAACACCTGGCCCAGGAACAGGAACGCTTATCCCATGTGGTCGAACTCCAGCAATTAAGTTACCAGGCCTATCAACTCTTGTACCAAAATGACCGGGGCGAAACGGCGGTAGCGGATCTTTTGGCCCAGGCCGAATCGATTTTGCAGGAAATGGGCCGCTACGATCCCCAGCTAGACGCCATCCTGACTATGGTGCAGGAGGCCTTGACCCAGGTGGTAGAAGCAGGACAACAGCTCAATACCTACGGTGACCGCTTGGAGGCTGACCCCCAGCGCTTAGGGGAGGTAGAAGAACGGGTTCAACTGCTCAAACGCCTCTGTCGTAAATACGGGCCCAGCTTAGTCGAGGTGATCAGCTACCGAGACCAGATCGAGCAGGAGTGGCTAGACCTGACCAGTGACCCCCAGTCCCTAGAGGCCCTAGAGCAGGCCTACGACCAAGCCCAGCAGGCCCTTGGCCGGGCCTGTCAGCAGTTAACGGCCCTGCGGCGAAAAACGGCCCAACAATTGGAAACCCAGTTGGTAAAGGAACTCAAACCCCTGGCCATGGAAAAAGTGATGTTTGCTTGTCACTTCAGTGCCATTACCCCCACCGCTCACGGGGCCGACCTGGTCGTTTTTTACTTTAGTCCCAATCCTGGCGAAAAGATGCAACCCTTGGCCGCCACGGCATCGGGGGGAGAAATGAGTCGTTTTTTACTGGCCCTGAAGGCCTGTTTTAGCGCCACGGTCCCCCAGCAAACTCTGGTTTTTGATGAAATTGATGTCGGGGTTTCCGGGAAGGTGGCCCAGGCCATTGCCGATAAACTCCACCAGTTGAGCCAGAGCCAACAGGTACTGTGTGTGACTCACCAGCCCTTAGTCGCCGCCTTAGCCGATGTCCACTTCCGGGTGGATAAAACCCTATTGGAAGCGGCCCCATCAGAGAGTGCTATTGACCTGGCCTCGGAACTACGTACCGTCGTTCGGATTACGGCCCTTGATAGTCCCCAGGGCCGCCAGGAAGAATTAGCCCAACTCGCCGGGGGCCATTCCGCCCAGGAGGCCCTCAGCTTTGCGGCCTCGTTACTCAAAAAAGCTACGGCCCGTCGCAAGATGTCTAGTCTATCGCCTTAATCCCTAGGGGACGAAAATGATAAACCTCGGTAATGGCCTGTACCCAGCCTGCCGCTAAGGAGGACAGGAGTTGCTCCCCTTTTTCAACAGTGGCCGTGGTTGCATCGCCGATCACACCACTCCGGCTAATTTCGCGGGTTAACCAGGCAAAGGGCAGTTGGCCCTCTAGACTTAACAGGCCCTCGGGCAGGCCCTGGGGATATTCTTTAACTAACTGCTCAGAATCAACCTGGTGGGGCAGGAGGGCCATCATCAGACTGGTTTCTGCATCTCCCGCATGGATGCCTTGCGCTAGCTCCAGGGGGGAAAGCCGTTGGGCCGCACAGTGGGGGACTTGCCAAGTAAAGAAGGGGAAAATTTGAAAATCCGGATATTTTTGGTGCAGATCCCGCGCTGCAATCTCCAACACCTGGGGCTGGCCACCGTGGGAGTTCATTAAAATCCACTTGCGAAAACCCGATTGGTAGAGACTGTCGGCAATATCTCCCAGGATAGCCAGGAGTGTTGACGCCGAGAGGGTGATGGTGCCAGGAAAGCCGTGGTGTTCGTTAGATTTACCATAGTACAACAGGGGAAGCGCGTAGGCCGGAATATCGGGGGCTAACTGGGCCAGGGCCTGACCAAGGACACCACCACTAATGGCCGCATCAACGATTAAAGGAAGGTGGGGGCCGTGCTGTTCAATGGCTCCAATGGGTTGAATGATCACCGTATTGGCCTTATCGGGCAAATTTTGAACCCTTGGCCAGGTTAGGTAGGCAAAGTAACGCTCTGGGGGAATAAAACCGTGAAACATGGTCAAGACCAGCGATAAAAAAACGAGTTTACGAGTCTAGGTTCAGGGGAACCATTTTGCCGTGGGTCGTCAATTTAAATTGAACGCCTCGCCAAGTCACTGTCCGTTGACAAAAGGCCAAGGCCCAAAAAATGATAGCCAGGGCCTCGCGCAGGGGTAACCAGGGCAGGGCCTGGATACTTTCCCAGTCCTTTAGTTGCCAGGCCACACTTAGAGCGCTTAAGATTCGCAGGGCTAGGGTCACGGCCAAAATCGTCCAACTGAGAGCATCCCCTTGGCGCAGGGCTACCAGTAGCAGAGCAAAGGGAACCGCTTTAATGATAATCGTGGCGGCAAAGCCCCAGGGCCGGGCCAGATAGGTATTTTGATCCCAGTAGACTTGATGGCGCCACCAATCGCGGCTATTAGCCAAGTCCACCACCGCTTCAATGAAATAGGGTAGGAGCACAAGCTGTTGATCATTCGTCCAAACTCGGCGGCCCAGTTCAAAATCCTCTACTAGATAATCTGCTAAGCTAGCCAGGCCACCTAGTGCCTCCAGGGTAGAACAACGCAGGGCCAGGGACGGGCCCAAACAGGCCTTAGAGGCCCCTGTCACTTCCGCAAAAAGAACACTGGGCATAAAGTCGGTATTAATAGCCAGGAGTTCCAGTTTTTCAAACCAGCGTTCGGCCTGAATTAATTTGAAGGGCGTGCAAACGCAACCGACCTGGAGGTCGGCCAAGGGAGCCACGATGGTTTTGAGATAATCGGGACGCACAACAGTATCGCTATCACTGATGACCAAGACCTCATGGCGGGCCTGGGTCAGGGCCCCCAGTAGATTATTCACTTTGCCATTGGCCCCGGCCTGAATGTTTTCAACAACGACGGTGACTTTCTCTGGGCCAAATTCAGCCTGGAGTTCCTGTAACAACGGCAGGGCCGGATCCTGGGGGTCTTGGACAGCGTAAATAATTTGATAGTCGGGGTAGTCCTGCAGGGCCATGGAACGGAGATTAACCTTCAGATCCTTTTCTAGGCCCCGGACGGGCTTCAGTACCGTCACCGGCGGCTGAAAATCTGATGCCGACAAAGGGCGGGCCAAAAACCGTTGAGTGGTGAAGGGCGTGAGCAACGAATAGGCCCCTCCTCCCAGGATGGGCAGAAGACAGAGTAGGGAGAGGGCATCAACGGGATTTAGCAAAGAGGCAAGCTCCTAAAACACGACACAAGGATTCAGTAAACCCAGAGATTGTACTAACTGACGCAGCAGTTTAGACATCAAGTGCAATGAGAAAAACCCCCAGGCCAATGATGGAACTGCCCAGCCACCGTTCGGGGGTAATGTGTTCCCGCAGGATAAACCGGGCTCCCAATAGGCTGACACCGTAGCCCAGGGCCGTCGCTGGCCGCACCAGGCTAATATCCGCCCAACTGAGTAGGGAAATAAAGCAAACAAAAGCGATGGCCTGGCAACTAATCCCGCCTAGAATCCAGGGATGACGGAGGATACGACTGATAAACCCTAGCACGGCTCGGGGAGAATTCAGGGCCAAGGGGCCAATGCGTTTCATTCCTTGAGTTACTAGGAGATCACCGCAGGAATCCGCCAAGACCACCAGCAAAATCCCCAGCCAAACCTTGGACAGGGATAAACCCAGGGGAAAAGCCAGGAGCCAGGAATTAGGACGGGGTCGGTTGGACTTACGGGTAGAGGCGACTAGCGGTGGGGCCGATGATATTCCCAGAGCTTGGGATTGCTGTTTTTGTCGCTGACGTTCACTCTGGAAAACCACGTAAACGCCCAGGGCAATTAGGAGGGTGGCAACCCAGCGCAGAGCAGACACATGTTCGCCAAGGATGAGCCAGGCCAAGCAGGCATTGAGGAGGTAACTAGAAGCCAAGAGGGGCAAAACCAGGCTTAAATCCAGACGGGAAACAGCCACCAGATAGAGCAGAAGTGAACAGGCCAAGGTGGCGACCCCCAGCACAATCCAGGGACTAGTGAACAGATAGGCCAAGAGGGCCAGGAGGGCCGGCCCTTGATAGCTGGTGATAGGGCCAAATAACTTCATGCCTCGACTAAGCCAGATGTCTCCTAACACTTGGGTCATGACAATTAGGGCCAACAGGGTTAGGGTTTTGGGATTAAGGGTCGAGGTAGGGGTCACAGGTTCAGAGGGTTAGGACTTTTGGGCAATGGTCAGGGGCGGACGTTTCTTAAACAGACGCAAAACAGAGAGAGCCATCTGGGAAAGGCGGGGTAACAAACGAGGTTGTAACAACTGGGAATCAAAGCGGGCCATGCGCTGGTGGTTTTCCTGCAAACAAATCTCAAAAAATAATTCGGAGGTCAGGTCATCCATGAAGTGACGGGCCTCGGTAACGGTAAAGGAAGTGCTTTCCCCCGCCGTAGCGGCACCGCCGAAGGTTTTGGCTAAGTTATTCAAAGCTCTGCCATAGTGCCATAGACTATTCAGTCCCCGCAACCAATCGGGCTGGCCCTGGTGACACTGACAATAGGTTAACCAGTTGATAAAGAAGACGATATGCCGGGCTTCTTCATCGAGGATTGGGTCAAAAATCTGAAACATAGCCTCCGGCAAATACTGGGCCTGGCGAGCAATGCCAAACATACCGAAGGCAAAAAAGGAATCGAGGCATTCCTCAAAACCAAAATCGATAAAAGCCGTTTCTACCGGGGCCGGGACGGGAGACTCAGGGACAGGCGGAATTTCAATGCCGTAATGCTCAATCAGAAAGGCCACCAGACGGGCGTGGCGTTGTTCTTCTTGGCCCTGAAGGGTAATAGCCTGGCGTAGCCAAGGATCAACTTGGCTTTGGGCAAAGGCTGTCACCATGGCCCCGGCTCTCTGTTCTGTTACCAAAGCCTCTCGCCAGAAGGGAATACTGCGGAGCTTTTCGAGATCCTGGCCCTTAAGGTCGGGCCAAGGCAGGTTTTCGGGTTCGTAGTCTAGGTAACTGTCGAGGAAGCTACGACAAAATAACAGCTTGTGGTCTTCACTACCGAGGCGCATAGGGAATTGGCAAGGGAAATGGGGACAAAAGTTAGCCCAAAAGGCCCTGTATTAAAAGGATTGGTGCTAATTTTGAGATTGAAATTTTCAAATTTTAACCGATCTCCAATTGTCTAGACTGCTATGCCGGAAATCCAAGCCTCAGCGATTGAATCCGTAGATGTTGCCGTTGTAGGGGGAGGCATTGCTGGGGTAGCCATTAGTGAATACATAGCCCGCCATAGTACGTTGTCCATAAGACTCCTCGAACAACAAGACCAACTCGGAGCGGGTTCTTCCGGCAAATTAGAGGGCTGGTTCCACAGTGGGGCTCTCTATTCGGGGCAGGATGACGGCCAAACCTTTATGAACTGCGTTAACAGTTTAGAAGACTTGATTAACGGCTATAGCCCCTATTTTGGCCACCGCTGCAATGTTGGTTTAGTGGAGGCGGCCACCGGTTATTTTCAGCCCCAAATTCAGGCCCATCCGGAAGGCTGGTTTAATCCCAATCCAGTTTATTTAATCCATCCCCGCCAGCAGGCCCCCGAACTTCACCTCTCCGGCCTGAAGGGGGAACAGGTGCAGATGCAACTCCAACTCAAGCGAGTTCTGGGCCGTTTAGAAATGGCCTACGGCCGGGGTCACAACTGGTTGCATCAAGACCAATGCCAGGCTCCGAGCTATGCCCAGGTGGAAAATTATGAAGGTCTTGCCTGTACCCTACTAGCTAATCCGGCACCTCTCCAGCAACTTTGCCAAGCGTTTGACCAATCCTTTGGTTTTGGGCCAGGGGACTACGCTCTGATTCGCAGTCTGGATTGCGCGATGGATACCTACGCCATTTTGCGGGACTGTGTAGCTAGCGCCCTGGCCCTGGGGGTAACGATTGAAACGGGCATTCAGCTCGAAACCTTGAATAGCGACCGCTATGGCCCGGTGCGCCTCAAAAGTCTGGTGTATCGTACCGGAACAGGACAACGTAAACATCTCAAGGCCCAGGCCTTTATTTTTGCAGTTGGGGCCGGTTTCGGGTCAATTTTAGGGGAATTGCAGGTGCGGGCCCGCCTTAAACAAAGCCGTAGTGCCATGATCGTGGCCTATCCGGCTCTGAGTGATCTCAATTTTGTACGGATGTCCACCAAAAACCGCTTCCACTTCAACCATTTTGTCCAATCCCCCCAACGGGAGGAAATGACCCTGAGCTATTCCATGCTGGCCAACTCCGGCTATACCAACGGTGATAACCTAGAGGCAATGGATATTGAACCCCTGTTGGATGCGGCAGAGCGCTATTTTGGCAGAGAAAACCTCTACCGCCGCCACCTCTACAGTTACGACTGCATTAAGACGGAATTTGTTAGTGATGATGAGCAAAAGCGTCGCTACAGTTATTGGATTGAAGCCGATCCCCAGAGCAACTATCTTTGCGTTTTACCAGGTAAATTTTCTTTTTTTCCCACAGTGGCCCTGCAGGCTTTTCGACAACTCAAAACACTGGTTTCTCTGCAAGAACGTCCTTCCCAAACCACCTTTAGGACTTCATCAGAGACCTTGGCCCAAGCCGCGGCCCTGGTAGCGCTTCCTTACCCCCAGCAAATTCTCGCCAAGTTTTTACCGCTAACGTCAGTGCTTTAGTCCCCTATTTTCAGTGAAGACAGCAAGAAGGTTATACTAACGGGGTGCTTAACAAGATCGACTATTTCTTGGCCATGGTACTGGAACAATCTGCTCCGCCCTTCACCTCAACTCAACTACTTTCTCGGCTCCAGATAGCCCAGGAGCGTCGCCAACGATTGGGCCAGTCCCCCATTCCCCCATTGCTCGTCACCAGTCTATCCCTGCCCGTTCAAGCGCCGACCTCCCAACTCACCACCCTACCACCGCTCCGGCTCACGGTTGGAGAATTCCTCACTACGCCGGTTCCCCCCGTTAATGAACTCCAAGACAGAATCACCTATATTACCGGCTTTCTTCAGAATGCGGCCGCCCGCGCCCAAGTCCGAGAGCGTTTGGCCCAACGCTTTGAACAATTTCCCTACAATTCCCTGAAGCTCTTCCAGACATCTCTGCTGAAGGCGTTTAATCTGATTTTCCGGGATCAGCGGGAGGTCAATGCCAACCTACTAGCGGCCCTACAGGAGGCCCTGGGCCTCGTACAGAGAACGACGGAGCAATTGCAATCCCTACGCCAACAAACCCACCGCGATCTGACCCATGTAGGCAATGTTTTTCAGGATTTGATTGGCCAGATTAATTACCTGAGTCAACTCCAGAATCGTAATTTTGATCTCCACAAGTGGCATCTCTACGAGGCAGACACTCGTCAACAAAAGCAGGGACGACAATTAACAGAGTTAACCGGTCAAGTTAAGCAACTGGAGCAACAAGTAGCAGGGGGAGAAATGCTGGCAGACCAGAGCCAGTACCGCCTGGATCTGCTCCAGAATCAGGTGGAGGCCCTAAGCCAACAACTCCAGGCCCAAGAAGAACGATATGGCCAAGAAATTCAACTTCTCCGTCAGGAACTCCAACGGATTCAGAACCCAGTCTCTTCAGCAGGGGAATCCTCTCTACCGCAGGCTTTGGATCTAGATGCTCTCTATCTGGCCCTCGAAGACCGTTTTCGGGGTAATCCCGCTGAAATTCGCCAGCGCCTTTCGATCTATCTCCCCTTTTTGGCCCAGGTTCCTGGATTGGGGACAGGAGAAGATATCATCCTAGACTTGGGTTGTGGCCGGGGGGAATGGCTGGCCCTCGTCAACGCTCAAGGCTATCAGGGCCGGGGTATTGATCTGAACCATCAGGCCGTTAAACACTGCCAAAAACAAGGCTTCAACGTTATCACCGGGGAGGCCCTGGCCTACCTTCAAACCTTAGAAAATTCTGAGATAGCTGTCATTACCAGCTTTCATGTCATTGAGCATCTTCCGTTTCCGACCTTGGTGCAGTTGCTTCAAGAAATCCATCGGGTTTTACGGCCCGGCGGCCTGTTAATCTTGGAAACCCCTAATCCGGATAATCTGCTAGTCGGCAGTCGTGATTTTTATCTGGATCCCACCCATCGTCAGCCTCTTCCCTCCCTCACAACTCAATTTCTAGTCGAACAGGCCGGTTTTTCTGCTGTCCAAATTCTGCCCTTGAACCCTTCCAGCAACCGGCGCCTTTCTGAGGAGAGTGACCTAGCTCGTCGCTTTAATCAGTATTTTTATGGGCCAATGGATTACGCCATTATTGCTTCTAAATGATTACTAATTGACACATATGCGACTGATTATTGCGACAACCCAAGCCCCCTTCATCCGGGGGGGAGCAGAAATCCACGCTGAAGAATTATGCCAGGCCCTCGGGCAGGCCGGCCATGAGGCGGAAATTGTTGCGATTCCCTTCTTTGACTATCCCCCGGAGCGAATTCTCGACAGTATGCTGATGTGTCGTCTCCTCGACCTATCCAGCTCCTACGGTAAGACAATTGACCGCGTGATTGCCTTGAAATTTCCTGCTTATCTCGTTTCCCATCCCTGCAAGGTGCTCTGGATTTTACACCAGTACCGCCAGGCCTATGAACTTTGGGATAACCCGATCTTTGAAGCTTTGGAAAGTGGCCCCTTGGGAGATCAAATTCGGGACAGTGTAGTTCGGGCCGATAACCACGCCTGTGCCGAGGCCCATGCCATTTTTAGCAATTCCCGCAATGTAGCCAAGCGCCTCAAGGCCTTTAATCAGGTGGACTCACAACCCCTCTACCATCCTCCCAAGGATGCCGACCGTTTCTACTGTGAACCCGAGGAGGGTTACTTTTTCTTTCCTAGCCGCATGAACTCGATGAAGCGTCAGGATTTGATCCTTGAGGCTCTGGGCAAAACCAGTCATCCTGTCAAGGTCGTTTTTGCGGGAAAAGCAGAAGGCAATTTTAATGCCATTCTTAAACAAAAAGTGGAGCAACTCGGTCTTGGAGAACGGGCCCTGTTTGTGGGCTCCATCACTGAACAGCAAAAACTGGAGTACTATGCCAAGGCCCTGGGAGTGATCTATCCGCCCTTTGAGGAAGATTATGGCTACGTGACCCTGGAGGGGATGCTGGCCGCTAAACCCGTACTCACCTGCCAGGATTCCGGAGGCCCCTTAGAGTTTATTGAAGACCGTCAGACTGGCCTAGTGGTGGAGGCGAATCCCCTTGCTCTCGCCAAGGCGATGGATGAACTTTGGGAAAATCGAACTTGGGCCACCCAGTTGGGGCAAGCCGCTCGAGCTCGCTATCAGGAATTAAACATCACTTGGTCTAACGTTATTCAGAAACTGCTCGCATGAAAATAAACTGGTTTTCGCCCCTACCACCCGCCAAGACAGACATTGCGAACTACAGCCTTCGACTCCTTCCCTCTCTACAGGAACATAGTGAGGTCACGCTCTGGACGACGGATCCTGATTATGAGCCCCCGCTTGAAGGCCTGGCATCGGTGGAGGTCTATCGTCCTGACGATCTTCCCTGGCGGAAAATTCACCTAGGGGATATTAATTTTTACAATATCGGCAATAATCGGCAATTTCACCAAAGTATTTGGCAAATAAGCCAGTATTGTCCGGGAATTGTTATTCTCCACGATTGGAATTTATACGGTCTCTTTAGTGAAATTTACAAGGCTCACCCCGATTTGAGGGACTATTTTCGTCAGCTTTTGTACTATTATGAGGCAGAGGCTCCAGCAACTCTAGACTGCTTTGACGGCAAGGTCGTCCCCACTCCGGAGCAAGTGGAGCAATTTCCTCTCACGGCTTTGGCCCTGAGGAGTGCCAAGGGAGTGATTAGTCATAGTCGCTATGCCTACCAAAGACTGTTGGATCAAAATCCTTCCCTGACAGGTTATGTGCCCTTACCCTACGCGGCCCCGGCTTCGTCCGTCCCTAAGCCCCAGTTATCTCCCCCCTACTCCTTGATTATTTTTGGCTTCATTAGTAAGAATCGTCACCTGGATCGAATTCTTGAGGCCTTGGCCCAGTTCCCCCAGCGCCAGGCTTTTCGGCTCGATATCTACGGTGAACTGTGGGATACTCAGGGGATTCAAGACCAGATCAAGGCCCTCAGCCTAGAAGATTTTGTGACGGTACGAGGCTTTGTCCCGGAAGTCGATCTCGAAGCGGCCCTGGCAAAGGCGGCATTGGCCTTGAATTTACGCTATCCCACCATGGGAGAGGCGTCGGCCAGTCAACTCCGCATCTGGAGCCATGGCCTTCCTAGTTTAGTGACTCCCATCGGTTGGTACGGCCAACTTCCGGAGCAGACCGTCGGCAATGTCCGCTTGGGCCAGGAAATCGAAGATATTCACTACCATCTCCAGTCCTATCTAGATCATCCGGAAACTTACCAATCCATGGGAGTAGCAGGTCAGGCCTGGCTAGTCGAACACCATGATCCCCGTCAATGCGCTGAGGCGATATTGGCCTTTGCTAAAGGTGTTCATCAAGGCCCTCTCTATCCGACGGTGCAATACTTGACGGAAAAGATTATTGAGACCCAATGGCCCTGGTTAAACCCCCAGGAAACCCCTCTCAACCAAGACTCCCTGGCAGCCGCCCTCCATTTCTTGACCCACTGACCTCCCATCTTGACGTTATTGCGCCCGCTGTGATGCCTATCCCCCCTGATGCTGTACTACCGAAAGTTGTCATTGATGGGGTTTTTTTCCAAATTAATCAGCAGTCGGGCATTGCCCGGGTTTGGCGGTCTCTCCTACAGGTCTGGGCCCAGCAGGGAAAAGGCGAACGGTTTGTCATCCTAGACCGTGAGGGAAGCATGCCTCGCATACCAGGTTTTGAGTATTATTCTTTAGCAGCCTACGATTACCAACAGGCCCCCCAGGATTCGGCCCAGATCCAGGCCATTTGTGACCAGGTTGGAGCGGATTGCTTTATATCCACCTACTACACCACTCCCCTCACAACCCCTTCTCTGTTCTTAGCCCACGATATGATCCCCGAAGTCCTGGGGATGGATCTGAGTCTGCCCTGTTGGCGGGAAAAGGCCTACAGTATTTTGCACGCTAGTCGCCATTTGGCGGTTTCTCACAATACCGCCCGCGACCTAGTTGCCCATTTTCCTCACCTATCCCTAGCGGATGTTCTGGTAACCCCCTGTGGCTTAGAGCCTCGTTTCCGGCCGGCTAGCCCCGAAGCCATTGCTGACTTTCGACAGCGGTACAACCTAACAGGCCCTTTTGTGGTGCTGGTGGGGGAGCGCATTGGTATCAATCACTATAAAAATGCCATTACTTTTTTTTCGGCCCTGGCCACGCCAGGCTTTGACTTTCCTGTCGGGATCGTTTGTGTGGGGGGGAAGCCGGAATTGGAGCCGGAATTGGCGGCGTTAGTTCCCCATCTGCCAGTACAAGTTCTAGCCCTTGCTGATGCAGAGCTTGGCATTGCCTATTCGGCCGCCTTGGCCCTGATTTATCCTTCTTGCTACGAAGGCTTTGGCCTGCCGATCTTAGAAGCGATGGCCTGCGGCTGTCCGGTCATTGCGGGTTGTCATTCCTCGATTCCTGAGGCCGGGGGAGCCGCTGTGTACTATCTTGATGTCCTCAATCCGCAGGCTTGGTGCCAGGCCCTTACAGATATTCAAAAGACGGAAGTCCGTCAGGCCTTAATTCAAGCAGGTTTTCGCCAGTCCCAAAAATTTAGTTGGGTTGCCATGGCTGATAGCATTAGTCACTGTTTGCTTGAAACCCACCAGGGCCTTAAACAAGGCCAATTTTCTGCTCCACCTCAATTTTGGCCCGCTTTTCGTCAACAACAACACCATCTCCAGAGCTTGACCCAGCAATTGGCCCAGAGCCAGGCCCGCCTCCAGCAAAGCGAACAGGCCCTCCAGCAAGTCCAGACCCAATGCCAACAACTCCAGGCTCAATGCCAACAAGCCCAAGGAGAGTTGACGGCGATTAAAGAGAGTCGCTGGTGGCAACTGCGTGAGGCCTACGGGCAAATTAAGACCCGATGCTTGGGGGCCAGAAGTGACGCTGGCATTGACGTAGGGACGGGAGTGACTATAGTAAAGAAATGTAAACCTATCTTTTACAAACCCTCCACAACCATGGCTGACCTGCAACCGACCAAAGTTCCCCAAACCGAAGACCCCAAGTTTGGCTTTAATGATTATGCTGAGCGCCTGAATGGTCGGGCGGCGATGATCGGCTTTTTGCTGATTTTAGTGATTGAGTATCTCACTGGCAAAGGCGTTTTAGCCTGGCTGGGCCTGAAATAGTCAAGGACAAGGCGCAATGATACAATCAGGAACGCCCTAACCCCTCTTTCTTCGTCGCTCCCATGGCCTCTCAATTGTCGTCCCTCGCTCCCCTAAATTTTCCCCTGACGGCGATTATTGGCCAGGAAGCTATTAAGCTAGCTCTACTCCTGGGGGCCATTGATCCCGGCCTAGGGGGCGTTGTGATTGCCGGACGACGGGGAACGGCAAAATCTGTGATGGCCCGGGCCCTTCATGCTCTGCTCCCCCCCATTGAAATTCTCAAGGGCAATCGTTTCCACTGTGATCCCCAACACCCTGACCAGTGGGATGACCAGACCTTGGCCCAATCTGCGGGCCAGGCCTTAGACACCCTACCCACGGAAGTTATTCCTGCCCCCTTTGTCCAAATTCCCTTGGGCGTGACGGAAGACCGACTCTTGGGTTCAGTGGATGTAGAAGCGTCTGTCCAGCAGGGGGAAGCTATTTTTCAACCCGGTCTGTTGGCCCAGGCCCACCGAGGGATTCTCTACATTGACGAAATCAATCTCCTCGATGACGAAATTGCCAACCAACTCCTCACGGTACTAACCGAGGGCCGTAACCAGATTGAACGGGAAGGTATTAGTTTTCAGCATCCCTGCCGGCCGCTGCTCATTGCCACCTACAATCCTGAGGAAGGCCCCCTCCGGCCCCATCTACTAGATCGCATTGCCATTGCCCTTTCGGCTGATGGGGTTCTGGGCCTGGATCAACGGGTGGCGGCGGTGGAACAAGTTTTAAGCTATGCTAATAGCCCCCGTGCCTTTCTACAGCAGTACGACACGGAACTGGATGATCTGAAAACCACCATTATTTTGGCCCGAGAATGGCTCAAGGAAGTCAGCCTAACGCCGGAACAAGTCGCCTACCTCGTAGAAGAAGCCATTCGGGGTGGCCTCCAGGGCCATCGGGGAGAACTTTACGCTCTACGAGTGGCAAGGGCCATTGCGGCCCTGGATGGTCGTAATGTGGTCAATGCCGACGATCTACGCCAAGCCGTGCAGTTGGTGATCGTGCCCCGGAGTGTGCTGGTGGATCAACCCCCACCGCCAGAGCAACCGGCCCCTCCGCCTCCGCCGGAATCCCCGCAGGATGAAACGGAACAGGATCAAGAGGAAGAGGAGGAAAACCCCGAAGAACCCGACCAAGAACCGCCCAGTATTCCCGAAGAATTCATTTTTGACGTGGAAGGGGTGAGCCTAGACCCCAGTGTGCTTTACTTTGCCCAAATGGCCCAGCGCCAAGGCAAGTCGGGCAGTCGGGCCAAAATTTTTTCCGAAGACCGAGGCCGGTATCTTAAACCAATGCTCCCCCGCGGTAAAGTCCGCCGCATTGCTGTGGATGCCACCCTCCGGGCCGCCTCGCCCTACCAAAAGGCCCGCCGCTTACGCCAGCCCGACCGCAAAGTGATTGTTGAGCAGGGGGATATTCGTTCTAAACGTTTAGTGCGCAAGGCCGGGGCCCTGATTGTCTTTGTGGTAGATGCCTCGGGTTCCATGGCCTTAAACCGGATGCAGGCCGCCAAGGGGGCCGTCATGCGACTCCTCACCGAAGCCTACGAAAACCGTGACCAAGTAGCCTTAATTCCGTTCCGGGGCGAGCAGGCTGAAGTTCTTCTCCCGCCCACACGCTCCATTGCCATGGCCAAAAAACGATTAGAAACTCTCCCCTGTGGGGGGGGGTCTCCTTTATCCCATGGTCTAACTCAAGCCGTCCATGTAGGAATGAATGCCAAACTGTCGGGAGACATTGGCCAAGTCGTGATTATTGCTATTACCGATGGCCGAGGGAACATTCCCCTAGCCCGTTCTTTGGGAGAAACGAACCCGGAGGGAGACAAACCCGACATCAAAGCCGAGCTGCTAGACATTGCGACGAAGATACGCGGTGTTGGGATGCAACTATTGGTGATTGATACCGAGAAAAAATTTGTCTCCACTGGCTTCGGGCGGGAATTGGCCCAAAAAGCGGGGGGTAAATACTACCAGTTACCCAAGGCCACGGATCAGGGTATTGCCATGATGGCCCGTCAGGCCATTGCTGATATGAAATAGGCCCTAAAAAGCTTAATTAATAACAAGCAAGACACCTTGAAGACTCAAAAGATAGCTTGAGGGCAGAGCTTTGTTGAAGCCCGATCTCCGTCTCAGACTACTCTCCTATTCATTTTTATTCTTGGATATAAACAATATCCAAGTTGCTTTAACAGGCTAACTAGATTAAGAATTCTAAATAAAATTGGAGCATTTCGAGCGCTTTTAGGTGGGAGAAATAGAATATGAGAGTCAGCCCCTGTAGGGATAGTTACCGGTGTTAGCCATATTTTGGGGGAAGAATTATTTATAACAAAAAAAGCTCGCAATCGAATACTTAATTCCGAGGAAATGCTTCTATGCAAACCATAGCCAGTCCAACATCCCCAAAAACTGGGCTTGCTTCCCCTGGCAAGGAGGACAAGCGCTTTAAAGTATTGGACGCCACGATGAAGCGCAATCAGTATAGCCAGGATGCACTGATTGAAATCTTGCACAAAGCCCAGGAAGTCTTTGGCTATTTGGAAGAAGACGTGCTGCAGTATGTTGCTAGGGCCCTTAAACTTCCCCTCAGTCGAGTTTATGGGGTAGCGACCTTTTATCATTTATTCTCTCTCAAACCGAGTGGGGCTCATACTTGTGTGGTTTGTTTGGGAACCGCTTGTTATGTGAAGGGGGCCGGGGCCTTATTGGATACTCTCAAGCAGGAAATTCATTTGCAACCGGGGGAAACGACCGAAGATGGCCAGATATCCTTGGTGACGGCCCGCTGTATTGGGGCCTGTGGTATCGCGCCAGCGGTGGTCTATGACGGTAAGGTCTTGGGTAAACAGGATTCCCACAGTTTATTAGAAGGCATTCAACCCTGGCTGACAGCCCCAGCCCAAAGCTAATCCTTTACTTTGGTTTAAGACGATGGATTTACTAGAACTGCGCGAAATTGCCCAAAAAACCCAGGAACAGCAAGCTAAAATTCGTATTCGTTGCTGTAATGCGGCGGGATGTCTCTCCTCCCAAGGACAAGAGGTTAAGGATAGTCTGGAAACGGCGATTGCCGAGGCGGGATTACAGGGCCAGGTGGAAGTCTGCGGGGTCGGCTGTATGAAGTTCTGTGGTCGGGGCCCCTTGGTAGCCGTTGATCCCCAGGGAAGTCTCTACGAATTAGTTACGCCGGAACAGGTACCGGCCATTATTGAACGTCTGCAAAATCCCCAGGCCCTACCGGAAAATGTCCCTCAAATCGGCGACCTAAATCATCCCTTTTTCAGCGGCCAACTCCCCATTGTGCTGGAAAATTCCGGCCAGATTGACCCTGATAGCATTGATGAATATATTGCCGTCAGTGGCTACGAACAGCTTCATCGCAGTTTATACGAACTGTCTCCCGAGGGGGTGATTGCGGAAATCACCAAGAGCGGTCTGCGGGGCCGGGGCGGTGGCGGTTATCCTACAGGCCTGAAGTGGGCGACGGTTGCCAAAATGCCCGGCAAACAAAAGTATGTAATCTGTAACGCCGACGAAGGCGACCCTGGGGCCTTTATGGATCGTAGTGTTCTGGAAAGTGATCCCCATCGTGTTCTTGAAGGTATGGCCATCGCGGCTCGGGCCGTGGGGGCCAACCATGGGTTTATCTACGTCCGGGCAGAATATCCCTTGGCCATTAAACGCCTCCAGAAAGCCATCCAACAGGCCAAAAAATATGGTCTTATGGGTTCTCAGATCTTTGAATCTCCCTTTGACTTCAAGATCGATATTCGGGTCGGGGCCGGAGCCTTTGTCTGCGGAGAAGAAACAGCCCTGATTGCCTCTATCGAAGGAAAACGGGGTAATCCCAAACCACGGCCCCCCTATCCGGCCCAAGCAGGTCTCTGGGGTTGTCCTACGCTGATTAATAACGTGGAGACCTACGCCAACATTGTGCCGATTATTCGTAACGGCGGGGATTGGTATGCCAGCATTGGTACAGCCAAGAGTAAGGGCACGAAAGTGTTTGCCCTCACCGGCAAGGTCGAAAATGCGGGTCTGGTGGAGGTTCCCATGGGAACAACTGTGCGGCAAGTGGTGGAAGTCATGGGCGGTGGCGTTCCCGATGGTGGGAAGGTCAAAGCCGTTCAAACCGGTGGTCCCTCCGGTGGCTGTATTCCGGCCGACAAACTGGATACGCCGATTGAGTACGATACCCTGCTGGCCCTGGGCACGATGATGGGATCCGGTGGCATGATCGTGATGGATGAGCACACCAACATGGTGGATGTGGCCCAGTTCTATATGGACTTTTGCCAGAGTGAATCCTGCGGGAAATGTGTTCCCTGTCGGGCGGGAACAGTACAACTCCATGGCCTGTTGACTCGTCTCTTAGAACATCAAGCCACGGCAGAGGATCTACAAAAATTAGAGGCCCTGTGTCATATGGTCAAGGAAACCAGTCTCTGTGGCCTGGGCCAAAGTGCGCCGAATCCGGTCTTGAGTACCCTGCGCTATTTCCGCCAGGAGTATGAATCGCTCTTGCAAACACGGTAATGGATTCCACCTCACCCTCAGGAGCATCAGCGATGACCCTTAATCTGGAAGCACAAACTATCCCTTCTCAAGATATAGGAATAACAACAGAGGTATCCCATCGTTTTCCGGGAGAGACTTGGGTAGAAGCAAGCTGGTCTGACTTCCTGCAAGCAACGGAGCAGTCTGATTACAGCAAAGGCAAATTTTATTACTACCAAAGTCATCTCAGAATTGAAATGCCTCCTATTGGAAACGATCATGCCAGCGACCACTCAATTATCATCAGTGCCCTGCATCTCTATGCCTGTCTCCAAGACATCCCTCTCAATCTCAAAGATAATTGTAGTTATCGTAAACCTGGCTATCAGGAAGCCCAACCCGATATTTCCGGCTATTTAGGAGAGAATACAAACGCAATTCCCTACGGTACAGGAGTGGTTAATTTAGAAGAATTTCCTGCCCCTTCCTTGGTTGTTGAAATTGCGAATACTTCTTTGGTTGATGATCAAGAAATCAAACGATTACTCTACGAGGAATTGGGGATTCAGGAATATTGGATTGTCAATGTCAAAACGGGAAATATTCTCGCTTTTAGGATGGAAAATCAAGGAAGTTACCGTATTCAAGAATCTCAAATATTGCCGAATTTAAAATTATCTATTCTCGAAGAGGCCTTACGAATGACCCGAAACCAAAGTCATAGCCACGTTATGAAATGGCTAATGAATACATTGAATCCATTGAATCCATCTGTTTAATGCCCACGACTGAGGAGCTTTATCCATGTCCGTCATTACCCTAACCATTGATGACCAGGCCATTGCCATCGAAGAAGGAGCCACGATTCTCCAGGCGGCCAAAGAAGCTGGTATCGCCATTCCCACCCTTTGCCATCTCGAAGGCGTTTCCGAGGCCGCAGCTTGTCGCCTTTGCGTTGTCGAAATCCAGGGAATTAATAAACTCTTACCAGCCTGTGTCACCACCGTGACCGAAGAAATGGTAGTTCATACCAAAACTCAAAAACTCCAGGATTACCGACGCATGACCGTGGAACTCCTCTTTGCCGAAGGGAATCACGTTTGTGCCGTCTGTGTTGCCAATGGCAACTGTGAATTGCAAGATATGGCTATCCAAGTCGGCATGGACCATACTCGGTTTACTTACCAATTTCCTAAGCGCGAAGTCGATCTGTCCCATCCCCTCTTTGGCATTGACCACAACCGTTGTATTCTCTGTACCCGTTGTGTGCGGGTCTGCGATGAAATTGAAGGAGCTCACGTTTGGGATGTTTCTTACCGAGGAACGACCTGCAAAATCATCTCCGGCCTAAATCAACCCTGGGGTGAAGTCGAAGCCTGTACTTCCTGCGGTAAATGTGTGGATGCCTGTCCTACGGGTTCTATTTTCCATAAGGGGGTTACTGTTTCTGAAGAACACCGTGACCGGGAAAAACTTGAATTTCTGGCCCAAGCTCGGGAGCATCATCAATGGACTCGATGATCTAACCCCTGAAGTTATCTGTGATTTTCTTAAGGATTGGCAAGGGATTGATTTACTGCCTCTATTGCCTCCTTCCGCTCTAGTAATTTCTTAATTGAGGATTAATAAAAACCGATGAGTAAAATTCGCTTTGCCACTGTTTGGCTGGCTGGTTGTTCTGGTTGCCACATGTCCTTCCTGGATATGGATGAATGGCTAATTGACTTAGCCCAAAAAGTAGAGGTGGTCTTTAGTCCCGTTGGTTCCGACCTCAAGGAATACCCCGATAATGTCGATGTTTGTTTGGTAGAAGGGGCCATTGCTAATGAGGAAAATCTTGAATTGGCCCTGGAACTGCGTCAAAAAACAAAAATCGTTATCTCCTTTGGTGATTGTGCCGTCACCGCCAATGTCCCGGCTATGCGCAATATGCTCAAAGGAGCCGATCCGGTTTTGCGTCGTTCCTACCTAGAACTGGGAGATACCACGCCCCAACTGCCCGATGAGCCGGGGATCGTACCACCGCTATTGGATAAAGTGATACCTCTGCACGAAGTCATCCCTGTGGATATTTTTATGCCGGGTTGTCCCCCTGATGCCCACCGCATTCGAGCCACCCTAGAACCCCTCGTCAACGGTGAACATCCCTTAATGCAGGGCCGAGCCATGATCAAGTTTGGCTAATTTCTATCTTTAAGCATTTAGCATTTCCCAAGGAGAAAACCCATGAAAGTTGCCGATATTATGACAACCCAGGTCGTCACGGTAAGGGGCCATCAATCCGTCGCTGAAGCCGTTCGCTTGATGAAAGCGCATCATATCTTTGCGGTGATTGTAGAACGCCGCCACGACGAAGATGCCTACGGCATGATTACTGAATTGGATATTATCAGCAAGGTAACCGCCTACGGTCGCGATCCGAAAAAACTGCGGGTCTATGAAGTCATGCAAAAGCCTTGTATCGTGGTGAATCCCGATCTGTCGATTGAGTATGCAGCCCGTTTGTTTGCCAATACGGGGATTCGGTGTGCTCCAGTGATCCGGGAAAAATTATTGGGAATGATTACTGCCACAGATATTCTGCTCAAGGGGGATTTTCTAGAAAGCCCTAAGGAACAATATTTTGAGCAAGCCATTCAAAAAGCCATTCAAGAAGCTCGACAAATTTGTGCAGAAAAAGGTCATGCCTCAGCCGACTGCCGGGTCGCTTGGGATATTGTCGAAGAACTCCAAGCCGAAGCCGCCCACCAACGGGCTCAAAGTCTAGAAAAAACGGCCCTAGAAGAATATGTGGAGGAATATCCCGAAGCCTCAATCCTGATTAACCTGGAAGAGTGGTGTAGTGGTTAACTGATTAATCTAAATACTTAAAAATATTTTGGAGTAAAAATGTCTAAAACCATTGTTATTGATCCCGTTACCCGCATTGAGGGCCACGCTAAAATCTCTGTCTTTCTCAATGACCAAGGCGAAGTTGATGATGTTCGCTTTCATGTGGTGGAGTACCGGGGCTTTGAAAAGTTCTGCGAGGGCCGTCCCATGTGGGAAATGGCGGGAATTACGGCTCGCATCTGCGGCATTTGTCCGGTGAGTCATCTCCTCTGTGCCGCCAAAACCGGGGATAAAATTTTGGCCGTTCAAGTCCCACCGGCCGGGGAAAAACTCCGTCGCCTTATGAATCTGGGCCAAATTACCCAGTCCCATGCCCTTAGCTTTTTCCACCTCAGTAGCCCCGACTTTCTCCTCGGTTGGGATAGTGACCCGGCCCAACGCAATGTTTTTGGCCTGATTGCCGCTGATCTGGATCTGGCCCGGGCCGGCATTCGTCTGCGTCAGTTCGGCCAAACCGTGATTGAACTCCTAGGGGCTAAGAAAATCCATGCCGCTTGGTCGGTGCCGGGGGGAGTTCGATCGCCGTTATCCGAAGAAGGCCGTCAGTGGATCATTGACCGTCTGCCGGAATCGAAACAAACCATTTACCTGGCCCTGAACCTATTCAAAGGCCTGCTTGACAAACTTACAACGGAGGTAGAGCAGTTTGGTAAATTCCCATCTCTCTTCATGAGCTTAGTGGGAAAACAAGGAGAATGGGAACACTACGGCGGTCATCTCCGCTTTACCGATAGCGAAGGCCATATTGTGGCAGATAACCTCAGTGAAGACAATTATCGGGACTTTATTGGCGAATCCGTCGAAAAATGGTCTTATTTGAAATTTCCCTACTACAAACCCCTGGGCTATCCCGACGGTATCTATCGAGTTGGCCCCCTAGCCCGGCTTAATGTCTGTAGCCATATCGGAACCCCCGAGGCCAATCGAGAACTGACGGAATATCGTCAACGGGCCGGTGGGGTCGCGACCTCTTCCTTCTTCTATCACTATGCGCGGTTGCTGGAAATTCTGGCCTGCCTAGAGGCCATTGAACGATTAATGGATGACCCCGATATTCTCTCGAAAAACTGTCGAGCGAAAGCAGGCATTAACCAGTTGGAAGCCGTTGGCGTCAGTGAGGCCCCCCGGGGAACTCTCTTCCACCACTACAACGTGGATGAAAATGGCCTAATCCAAAAGGTGAACTTAATCATTGCCACGGGGAACAATAACCTGGCCATGAATAAAACCGTGGCCCAGATTGCCAAGCACTACATCCACAACCATGATGTTCGGGAAGGTTTTCTCAATCGAGTAGAGGCCGGGATTCGTTGCTATGACCCCTGTTTAAGTTGTTCTACCCATGCCATTGGCCAGATGCCTATGCAGATTGAAATCATCGGGGCTGATGGCTCTGTCCAGCGCACCCTCCAGCGCGATCCCTAGCTCAAGGACGAACCGGGATTGAAGGGGAGCGAACTTTTGCTCCCGCGAGGCCAGGACGAGCGGTAACAAAGGACTGATTCCAATCCCGCACTAATTGGCAAAAGTGGGCAATGGGCGGAATTTTAAGGCGGTCGCCGGTTGTCACCAATACGATTTGGCGACTCAATTGTTGTGTGGAACCTGGAATCGGGGCCAGGGGGCGCACCGCTAGACTGGGATCGTGATGGGCTTCGAGCAGGGCCGTTTTCGGGAGCAGGGCCAACATTTTTCCCTGACGCACTACCCCGCGAAAGGCATCGAGGGTATTGAGTTCCATCACCACCTTGGGTTCTGCATTCTGTTGGTTGAACCAATCTTGCACCAGGCGTTGCATGCCGTAGCCATCTTTAAAAACCACCTGGGGATAGGCCAATAAACTATCCCACGACACTTGCTCATACTGAGCTAAGGGATGGTCAGCGGCCATAAGTACTTCGATCATCTCTTCGTAGAGTAATTCCACGACCAGATCGGCGCTCGACGTTAGATAGCGATTATTCATCACCACGGCAATGTCCACCAAGCCATCGCGGAGCACCTTGAGGGCCCGGTCACTCCCCAGGGCCGTCACCCGCAATTGTACCTGGGGATAATCCTGGCAAAATTGTTGCAGTACTGATGGCAGGTAATGGGAGCAGACGGAATGCACTGCCGCTACACACAATTCTCGTTGCTTACCGGCCTGGAGATCGGCAATTTCTTCACTGGCCTGACTCCATTCTTGGCAAATGCGCCGAGCGCGGGGCACTAACTTCTCGCCAGCAATAGTCAGCTTAGCCTGGGCGGTGCGATGGAAGAGAGGTAAGCCTAAGGCCTGTTCCAAAGATTGGATTTGACGACTTACCGTTGATTGGGTAATACCAAATTGACGGGCGGCCTGGCCAAAATTGCCGCTATCGGCGACGGCCAAAAAAGCCTGTAACTGCTCAATCCGCATGAAAAATCGTCATTCCCTCTCGTTAAGGTTTTTTGACGATACCCAATTTTTCTAGAAGGTTCGGTAGAGATTGCTACAGCTCAGGGGCCCTAGGCATCCCAGGGATTGAGGGGAATCATGGCCCAGGTGACGTAGGTACCGATAGGACTCCAGAGGAGGTAGGGCACCAGGAACAAGCCTGCCGAGGCAGATATGGGAAACACCGCTAGGGCCAGGGCCAAGCCAATGAAAAATCCCAAGGCTCCAATGGCAGTTCCGACCCGTAGACTACGAAGCTTACACATCACCGGCGTATAGGCCATCACCGCTACTTCCAAGACCAGGTAGCCAGCCATCCAGGGCCAGGCCGATTGGCGAGGCGCAACCGCTTGCCAAGTCAAGGTCGCGGACAGGGCCCCACAGATAAAAATCGTGATCCAGATCCAGGGAATGGCCCCTTCAAAGGTTAACCAGGCCGGCCGCTGGAGGCGATTAAACCAACGCAAATCCTTGGGGGAAAGGCGGTTGAGCACAAAGGCCACGGCAAAAGCGACCACACCAATGCAAAGCCAAGCAGGAATCATCATCAGGCCTCACAGAAATAACAGGAGCTTGAGCGCTGATTCTAGGGTAGATGGTCGAGGGCCTAGTAACATGGCATCTGGCATGTTACCAATCCGCCCAATTAGGGCTACGGATTTTTACCCCTCTGCCTTCGGCACCTCCCCTTAGCAAGGGGACAGTGGGGTCAGTTGTGTCGTCCTTCAGAGATTTTAAAGTGGGGGATTCGGCCGGTGGGCGGGATATCCCTATTTCTTGATGTTGGACAGGAGGAACATGCCCAAGCTTGACTAGAACCGATACAATAACTTAGGCCAAACGTTAATTTGTCATGAGCCGCGATTGTCTAGGCTTAATTCTTCCTCCTCAAATCTGCTCCATTGGTGTCAGGTTTGGTGCCATCTCCTCCTTGTGCCTTGTTGATAGACCCTGAGGTTCCTATGAGTCCGATCATCCAATCCCCTTCTAATCTTTCTAATCAGACTCCCCCCAACCAACAGGATGGGATGACGGTTACACCGGGGAGCCAAGGAGGGGAAGAATCGGTCCTTTACCACCGCCTCCGCCTGATGGAAGACCTTTGGGAGCGGGTACTCCGCAGTGAGTGCGGCCAGGAACTGGTTGATCTATTAAAGGAACTGCGACTACAAAATTCCCCAGAAATCCGGGATGCCGAAATCACCGCTTCCCTGCAATTAGAAATCACGGAACGCATCGAAAAATTAGAACTGAATGAAGCCATCCGTGCCGCTCGGGCCTTTGCGCTCTATTTCCAACTGATCAATATTGTGGAACAGCACTACGAGCAACGGGAGCAGGAACGCAATCGTTGGGAATCCACCCAGGAAACGGCCTTTTACGATGAAGCCGGTAGCGAGGAAGAAATTATTCCGCCCCTGGAACTCAGCCTCCTGAAAAAGAGCCTTTGGCAGGAAGACGGGGCCATTCAGGTGGGGACGTTTCACTGGTTGTTTGGGGAACTGAAGCGGTTAAATGTGCCGCCCCAACAAATCCAGCGCCTACTGGATCAATTGGATGTGCGTCTGGTGATTACGGCCCACCCCACGGAAATCGTCCGCCACACCATTCGCCGCAAACAACGCCGCATTGACCGGGTTCTGCGGAAACTGGATCAACTCCAGGTGTCCGTACCCAACCCTGATTGGCTGAATACCTGGGAGGCCAAGGCTGTAACCGAGCAGTTAATGGAGGAGATTCGTTTCTGGTGGCGTACTGATGAATTGCACCAGTTCAAGCCTACAGTTCTGGACGAAGTAGATTACTCCCTGCACTATTTCGATGAAGTCCTGTTCAATGCCATTCCAGAGCTCTCTAAGCGTCTACGCCAGGCCCTGCGCGATAATTTCCCCTGGTTAAAGGCCCCCAGTGCCAACTTTTGCCACTTTGGTTCTTGGGTCGGCGGTGACCGGGATGGTAACCCCTCCGTGACCCCTGAAGTTACCTGGCAAACGGCCTGCTACCAGCGGGGCCTGGTAATTAATAAGTACCTCCATTCTCTCGGTGAATTAACCGCTATTCTGAGTCCTTCCCTGCACTGGTGTAAGGTTTCCCAGGAATTGCTGGATTCCCTAGAGCGAGACCGTCTGGAATTGCCCAAGATCTATGAAGAGGTATCCCTGCGCTACCGCCAGGAACCCTACCGCATGAAACTGGCTTATATTCAACAGCGTCTCGAAAATACCCTGCAACGCAATAAACGCTTGGCCAATCCAGAGGAGCGGCAAAATTTAGCCAAAACCCCTTCCCTCCAGCACTACCGCACCGGCCAGGCCTTTTTGGAGGAGCTACAACTCATTCAACGCAACCTGATCGAAACCGGCCTGAGTTGTCTAGAGCTAGAGAATTTGATTACCCAAGTTGAAGTGTACGGCTTTAACCTGGCCCAGCTAGATTTCCGCCAAGAGTCCTCCCGTCATGCCGAGGCCATTACCGAAATTGCCGATTATCTGGGCGTGTTGCCCCGGCCCTACGACCAACTAACGGAGACCGAAAAACTGACCTGGCTGGGAACGGAACTACAAACCCGTCGTCCCCTAATTCCCCTGGAAATGCCCTTTTCAGAGCGAACCCGCGAAACCATCGAAACCCTGCGGACGTTGCGTCATCTTCAACAGGAGTTTGGGACAGATATCTGCCAAACCTACATTATCAGCATGACCAACGATGCTAGTGATGTGCTAGAAGTTCTCCTGCTAGCCAAGGAAGGGGGCCTCTACGACCCTGGTACGGGCATTGCCTCTGTACGCATTGTGCCTCTCTTTGAAACGGTAGAAGACCTCAAAAATGCGCCGGGGATCATGGCGGCCTTATTTGACCGACTCTTCTATCGGGCAGCGGTGGCCGGTGGCTACAGAGCCTTAGAACCGGGGCCGTCTCATCCTCCGGTAGCCTTGCTGCAACCGGCCAATCTCCAGGAAGTGATGGTGGGCTACTCCGATAGCAATAAGGATTCGGGCTTTTTAAGCAGTAACTGGGAAATTCACAAGGCCCAAAAGGCCCTCCAGCAGGTGGCCCAGCAGTATGGTTTGATCCTGCGTCTCTTCCATGGTCGTGGTGGCTCCGTGGGACGGGGAGGCGGCCCGGCCTACAAGGCTATTTTGGCCCAACCAGCAGGAACCGTAGATGGCCGCATCAAAATTACGGAGCAGGGGGAAGTCCTGGCCTCGAAGTACTCCCTGCCGGAACTGGCCCTGTACAACCTAGAAACTCTCACCACTGCTGTGATCCAATCCAGCCTGCTCAAGAGTAGTTTTGACTACATCGAACCCTGGAACCGCATCATGGAGGAGTTAGCCGCCTCCTCTCGCCAGGTTTACCGGAGTCTGATCTATGAAGATCCGGATTTTCTGGATTTCTTCCTCTCTGTTACCCCCATTCCCGAAATTAGTGAACTGCAAATTAGCTCTCGTCCAGCACGGCGTAGTAGCGGTAAACGAGATCTAAGTACTCTGCGGGCCATTCCCTGGGTCTTTAGTTGGACTCAAAGCCGCTTTCTGTTGCCGGCCTGGTACGGTGTCGGTTCGGCCCTTCAGGGCTTTATTGACCAAGACCCGGTTAAAAACCTGAAATTATTGCGCTATTTCTACTACAAATGGCCCTTCTTTAATATGGTGATCTCCAAGGTAGAAATGACTCTTTCCAAGGTAGATTTGACCATTGCTTCTCACTACGTCCAAGAATTGTCTAAACCGGAAGACCGCCAGCGTTTCGGCCGCATTTTTCAACAGATCTCTGATGAATACAATCTAACCAGGGAACTGACTCTGCAAATCACCGGCCACCAACATCTTTTGGATGGTGACCGCAGTCTCCAACAATCTGTTCATCTGCGAAATCGCACAATTGTTCCACTTGGATTTCTTCAGGTATCCCTGCTCAAGCGCCTGCGCCAAGTGACCCAAGAAGCCGAGGCCAGCGGCATTCGTTACCGTCGTTATTCCAAGGAAGAGTTACTGCGGGGGGCCCTGCTTACTATCAATGGCATCGCGGCCGGCATGCGCAATACCGGTTGAGGTCAGGGCCAATTGCCACTGACCAGCGTTGCTGACTGGAAGTATCCTGGTCTCTTCGATACTTAAAAAAACAAGGACTCATAGACGGGAAATAAACTCAATTCGAACATGGGCACTGTTTTGAGGTTGTTTCTAAAAGAAACCCATCCAGTCTAAAGAATGATGAGAGATTCACAGGCTGTTGCAAAGGTTGATTGTGCCGAGCTAATAGAAAGATTACTCGATGCTTTAAATTCAGATGCAAACAAGCGCATTTCCGTCAAACGATCTAGAGGCAGACCAGCATTGATCAGTTCCTCTGGCGTGAGATGGACTACTAATGATCCCACGGATTTGTCTGCTAAAACCAGGGCCACACGATCAATCATTTTTTTGGGTAGATTTCTAAAAAAACGCTGAGGAATAGAGACGTTATCAGCAGAAATAAAAGCGCAATGCGGCTGGCTTTTTTGCAATTGATCAACCCACTGAATAGCAGATTGTTTCGCTAACTTATGGCCAATAAAAGCATAGGTTGGAATTCGTCCGTCTCCTTTTACAAACTGTCTAAGTATAGTGCTATAAATTTCCCGGCCAAAATGCATCGTAATTTGTGGACAAGAGTTCACTTCATTGATAATAGAATCATTTTCATGCCAAGGTTGACTAATATCAGTAGTAATAAAATCGATGCCTGCTATCTTTAAGTTAATGAGCTTAGTAACATCTTCTGCAAGTTTGATATTATCTGGATGAACTTGCTCTAATACTAGCTCGGGAATAGAAGATCCCCCTGGTGGATGTATCGTAATAGTTTGCTCTGGAGCTAGCACTGAATCAAGCGAAAGGCCTTGAGCTTGTAAGATATTGATGAGAAAATCATCAATTTTAAACGTATCTAAAATTGGCCTAATTTGACAACGAAAAGGATGGCGATTTTCTTGTTCTATTAATTCAGAAATTGTTTGATGACCATTACCTTTCAGATACTGGAGAGAGCGCTTAAACGCCAAGACTAATTTATGGTTAATAACTAATAACCGATGACACGTTCCTTCTACCTGTTTTTCCACCAGAATTTGTCGAGAATATTGATTAGCTAAATTATAAGCCTCACGCAGGGTATCTAAAGTATTAATATCTTTAGAGACACCAAGTCCTCGTTCTGAATCACTGGGCTTAACCACACAGGGAGTCCCAATTATTTGAAAAGCCTGTTCTGCTTGTTGCAAACTATAGACTAGGCAATGGGTTGGGGCAGGAAAACCAGCCTGACGAAGAATTGCAGAACATAAGGACTTATCGCAGGCACTTATAACACTGAGATAGGATTCGCTATCACAGAGACTACTTTGAAAAATTACCTGCTGATTTCCTAAACCAAATTGCCAAAAGGGGCCTATTTTATGAGCCAGAGGATAGGAACAAAATGGAATATTAGTTTGATAAGCGGCGTGTGCAAAGTGAATAGAATTGATTCCTTGTTCTAACAAGAGCTTGGGATAAACATCATTTTTGAGTTCATTTAAAATTTCTTCGACTACTTTTAGAGAATTATTAAGTTTTAAGGAATTAATTTTGTTTAGAAACCAAATCAATAAATTAATTAATCCATGAGCCTGAGAATCATAGACAGGAAAAATAATATTACAATCAATTTTTTGCGGATTTACTTTTCCTCCTAAAACTTTACCTCTATCAAAAATAGGGATACGTGACCACTCTAATAATTTTTGTAACCAAATCAACGCCCGGTTAATGCTATGAACCTCCTGGAAATTACAAGACCTTAGTTCATTCGCAGTAGATATGCTTAATAATTGATCAATTCCTGGATCGAGTTGAGTACAAATAAATTCAGCTATATTAAGTGTTGATACTGATAGAAGTACCGAAGGATATTTGAGACCTAAAATAAAACCTTGATATTGTTTTAGGATTTTGATGTGAGCAGTCATCACTAATTTATTTTTTTTGATACATATAAGATTCAGCTCTAGCCAAAATGGAGGCCCCAGAGTCTGTTAATTGGGCAAACCTTTTAACGGTATTAAGACCCTCTTCAAAAGTATGAAATAGGTCTTGGCAGGTTTCTTTTACTGCTGTGTTAGAGCTTCCTAATGACTCAGCCCAGCCGGTTTTTAAAACTCGGCTTGCTAATAAATGCATCCGAGCTGTCACAAAGGTTGCATGATAGACGCCGGCCATGGGTCTTCGTTCTTGTCTAAGGGGTGATTCGTACAACTCTGTATCTTGATTTCGTAGAAGAGGCTCATTCATAGAATAGCCAAACAAAACACTGTGGCCAGCCTCGTGAGCCAGGGTAAGTAGTAGATCAAATTGGGTTGTAAGAGGTTCAGGATTTAGAAAAAGCAAGCCCCACAACGAAAAGAAAGAGGCGCCGTGGAAATGGAGGCCAGAGGACTGGGATGGAACTGCTAAAACAAGTTGCCGGATAAGCTGTTGAATTTCTGCTAATAATTCTGGGAAGAAATGGATCAGAGATTCTTGAGATGATTGCCAGAGTTCTTGAAACTGTTGGAACTGATTTTTCGTAAGCGGATCACAGTCAATCTGATTTGCAGACTCGTTATTTAAATGGGAAAGATAGAGTTGCCTATGGGAGTCGAGAGAAGAATCAAATAAATCTAGTATTTCAATGTCTTGAGGTTTAATATCAAGATCAATATTTAGACTTTGCAACGCTTGTAAGGTATTAGCAAAGGTATCCCAGGCCTGCGCCTCAGCAGCAAATACTAGTTCATAATAATAACCATAGACAGCGGGATGAATCCAGGTGCTTTTCTTAATTTTGCTAGTTATTGTCCGTAAAACTATTCCAAACTCTGGATTATCTTTCAGTTCATCCGCAATATATTCTAAACTGGAAACTAAAGCAGTCTTAAAACCTTGATTGAATTGAATTGCTAGCTCGACATTAGGGACAAAAATATAATCCATACATTTATAAAAAATAAAGGCCTTAGTAAAGGCCCAACTATCAGAACAATTAATTAACTAATTGGCTGGACTAACGGGTTTGGGGCTACTAATTTTAGCTTGTACTTCACTGGTGAGGGCTTGAGTTAGAAGCCGTTGATGATATTGACCCAAGTTTAGGGTTTTAAATCCTAGGAGTCTGTGGTGATTGAAGATAAAAAAGTTCTGATGTTTCAAAGTTTAGTTTTGAGACTGCAAAAAAATTATCCCCGCCATCATCTTTGTTAGAAGACTTTGACGAGAATCTTTTACTACTTGGCAGGAGAAGTGCTCTTACCATTGCCAATTTTGGCTTGAACTTCCATAGCAAAGGTTTTCTCTAAAACCAGTCTATTGTATTGCTGATTACTTAAAGCGTTAAAGCCGAGTAGTTTGTGGTTGTTGAACATGGTGAAAAGCTCCAAATTTTGCAAACTAAAGTTTTCTAGGAGGCTTTGAAAGAGCTAATTTTAATCAGCCTCAGTTCCTAGCTCTCTCAGTATAAGCAGAGGGGACTGATTCCCTATTTTGCAGGGGCGTCGCTTTTTTCTCCGCCAATTTTGGCTTGGATTTCCGTGGTCAAGATTTTCTCCGCAACCAGCTGACTATATTGTTTGGAGGTTAGGGAGCGAAAACCGAGCAATTTATGATTTTTGAACATAGTGAAAAACTCCAAGTTCTTAAAGTAAGATGTTGAACGAATGGAAAGACGGGTCTTAATCTTTCTTGGTTCCCTTGCTAGATTACTTCGATAGGAATCCTGCACTACTTGGTAGGATAACTTCCCTTAGTAATACCAATTTTTGCCTGAGCTTCTGATGCTAATTTTTTTGCCAAAACTAGACAATTGTACTGACAGGGATTCAAGGTATTAAAGCCCAACAGTTTGCGATTATTGAACATAGAAAAAAGCTCTTAAGGTTGCAAATTATGATTTTTAGCCTATAAAAAAGCCTATTTGAGCTGCCCTCAGTTCTTGGTTTAGCGGGACTGAGCGGTAGTCTTTCATTACTGGGCGGAGTGCTTTGGTTTAGTAGAACCAATTTTGGCTTGGACTTCCGTGACCAGGGCCTTTGCGACAACCAGTTGATTGTATTGTTGATTGCTTAAAGCTTTAAAGCCCAATAGTTTTTGATTGTCTAACATAATAGAACGCTCCAGGAGAATGGGATCAAATTACGCTCTACTATACTTCTCGACAACAAAGATTTCAACCCACTGCTTTCTCGTTTTTGGCTTGACTCAACAAAAATGCAGAGTTTATAAAAACGAACTATGATTTAGTGCCGTCTCTTGGGCCTAGGCCTGAACCTGAGCAATAATCGTCCGGTGACGAGGACTGTTGGGGGTAATACTCACCGCATCAAAGCCGGCTTCCAATAACTCCTGCTCAATATCCAGCGCGAAATACTGATCCATATAGGGTTCCGTGCTTTTGAGTAAGGTCATAACGTAGGGAGGCATGGTCAAATAGGCCTGGGAACGGGGATTCATATCCATAAAGGTAAAATGACCACCGCTTTTCACCAGACGACGGGCCTCCCGGAAGATCTTGCGGGTGGCATCCTGGGGCATTTCGTGGAAGAGCAAAAAGGCAGAAACCAGATCAAAACCTTGTGCGGCTAGTCCTGTGGCTTCGGGAAGAGCATGGATCCAATCAATACTGCTTTGTCTTTGCTGTCCATTGTAGGCAGCTACAGCTAAATAATAGGGAGAAAAATCCAGACCGGTCAACTGGGTCTGGGGATAGATAGATTGCAAGGTAAAGCTACTCAGGCCTACCGTGCAGTGCAGATCCAGAATGCGTTGCGGGGACTGGGGCAGTTGGGCCAAGAGGACATCATGGTAACTCTGGCGTAATTTAGCATCCCCTTGGGAACCTGCCTCGGGATACAGACTCGAATGCACGGCATTGGCTGCTACTTCAAACTCAAAGGCCGCCTGCCAACAGAGATGCCCTTGGTCATAGCCATGGAAAGAAGCTTGGTAGTAGTCGGGGTACTGAAGGTCGGGATTATGGATACGTTGCCAGGACGCTTGCCAGTCTTGCTTTTCCAGGCTTTGTACCGTCTCGCGCCAGGGAATCCCAAGACGTTCGGCTCGTTTAATCATCATGGTACGGGCTTGCCCCTTAGCAATAGCCCAGAGGGGTTTAATCCCTAGGAGGCCGTTAACGACTTGGGTAGCAAGGGTAGCGGTGGAGGAAGGGGCAGTAGCCGTCATTTTAATCAATCGAATATTAAGCGAAGTATTGAGGCAAATTTTAACAAAAATTGTTTATGGATAGTCCGTATATCCATTGTTCGAGGGCCTCCGGGTTTTGCAGAGGGCATCATAGGTTCAATTATTGCCCATTCTGCGTCGTTCAGGTCGGTTTCATCGGTTGTCAGACTCCTCATACTCTTTTCCCTCTTCTGCTCTTACCCTTAATTGCCCTTTCCTTTCTTCTTCCAATTTCTATGTTTTACAACACTTTATAAGTAGCCTCTTACTGACACCCCACAACGTTAGCCGTGTAGGTATTACCAATATTGGCGATGCCATTAACAAAAAGATTAACTTGGTAGGGTTCATCGTCGGGGCGGGGTTGGGCCGTAATCACCAGAGGTTTATTTGGGACAATTTTGACGCCCTCCTGATTAAAAAATTCCCCCGCCGTTTGATCGCTGTATTTGAGGTACATGCGGATGTCAAAGGTGCCGCCATTATCGGAGGAAACGGTGGCCACAAAACGATTGAAACGACGATCCCCCGGCACAGCCCAATCGGTATTCCAATTGTTGCGCGTAATATTAAAGCCAAAGGGGGCAGGAATGGTGGGTTGAGAGACGGTTTTGGTGACGGAACTTCCTTGACCACCCACTAAATTCAAGGGAATACAAGTATCTGCTTGGACAGTAGGATTCAGACTAAAACTGATAAGTACAGTAGTTATCAAAAGAGGGCGTAAGTCGCTCATAGTCAACCTCAAAAATTACCTTGCAGGGCCGCTTCACAGCGTTCACATAGAGTCGGATCCTCTGAAAAAGTTCCTACTTGCTCGGAATAATTCCAACAGCGTTCACACTTCTGGCCAGCAGCTTCGACGATGGCAACCTTGAGAGAAACAGGTCGTTCTGTGTAGCCACGAGGCCAATTAATTTTTACAATGTCCTTGTAAACTGCCTGCTCGTAAAGCCCGATATTGGTAATGAGTTCTACTTGAGAAACAAGGAAGAAATAACGTAATTGAATTTCAGTACTTGTTTCATTGAAGTACTCTAGTCTAGCTCTTAAGCCTTTATCAACATAGTTGTCTGAGTCAGGATCTCCATCACGAGAATCATAAATTAGAACTTTAGCTTCTAGTGACGAACCAATCATTTTATCCAAACGAGCCTTTTCCAAGATTTTATTAATACCATCTCGTAGTTCCCTGAGTGCTTCCCATTGACGAGCTAAATCTGATGTAACTTTTTCGGCATCTACTGGTGTGCCAGGAACAAGCTTCCACTTCTCATCACAATGTACCCAACCGGCTTGGAACACGGATTTGTAGGGGGTGGGATAGGGCAGAAATTGCCAAATATCTTCTGCTAAGTGGGATAACACCGGCGCAATGGCCTTGGCGAGGTTCTCTAGGGCCAGGTGCAAAATCGTTTGGCAACTCCGACGACGGGGAGAATTGGGGGCCGAAATATAGAGCCGGTCTTTGGCAATATCGAGGTAGAAATTGGAGAGATCCACCACACAGAAATTCTGGATAGTTTGGAAAAATTTAAAGAATTGGAAACTCTCGTAGGCCTCGGTAACTTCCTCAAAAACTTCTGTCATCCGGTGCAAAAGATAGCGATCCAATTCCGGTAAATCTTCGTAGGCCACAGCATCAATTTCGGGATTGAAATCGTGCAAATTCCCCAACAAAAAGCGGGCCGTATTACGAATTTTATTGCGGACATCCACCAATTGCTTGAGGATATTTTGGCCGATGGGAACATCGTTGGCATAGTCCACGGACGCCACCCAAAGCCGCAGAATATCGGCCCCGTAGGCCGGTTCCTGTTTTTGATTCTTGCCACCGTTGATAATTTGGTAGGGATCGACCACGTTGCCCAGGGATTTGCTCATTTTGTGGCCCTTTTCATCCAACACAAAGCCATGGGTCAAAACGGTTTGATAGGGCGCAATACCATTCACCGCCACGCTGGTCAGCAGACTGGACTGGAACCAACCCCGGTGCTGGTCGGAACCTTCCAGGTACATATCTACGGGATACTTCAATTCTGGCCGGGCCTTGGCCACGGCGGCCCAGGAGGAACCGGAGTCGAACCAGACATCCATGGTGTCTTCCCCCTTGCGGTAGGTGCGGCCATTATTGCGGTAACTGGGGGGCAGGAGTTCCTCCACCGAGAGTTCCCACCAGGCATCGGAACCTTTTTCGGCAATAATCTGCTGGACGTGGTCGATAGTTTCGGCAGTTAGCAGAGGCTCATTCGTTTCCTCGTCATAGAAGACGGGGATCGGTACTCCCCAGGCCCGTTGCCGAGAAATGCACCAATCGCTACGTTCTCCCACCATGGGCGTAATCCGATTTTCCCCCTGGGCCGGAAACCACTTCACGCTTTTAATTGCTGCAAGGGCCGCTTCCCGGAAACCAGCCACCGAGGCAAACCACTGTTCTGTGGCCCGGAAAATGGTTGGTTTTTTAGTACGCCAGTCGTAGGGATATTTGTGCTGATAGGCCTCTTCCTTGAGCAGGGCCTGGGCGCCCACCAAGGCTTGAATAATGGCTTCGTTGGCATCTTTAAGTACGTTCAGGCCTGCAAATTGGCCCGCTTCTTCGGTGAAATTCCCCGCCGCATCCACTGGAGACAAGATCGGCAGGCCGTAGCGTTGACCTACAATAAAGTCTTCCTGACCATGGCCGGGGGCCGTATGAACCAGGCCCGTCCCGGATTCGGTCGTGACGTAATCACCACCAATGACAATGGCACTTTCCCGCTCAAAGAGGGGATGACGGTAGAGAGTATGTTCTAGGTCTTCGCCTCGGATCGTCGCTTTCACTTGCAAAACCGCCTCGAAGGTCTGGCTGAGGCGTTCCACCAGATCCGCCGCCACAATTAAGTAACGCTGTTGACAAAGGGGGTGATCCGCTTCAACGACGGCATAATTCAGCTCTGGATTCAACGCAACGGCGAGATTGCCCGGTAACGTCCAGGGCGTGGTTGTCCAGATGGCGACGCCGAGATCTGCTTGGTAGGGGGCTAAAACAGCTTGGGCCTTTGCACCGACTTGAGTAATGGGAAAAGCCACGTAAATACTGCGGGAGGTATGGCCCTCGGGATACTCCAATTCCGCTTCCGCCAGGGCCGTGCGGGAACTAGGACTCCAATGGACGGGTTTTAGGCCCCGGTAAATGTACCCTTTGAGAGCCATTTGGCCAAAAACTCCGATCTGGGCCGCTTCGTACTCGGGTTTGAGGGTGAGATAGGGGTCTTGCCAGTTGCCCCAGATACCGTAACGCTGGAAGGCTATGGACTGTTCTTCGTGGGCCTTGATGGCAAAATCGCGGGCCTTGTGACGCAGGGTCAAGGGGGTTAAGGCCTGACGTTCTTCTTGCTTAAGGCTTTGCAGGACTTTTAATTCAATGGGCAGACCGTGACAATCCCACCCCGGCACATAATGCACGGAGCAACCACGCAAAAGCTTGTACTTATTGATAATGTCCTTCAAAATTTTGTTCAAAGCATGGCCCATGTGCAGAGACCCATTGGCGTAGGGAGGGCCATCGTGGAGCACAAAAAGCTGATCCGGATTCTGTTCCGAAAGGGTTTCGTAAATGGCCGCGGTTTGCCAAAACTGTTGAATTTCCAATTCCCGTTGACTGGCATTGGCCCGCATTTCAAAACGGGTCTGGGGCAGGTTAACCGTATCTTTGTAACTTTTGGCTTCTGTCACGGGTCTAGGGCGGCGTTGAATGAGATGGGCATTAAGGCTGATTCTATCAAACTCTCGCAGAAATCCCTGGCCTCTCCCCTGGCCCCAACCTAATTTTGCTAAGATGTCTGGCTATCTTGCTTGGGTGTGTGCCATGGCTGTGTTGTCGTCTCGGGCTGTTCCTCTAATCTCCTCCCGTTGGGGGGTCAGGGCCCTTTTGGTTCTCCTCCTTCTACTGACTTGGCTTTCCCTCTGGAGTTGTGGGCGTTCTGCCGATGCTCCGGCCAATCTGACCCGTAATCCTGAAATGATTACCATTGGCACCACCCTTAAGCCCCGTACCCTAGACCCCGCCGATAGCTACGAGGTCGCCAGCCTGCTTCTGGCCTATAACCTGGGGGAAACGCTTTATACCTACAAGCCCGGTACGACGGAATTACAACCCCTCCTGGCCCAGGCCCTGCCCCGCTTGAGTGAAGATGGCCTAACCTACACCATTCCTCTCCGACAGGGGGTTAAATTCCACGATGGAACGCCCTTTGATGCCCAGGCCATGGCCTTTTCCCTGCAGCGCTTTATGGAGAATGGCGGCAAACCCTCCTTTTTATTAACAGATACCGTGGCCAAGGTGGCAGCCACTAGCGATGGGGAATTAGTGATAACGCTGAAAAAGCCCTTTGCGGCTTTTCCGGCCCTGTTGGCCTTTCCGGGAACGGCGGCCCTTTCCCCCCAGGCCTACGAAATTGGGGCCGGGAAATTTAAGCCCGATGGCTTGGTGGGGACTGGCCCCTATCGCCTGGTGAGTATGACCAACGACAGTCTGCGTCTGGCGGCCTTTGCTGACTACTGGGGGACACCCGCTAAAAATCAGGGCATTGATCTCCAGCTTTATCCCGGCAATCCGGCCAATCTATTTAATGCCTTTCGCACCAGGGCCGTGGATGTGGCCTACCAATCTCTGGTTCCCCAACAGGTCAAGCAACTCCAGGCTGATGCTCAACAGGGCCAGGGCCAAGTGATCGAAGCACCGGGTTCCGTGGTCAATTTCTTGACCCTTAACCTCCAGGGGGAAACCTTGCAAAACAAGCTAGTCCGCCAGGCCGTTGCGACCCTGATCGACCGTCAATTTCTCAACCAACGGGTACTCCAGGGCCAGGGAGAACCCGTCTATAGTTTAGTTCCCACCAGCTTTGCCGCCTACCAGCCCGTTTTCCAACAACAGTATCCCCAGCAGAACCTAGCGCAAGCCAAGGCTTGGTTGCGTCAGGCCGGTTATAGCCCCGAAAAACCCGCCAAGGTGGAAATTTGGCATTCCTCCGGCTCCATCACTAGCAGTATTGTGGCGGCTCTGCTCAAGGCCCTGGCTAAACGAGATCTAGAGGGCATGATTGAATTTCAGCCCAACAGCATTGCCGCCGCCGCTTACTTTAAAAACGTCAGTCGTGGCCTCTACGAAAGTGCTATTTCCAATTGGTACCCGGATTTCCTTGACCCCGATAATTACCTCTATCCTTTTCTTTCCTGCGCTAAGGGGTCTCCCCAGGAAGGCTGTCTCGAAGGCGGCTCCCAGAATCAAGGTTCTTTTTACTACAGCAAGGAAATGAATCAACTCCTAGACCAGGAGCGCCAGACCCTAGACCCAGCGGAACGCCAGGCCATTTTTGCTAAAATTCAAACCCGCTTGGCGGAGGATGTCCCCTATATTCCCCTCTGGCAGAGCAAGGACTTTGCCTTTGCCCAGAATGATATTCAAGGGGTGGTGATTAATCCTAGCCAAACCTTCCCCTTTTGGACGATTGAACGGCGATCCCAAGCATCTTCAGGCCCTCCATAGAGATCAGTCACTGCAAAACGACAAAAGCTTAGGACAAGCTTAACCTAGTCCTAATCAACTCTAAATCTTACTGACAATAAAGTCTTGTAATGTGTTAGTGCCTATCCTGATTCTCAGCTCTTCAAGAAGGCAGGATAAGGGCCGGCTCAACTATCACACAGGACATCATGACTATTAATAGTGGTTCTAGCCTTACTACCAATTTAGAAACCTTTGAATTTAAGAATTTGCCCACCATCGGAACAACAACGGCGGGGCAGGAACTTTTCCTCGGTGGTTTTTCCGGTCTGTTCTATGAGGGGACGGCCCCCAATGGCAACCTAAAGTTTGTCACCCACACTGACCGGGGCCCCAACGGGGAACCAACGGGTAGTAATCGACCCTTTTTATTGCCTGACTTCAGTCCTGAAATTGTGCGATTTGAGCTCAATCGTTTAACAGGAGTCGTTACCATTACTCAGCGCCTTAGTCTCAAACAAGCGGATGGTACGCCGATTAGCGGCTTGCCGAATTTATCCGTTACTGGAGGCAACGGTAATACCCCCTACAACGACGAAGTGCCCGTGGATCTGTTTGGTAATGTAATTACCCCCTTAGACAATCTGGGGGGCGACCTAGAAGGTATTGTGGTCAATCCCACGGATGGCACCTTCTGGATGGTGGATGAATACCGTCCTGCTATCTATCACTTCGACACAGAAGGAAAACTAATCGATCGCTTTGTTCCCGTCGGTACGGCCGCCGCGGTGGGCCAAACCCCTGGCGATTTTGGGGATGAAGTCTTGCCAGCCGTCCTAGCCCAGCGTCGTCAAAACCGGGGTTTTGAGGCCGTGGCCCTGAATACCGATAACGGCAAGCTCTACGCCTTTGTCCAGAGTCCGCTCCGTAATCCCGCAACTCTTTCTAACGCAACCCTCAATGGCCTGAACAATATCCGCATTGTCGAATTTGACGTGGCCACTAAAACAGTGACAGCAGAATACCTCTACCGCATGGATAACCTCAACCTAGGGGGCGGTGATAATACTCGGGCCGATAAGATCGGTGATGCTGTATACATTGGTAATGGTCAATTTTTGGTGGTAGAACGTGACGACGATGCCATTGATAGCGATCCTCTTGCCACCATTGAGAAAAAAGTCTATCGCTTTAGCCTAGACGACGCTACCAATATCCTTGGTAAAGACGCCCCCATTGACCTTGGTGGCGGCACCCTTAAAACTATCGACCAGATGACTCCCGCTGAATTAGCCAGCCAAGATATTAACCTCGTCAACAAGGCCCTGTACATCGACTTAGCCCAGGCCGGTTACAACACCGTCGAGAAGGTAGAAGGTCTGACTATCATTGATGCCAATACAGTAGCGGTGCTCAACGATAACGACTTCCGGGTAGCAGGAATTACAATTGATAATGCGACGGGAACCTTCACCCTAAACGACAACTACACCCCTGAACCAGCTCTACTTGGCGTGATTAGCACTACTCCTAGTGATGGCAGTGTATCATCCATTGATTTATCTACATACGTAAGAATTGGTCGCTATGACTTACCGGAACCTACTCGCACCACACCACCGGATAGTACTAGTCTCCTGGCCCAAGAAGCTTCTGCTGTTACCTACAACTGGGATACAGATACGTTATTTGTCATTGGGGATGGCAGCACTTCTATTGTTGAGGTCAGCAAGACTGGTCAACTTATCAGCTCTATGACTTTAGCCCTCGGTAATAGCCCCCAGGGTACCGAATTTTACGACACTGAGGGCATTACTTATGTGGGTAATGGTCAGTTTGTGTTGGTAGAGGAACGATATCGGCAGGTAAGTTTGTTTACCTATGTAGCTGGCAATACCTTGACCAGAAATGATGTTAAAACCGTTGATCTCGGCACAAACATCGGCAATATCGGTATTGAAGGTATTTCTTATGATCCATTAACAAATGATTACATTGCTGTCAAAGAGGCAGATCCGGAAGGGATTTTCCAGACGGGCATTGATTTTAATAATGGTACCGCCACAAATGGATCTGCAACAGTCGAAAACTCTACCAATCTGTTCACACCAGCTTTAGGTAATCTGGAAGACTTCTCTGATGTTTTTGCCCTTTCTAATTTGCCCAATTTGAATGGTCAAGCTGATTATCGCAATATCTTAATCTTGAGCCAGGAATCAGGCAAAATTGTTGAAGTCGACCGTTCTGGAAAGATTCTTAGTTCTTTAACCCTTGTCTCTGATACAGATAACCCCTTAAGTATTGCTGATCAGACCCATGAAGGGCTGACCATGGACAAGAATGGTAATCTTTATGTCGTCAGTGAAAATGGCGGTGGGGACAGCGATCATCCTCAGCTTTGGGTTTACGCGCCATCCGACGTAGCAAATACAGCACCCACTGCCGTAGTCTTGAACAGTCCGGTTGTATCTATACCAGAGAGTACTTCCGTGGCTTCTCGTATCAAGCTGGCTACCATTGCAGTTACAGATGCAGACGGAGTTGGAAGCAATAATCTGAGCTTATCGGGAGCCGATGCCAATGTTTTTGAAATTATTGGTACTGGTTTGTATCTCAAGGCAGGAACTGAACTCAACTATGCCAAACAATCCAGCTACGGTGTCAAGGTCAATGTAGATGATCCTGCGGTGGGAACGAATACGCCTGATGCCAGTATTGATTTCACACTCCAGCTAACGGACGTTAATGGGGGTAGCGGGTCTTTAATCATCTCCGAAGTAGCTCCCTGGAGTAGCGGCAACAGCCCTGTGGGGGCGGATTGGTTTGAGGTGACGAATATTGGCAACAGTCCAGTCAATATCACGGGTTGGAAGATGGATGACAATTCCAATTCTTTTAACTCCGCGGTGCTTCTCAATGGTGTAACTACGATTGCAGCAGGGGAGTCAGTCATCTTTATTGAAAGCTCCGATCCTACTACGACTATCACTAACTTTAAATCGGTTTGGTTTGGTAATACACCCCCCGCCAACTTACAGATTGGAACCTATCAGGGGTCAGGGGTTGGTCTCAGTACAGGAGGAGACGTAGTTAATCTGTTCGATGCTAATGGAATAGTCAGAGCCAACGTAGCCTTTGGGACCTCCCCTACCGGGCCCTTCTCCACCTTTGATAATGCGATCGGTTTGAATAATGAAGCCATCTCCCAGTTAAGTAGTGTTGGTGTTCAGGGTGGGTTTGTGGCAGCAAACGCTGCCGACGAAATCGGCTCTCCGGGAACAGTCGGGACCGGTGCTATTCCTCTAGTATCGATTATTGCTATCGATGCAGATGCGGCTGAAACAGGTAACGACACCGCTACGTTTCGGGTTTCTCGCACCCTCAACACCCTTACCCCACTGAGTATTAACTACACTATCGGGACAGGGGTTGGTCAAGTTTCGACAAATGACTATACTGCAAACCCGGCCCTTACAGGAGTAATTACGATTCCCGCTGGTCAGTCCTTTGCAGACATTACGATTACTCCCGTAGATGATGCACTCCAAGAAGGTGATGAAACCCTCACCCTCTCTCTGGGTGATACCGGAAGCTACGATGTTGGTAGCGCTGGCAGTGCGACTATCACGATTGCCGACAATGATAATAATGCCTCGTCCTTTACCTTGCAAATCCTGCACTACTACGGCGAGAGCGGGCTGCTCGGTGTCGAAACGGCTCCTATTATGGGGGCCTTGATTGATAAATTTGATGACCAGTACGCAAACACTCTTGTCTTGGGAGAGGGAGATAGCTACATTCCTGGCCCCTGGCTAGTGGGAGGAGCCGATCCCTCCTTGAATGCAATTCCCAGCATTCGTAGCACGGCCCTAGGTCGCCCCGACATTGCCATCATGAACATCTTTGGCACTGATGCTTCGGCCCTGGGAAATCATGAGTTTGACCTCGGTTCACCGGTGTTGCAGGGCGCGATCGCCTCGTCGGGTACTTGGGTGGGCGCTCAGTTCCCTTTGATCACCGCCAATCTGAACTTTGCAGCGGATTCCTCCCTACGCGGTCTAGCGGATGCAAGTCTGGGCGGTACGTCTACCAATGCTTTTGCCGGACAGGAAGCTAGTGCCATCAAGGGCAAAATTGCGCCCTACGCGGTTGTTACCCAGAACGGCGAAAAAATCGGGATTGTGGGAGCGACCACCTACGATCTACTCAGCAAGAGTTCTCCCAATGGCACCGTCCCTAAGGATGATGGCAATCCCTCTACCGATGATCTTCAGGAAGTAGCTGTTTACATCCAGGCGGCGGTGAACGCTCTTACCGCTCAAGGTGTGAACAAGATCGTCATGCTGGATCAGTTAGATACACTTGATCGCAATAAGCTCCTGGCTCCCCTGGTTTCCGGGATTGACGTGATGGTGGCTGGTGGCGGCCACGAGCGCATGGGCGATGCAACCGATACCCCTGCTGCCTTCAACGGCCATGACGCTGACTTCATTGCCGATGCCTACCCGATTGTTACCGCTGGGTCTGACGGTAAACCCACACTGATTGTCACCACCGACACCGAATACACCTACCTTGGTCGTTTAGTAGTGAACTTCGACAGCAATGGTGAAATCATTTTTAACAACCTGGATCCGGTCGTCAATGGAGCCTATGCCTCTACGGAGGCTACTCTCCAAGCTGCTTACGGAACAACTAATAGCGCTAGCCAGATCATCGCCTCTAGTACGATCGGCTCGCAAGTGAAGCAAATTGTGGATGCAATCGATAATGTCATCATTACCAAAGATGGTACGATTTGGGGCTATACCAATGTGTATCTGGAAGGTGATCGGGTGTTTGGCCGGACTCAGGAAGTCAACCTGGGGAACATCACCGCTGATGCCAACCTCTATGCCGCTCAACAGGCCCTTGGTGGTGGGTTTGTTACCTCCCTCAAGAACGGTGGTGGTATTCGGGCCTCCATTGGCTCCATTGCAGAAGATGGCACAAAGGTTCCACCGAGTGCCACTAATGTAAAACCGGTGGGCGGAATTTCGACCCTGGACATTGAAAACGCTCTGCGATTTGACAACAAACTGATAGTGTTCGACACCACACCCCAAGGACTGAAGAACATCCTTGAGTTTGCCGCAGGCCTCTCCAGTGGCCCCAGCCAGCAGAATGGTGGCTATATGCAAATTGGAGGGATTCGCGTCTCCTACGATCCGGATAATCCCACTGGCAGCAAAGTTAAGAGTATTGCCCTCATAAATCTGAGCGGCAATGAAACGGCTGTGATATATCAAGATGGAGCATTTAATCCAGATGCGCCCAATACCATTCAAATGGTTATTCTCAATTTCACTGCCAACGGTGGGGATGGCTATCCGATCAAAGAAAATGGCAGTAACTTCCGTTATCTACTGACAGACGGAACATTGAGTGCTCCGCTTGATGAAGCGCTTGATTTCACTGCTCCCGCTAATGTGCCTGTCAATGCTTTGGGTGAACAGAAATCTTTCCAAGACTACTTGCAGGAGTTCTATGCAACACCAGGAACTGCCTATGGTGTTGCTGACACCCCTGCTTCCCAAGACCAACGGATTCAAAACTTGAACTTCCGCGAAGATACGGTGGTTGCCCCCACAGGGAATTTGGTCACGGGCTCTCCCAATGCAGATGTCCTTCTGGCTGGCCAAGATCTTGTTGGTATCAAGGACATTCTGTTTACCGGGGCCGGTAATGATCAGGTAGATGTGATCATTGGTGGCCAAGGCCGGGGCAATAATCGAATCAACCTTGGTAGTGGGGCCGATACTATTGATGTTAGTAACGGCGACCGTGCTTTTGGCAGCACTGGTAATGATGTCTTAGATGCCACGGATGCGTCGGGTTATCGTCTCTCCGGTGGGGCCGGTAACGATGACTTTTTCCTCGGTACCAATGGCCAGGTCATTGGGGGTGACGGTAATGACCGCTTCTTTGTCCAGGCCGGTGGTGGTAATATCCTCTCCGGTGGCGCCGGGGCCGACCAATTCTGGATGCTGACGGATAGCTTACCCAGTTTCCCCAATACTATTGTTGACTTTACGCCCGGTACGGATGTGATCGGCATTGCCAACCAAGGGGCTAGCGTTGACTTTAGCGACCTCAGCTTCTCTGGCAATAACATTGTCCTCAATGGCGTGACCTTTGCCACCCTGACGGGTATTCAAACCAACACCCTGACAGCGGCCAGCTTTGTCTTTGTCTAATCCCCGAATGGGCAAGGCAATGCAGAATTAAAACTGTTAACCTGAGCTAGGGGAGTAGCTTAGTTCAGGTTTTTTTCGATAATTCGATAGATATACTGAGTTTTTTAGGATCTAGGAAACATGACCACAACGCAAGGAACTCCCGGCAATGACCTGTTGATCGCAGGCCTTAATTTTGATGGCTTTCAGGACTTAGTACTCGGTCTAGGTGGCAATGATGAGATCGATGCCGGCAGCGGTACCGGCCGCAATATCCTCAGTGGCGGGCCGGGTAATGACACTATTTTTGTAAATAACACTGACCGGGCCTATGGTGACGAGGGCGATGATGTCCTCGATGCTGGGGATGGCAGTGGCAATAATGCCCTCTACGGGGGCCTGGGCAATGATGTTTTATATGCTGGGACAGGGGACAAGCTCTACGGCGGGCCGGGCAATGATACCTTCTTTCCGGGCTTGGGAAGTAGTACTTTTTGGGGAGGCACTGGCCTAGACCGCTTTTGGTTGGCCGTTGCTGAAGCACCAAATCCTTTCAATACCGTCGTGGATTTCACCCCCAATAACGATCAACTCGCCATCGCCTTGACGGGAGTTAGCCAGCTGAGTGACTTGACCTTTAGCCAGCAAGGCGCTGATACCCAAGTCAGCTTAACCAATGGGGGCCAGGTGCTGGCGCTCTTAAAAGGTGTGAATGCCAATCAGTTGAATGCGGGTAATGTTTTAATCAACCCTGAAACCCCCAACGCCCCAACGACCCCCAGCGATAACAGCGTCATCCAACTCAGCGTCTTGGGGACCTATGCTACGGGTCGATACAATGAATCGGCAGCGGAGATTCCGGCCTATGACCCAGCGACTCGCCGCCTGTTTGTGGTAAATGCCCAAAACAGCAAAATAGATGTGCTAGATGCGAGTAACCCCAGCAATCCCACGCTGATTACTTCTATTGATATTAGTCGTGTGACGCAGGGAGGGTCTCCCAATAGTGTGACCGTCAAAAATGGTCTAGTAGCGATTGCAGTTCAGGCAAAAGATCCCCAGGCCAATGGCCAAGTGGTGTTTTACCAGGCCAGTAGCCTGGATTTTCAACTGCCCCTCAAAAACGTCACCGTCGGGGCCCTGCCCGATATGCTAACCTTCACACCGGATGGTAAGAAGGTCTTGACGGCGAACGAAGGGGAACCGAATGAAGCCTACACCATTGACCCGGAAGGCTCGGTTAGTATTATTAACCTGAGTAATGGCGTCAATAATGCCCAGGTCACCACGGCAGGTTTCACGGCCTTCAACGACCAAAAAGCAGCCCTGCAAGCCGCAGGTGTTCGGATTATTGGCCCCAATGCTACAGTTGCCCAAGACCTGGAACCGGAATATATTGCGGTATCGCCGGATGGTTTAACTGCAACTATTACCCTGCAAGAAAATAATGCCCTTGCTTTTCTCAATCTTGCAACCGGTACAATTACCAACATCAAACCCTTGGGTTTAAAGGACTTTAATCAGTTTGGCAATACTTTCGACCCTAGTGACCGGGATGTTAACTTCCCCCTGGCAGGCAGTACGGGGGCCATTAATTTGCTGAATTGGCCGGTTTTTGGCATGTATCAACCCGATGGTATCGCCAGTTATAGCGTCAATGGTCAGGTTTATTACATTACAGCCAACGAAGGAGATGCTCGGATTCGGCCAACGGCCAACGGCATCATTCCTGGGGTTAATGAAGGCGGTATTTTCAACGAAGAAGTGCGGGTGGGTAGCAGTAGTTACGTGCTTGACCCGACGGTTTTTCCTAATGCAGCAGAACTCAAGCTCAATCAAAACCTTGGTCGCTTAACCGTGACGAACAAATCCGGGGATACGGATGGAGACGGCGATTTTGATCAAATCGTCATGTTCGGTTCTCGCTCTTTTTCAATCTGGGATGCCAATGGTAATCTTGTCTTTGACAGCGGAGATGACTTAGAACTCATTACGGCGGCTAATTTTCCCGCTAACTTTAATGCGAGCAATACCAACAATACCCTTGATGACCGTAGTGACAACAAAGGCCCTGAGCCGGAGGGCGTCGTCCTGGGCAAAATCAATGACCGTACCTACGCCTTTATTGGCCTAGAGCGGATTGGTGGAGTGATGGTTTACGATGTCACTAATCCAGTGACTCCTCAATTCCTCCAGTACATCAATAACCGTGACTTTAATACCGCGACTAATACCTCGCAGGCCGGAGACCTGGGGCCAGAAGGCCTGATTTTTGTTCCCGCCGTCGAGAGTCCAACCGGCAAGCCTATGCTGGTAGTGGCCAATGAAGTCAGTGGCACCTCAACCCTCTATGATATTGCCGTTCCTGGCCCTGCCGCCGTCAACACTCCCCCAACGGTGGTCAACGTGGCAATTACAGGGAACGAAGATAGTCTGATTCCCTTCAGCCTGGCCAACTTTACCGCAGGTTTTACGGACGTTGATGGCAACCCTCTAACCAAGGTCAAAATTGTAAGCCTGCCAAACAATGGCACTCTGCGCCTCGGTGATACTAATGTTGCGGTGGGCCAGGAAATTACGTCTGCGGCAGTAGAAACCCTGACCTTTGCCCCCAGCCCCAACTTTGTGGGAACGACAAGCTTTAGTTGGAATGGTTTTGATGGCACGGTTTATGCCACGAATCCAGCCCAGGCTTCTATCACTCTCAATAACCAACCCGAGTTTATCTCGATTAGCACGAATGCTCAGGTGGCCTATATTGCCTACTATGGCCGTCCCGGCGATGTCCAGGGCCTAAACTTCTGGAATAATATTCTGATCCAGAGTAACTTTAGCTACGCTCCCGTCAATGGCGACTTTCTCACGGGTAATGAGGCGGCTACCTACAACAATTTTGTTAACTCCTTTGGCAATTCCGAAGAGGCCAATCGTCTCTACGCTGGAAAAACCGACGGGGAAGTGATTGACTTCATTTACAATGCGACCTTCAATCGGACTCCAGAAGCGGGGGGCAAGGCCTTCTGGGCGGAACAGTTAGCCAATGGCAACCTCACCCGACCGGAACTGGCCCTGCAGATTGCTCTCAACGCCAAAAATGACGATGTCAACCAGCTGAATAACAAAATTGCCAGCGCTGGCCTATTTACTAGCTCCATTGACACCCCCGAAGAGTTGGCGGCCAATCAAGGGGCTCGCAATGAACCCTTTAGCCGGCAATGGCTTGATCCCTTTGGACTGGCGGTTAGCACCCAAATCCAGGTGAATTCTGGTCTGAATGCCTTGGTGAATAATATTCCCTTGGTCTAGATGGCCCTCGATGATACTTTTTCAATTTTGATACTGAAATGCTGAATCGGCTGGGGACTTCCCCAGCTTTTTTCGTTAGGGGCCAGTAATACCGGTGCTCCCAATTAAGGCTACAGATTTTTACCCCTCCGCCTGCGGCACCTCCCCTTGGCAAGGGGACAGTGGGGTTAGTTGTGTCGTTAAGCTGAGTTCAGGTTTGATACACTGAGTATGTTCTTCGGGCTACTTCACTGGGACTCGGACAGCCACAGGGGCAATGGTCTACATCAAGCGTATTGAACTTTCGCACTTCAAATCCTTTGGCGGGACAACGGCCATCCCCCTGCTTCCTGGCTTTACCGTAGTGTCTGGGCCCAATGGCTCTGGCAAGTCTAATATCCTTGATGCCCTGTTATTTTGTCTGGGCCTAGCCACCTCCAAGGGCCTACGGGCTGAACGTCTCCCGGATTTAGTCAACCATAACCATAGTCAACAACGGGGCAGTGCTGAGGCCGTGGTGACTGTCACCTTTGATTTGGAAAATGGCCAGGACTGGACCGTCACCCGTCGCCTTAAAGTAACCAAAGGGGGGAACTATTCTTCGAGCTACAGCATCAACGGTGAAGCGGCAACGGTGGCGGAACTCCACGAAGAGCTGAGCCAACTGCGCATCTATCCCGAAGGCTATAACGTGGTGCTTCAGGGGGATGTCACTCGCATTATTACCATGAACCCCAAGGAGCGTCGGGAAATTATTGATGAACTGGCGGGGGTGGCGGAATTTGACCGCAAAATTGTTAAAACCAAGGAAACCCTAGAGGAAGTCCGGGAACGGGAAGAGCGCTGTCGCATCATTGAAACAGAACTTCTGCGTTCCCTAGAGCGTTTAGCTGCTGACCGCATCAAAGCCGAAAAATATCAGAAGCTGCGGGGCCAGATTCAAGAAAAGCAACGTTGGGAAAAGGTCTTGCACTACCAGGCCAACCAGGCCCAGCAACGACGCTTAGAACAGCAATTAGAAGCTGATACAACGGCCCTGGCCCAACTAGGACAACAAATCCAGCAGATTCAAATCGAAATCCAGGGCCAGCAGGGAGAATTTGAGCAATTAAACGCCCAGGTCAAGGCCCTGGGGGAAGAAGAACATTTAGCCGTAGCGGCCCAACTGGCCGAACAACGGGCCCAGGGGCAGCAGTTAAGCCAACAACAACAGCAATGGGAACAGCAGGAACAGCAAGCCCAGACGGCCCTCCAGCAAGCCCAGCAGGGCCTGGCCCAACTCCAACAACAATTCCTTGACCTCACTCAAGAGGCCTCCTACTTTAGCCGTCAGACCCTGCCCCAACTCCAGGCCGAGCGCAACCAGGCCTGGGCCGACCTGGAACACCTACGCCAGCAATCCCTGGCCATGGCCGAACGGGCCACCACCGGCGTGGAAGAACAAACCCGCCTCAGCCAAAGCGTCAGTCAACTCCAGGCGGAACTAGCCCCCAAGCGCAGTGAATTGGCCCAGTTGCAGGAGCGATACCAGCAATTACACAACAACCTGACCCTGGCGGAACAGCAGACCCAACAAGTCCAGGGGGAATTGGCCCAGCAAACGATTCTCCTGAGCCAAGGAGAACAGGCCCGGCAAGACCTAACCCAGCAAGTCCAGGCCTTGGCCGGCGAGATCAGTCAACGGGAGCAGGAACGCAGTCTGTTGGAAGAAACCCAGCAACGGCTATTGCAGGAACAACGGGAAAAGCAACGGCAATTGGACAAACTAGAAGCGACGCGCCAGGCCCAGCAGGAGGCCCAGGGAACCTACGCCACCCAGATGATCTTGCAGTCTGAACTCCCCGGTATTTGTGGCCTGGTGGCCCAACTGGGCCAGGTCGAAACCTCCTATCAACTGGCCCTGGAAATTGCCGCCGGGGGCCGCTTGGGCTATGTGGTGGTGGAAGATGATGGTGTGGCCGCCGCCGCCATTGCCCTGTTAAAACAATCCCGGGCGGGCCGGGCCACCTTTTTACCCCTGTCTAAAATGCGCTCCCAGGGCCGGCCCCAGTCCTCTCCCTTGCAAAACGTTCCCGGTTATATTGACTTGGCGGTGAATCTCGTCCGCTACGATCCCCGTTACCAGGGTATTTTTAACTTTATCTTTGGCCAAACCGTTGTCTTTGAAGACCTGGACTTGGCCCGTCCCCACTTGGGTCGGCAACGGATTGTGACGCTCGAGGGGGATTTGTTGGAAACCAGCGGGGCCTTGAGTGGGGGTAGTCGGCCTCGACGTTCGGAATTACGATTTGGGGCCACCACGGCCGAGGATTCCACGGAGGTACAGGGCCTAAAACAACGATTGGGGGATATTCAACGGGTGTTGGCCCGGCAGGAGGAACGCCTCCTCACCCTGAAGGTGGATCTGAAGGAACTGGGGCAACGCTTGAACGAGGCTCGGCAACAGTTGCGGGAACGGGAACTCACCCAACAACAGGGCCAACGGGAGCAAGCCCGCCTCCAGCAACGCCAGCAGGAGCTAAGTCATCAAATTCAGCGCTACCAGGCAGAATTAGACCAGGGCCAGGGCCGGTTGCGGATTTTAGGCTCAGAAATTCCCAGTCTTGAACAACAACTCCAGGTCGAGCAAGCCCACCTCACGGCTCTTGAAGCCTCCCAGACCCACCGCCAATGGCAGACCCTACAAAACCAAATTCAGGAACAGGAAGGTGTCTACCGTCACAAGGAAAGTCAGTTAAACGCCGGCGAGGCCCGACGACTGGATTGGCAAAATCAGGCCCAACGCCTGGAGGAGAAAATCAGCGAAACCCAGGCTCTTCTGCGCCAGTATCAGCAACAAGGCGATGACTACCAAGAACGTCAAGCTCAACTCCAGAGCGAACAGCAGGCTCTCCAACTCCGCATCCAAGATACCGAGCAACAATTGGCGGCCATTGCCCAGCGCCTGGGCAGTACCAAGCAGGCCCGCGACCAAAAGGAAGCCCAACTCAAGGCCCTGCAAGACCAGCACCAGCAAGCACTGTGGCAACAGGAAAAACGCCAGCAAAGCCAGCAGGCCAACCGTGAGGCCTTGGCCCAACTCGTCCTCCAGGGCCAGGCCCTGCAGGCGGAACTCCCCGATCCCTGGCCCGATATGCCCGACCTGGCCGATACCGATCCCCTGACGATCAACTACGAGGCCCGACTGGAAGAATTACAAAAGGAAATCCGCCAGGCCCAAAAGCGCCTAGAGGCCATGGAACCCGTCAACATGCTGGCCCTAGAGGAACACGAAAAAACCCAGGCCCGCCTTGATGAACTGACGGAAAAACTGCGGACGATCGAAGGGGAACGGACAGAACTCCTGCTTCGCATCGAAAACTTTACCACCCTGCGTCAGCGCTCCTTCCAGGAGGCCTTTACGGCCGTGAATGAAAATTTCCAGACCATTTTTGCCGAACTCTCCGATGGCGACGGCTATCTACAATTAGATAATCCCGAAGACCCCTTTAGCGGCGGTCTTAATCTGGTGGCCCATCCCAAGGGCAAGCCTGTCCAGCGCCTCAGTTCCATGTCCGGGGGAGAAAAGTCCCTGACGGCCCTGAGCTTTATTTTTGCCCTGCAACGCTACCGCCCCTCGCCCTTCTACGGCTTTGACGAGGTGGATATGTTCCTGGACGGGGCCAACGTAGAAAAACTCTCGAAGATGGTGCAAAAACAGGCCCAACAGGCCCAGTTTATTGTGGTAAGTTTACGTCGTCCGATGATCGAAGCCGCCGAGCGAACTATTGGGGTTACTCAGGCTCGGGGGGCCCATACTCAAGTGCTGGGGATTAAACTCTAACCTATGACCAAAGCCAAACTCCTGCAACCCGATTTTGTCCTGGGGAAAACCATTACTCATCTACACCCTGAAATTCTTCAGCGCTACCAGCTCAAGGGCCTGGTGTTGGACGTGGATGAAACCCTCGTTCCCTTTCGTGAACTCGATGTTTCTCCAGAGCTTCAGCAGTGGGTAGCAGAAATCCGGCCCCAAATGCCGATTTGGCTGGTGAGTAATAACTTGAGCGAGGCCCGCATTGGTCGCATTGCCCAGAGCTTGGATTTACCCTTTCTGTTTGGGGCCGCTAAACCCTCGCGCCGTAAACTCCGCCAGGCCATTGACCAAATGGGCCTAGAGGTGGCACGCGTGGCCATGGTAGGGGATCGCCTCTTTACCGATGTCCTAGCCGGTAATCGTTTAGGTATGTTCACCATCTTGGTAGAACCGATGGTACTGGGGGATGTCCAACACCCTCGTTTTTCGATTCGCAATTTTGAAGTCTGGATTTCTTCTTTCTGCGGTGTAACCTTACACCATTCGCAACATTAGTTTACAAAAAAACATATTGCCATACAGAAGAACACAGAAAGAAATCTAAAAAAAAGATTAAGGATCAAGGAAAACACCGAAATTTCGGAGATATTAGTAATCAAATCAAATGGGGTCAGCCGATATAAAGACCCTAACCATAAAAAGCTTTCAGGGGTAGAAGTCATCACCAGTCTTCTGCCCCTTTTAAATTTTTAATCCTGGGCAAAGCTTGACAAAAGCTCGTTGAAATATCTTCTTTTCATGACTGTATTGTAATAAAGTCTCCAGTGCGGTTACAGTTCTTTACACTGACTTACAAATCTTTACCTCTGCCAGGGCTGCTTGCAGGGCCTGGATTGTAGCCTCAATGTCTGTTGGGGTGGTGTCTCGGCCGAGGGTTAAGCGGATGCCCCCCAGGGCCTGGTCAGGAGAGTAGCCCAGGGCCAAAAGAATGGGACTGGGGTTGAGTTTGCCGCTCTGGCAGGCCGCCCCAGCGCTGATGGCGATCCCCCGTCGATCTAAGGCCCGTACCAGAGTTTTTCCCGTGATCGGTAACGACCGACCGGGATCACCGGGATCAACCACGACAAAGCTGACATGGTGGGGCAAGCGGTGCCGACGACTGCCGGTGGGCTGTAGTAGGGGACAATCGGCCAGTCCTGTAAACAACTGTTCTCGGAGTTGGGTTAAACGTTCCGCTTCCTGGCTTAATTCCTGTTGGGCCAATTCAGCCGCGATCCCAAAGGCCGCAATGGCCGGCAGGGCCTGAGTACCGGAGCGATACCCCTGTTCCTGGCCGCCTCCGCCGAGGAGTGGATGTAGGGAAACCCCCTGCCGTCGATACAGGGCCCCACTGCCTTGGATACCGTAGAGCTTATGGCTAGAAAGGGAAAGCAGATCCACGGGCAACTCGGCTAAATCCAGGGAAACTCGGCCCGCACATTGCACTGCATCGGTATGGAATAAAACCCCTCGTTCCTGAGCAATGCGTCCCAGTTCGCTAATGGGTTGTAGGGTTCCCACTTCGCTTTGGCCATAAATAATCGAAACCAGCACCGTATTATCCTGCATCGCCTGGGCCAAGGCCTGGGGATCAATCCGGCCCTGGTGGTCAACGGCTAAGCGCGTCACCTGCCAACCCCGACTTTCTAGCCAGCGGGCCGGTTCACTCACGGCGGAATGCTCGACACTGGAAATGATCAGGTGTTGCGGTTGGGCATATTGCTGGGTCACGCCAAAAATGGCCAGGTTATTGGATTCCGTTCCCCCGGAGGTAAAGATAATGCAGTCTGGGTTAGCCACATTTAAGAGTTGGGCCACTTGCAGACGGGCCGTTTCCAGGGCCAGGGCCGCGCGGCTCCCCCAGGAGTGGAGACTGGAGGGATTGCCCCACTGGTCTTGTAGGATCTGTTGCACGATGGCGATGGCCTCGGGCCGGGGGGGCGTGGTGGCGCTGTAGTCGAGGTAAATGGGCATAACTCCTGGAGAAAACGTACAGAATTATTATAAGTTTGGCTCATTGAAGAACAACTAGCGGAAATAGGAAGCCTAAAACATCATGATAATCATCACAGGATTTTGGTACCAATTTATTGTAACTTTAAATAGTTTAGAAAATCTTGTAATTCCTCATCTGACAGTAAAGAGCGACTGGGTTTATTCTGGCCATACTTGTTTTTTAAATAAGCCCTGCACTGATCCGGACTCCAGCCCAGTCGTTGTATTTCATGATCCGTTTGATTCTGGTATTCTTGAAAATTTAAGCGTGTAATTTTGCCATTATCCACATGAAAAATGGCCAGAGGCTTTTGACATTGTGAGTCACAAACAATTATTTCAATCCCGCTAGCAGAAGATTTCCAGGGAGAATTAGAAAAATGATCATAAAGTCTGAATTTATGAGGTTCGATAGATTTTGACCACAGGTAAGTTTGGGAATTCCAGCGGTAGCCATCTGCTCTTAGTTGATCTCTGATAGCAAAGGTTCCTGCATTATCGGAGCTGCCCGATATTTGTCGATTTTTAATCTTGACAATAATAGTAGACTTGTGTGAAATATAAGGATATTTTGAGAAATCAAGTGTAGAAAAATGGTTTTTATCTAAATTTTCAAGAAATTCAGATCTTCCGTTTAAAGTATCTGTGACAATAAATAGTTCATCCACAGCACGGCTCAAAGCAACATAAAAAAGACGACGCTCATCATCGATTAGCTTGGATTGGGTATCACCAAAGATTTTCATAAAAATCCAATCAGGATGTATAAGAGGATAACAGCCCTGAATTGCGTCAATTATGATAACAACAGCTTTTTCTAGTCCCTTATATTGATGCGTTGTGGAAATAGTTATTTTTCCTTTTTGCTTATTGTCTAGCTTAAAATGCTGGTGAACGACCCTCACGAAGTCGTCCAATTCTCTGTTTCCATTAACATACCAAGGAATGCTTGATTTCCGACTGAGAATAACAACCTCTTTTCCTGCTTGTAGTTTAGTATTGATAATTCTGATCAAAGCAGGGGTGATCTTATCCCCAGGGTAATCATGGTTTTCCAACACGTCAGGATGAAAATCATTGAGATCAATCAAATGGACATTTCCTTGCTCAGATGTATTCGGCTTCCCTTCTACACCTCGTCCTTGCATCAAAGAATTACTAATTTTGACGATTGACTGCTTAGAGCGGTAGTTATTGGAAAGATACAATTTCTTGGCATCTGGAAAATAGTCAGTAAATTTTTCAAAAAATACTAAATCAGAGCCAGCAAAGCTATTAATTGCTTGCCAATCATCTCCGACACAGAAAAATAAAGCATTAGAATTAAACTGGCGAATCGCATCAATTAAGTTGTAGAACAGTTGGGAGAAGTCTTGATATTCATCTATGAATATATATTTTAATTCTTTGAGATCTCCCGCCCCTGACTTACGTCTAAAAATAGTATTGCCTGCTCGAATAGAATCTGCGGCTCGTTGCATCAGCCCGTCAAAATCATCTTCTCCCGTTTCTACTAGACGTTTTAAATATGAGTTATAGAAAGTTTGCCCTAAATCATGAAACCGTTTCTCGATTTCATTATCATATTGATGATTATGGATCTTTCTAGACAGTTCATCGGTTGTCAAAGATAGTTTTCGACAGCGTTGGATAAACTGAACCATCGCCTTAGTAAAGTTATCAATTGCACGATCCTTGACCTTTTTCCAAATTTCTTCTTCAGAAAGCTTTTGGCAACTTACGCCAAGATCTTCAAGGCAATATTGGAGTTCCGTTAAAAGGTTATCATTAAGTATATCCTGGGGAGAAAATTCAAGAAAATTCCACCCTGATTTATTCCTCCAGAATTCGCGCTTTTTATCAGACATTTTATCATAATCCGGATCTCCTTCCAACCCAAAATACTCTATAATGATCCCAGAATTTTTATTTGTAAAAATGGTAAAATCAGGTCGATAATTGATGCCATTCCAGTCATAATTACGTTCATATCGATAGGGAATATCTCTTTCAAACAGAAAATTGGCAATTATTTTTTCACCGTAGGATTTATAGCGATTACCATCTAACCCCTCCCGAGGTAATGAACGCTTTAAATTTAAGCGCTCTTCAGGCGTTTTATTAAATCCAATTGCTTCAATTTTTTCCCAGTCCTGGCGATAACGGTCTAGCATTAACCATTTTATTTTGTCATAAAAAATAGGATCTTCAAGGTAATTATTAATAATAGAATGTAAAACTTGACTCTTATTTTGCAGACCATCAGACTGATCGATAAGTAGCTCTTCTTCTGGGTGAACTAATGCATAGGCCAGGGCATGGAAGGTCATTACATGAGGTGTTTGTTGTTTTCCTAATTTGTCAGATAGCCTAGACTGAATCTCATTGGCAGCCTTGCGGTTAAATGCCAGTAATAACATCTCCTGAGGCTCAATACCGCAATGTTTTTGCAAAAATAACGCACGATTAACAATAGTTGAGGTTTTACCACTTCCAGCCCTCGAAATAACTTGAATATGGTGATTGACTTCACTAATTGCATGTAATTGTAATTGATCAGGAGAGACACCTTGACTCTCAATAAACCATTCTTCTACAAACTTTATTCTTGCATTTAAAAACTCATTGTAATCAATAACTTTTCTTAGGCTTTGTAAATACAAATCAAATGACAATATATACTTATTTCGAAGAAAATAGTTAATGGTAGAGATACCTTTTTCTCTCTCTTGTTTGCACTGTATTTCTTCTCCAGGAATTTTGTTATAATTTTCAACAATATTAATTGGAATTGGCGGGAAAAAGATCTTGACCTCATTTATTAAAAATTCCTTTGAAACACAATATCTTGGAAGGCGATGATCTTTGCAAATATTAAATTTACCAAAGCCGAAATACTTTTCTATTTTATATTGTTTGTTATCAGATCTTAAAATAATTTTACGACCAACAAGGAATGTTTCTATGGCGCTGAATGTATCTCCAGTTCCCCATCGTTGGTCTACAATTTCAAAAATCCTTTCAAATGTGTCAATAGCTTCTCTTTTTTGCTCTTCTTCCTGCATCTCATTTTCTCCTGTTTGTTGATACCATTGACCCGCCAAAAGTCTTCTGTAACTTTAGGTATATTAAATCTTTTTTCTAGCTATTTTATTCATCAGCAAATAGGATTTTTAGCTTGAAAATAAAACAAGAATAGAAGACTTGAGTTGACGAAATATATAACGAACAACAGCAGAATAATGCTTTCAGGCGACAATCTAAAATCTAAACCTGCTGATTTCTGAAGGTCTTATAAATTAATGTCAAACAAATAATTGCACATTGGGTTAGGCTTCTTGATAAATAATTTTTTAAGAAGTTCGAAGAAATTTTGATTTCCTTAATACATCTCTCTTGAGCATTAGTACTTTCTGTCATACGCTATCCAGTTGTTGGCAATCATATAGAAGTTTTGGGTAAGCGCTTGCCATAAGTATAGCATCAGCTCTTATGATGAGACTTTGAGTTTTGTTCATTTTGGGGCTGGTATCTAGCTTCATTAAGTCTCTCTAATGCTTCAGGACATCCGCTACAGTTATGAAAGACTGTTTCCGTTCCAGGAAGCTTTTAAAGTAGGGCCTGCGGCCAGACTTCGGTTCCCCAAGCCCTCGACCACCTCAAATAACTCCACTTTTAACCCATGGCGATCAATGCAATCGTCCAACAAGCTGTTTTCCCATTTCTTCCAAAAGAGCAATAACCTGTTCTGTGATCACGGTAGGGAATCCATCTAAAAAATCGTCAATCGATTCTCCGGCCTTGAGATAATCTCAAAATATCTGTACAGAACCTCTCGTGCTAATAAAAACGGGTATACCATTCATAACCTCGGGAGATGCGCTAATAATTGGGGAATTTTGAAGCATACCTCTTTGACTGACACACCATCTATCGATCCTTGAACGCTATGTTGAAACACGCCTTCCGTACACCGAAACTATTCCTAACGGGCCTGTTAACAGTTCTGTTTCTCGGCCAGATGTTGACCGCTGTTAAGGCGACCCCGAAAAAACCGAAAACACCCCCCAAAACAGAAAGCATTTACGACAAGGCCAAACGGGAACTGCCCGAAGATTTTTATGTGGTCTATCGCATTGTGGATCGCATTGCTCGGGCCAATAATTTGGATCAAACGCCCTGGCGGGTCGTCACTATCAATAAATACGATGTCAATGCCTTTGCGACGGATACCAATTTAATTGCCCTCTATACTGGCCTACTAGACCAAGTGGAAGGCGATCCCTCGGCGGTGGCCTGCGTCGTCGGCCATGAGATGGCCCACCATACCCAGCGTCATGTTGCGATGGGCGAGGCGGAAAAACAGGCCCTGTTGCAAAAATTTACGGAAGAGGCCCGCATTGAAGTTGAACAAGAACAACAAGCGGCCCAAAACGATGCCGTGGGGGCCGCCATCGGGGCCACTCTTTTTGGGGGATTAGGCCGGGTCATTGGAGGAATTGGGGGCAGTGCAACAGAAGCCGTCGGTGGAGTCGTGGCGATTAGTGGCCAGCAACGCATCGAACAGGCCCAGATCCGCATGGCCCAAATTGTTAAGGAAAAGCAATTGGCCTTTGAGCAACAACAGGCGGAAAACGACCGACGCCAAGAATTTGAAGCGGATCAACATGGTTACGTCTATATGGCTCGGGCCGGTTTTGACCCAAAAGGCTGTCTGCGTTTGATGCAAGTCATGGCCCGTCTCCCCGGATCAGAGATGGATTCTACCCATCCAGCTACCCGCAAACGAATTAGCCAACTAGAAACCCTGATGGTGGAAAAACCGGCTACCAGCTTGGCCCAGGAAGGAAAACTCTTGCTCGATACGAGTAAACCTCTGACCTATTCCGTTTCTCGAGATGACCAATCCCTGCGGGTGAATTCTCGCTACGGCGGCTCTACGGCCAACACCATCGACAAAATGTTCTAGAGCACGAACCCCCTCAGTTGTTTATGCTTGTTCTATGCCCATGAATATTTCTAAGGCGATTGCTCACAAAGTTTATACCAGTAAGTCCCCAGTATTGGGGGATGTGAAGAAGGCACTTTTTTTCTTGGAAATCGCCGCTTTCCATTAATTCATCTGACGAGAATGAACTTCATATCCTGCAATTAATAGTACTCTAATGCCACGTGGCAATAGATAATACACAGCTCGATAGATAATCAAGGAACCCAACAGAGCACTGCTGGGAATTACAGAACGAAGTAACAGCAGCATCACTGTCAGGACTTACGCAAAGTTGGTATATGGTGAAGGGATGAGATAGACTATTGCCAATACCTATTGAGCAGTCCTGTAAATTACACTCTGACGAACTTGTCAGAGCATTTGGCTGGGGTTAGTCACGACACTATCAATCGTTATCTACGGGGCGAGAAACTAACTCCGCGTTTGCTGTGGGACAATGTCAAGTCCTCTGTCGTGTCTGATGCTAGAGCTTACCTTATCTTTGATGACACCGTACTGGACAAGCGATTTTCCCATTCGATTGAGCTAACCCGACGACAGTACAGCGGTAATGAGCATCGTGTGATTCGGGGAATTGGTCTGGTGAGCCGACAAGTGATAGGTAGCATGTCTGCTTTAAAGAGCTAAACGGTTATTTTCATCTGCTATCAAGGCTGAAGAAGTGGATTGAGCACGGGTTGGCGAGTATTGACAGCTTGCTCAATAATATCTACGACTTGGGAAAGGCACCCACTGTGTTGAATGTCCTGTTGGAGGCCTCGGGCCTGGTGTCGATAGCTGGGATTGGTGAGGACTTGGTGGATAGTCGCCTTGAGCTTGGCCACCGTCACCTGTTTGACAGGAATGAATTCTCCACAACCCGACCAGGCAATACGAGCGGCAACCCCTGGTTGATCATTGGCAATGGGTAAAGCTACCAACGGAACACCATTACTGATGGCTTCGAGGGTGGTCTTCAGTCCCGCATGGGTGATCACCAGGGAAGCTTTTTTGAGGATTTCTAGCTGGGGCACATACCAACAAACCAGAGGATCGCTTGGAAAGGTGGGCAGAGGGTCAATGCCCGTCGCACTGCCGAGAGAGAGGACTAATTGAGCATCCAAGCTAACACAGGCCTCAGCAATTTGTTGAAAAATCTCGATTAAGCCATGTTGAATGGTTCCCAAAGAAGCGTAAATAAGCGGTTGACCCGTTAACTGTTCCCAGGGAAAATCCGTCGTTGGTCGGCTGCTGGCATTGTGGTAAGGGCCAGTGAAATGAAACCAAGCAGGCAATTCCTGACGGGGAAATTCAAAACTGTAGGGCTGTTGGCTAATTTGAGCGAGGCGAGAGTAACGATCATTAGGACTGGTTTGTACAGGGAGATGCCACTCTTGGCGATAGCGATTAATAACCTCGGTGACAGGTTTGACGATCTTGGCTTGAGCCCGATAACCCAGGCGATTGCTGGGTCGGCCCCATAGATTCGGCTGATAGGGCCAGGTGGTGAAATAGGGTAGAATATTAATCTCTCGATTCAAGACCAGGGCACTACAAAGACTGACAAAGGGAAGCTGTAAATAGTCCGCAACCGTTCCCCCCGCTGGCGAGACTTGATCCACCATCAAAGCGTTAATGCCGAGGGTCTAGATGTACGCCGGGGCTGCCTTTAAGAGAATTTCCGTACTTTTTCTGACTAGATCGACAGTATAGTTGATTGCTTCACGACCGCTTAAGCGTCCTAACTGGGCTAAAGATTCTGCCATAGTGCCAGCAGGCATTTCTGCCTCGGCAGTTGCCTGGAAATTCAAGCCCGTCGCTAGGGTTTTGCCCTGGGCATCTGCCACTCCAATCGAGGTGACTGTATGACCCCGCTCCTGAAGCGCCTTACCGAGGGGAAGCATTGTATTCAGGTGCCCAGTTGTTGCCGGACAAATTAAACCGTAGTGAGTCATAATAAATTAAAGCTTCTATAGGCTTATTAATTTTGTCGAGGTGATCTCGATGGTTGGGTCAAAACGAGTAGAAGAGAAAAGGTCTATAGAGTGAGGAAAATAGTATATTCAATATCTAAAATAGACTCTATATTTTAGATATTGAATATGTTAGCCTCTATAGGGTCTTCAATTAAACATGAATCTTTCCCGACAATACGGGCGCTAGTAACAATGTCATATTCATCTAAACCATCTACTGAGCCCTGCGTAACAACATTCGATGAGTTTGTGCAATTGGCGGATTATTCTCTGATGGATACTTTAAATGCCGATCCTGATGCCACGGTCGATGGTGATGACCACCGTGCCCGCCAGGTATTTTCTGGTCATTTTGTACCTGTGACACCCACACCGCTTGCAGAACCAGAATATGTAACCCATAGCAGAACTTTTTTTAAGGAACTTGGGTTGAGCGATGAGCTGGCGCTCAATGAAAAATTTCGCCAAGTATTTTCTGGTGATATCTCTGCCGCGTATGAGCCAATGCGACAGGTCGGCTGGGCGACGGGCTATGCCCTGTCGATTTATGGCACCGAATATACCCAACAATGTCCATTCGGTACTGGTAATGGTTATGGCGATGGTCGGGCAATATCTGTGTTTGAAGGAATCATCAATGGCCAGCGCTGGGAAATGCAATTAAAAGGTGGTGGCCCAACGCCCTATTGCCGTGGTGCCGACGGGCGCGCAGTACTACGTTCAAGTGTGCGTGAGTTTCTAGCGCAAGAATATATGCAGGCTTTAGGGGTTCCGACATCGCGTTCTTTAACACTGTATGTTTCTAAATCTGAGACCGTTACCCGGCCTTGGTATTCTCAAGATTCCCACTCCATCGAACCTGATATTTTGGTGGATAATCCTGTGGCCATTTCAACTCGCGTCGCACCATCCTTTTTGCGCGTGGGTCAGCTAGAGTTATTTGCCCGCCGCGCTCGCAGTCATGCTCATCCAAGAGCATTGGAAGAATTGAGTATGATAGTTTCATATTTAATTGAGCGAGAATACAAAAGCGACATTAATCAAAACCTTGGTTTTGCAGAGCAATTGGTTGAGTTGGCTAAGTTATTTCGTCAGCGTCTCACTTCACTGGTGGCCAATTGGCAACGTATTGGTTACTGCCAGGGCAATTTTAATAGTGACAACTGCGCGGCTGGTGGCTTTACTCTCGACTATGGACCATTTGGGTTTTGTGAAATTTTTGACCCTTGGTTTCAACCCTGGACTGGCGGCGGCGAACACTTTTCATTCTTCAATCAGCCCATCGCAGCAGAAGCGAATTATCATATGTTTTGGAAATCTGTGAGACCACTACTGGCAGAAGATACTGAAGCTTTAGAAGATTTCGACCAAGTACGCCGTGGCTTTGCAGAAGCAATGCAGAAACAAGTCCAACAAATGTGGGCGGCCAAACTTGGCTTGCCTGAATTTGACCCAAAGCTATTTACGAAATTAATGCAGTTAATGAACCACTCAGAGGCAGATTACACCATTTTCTTTCGCGAGTTATCCCATATACCAGACGATGTCTCAGCATTGAAAAAGAGCTTCTATATTAAAACTTCACACCAACTCGATGAACAATGGCAATCTTGGCTAAAAAGCTGGCGCGACCTCGTCATTAACGACGGCAATTTGGCTGAGATATCAACAAATATGAAACAGACTAACCCAAAATACGCATGGCGAGAGTGGTTGATTGTACCTGCCTATCAACAAGCTATGCAGGGTAACTACACGTTAGTTAAAGAGTTGCAAGAAGTACTGAGCTATCCCTATGATGAGCAATCGCAAGAAGTAGAAGATAAATACTATCGTCTAAAACCCAAGGCGTTTTCTAACGTTGGTGGCGTGTCGTACTATAGCTGTTCATCTTGATGACGACGCCGGCTTGGGTTGCCGACCAACGCATGATTGCCAGCCCTCCTCGTACCCCTAGTGGTAATGATAGCCTCCACTCCAGCATCGACAATCCAGGGCATTGTGGGTCGTCACGAGTACTCGCTACGATTCGGGAACCGTGTCTATTGGTTGCTGAATCCAAGTATCAAGCTGAGTGAGCTGAGCAATCAGGAGAGTGATCTAAATTTTGTGTAAAGAGGAAAATTAAAGGGAAAAGCGGTCGGGAAAAAGAATAGTAAAATGAGATGCGGCGGCTCGCCAATCCCGTATGGGACGTTGCCATTTCCGAGTGATATTTCTCATTGCTAAATATATTAGCTTAAAAACAGAATCTTCGTCTGTAAAAACGGCTTTGGTTTTTATAACCTTACGCAAAGAACGATTCAATGACTCAATCGCATTGGTCGTGTAAATTACGCGGCGTATCTCCATGGGATAGTCAAAAATCGGCATGATATGCTCCCAATGACGTAACCAGATCTGGCTAATAGCCGGGTATAAACCATCCCATTTCTGGGAACAAGCATCCAGAGCCGTTTCCGCTTCCTCAATAGTAGTAGCTTGATAAATCGGCTTCAAATCCGCCGCCACCGCCTTTTTATCTTTCCAAGGCACATAATTCAGGCAATTACGCATCAAATGGACAATACACAACTGAACCTGGGTTTGGGGGTAAACAGCCCCAATCGCCTCAGGAAAGCCCGTCAAGCCATCACAACAGGCTATCAGGATATCCTTGAGTCCCCGATTCTTCAGCTCCGTCAGCACACGCAGCCAGAATTTGGCCCCCTCGGCTTCCGCTTCCCCAATCCAAAGACCCAGGAGTTGTTTGTCCCCCTCTCGGTCCACCCCCAATGCAAGATAGACTGCTCGTTTACTGATTCGTCCTGAGACTTTGATGTTGACGTACAACGCATCCAGGTAAACGATGGGATAGATTTCCTCCAAGGGACGGGCTTGCCAGGCTTTGACTTCCTCCATTACTGCGTCGGTTACTTCACTAATCAAGCTCGCTGACACCTTCGCCCCATAGAGTTCCTCTAGTTGAGCGCTGATATCCCGAGTACTCATCCCCCTCGCGTACAGGGCTAGGATTTTCTCATCCAATCCCGCGATACGACGTTCATGTTTGGGCACTAACACTGGCTCAAAATTTCCCTGTCGGTCTCGGGGGATGGATAGCTCCATTTCCCCATGGTTGGACTGCACTGTTTTCTTTGAATAGCCGTTGCGACTGTTGCCTTTTTCTTCCTCCACCTCCTGCTTTAAGTGATGGCTCAGTTCCCCGGCTAAGGCCCGCTCTATCAAGCGTTTTGTTAGTTGTTTTAGCAGTCCTGATTCTCCCAGGATTTCTTCCGGGGTTTGATGTTCTTCTAGCAACTCGTCAAGTAGAGTATCGACGCGATTCGGTTCTTGAGTGGTCTCGGTAGCTATCAAACCCTAGAGGCCGCCTACCCTGGCCTGCCCAAGATTGTCAAAAAGTCTGCTAATGAATGCGGTTTCTTTAAGCTGGCTTCCACTGACTCGGCCCCCCTCACCGATGCCAGCAATCTCCAGTTAGGCAGTAACACAGCTTTCACGGTCGGCAGTCTGCCTGTCCAGGCCGCTCCTAAATGTACCGATGGTCAACTCGCTGGAACTAACCTAACCCCAGCCGCTGTTCTGAAAACCGCTGAGGGGGATGTTTATTTCACAGGCCTGGTGGACTACTCCCAGCATGATGTCCGGTATCTGGACTTGTCCCAGACTCGCAGTATCAAGGCAAATACCTGTGGCATCGCTAAGCTCTCTAGTACGGGGGCCTATGCAAATCCTACTGGTGTCCTGACTCTCAAGAATAAGGAGACTCAGGCCACGGTTATCGGCATTGATACCGCCACCATCGCCTCGGTTAGTGGGGGGCCGATTTGTCGTAATGGCGTGGCCCTGTTCACTTCAGACTGGCCCTAATTCTTGTTGTTTGCTTCTCACTCGTTACCTGGGGGAATCTTCCCCTTTTTTCGTATGGCCCTTAAATCTCTGCTCTCGCTTCTCCTCATTGCTGTCGTCTCTCTCCCTACCCTGGCCCAGACCCCAGGGAATAACCCGCCCCCTAGACAAGAGGATGGCCGCACTAGCGAAAATGTTAACCCTAATCGCAAATGAAACGCCTTCTTTCCTTCGCTCTCCTGCTATCGGCCCTCTTGCCTCTGTTGCCTGCCTCTGCTCAACAGATAACGGGGGGCACTTCCTTCAATCCCAAGACACGAAAAACCACTGTCACTTTGGGGGGCCTCACTCCCTATGAGAAATATGAGCTTTTCATTCCTTCCTATCGCTATCGCACCAAAGGCAAAGCTGATGCCTGCGGTATCCTGACCGTCAAAGCGGATAAATATCCTTTGCGGGGGGTCGGTAATGGGGGATGGCAACGGGTCGAAATCCCCGCCCTTTGGAAATGGGTCTTCTATTGGGGTGATGCCGCTGTCGATGATAGCCCCGCTAATGAGCCTTTTTGTGTCAATGGCCAAGTCACGAAGGGAGAATATGGTACTCCCTGGCCCCCTGGGGAATGGACGGTCTGGGTTGGGGGAGGTCTGGTCAAGTTCTATGACCCGCCCCTAGGGCCAGAGATGGCCAATAAAGAATATGCCGTTGTCTTAGCTGGCAACCATGAGGGAACCTATTCTGGGCGTACCAAAACGAAGTCTCTCAAGGCCAGCAAGTGCGGAACGGTTTCCTTCAACATCCTGGAGTATTGGGATGGCGACCTGAAAACCAGCATGGGGGAAAGCTTCCAATATGTTGATGGCTACCAGTTACGTCGCTCCACTGGCTCCGTCTTGTACTACTTCAACCCCGCTAATCTTTGGGACAGTGCTGGCTCTGTTTGTCTCAAGGGCAAGCTTTATAGTCCCCGGCCATGATGCGGAATTTTTTACTAGGGGTTGGGGCACCTGACCGAGGCTGGACTTTGATGGAGGTGGTTATTGTGGCCCTGATGGTGGGTATTCTCTCTGCCATGGGCTTTCCCAGTTTCTTGCAGATGATGGCGAAACAGGCCCTCAAGGAGGATCTCCATGAGGTCAAGGGGGCCTTACAAGCAATCCAACGGGTGGCCATCAAGAAGGGTATGGCCTGCCAAGTCACTATCACCAGTCATACTGTCCAGGCCTCCCCGGCTGGTTGCCTCAGTTCTGCTGTGGACTTGGATGATAGCACCCATCTAGAATTGGTCAATTTTCCAGGCCCTGGCCTCCAGGTCAGTTATCGCGGCACGTTCCACATTGGCGGCGGAGATAATCTCATCCTTTTCCATCATTCCCAGACTTCCCAGAAGTATTGTCTGGCCCTCTCTGAACCGTTGGGCCTGCTCCGGCCTGGGGTTTGGTCGGGTTCCATCTGTTCGGCCCGGTGGTAGTCGTTGCGTCCCGCCCTGCTCTACCCTCAACCTCGCTTCCCCATTCGGAATCAACTAACGTCTTACGACCACTCTCTTGGGCGTGATATACGAGAACCTCCTAATACAATCCCCGGTTGTTTTTCTCTGCGAATATTAAAGCTCACCTGCGCTATGCCTTCTGCGCATCTCGTCCAGGTTTTTTTTCTGCAATTGATTGGGTTTTCTAGACCGATTCTTACCCGCAATCCGGAGAAGACGAAGAAATTTTGGACATTCAAAATGATTTGGTGCTTTACAAACAGCCGCGTGACGCAGCCCATCACGCATTGAGGTCAGTTCCTTGATTTTCTTATCCAGTTCCTCTGCTTTAGCTGAAAGTAGTGCTCTATTAATTTCAGGCCCTTTAGGAGTAAACATTTCAGCTATCTCATCCAATGAAAAACCAGCACTGCGCGCCAAAGATATTAAAGCAAGCCGATCCACAACATCGGCACTAAATAGACGGCGCAGCCCACTGCGTCCCCTTGACTGAATCAGACCTTTTTCTTCGTAAAAGCGTAGCGTTGAGGCTGGCAACCCTGATGCCTTTGCTACTTCAGATATATCCATCATGTCAATTTTGCGATTAACCCTTGACCTCAAGTTAACTTGAATTTGTATTGTAGCCTTACATGCAACTTTATGGGCTAGATACATATGCTGGGTCTTGAGTGGATATTGGTATACCTTGCGTTGGGCAGTTTTGTTGGTTTTATGGGAGGCTTGCTCGGTGTTGGTGGTGGTGGAATACTAGTTCCCTTGCTGGCATCCATCCTGTTTTATCAGGGTATCGGTGGAGATGAAGTAATCCATTTGTCCTTGGGAACGTCATTGATGTGTATGATCATTTCCTCCATTACCAGTGTTCGCGCCCATGCCTCTCGAGGTGCTGTAGTGTGGAAAGTCGTTAGCGGCATGGCTCCCGGAATTATGCTGGGTGCGCTACTTTCCACCCATGTCGCTGCCAATCTCAACTCGGCTTATATTGCTCTATTTTTTGCGCTTTTCATGGCGCTTGTAGCCGTACAGATGTTTGTAAATTGGAAACCCAAACCAAGCTTAAAGCCAGTCACATTTCGCGGATTACTGACAGTTGGCGTTGCAATTGGAGCGGTATCTGCCCTAGCAGCAGTAGGCGGCGGTTTTCTTACTGTTACCTACCTGAGCTACAAGAATATTAGCATGAAAAAATCCGTTGGCACCTCAGCCGCAATTGGTTTTTTTATCGCCATTACAGGAACGATTGGCTATATGATTAGTGGTTGGTCTCAGACCCTGAATAATCCGCATACCATTGGATTCATTTACCTACCTGCATTTTTTTCAATATCCATTGCTAGTTCTATTGCTGCTCCTTATGGTGCTCGTTGGTCACATCGCTTACCTGAGGCTTTTTTGAAAAAGATATTCGCAGTCATTTCACTCATATTAAGCTTGAAAATGTTACTCTCTTTTGTTAAGTTTTAACCTAAAAATATAGGTATTTATGAAAAGTAGTTTGTTGGTTTTTATGTCAATACACATAACAATACTTATGCATATCAATCGTCAAAAGATTATTTTTAAATATTGAAGACAATGTGCGGTGCCATACATCGAAGGCTTCAACAAGTTTTCAATGTTTGAGGCACTTTCCTGCAATGTTCGCATCTTCAACCAGATCTACAGAGCTCTATCGTTGCGTCCCGCCTCCGGCAGACCGCGTTCAAGTTTCGCCCGGCCCTGCCAGGCTTTTAAATGGTAAGGCCTAACCCCCCATCCCCCCGCTCATCGGGGGGCTACCTGTAAAAGCACCGCCACGCCAGGTTTGGCTATTCTACCTACGGGGTCAAGGGTGCCTCCGGCATCAACTCACCTTTTGTTGCCCCCGCTTTTCCTTGGCCCTGCGGGGCTATGGTGAGGGCCTTGGTTATTAGAATGCTCGCCCTTGTCTCCCTCCGGTCTCCCTAGCCGCGTTGTTTCTGGCGGTTTTGGCCATGTTCGCTTTGTTTTTGTTTGCTGTTTGGTTCTGTTTTGTTTCCTGTTTGCTCCGTCGTCCTGTTCGTCCTCTTGTGCCGGGGGTCATTCCGCCTGGTGGGTTCCCGCTTCCGTCCTCCGTCATTTCTGGGTGTTGCCTGCTTCGTTCTGCCTCTGGGCGTTCGCTCTCTGGTGGGGCTTTGTCTTCCCGTGTTGCCCGGTTGCGTCGGCTTTCGGTCTTGGTCTAGTTCTCCTCGCGGGGCCTACGGGCCTCGTTTTTTTATGCGTGTCCCCAGGGGCTAGAAGTGAGATTGCAGGACCAGTCAGATTTTTCTGGGCACTCAAATCAGTGCAGACTTTTTCTGACTTTGATATTCTGACTGGTTTTGCGACGACTAAAAGATGGTCAAGGGCTAATGCGGTGTCTGAAAAAGACTCTTCAGAAAAAGGAGCGTAAATCGGCGGCGGGGATTGACTCCCCCGAAAAACGGCGCTAAATTGTCTTTGACGGTTGAAAAATCGTTGTTTTCACTAGCAAACACCCTGGAGTGTTATGCGGTCGCCCGCCGCATATCCCCTAGTTATGTGCCATCCCAGAGTTAGAGTCTTAGTATCCTAAAGCAATACATCATCCATGAACAACTACTCAATTATCATGCTTGGTCCAAGCGGTTCAGGGAAGACAGTATTCTTGTCCAGTTTGTATAAAAAACTATCTACACAGAGCGAACTAGGATTTTTTCTTCAAGTTGATACTGGTGAAAAGCGCAAGCGACTCAACAATATCTACACTCAAGTCGCTGCCGATGAAAAGTGGCCTGCGGGGACAAGATATAGTGAGGTTTCTGAATGGACATTTACTTGCAGAGTACAAAATCCAAGTGATTTGTCAATTTATGATGCTTGCTGTTTTACCTATCTTGACTACGCGGGGGGCAGAATTAACGAAGAAGTAGATGAGGAAGATGCAAGTTCGGAGTTTAACGATAAGTTTAAAGCAGCAGATGCTTTATTAGGATTGCTGGATGGTCAAAAACTCTGTGCCTTAATCAGAAAAGAGAAGATGGGGACAGTTTGGGCAGTCAACGATCTGCGTAATATGATTGACGTAATGCAAGGCTCGCGTAAACCCGTTCACTTTGTAATTAGCAAGTGGGATATTGTTGAGCAGGGCTACACTTTAGAGCAAATTAGGGATCGTTTGCTTGAGATTGATGAATTTAAAAATCTAGTCAAGCTCAGAAATCAAGCTGGCTCACCTGTGCGGCTCATTCCAGTTAGCGCAGTTGGCAAAGGATTTGCGATCGCTAAGCCTGATGGCAGTATGGAAAAAACTGGAGAATTTCCTAAGCCATTCCAAGTTGAGGTTCCTCTAGCCTGTATTCTGCCCGACATGATTCAGGTAATGATGGAAGAACTAATTAAAAAACGGAAATCCGAATTAGAAACACCTATCGAGGTCAAGCCAAATATAGATTTCTTCGACTTCCTCGGACAACTGTTTGCTGGTGGACTAAAGGTCGTACAAGAACTTTTACCGCGCAAATATTCAGTTCGCAGGCGAGACTCTTGAAACTTTGATTGAATGGGCTGAGACTCCTGCACAACAAAAAATTGCTTTTGCAGCAAGAAGGACAGAGGAATTAAGGCGCGAACAGGCAGAGTCTCTAAAAAAAGTGGCAAATGAAGAAACAGCATTAACACACGCTATCAACTGTTTTGTTTCAATCCAGAACCAACTGGTTTATCGCTTTCCTGCATCAGAGTTAAGAGTATGAGCGAGATCAAAGCTTGGCGATTTCTAGTCAGTCGCAATCAATTTTTGGACTATCGAACGGTGATAGCTCCTGATTTTATGTGTCAAGCGAATATAGCCAGTCTTTTGGCAAAAGCAGCAGAGGGCGATCGTACAAATGATGATAGCGTTTACTATCGTGAAATCCACGGCTCAAAAGTTGGTGATTTAACCATTATTTATCGAGTCATTGAAGCTCAAGCTAAAGATATAAATCCTGAAATTGACGGAACTTTAAAGGATTCCTTTGGCAGAGAAATATATTTTCTAGAAGGTATTGTTGTAAAAGGAATAAAACCTTCAATATCTGTAACATTCGAGAATTTAGAACTTAATCACCAACAACTCATCAATGACTATCGAAATTTCTGGGAATGGGTATCTCCTCAACCCGCCATTGCGTCAGAAGCGACTAGCTTAGAAGACGAAGGAAATTCACTTAAATACAGACAAGTTCCAGAATATATAATCAGTTCTTTAGCTTCAAAGCCCGAACTATCAAATAAAAGTACCTCTCCCAACCTAGATCCATCATCTTTTAGCAATCCATTTTCTTTTTTTAGCAATCCATTTTCTTTTGATGGTGAAATCTATTTTTCCAAATTTATTGATGATTCAAGACTTTTAATACATCAATACGACAAAGCAGTAATTATACTAAATTGGAAAGAAGATAAGAGAGAAGTTCTGATCAAAGGAGGCTTGAATCGTTATATTCGCCAAATTGCTCTCAGTGCTGATGCTAAACTAGTATGCACCTATAACGTAATTACCCCTGATCGTAATATTCTCAAAATATGGGATTTAAACAAATCTTCTGAAAGAAAAGATATTAGAGAGAGTAACCCTAGTGAGGCAGGTAGAGTTGCTGCTCTTGCTTTTTCATCTGATGGCTCGGTCGTAGCAACTTTTGAAAGAAACAATTTACCAATACCAACTTCATTAGTGCAAATTAAGTTAATAGATACAAAAATTGGTGGAATTAGAGGTGAAGAATTAAGTTGGCATACAAGTAATATTAAGTGCATTGAATCAAGTCCATTTGATAATATATTTGCTAGTGGTGATGAACAGGGATTTGTGAAAATCTGGAACTGGAAAAGTTTAAAACGAATTGGCAGTTTACCTAGTCACAGCAGCACGGTAAATGCTATTGCCTTTAGTCCTCACCAAAAAATGTTGGTTAGCGGCGGAGAAGATGGAAAAATCAAAATTGCAAGTTATAAGAATGGTGTAGAAGATCAGGGATTACTATGTGAATACTCTGATTGGGTAGGAGGAGTTAATGCACTTGCTTTTAGCCCTGACGGAAAAATTGTTGCTAGTGGTGGGGATGATGGCAAAGTAAAACTTTGGGATGTCAAGAGCAAAACGCAAAAAAGTGAGTTGTCTGGGCATGATAAGCCTGTAATGTCTGTCAGTTTTAGCCCCAACGGAAAACTACTGGCTAGTGGCAGCAAAGATAAAACTGTTAGAATATGGCAACTTAGCTAGGTGAAAACAAAGCATTATGTTAACCCTCAGTTATCCACACATCGAAAAAAGTGACCATCAGTCCGCACGTTTGCAACGCTTGCCGCGCATTAGAATTGCCCAAATTGTCATGGACTATATTGCCTATGGTTGGTCAGTAGAGGAAATATGTCGTCAGCACCTTTACTTAACCCTAGCCGAAGCTCATGCAGCAATGGGCTACTATTTTGACCACCAAGAAGAAATTGACCAAGAAATCAGGCAAGAATGGCAGCAAGTTCAAGAAAATATGACTCAAGCCGTCAAGTCCCCTTTCTACATTCGTATGAAAGCTAAGGGACTACTGTAAATGGCTATTGCTTTATACATGGATGTTCATGTTTCTCAAGCGATTACCGAGCAGTTGCGTCGCCGAGGCATAGACGTATTGACGGCATTTGAGGACAGAACTACGGAATTGCCTGACGATCAGCTTTTAGTAAGAGTGACTGAGCTTAAGCGTGTTCTCTTTACCCAAGATATTCGCTTTAGAGTTTTAGCCGAAACTTGGCAGATAAAAGGTAAACAGTTTTCAGGCTTGATTTTTGGTCATCAACTTGGAGGTACGATTGGTCAATTTGTTAAGGATTTAGAACTGATTGCTAAAGCTTCTGAACCTGACGAATGGATCAACGCGGTTGAATATATCCCGTTCAAGTGAGAGACAAGCACATAACACTGCGTTGGAGCCGATCGATGAGAGGTAATCGGTAAGAGTCAAAGTTTGTCTATGGCGGCTCAACTGGACCATTAGACCTCTTTCCTGATACATGGACGACTTTGTAGCACTTTTGCTCTAATTCAAGAATATGATAATCGAGTTTTTCTCTGCCTGTCCTAGTAAGGGCAATCAAAGGTACTGCTCTGGTTTATGGGGCCTGTAAGGAGAGACGAAGAGGGCAACAAAGGCGTTGGGCGGAAGAGTGTCTTGCGGACATACCTTGGTCTATGATTTTTCCCTTTTATACCAAATCTCTGAAACCTAACTACACAAATGACCCCACCCGTCCTCCCCTTGGTAATGGGAGGTGACGGAGGCGGAGGGGTAAACATCTGTAGCTTCAACGTGAAGAATTGGTATTAGGAGTTTGAGTTTACCCCTAGAAGCGGTTGCCTGCGGCGTTGTTATTGGTTATTGATTGACTTCCTGATTGGTTGGCCGCCACACAGCTTTCTCAGTCTAGCGGCATGATTCATGCTCACTTTCTTGAACCCAACAGGCAAGCCTCAACCCTGCTCAGTGGAAACATCTCAGTCGTTGCCCCTAACCGCCGCGAAAAGACAAACCTAGAGCCAAAGACATCGAACGGCGTTGGGGCCTTTTATCATTGGTTCCCCTTCGGGCTTACCTTGATCGCCGCCGCTCTGTGTTCTGCTGTTGTTTCTGGCGGTTTTCGTCGTGTCTGTTTCTTCTGATTTGTGGGTTGCCCTCCCAGCCCGTCGCTTCGTTTCGGGTTCTGCTCTCGGCTCCGGGGCCTTGCGTTGGTTCCTGCGGGATTCGGTTCGCTCCGCTTCTGGCCTTGTCCTGGTTGCAGTCTTTGCCTCTCCGACTTGCGCTGGGGCTTTTGCTTCGCGCTGGGCTGGCCGTGTTCCGGGTCTGCCGTTTGTTGCGGCTCGTCGGGTTTCTGAGGGTTGGGCGGTTTCGGTTCCTGTCGCTTTTCGAGACTAATGAGCCACAGGTGCTTTGGCTCTAATGCCTCCTTTACCGAGAAAGATTAACAAGGGTAATGAGCAGAGAAAGACAATACCAACAAAGCGAAAAATATCTGCATAGGATAAAATTGCTGCTTGGGTATTGACCAGTTGAGACAGTGAGGCGATCGCCTGTTGATGGGCCGTAACAGCGTCAGAACCATGACTTTGAAATAATCCTGTCAAAACTTGAAGTCGTTGGTTAGTTTCGGGATCGTAAGGTGTTAACTTTGCTAACAAAATGGCGCGATGAAAAGCCTCTCGTTGGGTCAGTAGGGTAGTCAAAAGAGCGATGCCAATGCTACCTCCTAATTGACGGCTTAAGTTATAGAAACCTGAGCCAGCCGAAACATCTTCCTTTGGAATGGAACCGAGTGTGGCTAAAGTTAACGGCAAAAACATTAAGACTGTCGTTGCTCCCCGCAAAATCAATGGCCAAAATAAATTATCGGTTCCCGTTTGAGGCGTAATTTTTGCTAGGGCGAACATCACGCTCGTCGTGCCAACGGCTCCTAGTCCGATTAAAATACGGGCATCTATTTTGGTTGAAATTTTGCCTAATAAAATCATCATCATGGCAGAAGCTAAGGCCCCTGGAGCGAGTAACCATCCCGTTTGAGTGGCTGAAAATCCTAAGACACTTTGGGTAAACAAGGGAACAGCAAATAAGGCTCCATAAAGTCCCATGCCTAAAATGCCAGAATAGAGGCTTCCTGCGGCTAAAGATTTATGTCGTAATACTCGCAGATCAACGGCAGGAGCGTTCGTGCTCAGTTCCCGCCAAATAAATAAAATCAGTCCAATTCCTGCGATGAGCGCCAAACTTGTAATCCAATGAGATTCAAACCAACCATCCTGTTCTCCTTGTTCTAAAAAAGCCTGTAAACTGCCAACTGCAATACAGAGCAAGATAATTCCAGTCCAGTCCACCTTCTGTTGGGTTTGAGGGGATTTTTTAAGATCGGGTCTCAAGAAGGCGATCGCCATCATTGTTGCCAAGATTCCCACTGGTAAGTTGATAAAGAAAATCCAACGCCAACCTAAGGTATCGGTCAGATAGCCCCCCAGAGTGGGCCCAATCGCCGGCCCTGCAATCACCCCAACACCAAAGATTGATTGAGCGAATCCCTGTTCTGCTGGCGGAAAGGTTTCAAAGAGAATTGCTTGGGCTTTGGCCAGGAGTCCACCACCACATAAACCTTGAAGAATGCGAGCAATAATCAGCATTGATAGGTTAATTGATAAACCACATAGCACTGAAGCGGCGGTAAATCCGATCATCGAGAAAACAAAATAGGATTTTTTCCCAAAAACATCGCCCAGCCAAGCAGAAAGGGGAATTAAGACGACATTGGCGATCGCGTAACCAGTAACAACCCAACCAATTTCAGTGACCGTAGCCCCTAAAGTCGCCTGCATATCCGTCAGCGCAACGTTCACAATACTGGTATCAATCACTTCTAAAATTGCGCCCAAAGAGGCCGTCAAGGCGATCGCCCATTTGAGGGGCCCTTGAACATAGTCTGCCGCATCATAACCAGAATTTTCTAAGGATTGAGTCGCTGGTATTCGTCGGTTACGGTGAGATTGGGTCGGAACAGAGGGAGTTGGCATAGAAAATCTCAACTATCTCAAAAAGATAGAATCCCATTAATGCTGTGAACGATTTGATATAGCCTGTTTTCCTGTGGGAGTATCGACTGTCACCTTCACGCTTAAGCCAGGTTTAAGTTTATGTTCTGGATCAGCATTGGGCATAAATACCAGCCGAACGGGAACCCATTGCACAATTTTGTTAAAGTTCCCCGTCGCATTATCGGGGGGAATAATGGCAAAACTAGCTCCTGTAGCGGGACTGATACCAGCAACTTTGGCCTTAAAAATTTCACCAGGGTAAGCATCTACCTCCACTTGAGCTTCCTCTCCAATCCGCAATCGACCTAATGCCGTCTCTTTAAAATTGGCATCCACATAAATTTCATCGGTTTGTAAGGGAACGACCGATAGCACCGGCTGTTGAGCTTGGACTTTTTGACCGACTTGGGCCGTCAACTGTCCGACATAACCGTTAATAGGGGCTTTAACCTTTGTGTAAATAATTTGCTGACGAGCCAGAGCTAATGCGGCTTTAGACTGTTCAACTTGAGCCTGAGCTTGCTTTTTTTGGTCTGTTTGAATAATGACATTCTGTCCAGAAACCCTTCTTTCAATAACTTGTCCTTTTGCTGCTTCAACTTCGGCCCGTGAATGTTGGAATTCAGCCTGAGCATTTTTGACCTCAGCTTGCGCTTGAGCCACACCTTTCTTAGCAGCGATCACTTCACTTTGGGCATTCTCTCTAGCGGCCCTTGCTGTATCTAACTCCTGCGCTGAAACGGCTCCTTCTTTGTATAAAAAGTTGTAACGATGAAAATCTGCCTGAGCTTTGGTGAGAGATGTTTGTGCTTGAGCGACACTAGCCTGGCTGATGTCAACCTTTGCCAGAGCTTGATTGATATTGGCTTGGGCGGCGATCGCGGCGGCTTCCTTAGCGGCAACATTTGATTGAGCTTGCTGAACCTGGGTTGGATTGGTTTGACGAACCACCGTGACAGAATCTTTGGCCGCTCTCAATTGTGCTAAAGCTCCAGCTAAATTCGCTTCTGCCTGTTGAATTTTAAAATCCAAATCTTGGTCTTGTAAAACAAAGAGCGTCTGCCCTGCTTTGACATAATCTCCATCATTAACCAATACTTTTTCTATCGTTCCTGAAATTTTGGCAGAAATCGGGGAAAGATGACCTTTAATTTGAGCATTATCCGTTGATACATGAGAAGTTTGGAATTGCCACCACCGTTGTGCAAAGACAGGACCCGTTATTAGTGCGATGAGGCCAACGGTTAAAAATAATACCCGTCGAATTTTTTGACCTAGGTTTTTTGATGGCTCTTCTGCCTCTTGTTGATCACTCAAGGATTTCGGTTCTTCTCTGACTTGATTAACGGTTAACTTATTACCATTTGAGCCTAGAGAATCATTTTTTTCAGTATTGAGAACGAGTTCTTTGGATTCAAGAGAATTTGGCGATCTTGTCCCTTGTTCATTCGATATTGCTTGGAGTTGATGCCCAGTGGCATAAATTTTGGGTTGGGCATGGGTTGATGATTGAAGATTCGACTCTTCCATTTTTTGTAGAGACTGAATATTAGTTTCACTGACTTTTCTAGGATGATGTTGTGTTTGAGAGCGTTTCATATCTACCTCGTCATTACATACAGCTATTACATTTGGTCATCGCAACTAAAAAGTTCAGACCTTAATTAATTTCTCGGCAATATTGGTGCTAAAAATGGAGTCTGCCCAACAGAAAAATTAGATATTGCAATGCCTCTTACAAATAAATTGACACATTCTTGAATATATTCTTGGTGGCTATAACCGCGTTCAAATGGAATAACATGTCGGCGAATCATGCCAGATAAAAGCATTCCTGTTAATTGATCTACTGCCATCGGCAAATTAACATCGGAACGAACACAGCACTTTTCAACCCCTGTTTGTAAATAAAGAATAAGTTTTTCTCGCAATGGTAGAAATGATTCCTGAAGAACTCTTAATGCGTCTGCTGGATGCCGATGGGCTTCACCAATAAACATTCGGAATAAAGCTTCATGCTCTTCCAAAATGTCGTCGTGGAGCTTGGCATATTTCAATAGATCGTCATTGAGGTTATAAGTCCACTTATTTTGATGGGTGAAGGCCTCCATCCATAGGGCAGTGATATGTTGGGCAACGGCACTCAGTAGTCGCTCTTTGCTCTGAAAGTGACGAAATAAGGTGACTTCGCTCACCCCTGCAACACGAGCAATTTCACGGGTTGTTGCTCCCACATAGCCATCAGTAGAGAAAACGGTGATCGCGGCTTTCAATAAAAGCTCACGAGTCAATTCTACATTTCGATTCGTTCGGCTCATTTGAGTTATGTAAGTGCTAACTTACATATTATAGCCTATAAAATTAGGGGGGTTACGGGGGTTGCTTTTCCCTGTGGTGCCTCCTGATGGATTTACTTCCAGTGTGGGGCGGGGAATGATTGGCGATCACCGTTGCTATCGGTTGTATCAGGCTGAAAATACCGGAGACTTCATCTAAGGCTTGATATTAGCAGCGGAAAAATTCTGGTCGTTAGTGAAGCGCCAAAGGCAACTGTCCCATTTTGGGTAACTGGCTAATCAAACACTAGAAGCCTTAAACGGCGCAAAAACGTTCTTCGCAATTTGAAGTGTCCCATTTATGGATCAATATGAGACAGTCTAAGTCAATAAGCATCTTCAATGGATGCTATCTGAAAGCTCTAACTGGTAAGCTTTTCAGTCTTAACGACCATTTTTTGTCCATTGCTAAAACTAAGCCAAGGCGAGCGTTTTTGTACAGTATTCTATAAAGTCGGATATTGTTTTGAAAAATGTTATGTTTAAAGCCAGCTAAGGCTATGTCTAGTAAGAGCTATGTTATGAAATTGGTTGGCTATTGTCGAGTTAGCACTGAAGGACAAGAGGATAACACCTCTCTGGAGAGCCAGCGGAAACGGATAGAGGCCTACTGTAAGGCCTTTGGCCATGAGCTGGCCCATCTGTTTGTCGAGGTCGGCTCGGGCAAGAATACCACCAACCGTCCCCAGTTCCAACAGGCGATGGCGATGGTGGCCAATGAGGCTGACGGGATAGTGGCCCTCAAGTTAGACCGCATCGCCCGTAATTGCCGCGATGTCTTGGCCCTGGTGGAAGATGTCCTACAGCCTAAGAATAAGGCCCTGGTCTTGCTCGACCTTAATGTGGATACCTCGACCCCGACCGGCAAGATGATTTTGACGATGATGGCGGCGGTGGCCGAGTTAGAACGGGCCCAGATTAATGAACGTACCCAAGGCGGCCGCAGGGCCAAGGCCCGCAAGGGCGGTTATGCTTACGGCGCTCCTAAGTTTGGGACAACGGCTCAGGATGGAGAACTGGTGGCAGATGACTCAGAGCAAGAGGTCATTGCCCTAATCCGTCGTCATCGTCGCTCTGGCAAGTCCTATGGCAAGATAACAGAGTATCTGAATAATCAGGGCATAGCCAGCAAGCGCGGCGGTCAATGGCAGGCCATGACGGTCAAAAGAGTTTTGGATAGAAGGGCAGGATAGGTTCTGACTCAGAGGGTCTTTGCGACTTCTACCAAATGTAAGGTTTTGTATTTGTCTTTTACCTAAACCCAATGCTTTGCGGTAGTTTTCATCAAAAAGCAGTGACCACGCTGCAGGTGCGACATAGTCGCTAGTTATGTTTTTTAGTCCATCTGATCGGACGATAGATCCTCTGCTAACAGCTTCATAATTTGATGCCAGGTCGCCTCACCCTCTTGCCCAACAATGTCAAACACCTTAGTAAACCGTTGTCGCTGATCCCCAGATAATTGTTTCTCCAGATCTAATCCCGCTTGGGTCAGCGCCAATTGCTTGATGCGACGATCGAGGGGGTCAGTCTGTGCTTCAATTAACCCTAATTTCGTCAATTGCCGTAATGGAGCATTTAAGGACTGCTTGCTGACTCTCAGCATTGCTAGCAGTTCATTCACGCTTAAGCCTGGATGACGACCCACAAAATACAAAATTCGATGATGCACTCGCGAAAGCCCCTGCTCCGCAAGGATGGCATCTGGTTTTGCGGCCACAGAACGAAACGCGAAATGCAGGGCTTCCAGAGCCTTGTTGAGTTCTTGCTCCCGTTGAGAGTCGAGATGATTTAGGTCAGGCATGTTGACATAATAATGGATTCTCGGATAAATTCAATACGTCAATCTTGATGACATATTTTTCATCCCTTGCCAATCTTCAGATCTTGTCAAGAGGGGAGAAGCGATAACCTTTGAATTGGATCATCTATTTATCTGTACTGATGTTGGGGCTGGGATCGCAGATCGTCTCGTCTCGTTTGGGTTCGTTGAGGGTTCGTCCAACACTCATCCTGGGCAAGGGACTACGAATCGGCGGTTCTTTTTTCACAATGCGATGCTGGAATTGTTGTGGGTTCATAATCCAGAAGAAGCACAGTCTGAGGCAATTTGTCGTACTCGGTTGTGGGAACGGTGGCGCGATCGTAATCTCAGTTGTCCCTTTGGGATTTGTCTGCGTTCTAGCACTGGTGCGAGTGATGAAATTGCGTTTTCGAGTTGGCAATACTATCCTCCCTATTTGCCGCCTGATTTGGGAATTGCTATCGCAACCAACAGCGATAATTTAACTGAGCCGATGCTATTTCAGATTCCGTTTGGGAAACGTCCCGATCAAGCGACTACTGGGAAGGCCCAACCGCTACAAGATCGCCTCAACTGGCGCGAGATCGATCGCGTCGAACTAGTCAGTCCTATGACAACAGCACCCTCTCCAGAACTCCAAATCTTGTTGGATACCCAACTGATCAGATTACGATTGGGTGCAGAATACTGCCTGGAGTTTGGAATTGATGGAGAATTTCAAGGTCAACGAATCGATCTCCGTCCTGATCTACCACTCGTCATCCATTGGTAACTTATCTCATGCACTACACTTTAATCATTCACGAAGTCGAAGATTATCTAGCTTGGAAACAAGTATTTGATCAAGCGGTATCGATTCGCAAGCAAGCGGGGGAACTTTCCTATCAAGTACTACGCGACGAGCGTGAGCCAAATAAGATTGTACATTTCTCGGTCTGGACTTCGACGACAGATGCACGGGCATTTTTTGAATCGCCTGAACTCGTCGAAATTCGAGCTAAAGCAGGTGTGAAGTCCCCGAATTCATCTATCTGCATCAGTTAGAGTCTGGTGTCTTATAATCCCTATTTGAAGTAAAGAGTTTCTTTCGACTATGAATCAATCTCCCATTTCAGCCCGTGCGGTTCCTGCAATATTGGGACAGACAAATTATCCAGAACCCTTTGCGTCGCAGGTCAGAGGACGACTGAAACGCAAACTGGGCGACTATTTCAGGCTGACACAGTTCGGGATCAATCTGACTCACCTTTCGCCAGGCTCTGTGTCTGCCCTGGTTCACAGTCACTCTAAGCAAGATGAATTTATCTTGATTCTGGAAGGGTCTCCAACATTGATACTGGGAGACCAGGAATATTTACTAAGTTCAGGCGATTGCTATGGCTTTAAAGCAGGGACAGGGATAGCGCATCAACTAGTCAATCGCTCGCAAGAAATAGTGACTTACCTGGAGATTGGAGATCGCACTCCAGGCGATGAAGTTGAGTACCCAAACGATGATCTCAAAGCAGCACAATCTATCAACGGCAAATGGATATTCACACACAAAGACGACCTTCCGTACTAATATTATGATTAACAGGAGCAACTATGTTAACCCAAGAACAGGCAAACCAATTTGCTTCTCATTGGATTCAAGCTTGGAATTCTCATGACCTCGATGAAATCTTGACTCACTATGCGGAGGATGTGGTTTTGGTCTCTCCGGTTGCAGTAAAAATTCTGAATGATTCGTTCGGGACAGTTCAGGGTAAAGCAGCACTCAGGGATTATTTCAAGAAGGGGCTTGAAGTTTATCCTGACCTCAAATTTGAGCTTCTCGATGTGATGTGGGGAATATTCAGTGTTGTTGTTTATTACATCAATCAAAAAGGTCTAAAAGCAGGTGAATTGATGGAATTAAGTTCAACCGGAAAAATTACAAAAGTAATCGCAAATTACAATGGGTAATGCAAGGCATAACAACCTCAATGCAATCGACCGCCGAGAGGTTACAGCAGATTCTCCGACGGAACGGTACAATGCAGGACGAGCCTATCACTGCATTAAGAGCCATAGAGTACCATGCCTCCTCTATCCATGGAGCTTCGAGAGAGAATTATCCTTGCCTACGAAAAAGGTAATACTTCCATCAGAAAGGTCGCTGAGCAGTTTCATGTCAGCAAAACCACCGTCCATGACCTTATCGTCTTAAAACGCACCACTGGGCAACTGATGCCCAAGCCACCTAGTGGAGGTAAGCCCAGTCGCCTCATGGGCACCGAAGCCCAAGCGATTGCCATGGTAGGCAAACATCCCGATTACACTCTGAGCGAGTATTGTGAGCTTTGGCTAGAGCGAACGGGTATCGATATGAGCGAAAGTACCATGTGTACCTTTTTGAAGCGCCTGAAATTAACTCGTAAAAAAAACTAAAAGAAACCGTAGAGCGAGCCTAGAGGAAGTACAGCAAGAAAGACGAGATTACTGGTCAGTCATTGGGCAAGAAGAACCGGAAAACTTGGTATTCCTGGATGAAATGGGAATTTTACTGGGGATAATGCGCGATAGGGCTCGTAGCTTGGCCGGGACGAGAGCCTATGACTTTGACTGTACCTACAGAGGACAGCGCCTCAATTATATTGGTGCGATGAGCCTCAATGGTGTTTTATCGCTCAAGCTCTTACCCCAATCTCTTAATAAAGAGTTGTTCCAAGAGTATGTCAAGGAGGAACTAGTACCGAATCTCTGGAAGGGAGCGACCGTGGTGATGGACAACCTCCAGGTTCACAAAGTAGAAGGAGTCAAAGAAATGTTGGAGGAAGTAGGGGCGAAGATTATTTATCTGCCGCGCTATTCGCCTGACTTCAATCCCATCGAGCATCTCTGGTGGGAATTGAAGGCTTTTGTGCGACGCTTTAGACCCAAGGAGCGAGAGACCGTAGAAAAGTTTCTGAAAATAGCGGTTCTACTGAATTCTGCTGACACCAGAAAAAACTACTTTACCCACTGTTGCTACTGTGCCACATAGATGGCGAATCCGCTGTATCACTTTGGAAGTAAGCAATCGAATTGGTTCAATAGAGCAGTGTCAAAATTTGTTTAGGAACGCTGGTTTTGAGGCAGTTGAAGTTAAAATAGAGCAGTATGGCAGCTATACGAGTTTGGCTAAAGCAAAAGCAACTTGGGATGGGGTCGTTGTGCATCCTTCGTCTACCTCACTCAAGGTCTCTGGTAATGGATTGTATCAATTGACATCAGTACAATTAGTGCAAGCCAAAGCTGATTTTGATGCAGAACTGGAATCTCTTCAGGCTAACCAGGGAATCTGGGATGATCTCACTACTCTTTATATTTTGGGTCGAAAGCCTGAGCATAGATGCTTGTAGAGTCTTTAATCGCCGCATAACAAGCCTAGTGCAGCGGACGGTTGAGAGATCTTGGTGATGATGCAAAGGTGATCTGCCGCCGCTGACTAGGAACATTATACTGCCTGAGTTTCGAATGAAGTATCGACCATTATTGATAGCAACTTTTCTAGCGGTTACTTATTTGCAAGGGGCGCAACCTGCTGAACTTGATTCCAATAAGTCAAATGGCGAGTTGAAGGTGACAGTTGAACATGATTGTGCGCCTTGGGATGGGGCAGCTTTCGGTCTATGGATTCCTGCGGAAAAATTCGGAGGTAGGTCGAATTCCTGGATCCATTTAAGAATTTGGAGAGCGCCTGAAGAATCTCGAACTACATTTATCTTTCCAGATCAGTCACAAGGGCAAGAGATCGGCACTGTAATGTATTACCTTGACCTTAAATTGCCTCAGTCAATTGTCTGGCAAAAACAACCCCGCCAGGAGTTGAAAGGTAAAGTCCGGTTTACCCGAGTTAACAACAACGAATCGGTTCTTGGAGAATTCGATTTCTTGTCGGAAAGGAATATTCATCTTAAAGGAAACTTCGAAGCACGGTGGATTAACAAAAGGGCACTGTGCGGGTAAGGCGGTACACCTTCCCAGGGAAAATCTCAACAAAAGAATCTTCCGCATTTTTTTGAGGAATAGTGGCTGGGGATTGTTAGCGCGTAGCCACTGATGCGAGAAACTAGTGTACTCTATACAATGGGGGCAAAGATCTAACCGGTGGATGCGGCTAGGAAGGCAACAGCAGCCACCCCAATCCCCAATTTCATCCATGTTTTTTGTGTTTCAAGGCAATGTTCAATACTATTCCAGCGCCTCGATTTCCATGCTTGCCACTTTTGATGCACTCTAAGAGTAGGTCGCGTTGTCCTGCAAGAATAAAGCTAACAAGCCAGCTAACGCCATATTAGACAGCTCATTCTTCAAGAATCCAGTCATCCGCTTCGCACTCGAAGGTGTTATCGCGAAGGTAGAATAAGAAATTACGACCCAGCGGACGAGTGTCTTCGAGCATGTGCCAATCATTGGGGCAACGATCCAGCTCTAGGTCACCTGAAATCTCATAGAACTCCCCCCAAGCTGGCGCCTTTCCGCTGAAGCGGCACTGCCCGCGATACCAACCCTCGTCGTTAGTCGGTCCAAGACGATATTTTCGCGCCCCTTTGAACCGAAGACGGAGGCGTTGTTGCTCGGTAAATCGCGGGAACTGAAAGGGATTAGCCAGGAACGTTAGCAAAACATCTCGACCATCGACCTGCACCGCTGGGTCGGGGACATTTGGTTCGGCATTCCATCCGCTATTTAGTTGTCGGAATTGCGTCGCCATGCAAGTCTGTCCAACGGCTGAATTCAACCGCCGCAAGAAATTTTTACTAGATAATAGAATTTTGTTTGCGGTCAGTTGCAATAATTTTTTCTAGAGAGCGCAGAACAATCCCAGACCAATTATGTATTTAACCAAATAATTACTACGTTTAAACGAATATTACCGCAGGCAACCTTTAACAAAGATTAAATTTTCTGAAGAGAATAGTCTGCGCATTTCTTCATCAAGCTTTCAATGCTGATTTCTCTCACAACTATTGAGGTGCAATACCTGGCTTGTAAGCATTCAAGAGCTTTATGCCTAAGGCTCACTCGAAAAGTTTGTGCCCATGCTTTCGCAAAATAGAAACGGACAAATTTTACAAGCCCACTCCCAAATAAAAGCTGTCAAGATAGACTCTATAACCTTAGTAAGGGATTGTTCGGAAAATCCAGAAGCAGCCTTAAACCTGATTGACTGACAAAAGTGGGTTGTGAGTAGCTGAAAGGCTTGCTGTAAGTTAATTTCAGGGATAGAAGTAAAAGAAGGGGGAGCCAGGGTTCTAAGCTTAGATACGACTCAAAACCTAGTTGACCGACAACTATACCCACTGTCCTCCTTAAAGGGTTATTGGGCTCAGGGGCGATCTGGGGTGATCATCTCGTTTCCAATCAATTAGTTTCCCTAGTGAGTAGGGCCCGGTTTCCATCTGCTGCAGGTGTGTTTTATTTACCGGCTTGTTTTTCGAGCCAGGCGGACAAGGCCGTTTGAACGGCAGCCGGTTCTTTCATAATCAGAAAGTGGTCGCCGGCAATTTCCACATAAGTTCCCAAATTGCCAATCTCACCAACAATGCGGTGCGCTTCGAGGGCTGGCATGCGCTCATCCTGACTGCCCTGGATAACCAGCACAGGCAGTCCCAGTGCGCGAATTTCCGCGCTTTTGGCGATACCGTCGATGAAAAACAAACCGCGCAGGGCTTTTTCATCGGTCAGTTTGGGTGCTAGGCGGTTGAGTCCGAACCCGCCATTGGAGAATCCGCCCAGGTAAATATTACGGATGCCCCGCTCGGAAGTGAGATAACGCAGTGCTGCGCGTAGGGAGGCTTCGCCGTCCGGTTGCCACCACTGACCCTGCCAACCGGTGGAGGGACAAACCGTCAGCGCCCCAAAACGGCTAGCGGCGCGGGAGATTTCCCAGCACTGGGCGGTCACGTTGCCTCCGAATCCATGCAGAAAAACGACCGCCGTCTCCGGGTGAGAATTAGCTTCCGGTTTAATGAAGATGGTATCGAAGCCCTCCGCTCCCTGCAAACCGAGATAGGTATCCAGAACGGGTGAGGGCATTACCGCCTGAACCTGCCGCAGGGACGAATAATCAGCGTTGAGCGCTTCGGCTATGCCCACATGTTCCCTGGCAGAGGAGCCACCGATTTGGTGGAATAGCGTTTCGCCAAAAATCACCGCATCCTGTTCATCAATGACATAGCCCAGCCAAGGCGCGCTGTCTCCCGAAGGTAGGGTGAGCATCTCCAGCACGGGGTGTGGCTCCCAGATGCCGAGTCCAACCCTTGTAACGGTAAGCAGGAGAAGGGTGAGCGCGCCAGTCCCCGTCGCCAGCCAGACAGTGCGCCAGGGGGACAGAGTTAGGCCAAAGGCCAGGGTTAATCCGCCGAGCAGGTATCCAATCCCCCAAACCGAAACCGGGATTTGGGTCGCTAGACCGGCCAGCAAAAGCAGGGGAATGAATAGGAAAAAGCCAAAGATGGATAACGAGGATTTAAATCGCATGACTGAATTATAGTCATGATTGGCAAATACACCGTCTTTCTATCGGGCACTATCTATTTAGAGAGTGAGAGCTAGAATAGTTCTGTAGGATAGATTTGAGAAAAATGAACTGTGTGTATTGTGAGGGTAAACGGTACTGGTCTCTAAAAGAGGGATCGTCGTCTAAATCCCTTATTGCAGGTTTTCAAGCCAGCGGGAATAGGGGATTTAAATCCTTTTCCAGTAGGTGTTTCAGTGCTAAATCCATCGTAAAAAGACCAGGGCCAGCAAGGTTAAAGAAAGGCGGAGGAAAGACTTGTTACAGTACAAAATAAGGACGTTAGAGAAGGTTTCTATTTATCTGGATTTGCGGCTATAGTTGGCGGGCATAGGTGAAAAGATTATTATAAACGGTCAACTTTTCTAAGACCTCGGCTAGTATTAAAGCTATGGCCCCCTAAAACTTAAGACATGACTGACTTCAGCGAATTAGTGGCTCCCCCTAATCGAGGCTTTATTATTATGACCTTGGTGGGGTTTCTGCTGATTCTCTTAGCGGTGATGACCGGAGCCGCCCCGGATTTAATCAAAAGAGAAGAAGCCAAAGATCCGCCTTTATTGAGAATTCCCTTAATGGGTTGGTTGTTAGCGTTACTGGGGGTGGGAGAAGTCCCAATCCTTTTTCTGCTGGGTATTTATCCATTTATGGTGGGTCTGACGGGATGGAGTGCGAACTTACTCTGGTTTCGTCAAACTAGTTCCTATCCTACCTTACCACCGGCACCTTGGCTGATTCGGGGAAGTGGGTTAATGTTAGCGCGTTTTTTAGTGGGGATCACGAGACGTTTTCGGCCACTCCTTAAAACCCAAACCGTTGCCGAAAAGCTAATTCCAGAGCGATTTATTGGCACGAAAGGTCAGGTGTTAGGGGTCTTAGGCGGGGGATTATTGGAAGTTAATGTCTATGATGATTGGGGAAAATGCTCGGTACAAATTTATGGATTGCCCTGGGAAAAAGCCTCTGACCAAGCGTTTGCCGTCGGCGATCGCGTCTACGTTGTGGATTTAGTTGCCCCCCGTCGTTATGCACTAGTCAAAGCCGATAGCAATGATGAATTGAAAGCGTTGGTGGGCAGTGAATAGTGAATAAATTTTATCTCCTCTATCCCTATCTCCCCATTCCCAACTCCCCTTATTTTAGTAAAAACCATGAACAGCAAATTTGACCTGACCCCTAAAACCCCAACCCAGGCGATCACCGTTGTTAACCCCGACACTCCCTATCTAGCCCAATTATCTAGTCCCTTAGATTTGGGCTGGTTAATGCCCTTAGCGCTGTTTAGTGGAGGCATTCTCACGGTCTTGATTACCCTCTATTTGATGTTCACCAAATTTTATCGAGTTTGTAATACCAATGAGGCTTTTGTGATTTCTGGCCCGACCCGTGATAAGCAGGTGATTACCCGTTCAACCCTCTTTTTTCCAGGCTTTGAAACCATTACCATTGTGAGCTTAAATCAAGTCACGGTTTCCGTTGTTCGAGGGAATACCGCCGAAAAACCCCTGAGAACCAAAGATTATTTAAAAGCGGTTTTTAATGGTAGTTTGCAGGTGCGAGTCAATCCAGATCAAGATAGTATTCGTAATGCCGCCATGTTATTAGGAACGGGCAAAAAAGGTGAAAAGGAAATCTTAGTCGCTGAAGCAGAAGTGTTGAATGTTAGAAGAAAATCAAAAAGGTAAAGCCCCTAAACTTGTATAATTAGGGGCACAAAATCAAAATAACTGAATATGATTATATCAAACTTTCCTCAAGTTGTGCAAAAGCATCTGGGTCACTTGCCCAAAAAGGATTATCCAGAACTGGACACCTTTAAGTTTGTCTCAATTTGGCTAAGTTTCGTGCTAGACCAAAGCCAAACAAGCATGAGAAGTCAATTCAAGAGATTAAACGCGAGAGGAGAGTCAGTAGATATATCGACCTTCTCAAAAGCAAGTAAAAAGCGAAACCCAAAGGTTTTTAAAGAAATATTAAAAAAGCTAAAAAAAGAAGTAGAAGTCTCTCGAGAACCAGAAAAAAGGGAACTGGTTTTGTTTCCACTGGACTCAACAGTGATATCGTTAACGAGCAAATTATTATGGAGACAAGGACATCATCAGGTAAAACTATTTAGTGGGATTAATTTAGACACAGGAGCCCCAGGAGGAATAGTAATTAATTTTGGTCAAGGGCATGATAGTAAATATGGGAATGAAACGATAGAAGCAACGCCAGAGAATGGAGTTGGGATAATGGATAGAGGATTTTGTAGTCTAGCAAGAATAGCAAAACTGCAAGAAGAGAAAGAGCGTTACTTTGTGTTAAGAACAAAGAACAATATAAGCTTAAATATGCTGGAAAATGGAAAGTATGAAATAGGAAGTGGGAAGGAAAAGCTAGAAGGAAGAGTAGTAGTATTTAGTGATAGAGAAGAAAGAACAGAGTTTAGGTTGGCAACAAATTTACCAGAAGAGGGAGAGGGAGGAATAAGTAATGAAGAGATAGCTGAGTTTTATCGATTGCGTTGGCAAATAGAACTATTATGGAAGTTCTTAAAAATGCACTTAAAGTTGGACAGGCTAATCACTAAAAATACAAACGGAATAGAGATTCAGATTTATAGTTGCCTGATTGGATATTTAATGTTGAGATTGGTAAGAATTCCGAAAGAGTTTGGGGAATCTTTATTAGATAAGCTACGGTATTTACAGGCATTTATGTGTGAAAAAATAAGTTATGTACACTGGCTAAGAGAGTTAGTGGTAAATTGTTGAATCTGGGCTTTTACAGAATCGTTGTGTCTATTCCTTGGTGGTTCAAATAAACCATTCAATATTTCTGTCGCTGAAGAAGAAGTTAAAAAACGGGTGAACGATATTCTCGAAGGCCATTTACGGGATGCTGCTTCCCAGGCTAATTTAGGGGAATTGCAAGGCAGTGTGGAAACGGTTACGAATAATTTAAAGTCAAAAGTTGAACCAGACTTGGCTCGCTATGGGTTACAACTCTTGAACATTGCTATCACCAATATTGATGAATTAAATCATTACAATCCAGATAATTATTTGGATATTCAGGCGGTAGTTACCCGTGAATCTATTGTGCAACAAAATAAAAAAGAATTGGAAAAAGTCCAAGAGGAAACCAAAACCGAAATCGCCCTGTTAAAACTCTTAGAAACTCAAAAACAACTGGATGCCGAACGACAACTCAAACAAAAACAACTGGAAAATACCTTACAAACGGAGCAAATGACCGCCGCCAATGAGCGTCAAGTCCTAGAGGTACGGGAAACGGAGCGGGCAACCCAGGAACTCCTCAAGGTTCAAAAACAACAGGCGATCGAAGAGGGGATGATTCTCTCGGAAAAACAACTGAAAGAACAACATATCCTACAACAACAGGCCCTAGAAGAAGCGGAAATTGCCAAAGGAATTGCTATTAATCAAAAAAATCAGGAATTAGCGAATGCCGAAAAGGCGTTAATTGAATCCCAAAAAGCGGTTTCCCTGGCCGCAACGGATAAAGAAACTGCCATTAAGTTAGCGGAGGAGGAACGTCAAAAAGCCCTAACCTTAATTAAAGCAGAACAGGACAAACAAGCGGCGTTAATTGCACAACAGGGGGAACTAGAACAGGAACGCCTACGGGCCGAAAATGAAAAAATTATGGCATTACAATTAGCGGAAGCAATTAAACTCAAAGCGGCGGCAGAATTGGATAAAGCCCTGAAGGAAGCGGAGGGGGAAAAAGCAAAAATTTCGGCTCAAAATACCCTGTCTATTAAAGCCTTAACGGTGCAATTAGCTGAAGATCATTTGGAAGAATTGATTACGGTCTTGCCCAAGGTCATGGCGGCCTTAGCTCCTCAACCGGGGGTTTTAGGGACAAATCCCATTATTTTGGCGGGAACCCAGGAGGGAGAGAATGGCGACCCCACGAAGTTATTGTTGGCAACCAGTGGGTTAACGTTATTAACCAAACTTTTACAGAGTCCGATGGTAAGCCATTGGGGAGAAAAATTAATGCAAGGTTTGGAAACAGAAGTGCCTTTAGCTGAATCCCAGGTGATGACTTTTCTGCAAAATAATCCTCAATTGGTGGCTAAATTACGCGCCGCTAAACCTAGTCACCAGGACACCCAGAATACCTCTTCGGTAGGTTCAGGCACTGGTCTCTGAAAGAAGGATAGCTGTCTAAATCCCTTATTAGGAGCAGGTTTTCAAGCCAGTGGGAAATAGGGGGTTCAAATCCCTCTTCAGTAGGTGTTTCAGTGCTAAATCCATCGTAAAAAGACCAGTGCCAAAATTGAGCAAAGCGGCCTGCCGAGGTAATCATTTTGGTGCAAATATTTTAAATTAAGAATTACTGGGAACCCAGAAATGTTGAATGGTTTCTTTGAACCACCAAGGAATAGACACAACGATTCTGTAAAAGCCCAGATTCAACAATTTACCACTAACTCTCTTAGCCAGTGTACATATAGCTAATTAGAATAAGGGTGGGGCGCTAGCTGACACAATACTCACGGATTATCTCGTCAATACTTCTTTCTCCATTTGCATTGATTCTCGCTCTCTTCAATGCCCCAAAGTCATGTTCAATGTCATTTAAGTCAGGAGAGTATTTCGGTAGAAACAATACCTTGTGCCCTGCTTCTTCTACTAGTTGTCTTATTTTATTCTTTCGGTGAATCGGCGCATTATCCATTATTAAGACTGATGGCATTTTTAAGGCTGGCAGCAAATGATATTTTAGCCATCCCTCAAACCCCTCTGCATTTAGACTTCCTCTGAATAACATTAGTGCTATAAAATCTTTTACCCCTTTTCTTCTTCCTGCTACTAGATTCTCTTTTTTCCCTCTTCTCCCTTGCTTTTCTCCATAGATTCTTTTCCCTCTTTTTGACCATCCATATATCGATGATACAAACTCCTCAAACCCTGCTTCATCTATAAACACCAGGCTTGCCATACCATAAATCTTCACCAATCTCCTTAGCTCTCTATAGTATTCCGCTCTTTCGCCGTGATTTCTTTCTTGATAACGAAGTTGTTTTTTTTTGAGTAATTTTCATCTTCTTAAATCTGTAGCATAGAGAAGCTGAGGTGACACCAAATTTCTGGGCTCTTTCCTTCAGTGGAGTGTCGGGGTTTTTCTTTACGTCTTCTTCCAGTTCTTTAATATCTACTTTTCTCTTACGATGCTCTACTTTGGTCGGAGCCAATTCCTCTCTATCAAGCCATCGATAAATACTGGATTTACCGACCTGGAATATTCTTGAAGCTTTTGTTATACTACCGCCAGCTTCGATAAAGTTTATGACCTTCTGTCGCAAATCAAGGCTGTAAGCCATAAGTTGTTCATTTTTGGATAAGTTTATTAGTTATGCTAGCATAATGTCATAATCACCTGCACCACTCTTAATTAAATTAACTATAAATATCTAATCAGGCAACTATAAATCTGAATCTCTATTCCGTTTGTATTTTTAGTGATTAGCCTGTCCAATTTTAGGTGCATTTTTAAAAACTTCCATAATAGTTCTATTTGCCAGCGCAATCGATAGAATTCAGCTATTTCTTCATTGCTTACTCCTCCCTCTCCCTCTTCTGGTAAATTTGTAACCAACCTAAACTCTGTTCTTTCTTCTCTATCACTAAATACTACTACTCTTCCTTCTACCTTTTCCTTCCCAGTTCCTATCTCATATTTTCCATTGCTCAGCATGTTTAAGCTTATATTGTTCTTTATTCTCAACACAAAATAACGCTCTTTTTTTTCTTGTAGTTTAGCTATTCTTTCTAGACTACAAAATCCTCTATCCATTATCCCAACTCCATTCTCTGGCGTTGCTTCTATCGTTTCATTTCCATATTTACTATCATGCCCTTGACCAAAATTAATCACTATTCCCCCTGGGGCTCCTGTTTCTAAATCAATCCCACTAAATAGTTTTACCTGATGATGTCCTTGTCGCCATAACAACTTGCTAGTTAACGATATCACTGTTGAGTCCAGCGGAAACAAAACTAGTCCCCTTGTTTTCTTTTTTCGAGAAACTTCTACTTCTTGTTTTAGCTTTTCCCATATTTCTTTAAAAACCTTTGGGTTTCGCTTTTTACTTGCTTTTGAGAAGGTCGATATATCTACTGACTCTCCTCTCGCGTTTAGTCTCTTGAATTGACTTCTCATGCTTGTTTGGCTTTGTTCTAGTACGAAACTTAGCCAAATTGAGACAAACTTAAAGGTGTCCAGTTCTGGATAATCATTTTTGGACAAGTGACCCAGATACTTTTACACAACTTGAGGAAAGTTTGATATAGTCATCTTTAGTTATTTTAGATTTTATGCCCCTATTCTACAAGATTAGGGGTTTTATATTTTTGATTTTCTTCTAACATTCAACACTTCTGCCATTACTTCCTCTTCTGTCGCCGCCCGCTTGTCCCTAATAGCATTGTCCCAGTAATAGTCAGCCCAAAGCAAAACTCAGCCACCCTAAGTAACGGACGCTTATCTTGGTACTTTTGTAAATGCTTCGCTCGTAATCCAAATACAACAAAGGTTTCAGCGTTTTTGAATGGTGGACTAGTCTATTTAAAGAAACCCAGTCCTAGCCAGGGTTTGAGGCACTTGTGTTCGTCAGTGAGGTGCCCGGCACCGCCATGTAGCAGAACCAGTGGTTGGTTCGACGAAGATCCATAGTCGAGGTAGTTCAGTCTCACCGACTTTGCGTCGAAAGTTCTTTCTTGTGGCATGTGTAGCACCGTAGCAATGATCTCTATCGTACTAAGCAATCGGAACTAATCAGCCAGTCCCATGGTCATACTAATTAACTTCGGCCCCCCTATGGGTGAAAATCCGCTCTGTACCATCCGCACCAACGCATTATTAGGCAGTATTTATTAATTGCCCAAGGATGCGATAATTTCACATGGATGCACTACTGTAATACTAGACATACCCGAGAAATCACTTGGATTAAGGGTTAGAATATGACTGACTGCCGATGCAAGCATAATAGCAACGATACGTGCATCATGACTTCTTTTGCCGCTTATTTTATTTTCAGTAACTAAGTTTAACCAGATTGAGAATATTTGTGATGTTTCCTCCACAACTGAGAAGTGCTCAAGCAGTTGTTCAATGATATTCTGTGTTTGCTCGACTGACCAACCCAAGCCATTAACATTAAGAGGGCGTGTAGCAACAACCCAAAGCTCGATTAAAACTTGTGATGCTAGGTAACATTCATTTGCTTGTTCGAGCAAATTAGCAACTGCTTCTGTAACTAATCCGTGTTGCTCATCAGAAGTATTACTGAAACGGAGAACAACATTGGTATCAAGTAAATACCTGGTCATTATTCATAAATGGAAGCACGATCAAAGGCTTCGTCCGGGAGACTCAAGCCTGTCTTTGGAAGCTGCTCAACCCATGCCCGAAAACTCTGTGCCCGTTCTTTAGGAGTTGCATGCTGCCAGAATGGTACACTTGCAGGCACATCTTGAGTTTGGAGCTTAACCAGAGTAATAAGTTCAGCTATTCTAGCTAGCTGAACCTCGCTAAGTTTATCGATTTCCTGCTTCAGAGTATCCCGGAGCATAGCCTATACCTATTGATTGGGGATATACTGATAATAACCTAGCAAGTCCCCATTGCTGAACAGCACCCTTGAATGAGTCCTTCAAGTATTAAAGGTTTTGTCTTTTAAGAATGGATATCGTGCCTAAACCTTCGCTGGGTAAGGATAATGCCATCGTTGTTGAGCCATCCAATGATCTGTCCGCTTTACCATTTTTTGGCGAAGTTGCTTTTTACGGTAGTAGAAATATATGAGTTCAAGCCGTGCCCCTGATTAGCCAAAGCCTTCATTCGATCAACCATAGCCTTGCCTGGCCTAACGTGGTTATAGAGGTAGTTTCTATGCGCCCCAGACTTGAATACGACGTGAATTGAATCGTCAGTTGCCTCGTATTCAAGCACATTCGAATTGCCGTTTAGATTGCGATATGGTGTCATATTTACCCCAAAATTGATTGGCTTAATTAGCAACTATGCCGCAGGCGCGGTATGTCCACTACATCTAAATAAATATTACCGCAAAGTACTCTAGTAAAAATAGGCGCAATGAAGGCGTGGGATTCGATATCAACCTTGCAGAGGGGGACACCGCAAAACGAGCTCTTTTTTCTAAACGCGGCAGAAAAAAGGGTATTAAGACCCATCCCACTTCAAGACTAGCCGCAAGCCTATGTTGATGGCATTGTAGTCGCGGTCGCTGTTGCGGCGGAAGGCAGAACGACAACGTGTAGGGTTGTTGTCCCAAGAACCACCCCGGAGTACTATCATCGCAGTACTGCTGTGGTTGTCAGTCCAGGCACTTCCATCTATCGGTGCTCCTTGATAGTTATTATGCCAACCATCTTCACACCTTTCCCAGACGTTACCGTGCATTTCGTACAGTCCCCAGGCATTGGATGAAAAGCTCCCCACTTCTGCTGTTTGCTTTCTATACTGGCCTTTTCTTTCTTTATCATAAGCGTTATTATCAGCATAGTTAGCTGAAGCTATTGTAATAGTTTCTCCGCAGTTAAAGGGAGTTGTCGTGCCTGCTCTGCAAGCATATTCCCATTCTGCTTCGCTCGGTAAGCGATATCGTTTTCCTGTTAGTTTTGATAATTTTTGGCAAAACTCTTTGCACTTATTCCAGCTCATACATTCTACCGGTCGATTAGGCCCTTTGAAGTAAGAGGGGTTACTTCTCATGATAGTCTCCCACTGCACTTGCGTTACAGCGTACTTGCCTATCCAAAAACTAGGTACTCTAACACGGTGTTGGGGTCTTTCGTGGGCATAGCTTCCAGGTTCACTTTCTGGAGATCCCATCAGAAAAGTACCGCCAGCAATATAGACCATATCCAAAAATACTCCTTTCCCTAGATTTTCCCGGTAAAATTTTGCTTTGCCGGGTGTCTTCTTTATAATCTGCCCCTGGTGGTTAACCGTGACGCTTTCAAAGTCAAAATAGCCAATGCCAGAAGTTAGAGTATTTGCTTGGGGATTGGCTACTTGGAGAGTCGTTTTGGGGGTAGAAACAACTATTTTTGGTTGTAAATCTTGGAGTACTTCTTTGGCCAGGCTGTATCGTTTTTTCGTTCCCGGCTCAACCAATTTATCCAAAATACTGGCCAACTGGTCATCCACTGAATTACCAGAGAGCTTGCTTCGCCAAGCCCATTCAAAGTTTTCCGTATCAAATAACTCCGAGGGTAATACTCCGGTTAGTAAATACAGACAAGTAACCCCCAAACTGTACAAGTCACTGGCTAGGGTTACTCTGCCGTTTTGTTGCTCTGGTGCCGTGTAACCCGACGTTCCGATGATGGTTCCCGTGACAGAACCCTGGTTGGGTAAGATCTGCTTAGCGGCCCCGAAGTCTACCAGTACCAACTGGTTGTCCGACTGACGACGAATGATATTGGCGGGCTTAATGTCTCGATGAATGACGGGGGCCTGATGGATAAAGTCCAATACCGGCAACAGGTTGAGCAGTAGGTGTCTTATTTTCTCTTGGCTAAACAGGCCCTGTTCCTTTAACTCCTGCTCTAGGGTTGGCCCTGGGACGTATTCCTGCACCAAATATTGACGGCCCTCGATGGTGAAGTAGGCCAGCAAAGCGGGAATTTGGTCGTGGTGGCCAAGTTCCTCTAAACGCTGAGCCTCTTGGGCAAAGAGAGTTTCTGCCTTCGCCGCCCCGTTGGAGCCTTCTAGCATCGGGAAAAACTGTTTGATCACGCAGTAGGGCCTTGAGGGTTTGTCGTGGTCAACCGCAAGGTAGGTTCGTCCGAAGCCGCCCTGGCCAATAAGTTGTAGGGTTTGGTATCTTTCTCTCAGGAAAACGGACTGGCCACACTTCTGGCAAAAGCGGTGGTGGTCGAGAACGGTGGCAAAGCAATCAGGATTAAGGCACTGACTCATGACAAGGCAAATACTCTTTCCTCTAAATTACCTGTAGAAATAGAAAGCAGTCAGAGTTTTAGGGCTATATCCGTCATTAAAAAACAGTCCCGTTTCCTCTTGATCTTGCATCAGCCGTGTTATGTTACGAACTAGCCCAACAAGACTGATTAGCTATGAACCTGTCTCCCTATCTCGGTCTTTCGCTGATTACCAGTCTCTTACTCACCCCGGCCCTCATTGCTGCCAATCCGATACAAACCGTTAAATTTGCTCCGGGTACTTCCGGAACAACAGTCAAAGGGAGCGTTATCCGGGGGGAACGAAGCATCTACGCCCTGGGGGCCAAGGGTGGACAAACCATGGCCCTCGATCTTTCCTCGGTAGAAAATAATGCCGTGTTTCAGATCTATGCACCAGGCGCTCGGCAAAAAGGCGACGAGATTGTGGGGCAAACCCTACCCGGCGCAGGAGAAACGGATGACGCCAGTCGCTGGCAGGGTAAGCTTCCCCGTTCCGGTCAATACTGGGTGGTCGTCGGTGGCACTCGGGGGAATGCCAGCTACCAATTAAAAATTTCCATCCGCTAGGGTTGTTATTTGCCTAGATTTAATGTGTTTGTTTTGATTGGTAGTTAAGTACTGTTGTATGTATTTGGATTATTGGTGCAAAAGAATTTTGGCCTAAAAATGAATAATCCGGGGAGATTGGTGACGTTTCTCGGCATTACGTTGAGCTTCTACCATTCGAGGCGCGTTGGGGCACAACACATCAGCTTGGGGAGAGACGCTAACATAGCTACCCCCTGCCAAAATCGCTTGAACAAGTTGTGGGGCATTGCCATACTGGGAGATCCAGAGTTCTACTAAGAGAGCACCATCGGTATCCAGACCCAGCTCAGTGACCTGGAAAGTTGGATTCCCCAAATGAGTCAGCCCACGCAAGCGATCAGTAGCATGACGAGCTAGGGTCGGGTCGGGTTTGTCCAAGATACAGGCTAATTTGACGATCATCTCTTGATCTTTGTGAAGCATCTTAATACGATTGCCTGCTAGAACCTCCAAGACTTGCCAATCTGATGGTTCCAGTGGAGAAAAAGGTATCGGAGAGCTGGGTAATTTAGTAATCGAAGCCGGTGAAGTCTGGGCTGATAGCCAACCGATAAGATTAACAATCACCAGTCCAGCTGCAAAAAGACAGCTCACGACGATGATAAGCAGAAATAGAAAACGGTTCTCTGACTCCATAAAGATCCTGGAGTAATTAGTGATAGAAATACTTTGTCATTCTTTAACGGAGGAGTCAAAAATCTCCTTTTACAGGTTTAAGAGGATATTGGAACTATTAGATCCGTCAGATTCGTTTCTGAGGACTGTCTTCAAACTCAAGTGTGAATTCTGGGAGCAGGTTTGTAAATCCTTTTCCAGTCATTATTTTAGCGCTACATCCATTGTTAAAAGATGAATACAAAATCATGCCTTCGATTTAGCATTTGCTGTGCCGCTACTGACAATTGACAGCAACTAAGGGTAAACTAGAAATCAATAGCATGGCGATAGGATCTACTGGAGTGATAAAGAATAGTGTATAAAAATAATACAAAATATTTAATATATAACATTCGATTATTCAGTGAATATACTATACCATATAACGCGGTATCGAATAAAAATTTCTAGATAGTCTACTAGATACCATAGTTAGTCAAACTCTAATAAAATTAAAAAATAAATGAAATGAAAATTCTACATTTCTTTCCTCTATTTAGTTTAACCCTAGCTTTAGCTATATCTCCTATAGCTAGTTTTTTTGAATCCAAGGAAGTTCAAGCTCAAGGCTCCTACGTTCGTTACCAATCAGTGAATTACCCTGAGCGATATATCCGTCATAGAAACTATCTTGGGTATATTGAACCGATAAAAACTGATTTAGATAAACTAGATTCTAGCTTTCGTATAATAACAGGATTGGCAAACCCTAATTGTATTTCTTTAGAATCAAAAAACTTTCCCAATCACTTTCTAAGGCACAGGAACTATCGTGTAATTCTATCTGCTAATGATAATAGTAATCTTTTTAAGCAAGATGCAACTTTTTGTCCGAAAAATGGATTGAGTTCTAAAGGAGGAATATCCTTTGAGTCAAATAATTATCCAGGGCATTATATTCGACACCGAAACTTTGAACTTTGGCTTGATAAATTTAGTGGATTTACAGAAAGTACACTTTTCAGAGATGATGCGACTTTTATTCAAAGAGATGCACCTTAAAAATAATGCTCTTTTTTTAGACCCTAGCGCTCTTTACTGTTTTTTTGCATAACCCCCCGAAAAGATATAGCCAATTCAAATAAGAATGGGGCACTAACTGGCACAATATTCACGGATGATTTCGTCAATACTTTTCTCTCCATTGGCATTGATTCTTGCTCTCTTCAACGCCCCAAAGTCATGTTCAATGTCATTTAAATCAGGTGAGTATGTCGGCAGAAATAATACCTTGTGCCCCAGAAATATTGAATGGTTTATTTGAACCACCAAGGAATAGACACAACGATTCTGTAAAAGCCCAGATTCAACAATTTACCACTAACTCTCTTAGCCAGTGTACATAACTTATTTTTTCACACATAAATGCCTGTAAATACCGTAGCTTATCTAATAAAGATTCCCCAAACTCTTTCGGAATTCTTACCAATCTCAACATTAAATATCCAATCAGGCAACTATAAATCTGAATCTCTATTCCGTTTGTATTTTTAGTGATTAGCCTGTCCAACTTTAAGTGCATTTTTAAGAACTTCCATAATAGTTCTATTTGCCAACGCAATCGATAAAACTCAGCTATCTCTTCATTACTTATTCCTCCCTCTCCCTCTTCTGGTAAATTTGTTGCCAACCTAAACTCTGTTCTTTCTTCTCTATCACTAAATACTACTACTCTTCCTTCTAGCTTTTCCTTCCCACTTCCTATTTCATACTTTCCATTTTCCAGCATATTTAAGCTTATATTGTTCTTTGTTCTTAACACAAAGTAACGCTCTTTCTCTTCTTGCAGTTTTGCTATTCTTGCTAGACTACAAAATCCTCTATCCATTATCCCAACTCCATTCTCTGGCGTTGCTTCTATCGTTTCATTCCCATATTTACTATCATGCCCTTGACCAAAATTAATTACTATTCCTCCTGGGGCTCCTGTGTCTAAATTAATCCCACTAAATAGTTTTACCTGATGATGTCCTTGTCTCCATAATAATTTGCTCGTTAACGATATCACTGTTGAGTCCAGTGGAAACAAAACCAGTTCCCTTTTTTCTGGTTCTCGAGAGACTTCTACTTCTTTTTTTAGCTTTTTTAATATTTCTTTAAAAACCTTTGGGTTTCGCTTTTTACTTGCTTTTGAGAAGGTCGATATATCTACTGACTCTCCTCTCGCGTTTAATCTCTTGAATTGACTTCTCATGCTTGTTTGGCTTTGGTCTAGCACGAAACTTAGCCAAATTGAGACAAACTTAAAGGTGTCCAGTTCTGGATAATCCTTTTTGGGCAAGTGACCCAGATGCTTTTGCACAACTTGAGGAAAGTTTGATATAATCATATTCAGTTATTTTGATTTTGTGCCCCTAATTATACAAGTTTAGGGGCTTTACCTTTTTGATTTTCTTCTAACATTCAACACTTCTGCCTCAAACCCTTCTGCATTTAGACTCCCCATAAATAACATTGGCGCTATAAAGTCTTTTACTCCTTTTCTTCTTCCTGCCACTAAATTTTCTTTCTTTCCTCTTCTACCCTGCTTTTCTCCATAGATTCTTTTCCCTCTTTTTGACCATCCATATATCGATGATACAAACTCCTCAAACCCCGCTTCATCTATAAACACCAGGCTTGCAATACCGTAAATCTTCACCAACTCTCTTAGCTCTCTATAGTATTTTGCTCTTTCACCGTGATTTCTTTCTTGATAGCGAAGTTGTTTTTTTTTGCGTGATTTTCATCTTCTTAAATCTGTAGCACAGAGAACTTGAAGTAACACCGAATTTCTGGGCTCGTTCCTTCAAGGGGATGTCGGGATTTTTCTTTACATCTTCTTCGAGTTCTTTAATGTCTACTTTTTTCTTACGATGCTCTACCTTGGTGGGAGCAAGGTCTTCCCTATCAAGCCATCGATAAATGCTAGATCTGCCGACCTTGAATATTTGCGCCGCTTTTGTTACACTACCACCAGCTTCGATAAAGTTAATGACCTTTTGTCGCGAATCAAGGCTGTGAGCCATAATCAGTTTTTTCCGAAAGGAGTCCAGCAGTCATTGTAACGGAATTTCATAACCAACTGTCCCACTCTTAATCGAATTGGCTATATATTCCAATCTCCTTTTCTCTTCTAAGCAAGGAGGGGATAGGGCGAGAGACCGCAGGTGTAGGGAAAAAATTCATAACAAAACTGGGAACAAAGAACCAGGCCCGGCAAATTTTTTAACTGTTTTGGGGATTTATCGGCCCAAACCTCAGGGATTCCCTAGGGGGTTTTGACTGACTAGTAGAAAACCCCGACCATAGCCGGGGCTGATTGGTTATTCCCAAGAAACTATCACCTTAGTGTTCCCTATTTTTAAAAAGCCAAGCACAAATTCGATTCCGCAAGATCAACCGACAATACTCGTTCCACAACGGTATGATGCATCCAGTTGATTTCGTAGGCCCCGAAGTAGGAATGGATCAGCGAATGCAGTTTAAGGTCATACATCCGTTGGATGATCTCTTCTCTGAACCAATCCGCTTTACTGGCGTATCCTTCGAGTTCTACAGAATGCACTAGATTAACGTAGCGGTCACAGAGGGCATTTCCATCAACCATTTTTTCGATATAACCCAACTGACGGGCAGTTTGAATATTAGAAAGAACAGTTTCAAAGGTTTCCTGAGGGTCAGTTGTGCCACAAATGTGGGTAGCACGACTCGCCAACAAAAGAGGGAGAGTAGAGTCTTCTGTACGTTGTAGCTCTTGAAAAACACGATTGATTATACTCTTCATTAGCAGAACCTACCATTGACTAAACCGCATCATTGATAAGTGATTATACAGACCCCACTGCCCCTGTGTGTACAGCCTAAGATTCACAATCTTAAAACACTCTTAAAAGGAAAAGTTATGGATGCAGAATAAGACCTAGCTAGAAGCATGTTGTTACTATGTCAGATAAACACACATTTTTCTGACGAGTCTTTTTCAGACACTGCATTAGCCCTTGACCAGCTTTTGTCCGTTGCAAAACCAGGTTGGCACTGATTTGAGTTCCCAGAACAATTTGACTGGCCCTGAAATCTCAATTCTAGGCCCGGTCGACACGCATAAAAAAACGAGGCCCGGAGGCCCCGCGAGAAAAACTAGACCAAAACCGAAAGCCGACGCAAGCGAGCGACCCGAGAAGACAAAGCCCCACCAGAGAGCGAACGCCCAGAGGCAGAACGAAGCAGGCAACATCCGGAAACGACAGAGGGCGGAAGCGGGAACCCACCAGGCGGAATGACCCCCGGCACAAGGCGAGGAACAGGACGACGGAGCAAACAGGAAACGAAGCAGAACCAAACAGCAAACAAAAACAAAGCGAACATGGCCAAAACCGCCAGAAACAACGCGGTTAAGGAGACCGAAGGGAGACAAGGGCGAGCAATCTGATAACCAAGGCCCCCACCATAGCCCCGCAGGGCCAAGGGAAAGCGGGGGCAACGGAAGGTGAGTTGATGCCGGAGGCACCCTTGACCCCGTAGGTAGAATGGCCAAACCTGGCGTGGCAGTGCTTATACAGGTAGCCCCCCGATGAGGGGGGGGATGGGGGGTTAGACCTTGTTATTTCAAAGCCGGGCAGAGCCGGGCGAAACTTGAACGCGGCCGGCCAAGGGCAGGACGCAACGATCATCACTGAGCCGAACAGATGGAGCCCGACCAAACCCCAGGCCGGAGCAGGCCCAATGGTTCAAAAAGGGCCAGGCAATACTTCTGAGAAGTTTGGGAGTGATGGAAAAGGATGAGATTATCCCCGCCGCCGATGTGGAACGTGCCGCGATAACTGACCTGGAGGCCAGGGCCTGGGAAATTGACCAGTTCTAGATGGGTGTTATCATCCAAGTTCAAGGTGTAAGGGAGGCAACCAGCCGGCGAGGCCTGGATATGGGGTTTGAGGTGCAGTGGAACGGAAAACAGGGTTAAGAGGCCAATTAGAATAGCCAAAATGATGATAGCTAATTGACATCGATATTTTGGCTTTTGCAGAAATTCTCATTATGAAAATGATTCTCACTAAATTGTCGACTTTCAACTTCTTCAAGTAACTGAAACCCTTATTACGTCGTTCGGGAAATTGAGCAAAGCGGCTTGTTTAGGCACCTGCTTTAGAACAAGCGTATTAAACCAAGAATTGCTGGCATTTGAAGGTATTTTGCCCTCTTATTACTGATAAGATTTAGTATATTGCCTAAAACCCTTTTCGCTCAAAGCTTTCGACAATTTTCAAAAAATCGACTTCTCCGTTCTGACGCAAGAGGGATAATATCGCTTTCAAGCACTTGTGTCCGTCCCTGAGACTCTTTAGCTTTCTTGTTGCTCTGCTGGAGCAAGTCGTTTTTTTATGACACCAAGCAAATACTCTAATTGTTGCTTGACGGATTCGTGGGTATATTCATCTTCAGGGTGAGGGGTCTGCCCTGGTGTATTAAAATGCGGTCGTGAGCCATAGAGCTGTCCCCACCGAAAATCAGTTTGTCGCACCAATTCATATAATTTTTCAGGATGGGCCAAGGTATCTTCTAAATATTTTTGTAGCGCTACTAAGGGACGCTCAAAAGATTGACTAATAAGTGCATCCGCTTCATCTACATCATTTTGTAGAACCAATAACAATGCACCACTAGAATCTTGGAGTTCTTCACGCAGGAAGGCTTTTAACTCTGTCTTGAGTTGCACTAACTTTGGTACAGGAGATTCCCCTTTCAAAAAATCTCCCCCCGCCTGACCAATGACATCGGCTAAGGTAAATTTCCGTCCGGCGATCGCCTCTAAAAAAATTTCTCTGTCTCTATCGGGGTCTGGATTGTTAGAAGTTTGGGTATCGGCGGCCATGGCTGATTGAGTACGTGTATAGGTCGAAAGACACAGAAAACTGACCTGCTCTTTTTATCGTAATGCTAAGGCTGGAGTGCCATAGATGAGAAATTCCACCCCTAATCTGAGATTTATCTTGAATTATGTGAAGGAGATCGCCATAGTGGCATCTAGCATCCATGGGTTTTAGACCAGAGAAATCTAGGAAAATGAGGTATCAAAGCTTGCCAGCCAAGAAATCCCGTCCGAAATAAGGTGATTAACCTTTATTTTTTTGTGTAATTCCCCCCAATATTCAGTAAAGTTTTGTAAACTGGTGTGTAACGATATGTAAATTCATTAATTTCAACCATGGACTCAGCCAACCTAGAATCTCGTATTGATAGTCCTAATCCAGCAGAACGCATGGCGGCGATCGCCGAATTGAGACATTGTTCGCCGGGAGTAGCGGTTCCCTTACTCAAGCGACGTATGTGCGACAAAGAATTTATTATTCGTTCCCTGGTGGCAGGGGGCTTGGGTCGTCAGAACACAGAAAGTGCCTTTGAAGCTCTGATTACTCTCATTGAGTACGAAAACGACCCCAATGTCCGGGCTGAAGCGGCAAACTCCTTGGCCAAATTTGGCGAGTGCTCTCTTCCTTTTCTATTAAATTTATTTGAACAAGATACTCATTGGCTAGTACGGCAAAGTATTCTGGCTGCTGTCTCTGCCTTTGACCATTCAGAAATTTTGTTACAGCTTTGTCAATGGGGCATTGCCGATGATGACATCTTCGTCCAACAAGCGGCGCTCGCCTATTTGGCCGACCTCAGTGGAACCTCCTCAGAGGAGGGCGCTCTTGCGGTGTTGTTACCTCTGGCAACGGTGGAATCAGCGGATATTCGTGCTCAAGTCGCCAGAAGCCTTGGTTACTTTGAGCACCCAGAGGCCAAGGCGGCCCTCGCCGAACTCCAGCACGATAAGGATCATTACGTGATTGGTGCAGCTCTGGAACGGCTTTTGCTTGTGTGATCATCGCCATAATCTTTTCACCCTATTTTCGTTATTCCAAAACTATGTTTCCCTCTCTTTTTGAAGCAACCAAAACCTACTGGCGCAAATTAGATGAATTAGACGTCGCCTACCAAGAGGGCAAAATTCCCCTCCAGGAAGTGGATACAAAAGTCGCTGAATTAATGGCAGAATTGGCTCAGGAACGACGCACTGCTCTAGCAACGCTAATGCAATGGTTAACATCACGACGGGACACTATTCTTGGCCTTGCCATGGTTGTGATTGCCATTTACACCTGGATGCTCACCACTCGGCTATCCTAAATAGGACTTAGGCACATTTTGAACAGACAATAGCCTAAAACTTAGTCAAAACACTAGATTTAGGTCAAAGCTCCGTTCGGGACATCATTGCTCAGCTAGGAGAACTTTATGGAGCCAAGGTGTCGGCAAGTCTAACTAGTCAGGGTAAGCGCAAGAACAAAGAGCTAGTAATATGCTAAGGAACAACCCTGCCCAGAATCCCTGAGATGTCCTATGGCAAACGGTTTTGCCTCATTCCAAGACTCAGCCCATCGACAGCGTTCCCCGCAACCATTGCCGGCGGCTCTCAACGCTAAATCGGTACAACAGCAGTGGGAATCTTAATTTGCTGAACTAGAAGACCCCCGTAGGCGCAAAGGGGTAGAGCATCCATTTTTGAGCATCATGATGATTGCGATTTTGGCGGTGATTGGGGGGGCAACAGAGGTGCATCCCACTTGAAAGAGTTCATATCAACTTAGTCTAATCTGACGCCTTCAATGTGCCTATTTCAACCGTCTTTCTCCCCCTAGCCTGTGTGTACTATCTTAACTGGGATGAACCCCATTGTGAATGGTAATCCCGAATTAGCCAGAATCGGTCTGAATATCAGAATCATAGGGTATTAAATTAAACATAGCTTGGTTGACTTTATTCGCTCTCAATCAATCACTTTCCTCAGCTAAAGGGTATAACTAGAGATTAGGAAGAAGCTTTCCGTCTAACACTCTCCAAAGCGTGTTAGACATATTAGCGTACTAAAAATGACCTTCTTTGAGCGGAAAATCCAGTACTAGAAGGTGCTATTTCCAGAAAAATAGCTCTGATTTCTCAGACTGATACAACTCTGCAACAAAACTTGATCAACTCTAGTGGGGGGATGAGGGGTTAGACCTTGTTATTTCAAAGCTGGGCAGAGCCGGACGAAACAATTACCACTGGGCCGAACAGGCAGAATCTGACCAAATCCCAGGTTGGAGCAGGCCCAATGGTTCAGAGAGGGCCAGACAATACTTCTGGGAAGTCTGGGAGTGATGAAAGAGAATAAGATTATCACCGCCACCAATGTGGAATGTGCCACGATAACTGACCTGGAGGCCAGGGCCTGGAAAATTGACCAGTTCTAGATGGGTGTTATCATCCAAGTCCACGGCGGAAGGGAGACAACCAACCGGCGAGGCCTGGACAGTATGGCTAGTGATAGTGACTTGGCAAGTGATGCTCTTCTTGATGGCCACCCGCTGAATCTCCTGCAAGGCCCCCTTGACCTCATGGAGATCCTCCTTGAGGGCCTGTTTCGCCATCATCTGCAAGAAACTGGGAAAGCCCATGGCAGAGAGGATACCCACCATCAGGGCCACGATGACCGCCTCCATCAAAGTCCAGCCTCGGTTAGGTGTGAAGATGAGGCCCGCGATAAGCTCGGCGTCAGAAGCACTGGTCTGCCCTTTAATTCTGTGATTGCCATTGAACGCATTGATGAAGGGACAAGCAATCCTATGGTTAATGCCGGAGCGATCGCCGCCACCAGTCTGGCCCCCGGTCAAACAGCGGCCCAGAAGTGGCAATTTATTCACGATGGACTATCCAGATTTGCTGGCAGAACCCTATCCCTTAACGAGGAAGTCTATCAGTCTGAAGCCGCCACCAATCAACGGAACCAAGGCATTGCCAAACTCCTCCAGGCCTATGATCGTATCTTCTTCGACCCCGTTGAAGCGACCGATGTTTACACTAAACAATGTTCTCTCAACGTAACCGCTAAGGATTTGGCCGTCATGGCAGCAACCCTGGCCAATGGGGGCGTAAACCCGTTAACCAAAGAACCCATTATTGATGCCATCCACTGCCAGCACGTTTTAGCGGTAATGGTCACCGCCGGACTCTACGAAAATTCTGGCGACTGGCTCTATGAAACGGGTCTACCCGGCAAGAGTGGTGTCAGTGGCGGGATGGTCACGGTTTCTCCGGGTAAAGGCGGGCTAGGGATTTTCGCTCCCCCCCTCGACGAGGCTGGCAACAGCGTTAAAGGCCAGCTGGTGACTCGTTTTCTTTCTCAACAGTTGGGACTGAATTTATTCGCCTCCCAGCCTTTTGCCGAACATTAGCCCTGGCTCATCAGGGTTTTTGGATAATGTAGGACATTTAGATTATGGGTGAAACTCATGACTGTTATTTATGACTTAGAACATATAACGACTTACCGTTATCGCAAGCCGGTTACCTTCGGCGAACATCGCGCCATCTTCTTGCCCAGTGCCAGCTATGGCGAACAGATTTTGAGTTACTCGCTGACAACCAATATTCCTGCCAAAATCCGCTGGACAATGGATACCCTCTCCAACAATGTGGCAACAATTACCTTTAGCGAACCGGCCCAAGAGCTGAGTGTCACTGGCTGGTTGCGTGCTGAACATTTTGGCATAAAGGCGATCGCTGAATTTCCTTTAGATGCCCGTGCCATCGAAATTCCAGTGCAATATACTCCAGATGAATGGCTCGATCTGTCTCGATATATGCGTCCCCATGCCGAAGATCCTGATGGTTGTCTTGCCGCTTGGGCCAAAAGCTTCGTTGCCGGTGATCAGGATGATACCCTCAACGTGCTACAATACATGATGGATAGCATTAGAAACAACTTGACCTACCAAGCCAGGGAGACAGAAGGAACCCAATCCCCCGGTGAAACTCTGCGGTTGAAATCGGGAACTTGCCGAGACTATGCTTGGCTAATGATTGAGGCATTGCGGCGGTTGGGCTTAGCTTGTCGCTTTGTTAGCGGCTACCTCTACGATGCCGCTCTTGATGGTGGAGAAGTCGGAATGATTGGCTCCGGGGCCACCCATACCTGGTTACAGGTCTATCTTCCAGGAGCTGGTTGGCGCAATTATGATCCGACCAATCAAATTACCGCTGGATTTGATCTGATCCCAGTGGCGATCGCCCGTCATCCGGGGCAGGTCATTCCCCTGTCGGGTTTCTGGTTTGGAGACGCTCAAGACTATTTGGGCATGGAGGTGAACGTAAGCATTCGCAAACTGGGCACGCTCCCTGAGTTTGAAGAAGGGAAATCGGGATGAAAAAACTAAGCCTCTAAGCTAAAATGCTCACTGAGTTTGGCCTCCTTCTCATTCGATAAATTTGACTGAATCAGTTCGGCATTTACCCCTCCAAGGGCCTCTTCTACTTCGTGGATTACAATTAAGCGGAATAATTGGAATATAGATTGAGCCGTTCTAGGTGGTAGAAAATTTAAACATTTTACAGAAAAACTCTCTTGTCTTTCCTTGCCGCTTTCCCTTAGCCGATGCTGAAATTTTCCCTGAGGGGTTGGCCGAAAAGAGAATCGTTATATATATTGTAAATATATACTTGGGGTTGCAGTGTAGGATGAAAGCTTCAAAAACCGCAAAAATCTTTATGAATGGTAATAGTCAAGCGATCCGACTGCCCCAGGAGTTTCGCTTTGAGGGGAAAGAGGTCTATATCCGCAAGGAGGGAGACGAGGTGATTTTGTCACCAAAACCGAAGTCCTGGCGTGATTTCTTTGAAAATGGGCCCTTGCCCTCCGAGGATTTTATGGTGAAGCGAGATGATGAACGGCCTCAGGAGCGAGAGGATTTGTTTTAGATGTTTCTGCTGGATACCAATATTTGCATCTATATCATCAAGAAAAAACCACCAGCCGTGTTAGCCCGATTCGAGCAAATTGACCCCAGTGCTTTGGGGATATCCATTGTCACGTTAGCTGAATTAGAATATGGCGCAGCAAAGTCCTCTAATCCTCAAAAGAATTACCGGGTTGTTGAGGATTTTGTTCGCTATTTAGATGTTTTTAGTTGGGATCGTCCGGTTAGTCGAATTTATGCGGAGATTCGCGCCGATTTAAATAAAAAAGGAACTCCTATTGGTTTACTGGATACACAGATCGCCGCCCACTGCTTGAGTTTAGACCGGGTTTTGGTGACCAATAACGAGCGAGAATTTTTAAGGGTACCGGGTCTGTCGGTGGAAAACTGGGCTTAGTCTCTGAGCTGTGAATATTGGCCCGCCGCTGATGGAACAGGGGATAAACCTTCAAAATAGCTTTACATTAAAGTCAGAGCCTGAAGACACAACCGACTGGAGCAAGCCAACCATGACCTCTATGCTGACTATCCCCTATCCTGAAAATTTTCCGGATGCTCTGGGTGAAACGAAACACGAGTTTGAAGAAGAGGCGAAATGGTCGATGGCCGTTAAGTTATTCGAGCGACGACGACTCTCCTCCGGCATGGCAGCCACCTTAGTTGGAGTAGATCGAGTCACCTTTCTTCTACGTCTCCAGGAATTTGGAGTTGCCATGATAGATCTGAGCGAGGATGAAATTTTATCTGACTTAGCCAATGCCTAAACCGACCCAAATTGTCATTAATACATCTCCTTTATTAGCTCTGATTGCTGGGCTAGGAGATTTAGCTATTTTGGGAGAATTATATGAAACTGTTTTCGTAACCTATGAAGTAGGGCAGGAGATTTTAACAGGAGGGAAACTAGGATTTGGCATTGCCGAATTTGAACAAGCTAAATCTTTACAGCGACTCGATAAGCCGCTACAAATTATGCCTTTTTTACTCAATTCTTTAGATTTAGGGGAAGCCTCTGTGATTCAGCTTTCTTTAAATTTAGGGATTGCAACCGTTTGCATTGATGAAGCAATTGGCCGCCGCATTGCCAGGTTAAATTCACTCAAATGACGGGTTCCATTGGCATTTTACTCAGAGCTAAGCAAGAAGGTTATGATTTTTCTATGCAAACAGTGATTACTCGGATGCTCAATCAAGGTATTCGTCTTAGTTCGAGCGTCATTCAAACTGCCCTAAAAGAGTCAGGAGAAATTGATTAATAAGTATACAAGCTTAAGATGAACTGGAGGCTTTGCTTATTCATCCTTATTCCCCAAGACCAGGATCTTCACCAGGGTTAACTGTGACCGCAACTTGGCCCACTGCTTCCAGGTCGCGGCCTTCTGTCGGTCATAGGCCGATAACTCCGCCAGGTACTGTTTGCTGTCCCCTTCCCCGAACTGGTAGGAAACTCGACTAATCTCCAACCGTTGCTTCTCCCGCTTGGCAATCTCCTTCTCTATCTGGAAGTCTCGGGCGATTTCCTCCAACTTCAGGGCCTCTAGGGTAACTCTCTCCCGTAGCTTGTCGGCAATCTCTGCTTTATTGCGTTGCAGTTCTGCTACCTTTACCTGGAGGTCACTGATGGCAATGGAACGACTCAGTTGGGCATCGTTGGCATTCAGGCTCGACCAGTTGAATAAGGCCCCCAGGCCTTTCCCCAACAGGGCTGCTCCCAAGTCACCAAAGATGATGCGGAAGGGATTAGCGACCGGGCCTTCAACGCCGTTGTTCACTGGCCCCAGGGTGGAATAGAGGAAGCTTTGTAGGAAGGAGGAGAAGGTGGAAAGGGCAATGGAGTCTAGGTTTCTGGCCTTGGCTTCATCAATGCGGTTGTTGGCCTCGGCGATGCGCTCATCGAGTTCCCGCAGGAGTTTGGAGCTATTGAGGGCCGCATTCTGGAGTTGGTTGACCCATTCAGTGGTGGCCTGGACGCAGGGCAATTCTCCCTTCAGGCCCTCCCAAAAATCTTCACTAACAGGACTTACGCAAAGTTGGTATATGGTGAAGGGATGAGATTGACAAAAATAGACTATTGCCAATACCTATTGAGCAGTCCTATAAATTACACTCTGACGAACTTGTCAGAGCATTTGGCTGGGGTTGTCACGACACTATCAATCGTTATCTACGGGGCGAGAAACTAACTCCGCGTTTGCTGTTGGACAATGTCAAGTCCTCTGTCGTGTCTGATGCTAGAGCTTACCTTATCTTTGATGACACCGTACTGGACAAGCGATTTTCCCATTCGATTGAGCTAACCCGACGACAGTACAGTGGTAATGAGCATCGTGTGATTAGGGGAATTGGTCTGGTGAGCTGTGTGCACGTTATACCAAATCTTCAAAGTCTGGCTACAGATAGTGCCTCTAGTATCGATGCCCTTCCTGTGATTGAGGCTATCGTCTCCTTCGTTAAAACCAGTAATTGTTCCCGCAATAACTCCCTCAGCTCATCTAAGGTATTAGGACTCTTCCAGCGCAATCTTTTTTTCAGGTATTGCCACACTTGCTCTATCGGATTACTTTCCGGGCAATGAGCCGGTTGAAACATCAGGATGATATTCTCTGGCACCTGCAATCGCTTGGCCTTGTGCCAACCCGCTTGGTCTACCTGGATTATCAAAATACTGTCGCTATACTGCTGTGCCACCAGATTGAGAAAGATTTGAAAACAGTCGCTATTGCAGTGACTACATTCCCAGAAAAAATACTCTCCCGTTGCTGGTTCGACGACCCCATACCAATACATTGCCTTGAACTGCCACCGTACTTTCCCTACCGGTTTGACTCCCCGGGCTGTAATTCTTCGTCCTGTTATGGTTTTCAAGCCAAAGCGGCTTTCGTCTTGACAGAACAATCTCACTGAGCCACTCCAACCCAAGACGTTCAGAGCAAACCCCCCTAGCATCGCCAGGTTCTCTGCCAGTTTTTTTTATAGGTTTCTAACTGAGCTTGGTCTTGTTGCTCACTCCGGGGTCGCACTACTTTCGGTGATGCTTTGAGTCGGTAATAAACCCATTTGTGGACGGTTTTGTAAGCAGCTTCAATCCCCAAGTTGCTCGCCAACCACTGGCGTATCTCCTCATAACTCTCAAAGCCCTTTGGTTGTTCTAAACGCTGTTTCAACTTCTCTTCTGCCCATGGGGGTAATGTTGAGGGTGCCCCGCTCGCTGGTTTGTGAGTGAGGAGTTGCTCTAGCCCGCCCTGACGATACATCCGAGCCCAGGTTTGGATAGTCACTCGATGGCGACCCAATAACTCGGCGGCTTGTTGAAGGGGGGTTGCTTGCTGGCTTTTGAGCAGATACAGCAATTGCACTCGTTCTTTATCCGAGGCTGTTTTTGGGTCTCGCAGTAGGTTTTTGAGTTCTGTTGAACTTTCCTTAATCTCTAATTTGTAGACACCGGCCATCTTTTTATCCCACGATTGTCATTCTTCCATTTTATCTGTAGTCTTAACTCAGGGATTTGGTATTAATCCTGCGACGAGCCAGTTTTGGGTGATAGACTATCGACTCTATGACCCGGAAGGGGATGGACAAACCAAGCTCGACCATGTCTCGACAATGCTCGATAGTGTGGTTCATATCAAGGGTCTGCCCTTTCGGACTGTCCTAATGGATAGTTGGTATGCCACTCGACGGATTGCTCTCCAATTACTTGATTCACCAACTTCAGCATCCCGATATTCCTATGACTCTTGCGTAAGTCCTGAAATCACCCAGATGGACGTGATTAGCAAGATCCCGCTGATCAAGGAAGGAAAAAAGCGGAATAATCGTTTCAGCAGGGTTTTTAGTTACCAGTGGGTTTTAAGTAATCCACAAGGCGATCACCTGAATCTGCTCTAACCAGGGCAACCACCACATCGGGTAGGGCAAACCAGCCTGGATAAATCAAATAGCGGGGCTCCCAACGGGGGTGAAACTTTTCTTTATAGATGTGTAACCCCTGAAAGTTATAGAATTGGTTAAGATGCCTGTAGAGATAGCGCACTGCTCTTTCTAATCGGGGCGATTGCTTGGACATACCGATTCCAGACAGTGCCGACAGTCCAAGGTTAAACCTGTAATAGCCTTGTTCCTTGAAGTGCTGAAATAAGGAAACAAACAGAAAATCCATGGTGCCATTTTCTACGTTTTGCCGACGGCGCATTAGATCAATTGTTGCTTCATTGAGACGATACTCAGTGATAACATTGGCAAAAGCCGTCGCTTGCCCATGGGCATTTCGTACCACAGCAATCTCACAATCCCGCAGATAGGCCTCATTAAACCAGCCGAGGGAAAACTTTTTCTCAGATCCTTGCATCATCTGGAGCCATTCATCACTAACCCAGCGCAATTCCTTCAACAGGCTGTCGGTAATAGGGGGGGGATAAAACTCAACCTTGTGGCCTGCTTTCACCATTTTGCGGATCGAAGTTCGCAGATTTTTCCCTGCCTTCCCCTCCAGGGTAAACGTATGCAGATCAACAATGGCCTCTTCACCAATTTGCAGCACTTGCAGCCCTAGAGCTTTGTACAGATCCAAGTCATCAGGCAAGGTTTGATAAAACGCTGGATACCAGTCATTGCGAGCACAAAACTGCTGAAATCCGGCAATCGCCTCCTGCCGATCCTCATGGGGGCCGATCGGATCCCCCAGGGCAAGAGCGCCCCGACCTTTGGCGGCATAGGCAATTACGCTTTGTCCTGAAGGACTGAAATAATATTCTTTATCATCCAACAGCGTGAACCGTGCCAGGGAGGACTGTCCATAGCGTTCGACAATGCTTTGGGCACGTTGGCGATCGCGCTTTGTTGCATCTGATCGCAGCAGTACAGGACGCAGCAGCATCCATACTCCATAGCTCAATGTAACTGCACCAATAATGTAAATCGAATCGGCAAAAAACTTACCAAATCGATTTGTCGGCTGCAACCCGGCATTATCATCGGTGAAAAACATCGCCAGTGTTTGCAGAAGGGCTGACCCCAGATCAAAGTTCACCGAATAGTGGCGATCGAGTAAATAAAATCCCAACGTACCGTATGCCAGTGTAAACACCAATGCGACTATTAAACTCCGAATTCCCTGGGCAACGGAAGGGCGATCAGACTGAGCTGTAAACTGCTGACGCATCAGCACAAGCTGCACTAGCAACACTCCCGCCAGAATACTTTCCTCGTAATCCCAGCCTTTGATTAAATGACTAATGATCGAAAGCGTCAACAGGGCAATCGTGAGCAACCAGGCAGTCCGTTTTCGTCTGAGCAGATTTGCAGACAGTATTAATAGCAAAAAACCAATCACGGCAGCAAATATATGTGCCCCCGCCCGCACCGGAAAGGGAAAAAAATCTTCTAACCATCGGACCCGATCGTGTAGGCTAGGCGTCACTGCAGAGACTAGGTTGACAAGACCCATCCCCGCTGTCAGTAGAGTGACACTCCAGAGCCAAAATCGAGGATGAGGTGATTGCAATGCGCTTCTGACCGATCGCATCATCTCACCCCCGCTTGTTTAAATTGTCTACCTACGTAGCTTAGAGAATCTACAAGATGTTTATGGAAATAGTTCCAGCCATAGTCCGCCCCAGTTAACCCATGCCCACCTGGAAAGGCATGAAATTCATTGGCAACCCCTAGGTGGTTTAACGTTTGATGAAATTGTTGAGTTGATGCTAGCAAATCGGTGTCGCTTTGACCTCCATCTAGATAGGCGCGAATTATCTGAAGCTGAGTCCTGGGAATCTGCCGGATAAATTGATTTGGACTATTCTTAGTTCCGCTACTATCGGTGAAATAACCAGTGTGACTGAAAAAAATGTGGAAGGTATTAAGGTGCCGCAAGCCAATATTGTAAGCGCCCCAACCTCCAGACGATACGCCTCCTATGGCCCAATACTTGGGATCATTCAAGGTGCGATAGCGGGATTTAATCACCTGTGGCAGTTCTACCCCAATCAACGTCCCTACGTTTCCATTTGGACCATCAAAATACTGGGGATCCCAAATTGGGCTAGACCCTCGATTATCATTACCATCCGGGCTGATTAGAATAGCGGGAGATAGTTGTCCCTTGCGGTAAAGCTGATCCAGCACTGAGGTGAGGCCATATTTGTCATAAAACGCCCGCTCATCATCATGTCCACCGTGGAGCAGAAAAATTACGGGATAGCTCTGTTGAGGCTGCTTTTCGTAGTTTGGCGGCAAGATCACACCATAGCGTCGGGGGGCCCCCATTGCCGTACTGTTAAAGGTTTCTACCTGAAAGCTAAAATTCTTGCTTTGAACAATGGTAGGTGCATCAAGCTGAGGGGCACCGGCTACAAACACATACCAGTAAATCAGTGCCATTAATACGCCAATCAAGGTTGTGCCAATCCATAGAATCTGTTTGACCTTCATCATATCTTTTCGCACAGAAGTATTGAACGATGGAAGCAAAGATTAAAAATGATGCAGTTGCCATCAATCAAAATAACAATCCCACATCTGCTCAGTTGTATTTATACCTCCTTATAAACCAGGTTTTTATCCGTTAGATCATTGGGCACTAACTAGCGCCGGTCTATTGTACGAATTCTTCTTACGTCCCCTCCTCTTGCACAGGAGGGGATGGGTAGATTTATTGGTGTGGTTAGGCTTCAGAGATTGGGTATGAACAATAGACTTAGTACAGAAATGACTGGTGGACAAGCGAATGATTTATACTCTCGTCTAAACGAGAGGAAGCAAAGAAATTGGAGGCCTGCGAGACGAAAGCTTTGGCGATTTAAAGAAGGAATTGAATCAATATTCCCTATAGCACGCTAGAAAAGGGCCAGACTAGCGTTAGGCTAGGGCCGGTTCTTGGCCGGCTTTCCATTTGATATTGCAACCAATGCTGGGTTTCTGGTCGGGATTAATGGGCTGACCAGCTAACAGGGCCTGAATGGCTTGGCGCAGATCCTGGCCGGTCACAGGAAGGCCATTGCTGGGGCGGCTGTCATCAAGTTGGCCTCGGTAGACTAAACGACGTTGGCCATCAAAAAGGAAAAAGTCGGGAGTACAGGCCGCTTGGTAAGCTAGGGCGACGGCTTGGCTTTCATCGAAACAGAGGGGAAAGGTAAAGCTCAAACTTTCGGCCATGGCTTTGAGGCTGGCTGGGGCATCGTCGGGGTACTTTTCGGCATCGTTGGCGCTGATGGCCACCATGCCCAGGCCCTGGGGAAGATAATCCTGGCCTAACTGGGCTAATTCCGCCTGAATATGTTTAACAAAGGGGCAATGACGACAAATAAACATCACCAGCAGGCCCTTTGCCTCTGCAAAGGTGGCTAGGGAAATGGTTTGGCCGGAGACGACATCGGGCAGGGTAAAGTCGGGGGCCTGGGTTCCCAGGGGCAGCATGGTGGAGGGAGTTAAAGCCATGGTTTGGAAGCAATAGGAATTTTTCCTAGTCTGCCATTCAATTCACGACCTCGGCAAGGACAGCAGGAGGCCGCAACCCGGTAGGAGAAAGAAGACCGCAAGCAGGTAAATCAGGGCCCAGTAACGACGATGAGCGGCAAAGTGAGCCAGACGACGGGCACAGACCAGGGGCAGTTTTCGCAATCCGGGCAAGCCGTAGAAGACCAGCACGCCGCCGATGTTAAACAATAGATGTACCAGGGCAATGGCCAGGGCCGCCTCAGGATTTTGGGTCACGGCCAGGGCCGCCAACAGAGCCGTTAAACAAGTCCCCACATTGGCCCCCAGGGTGAAGGGATAGACTTCTTCGAGACTTAGGAGGCCGAGGCCAGCCAAAGGAACGATCAAGCTGGTGGTAGTGGAGGAAGATTGGACGAGCACTGTAATCAACAGGCCAGCCCCCAGGGCCAGAATGCCGCTTTGCCCCAGAACTCGTTTGAGTAGGCCTTGGGCGGGCCCCAAAAGTAACTGCTTCAACAGACGACCTAGACCGCCAATACTTAGAAAAATCAGCAACATTCCCCCTACCAGCAGGGCCAGACCGCCCCAGACTGAGGGTAGGGGATGGATAACTGTCATGGCTAAATGGACAAGGGGCTGAGTTGAGGCCTGAATGGGATTAAAGCCCGTAAGGCCTGGCAGACTCATCCCCTGGAGCCAGTGACTGCCAGCTAAGGCCAGGTGCTCTAGCCCATGGGTGGTTAGTTCGAGGGGGAAAAAGAGCAACAGACTCCAAAGATTAAAAAAGTCATGTACCGTGGCCGCCCCAAAGGCCCGTTCAAAATCCTCCTGATCGCCCCCTTGGGCCAGGCTGACCAGGGTATTGGTGACGGTTGTGCCGACATTGGACCCCATGACCATCGGAATCGCCAAGCTAATCGGCAGGCCCCCGGCCACCAGGCCGACAATAATGGTAGTGACGGTACTAGAGGACTGGAGCAGGGCCGTGGCAAGTAAACCAACTAAAAGACCAGCCCAGGGTTGATTGGCAAAGGTAAAGAGGGCCTCTAAGCGCTGGTCGGTCAAAAGGGCCAAACCAGCCCCCAGCAGTGCAATAGCCAGGAGTAAGGCATAGACGAGACCCAGAACCAGGCCCCAGGCCCAGGGAGAAATGGCTGAGGAGGAGGAAGGAGAAGTAGCGGTCATAGGCAGACAAGGTGAACCCTTTCTACTGTCCCTGGGTCTAAACCCCCGTAGCCACCATTGAGGTTAGTGGATGCTGGTGGATAATCCAATCCAGAGCGGCAACGGCCCCCGGCCAATTTCAGCGCCATCCTCCAGGGAAGCCCTGGGAGATCAGCAGTTAGTTCTACAAAGTCAGCGGGGGGACAGCGGGGCCTTCCGACAATTGTACCGACGGCACCAACAAAAGGTTCGTTCGACCCTCTATCAACTCTGTGGGGCCCAACGCCTGGATGATTTGGTGCAGGAAGTCTTTCTGCGGGTCTGGAAGAGCCTGCCCCAACTGCGTCAGCATCGCTACTTTGCCACTTGGCTCTATCGGATTACCTGGAATGTAGCCCAGGATGAACGCAGGGCCTTGGGTCAAGTGGCCCGTCATCAGGCCCCGGAAGAAGCCCTGCTGGAGACGGTTTCCCTCAGTCGTCCCCAGGATAGCCCGGATTTAATGCACTTGCATTATCAAGACTTGGTGTGGCGGGGCCTCCAGCAACTCAGTTTTGAGCACCGTACTGTCTTGGTATTGCACGACCTCGAAGACCTGCCTCAAAAAACCGTGGCGGATATTTTACAACTGCCCACGGGAACCATCAAATCTCGCCTGTTCTATGCGCGTCAGGCTATTCGCCAGTACCTCCAGGCGCAAGGAGTTCAAGATGTCCTCTAATTCCCCCCATGACCGGCCCCTCGTCCACTTCCTACAACGGCATCGCCCGCTTCCCCCTCCGGCCCTCCCGGCCTTGGAAGACGAGTTGATAGCCTGTTTGCCGCGTCAGGCCCTGGCCTCCCAAAAGGCCCCCCGCCGCCTGCTGGCCTGGGGCCTCCCTCTAGCGGCGGTGGCTAGTGTTATGGCCGGAGCCATCGTCCTGCCTTCCTCCTGGCGAACCGCCCAGCAGACGGCGACCCCCACAGAACTTGAGGCCTTTTTGCTGGAAAGTTGGTCGGTAACGGCGGATAGCAACACCGATGAACCAGCCCTCCTTTCCGCCGGCTATGACTAGGGGGCAGCAGAACCGACTTCCCCTGGCCCTGTCCCAAATTCTTTTTATCCCTTGGAGATCGTTGACAATGAAAATCAAATTTTTTGCCCTTGCCCTTGGCCTAATGTTCGTTGGCTTTAGCCCACTGACTGCCTTAGCCTTACCGGATGGCGCCTCCAATATGCCATGGCTCGCCCAAGGAGGGCCAGATGGAGGCAAAGGAGAACGTTGGCTCCAGCAGTTGAATCTATCTCCCCAGCAACAACAACAGCTCAGTGCGATTCGCCAGAAATATAAAGGACAGATGGAGCCAATTCGACAACAACTGCGGGCCAATCAGGATGAACTCCGCCAATTAATGGCCAGCGATACAACCAACGTCGCCAGTATCCGAGCTAAGCACGACCAAATTACCGGCCTACGGCAACAACTCGAGAAACTCCGCTTTGAAAGCATGCTAGAAAGCCGGGACATTCTCTCCCCGGAACAACGCCAACAACTGGCCCAACTCATGAATGCCCGTCGGGCCAAGTGGCAAAACAAACGCCAGGGCGCGAATAACCAATAATCTTCAATTACATTAGATTGCTCCGCTTCGCCTTCGTCTCCCTAGCTCTACTAGGGAGATTTTTGCAGGCCCTGCTAAACAACGCTATTGGCAGCACGAAAAATCGCAGACAGAGAGAATTAGTACGGGATAGTGGGCCAACGGACTCTGAACGCCTAGCTTCAAGGCCGCTTGCCCTGGAAGAATACACTGGACTTAATACCATACGCAAATTAACGGCCCTGGAGTTGCAAACCAAAGTTGGTGATTATTTTGGTTGTCCTCTATGCGACCCTCTTGCAAAAAAGGTTTCCTGAGCTGACACTAGGTCAAGCTATCCTAACTTTCCCTACCATGGAACCATTTCTCTCTACGGTCACCCACAACCCCTTGGTGGCCTTTACCATTCTTCTACTGGTAATCCTCACGATTCCTCCCTTGTTTGAACGCCTGCGTCTGCCGGGCCTGGTAGGGTTATTATTCGCAGGGGTTGTCCTCGGCCAGGATGGCCTGGGTCTGTTGAGCCACGACTCCGAAAGCATCAAACTTCTTTCCGATATTGGCAAAATTTACCTGATGTTTGTTGCGGGCCTAGAAATTGACCTGGTGGAATTTCGTAAAACCCGCAATCGTTCCCTGGCCTTTGGCCTGGCCACCTTTGCCGTACCGATGGCCATGGGGATTGCTGTGGGACAAGCCTTTGGTTTTGGCTGGAATCCGGCGGTTTTAATCGGTTCTCTGTTGGCCTCCCATACGCTTCTGGGCTATCCGATCGTGCAACGGTTGGGGGTGGTGCGCTCGGAAGCCGTGATGGTGACCATTGGCGCAACGATTTTTACGGATATTGCGGCCCTCCTCGTCTTAGCCGTCTGTGTGGCCATCCATGCAGGGGAATTTTCTCTGGGGAGTCTCGTCGTTCAGTTGGTACTTTTGGGTCTCTACAGTGTGGTTGTGCTGGTCGGTTTTGACTGGGCCGGTAAGGAATATTTCCGGCGTACTGGCGATGAGCAGAGTAATCAGTTTCTGTTTATTCTCCTAGCCGTCTTTTTAGCCGCTGTGGGGGCCCAGGTGATTAACATTGAACAGATCGTCGGGGCCTTTTTAGCGGGTCTGGCTGTCAATGATGTGGTGGGAGAAGGGCCCGTCAAGGAAAAGGTCGAGTTTGTCGGCAGTACCCTCTTTATTCCTTTCTTTTTTGTGGGTATGGGTCTCCTGCTGGATGTTCCGGCCTTTATCCAAACGCTCCAGTTTAATCTCCCCCTGGTGTTGGGTATTGTCGGGGGCCTGATTTTGTCCAAGTTTTTAGCGGCGGCCATTATTAAGCAATGCTTTCGCTATAACTGGATAGAAGGCCTAACCATGTGGTCTTTGTCCTTACCGCAGGTTGCGGCGACCCTAGCGGCGGCCGTGGCGGCTTACCAGGCCCAGAACGCCCTCGGGGTGCGCTTAATCAATGCCAACGTACTGAATAGTGTCATCGTCTTGATGCTGGTGACCTCCATTCTGGGGCCCCTGTTAACGGCTCGGTTTGCCCCCAAGCTTGCCTCCCAGACAGCCCTCGCCAAGGCTCCTGACTTGCAGGAACCCGCTAGTACCAACGACTGGATCACACCACCGGATAGGCCCCAGTCGGCCCTCTCGACTTTTCGGGTGATTGTGCCCCTGTCCAATCCCGACACCCAGCAATATCTGTTGGCGATGGGGGCCATGCTAGCCCGCTATGAATCAGGGGTGATGGTGCCCCTGGCCATTGCCAAGGCCCATGTCCACATGGACGACCCCCAATTGAATAACCGCCTCCAACAGAGCCAACATCTACTCCAGCAAGCCGAGGCCTTAGGCCAAGACCTCCAGGTAGCGACTCAACCGGCTATCCGCATTGATGATGATGTGGCCCTGGGCATTAGTCGCGCCGCACGGGAAAACGATGCCCAATTAATCGTGATGGGCTGGAGTGAAAGTACCACTGGCCTCCGGGCCAAGCTCTTCGGCAGTGTCATTGACGGTGTGTTTTGGTCAGCCCACTGCCCGGTGGCCGTTATGCGCTTGCTAGACAACCCCACTCAATTCCGGCGGATTCTCCTACCTCTGAAAAATATTGCGCCCCAATCCCTAAAAATTCTGCAATTTGCCCAACTTCTGGCCAAGGCGAATCAGGCCACCCTGACAGTGCTCCATGTTTGTGACCGCCATACCTCTTCTGAACAAACAGCCGCCTTCAAAACGGCCCTGACGGATTTGCTAGCCACTAGTCCTTTCTCCCTGCCCTGCCAGATTAAAATTGTGGTTCATGAAGATGCGGCGAAGGTTATTCTCCGGCTGGCCAAAGCTTTTGATCTAATTATTCTCCGTTCCTTCCGCCGTCGTACTGCTGGGGGTGTGACCATGAGTGATCTCACGGAACAGGTGCTCCATCAACTTCAATGTTCGGTGGTTATTTTTGGGGAACCCTTGGTGCATCGTCTGGTAGATAAGGCCTGAGGGTTTGAAGCGGCTACAGCCTTCGCGTTAGAGTAGCAGACAACCTGTGTTTCACGATTGCTTCAGAGCCTACTATGAATATTAGTCCTGCGGAATACCGTCAACGTCGCGCCCAACTGATGGAGAAAATTGGCCAGGGAACGGCGATTTTCCAGAGCGCCCCAACGGCGGTGATGCACAACGATGTGGAGTACGTCTTTCGGCAGGATAGTGATTTCTTCTATCTGACGGGTTTTAATGAACCAGAGGCTGTGGCTGTGCTGGCCCCCCACCATCCCGAACATCAGTTTATTCTGTTTGTCCAACCCAAAGACCCGGAAAAGGAAACCTGGACGGGCTACCGCTACGGTGTGGAAGGGGCCAAGGAACGCTTTGGGGCCGATGTGGCCTACTCCATTGCGGAACTAGAGGAACAGTTACCCCAGTATCTGGAAAAAGCTGACCGGATTTACTACCATCTCGGCCGTGACCACCATTTCAACGAGGTCGTTCTCAACCACTGGCAACGGTTAATGGCCAACTATCCCAAAAAGGGCATTGCGCCCAGGGCCTTGGAAAACCCCCATCCGTTGATTCATCCCCTACGCCAAATCAAAAGTCAAGAGGAATTGGCCCTTCTGCGCCAGGCCTGTCGCATTTCCGCCGAGGCCCATAACCGAGCCCAGCTATTCACCCAGGTCGGCCACTACGAATACCAAATCCAAGCGGAAATTGAACACACCTTCCGACTCCAGGGGGCCCTGGGGCCAGCCTATCCCTCCATTGTCGCCACCGGGGCCAATGCCTGCATCCTGCACTACATCAACAACGATGCCCAAATAAAGGAAAATGACCTGATCCTGATCGATGCCGGCTGTTCCTACGGCTACTACAACGGCGACATTACCCGCACCTTCCCCGTCAGTGGCAAATTTACCCCAGAACAAAAGGCCCTCTACGAAATTGTTCTAGAGGCCCAACGCCAGGCCATTGAAGCAGTTCAAGTAGGTAATCCCTATAACCAAATCCACGACACCGCCGTCCGGGTTTTGGTGGAAGGCCTGAAGGAGCTCGGTCTATTGGTGGGCGACAGTGAAGAAATCATCAAAGAAGAAAAATACAAGCCTTTCTATATGCACCGTACCGGCCACTGGCTGGGGCTGGATGTCCACGATGCCGGGGCCTATAAAGTCAACGAGGAAACCTGGTTGAGTCTCCAACCCGGCCAGGTATTAACTGTCGAACCGGGCCTCTACATTGCCCCGGATATCAAGCCAGCCGAGGGCCAACCGGAGGTTCCTGAACAATGGCGCGGCATTGGTATTCGCATTGAAGATGATGTACTGGTAACCGCTAGCGGACCTGAGGTATTAACCGCCGATGTCCCGAAGGCTGTGGCGGATCTAGAGGCCCGGAAAAATTAAGGCCATCACCCTAGGAATCTTGCTCCGGCGAGGCGGGCCGGAGATTTGTACCCATGGGTAATTCACCAATGACAAAGGTGTGTTTGCCCTTGCTGGCGATTTTGGTCAGGGTTTCCAGATATTGCAGGAATTTGATGTTGTCATCTTCCTTGATCAGCTGGGCCGCATTTTTCAAGGCCCGGGCCGTGGCCACCACGGAGCGAGCATTCTCCAAATCCGTCTGGGCCCGAATTTTAGCCTCTAGTTGACGGGCAAAGAGGTCTTGAATGGCTTTGGGGAAAGTGATATCCCGTAGGTACATGGCCGTCACCTCAATCCCATATTGGGCCAGGGTTTCGTTTAATCCCTCGGGAATATTCAAGAAAAAGTTCTGTCGTTGCTCATTCAGGGCCAAGCTATCTATCTGACTGATGGCCTCCCGCCAATACACCTGGCTGAGGGGATGCAGAATGCGCTCTACGGGAACATCAATGCCAACGTTATTGGTAACAAACAAGTAATCGGGGGGATCAATGTCACTGGGATCAATGAAGGTCAATAACTTTTCGCCATCCACAATTCGGTACCGCACACCGTAGGAGAAGCGGAGGGCAATGTTATCTTTGGTTAAGACTTCTTGACCACTGACCTCCAGGGTTCGTTCGGCCCGGGGCATGCGGATTACCTCTAGCTCCGACCAAAAATCCCAAAAATAATAGACGCCGGGTTCTAGTCGTCGTTCAAACTGATTACGGCGATAGAGTAGGCCGATATAACTGGGACGGATAAAAAAGCGACGTCCCCAAACCCAAAAATGGGAGGAAAAGGGGAAGCTGAGTCGCCTCAATTGCTGAGTCTGCTGAGTTCTAGAGCGCATAGAATAGCTGAAAGTGAACTTGGCCTCTAGAGGAAGAGGAGGGCCATCTCCCCTCAAGACGGAACCTTGGTTAAGGTCAGGGCCAGGCCCCGCCGGTATCCCCAAGATTGCAGGTCTGAATGGGATTGAGTCTTTAACACTCGATAACGGTCTTCCTCCAGAGGTTTGCTAAGGATAGGGTCTCACCAACCCAAGGTGGGACTTACGCCGCAATTCCTGTATTTTCGTAAGTCCCGAGGACACGCCTTTGTTATACAGGTGGCGGTTATTGACTTTTATTCTGGCATGGCCTTGGCAATCTGGTTTTCCAGGCAGAAAGTATGGTCTCGGAAGCCCCAGTTTTTCAGGCTCTACCCTAAAATACAAAAGACGATGTGTCTGGCATGGCGCCGCCCCTACTTCCATGGACTCCTCTATTAAGCTCACCCCCAACCCGGCGATTACCCAGGTCTTCACTCCGGCGAATACAGCTATTTTCACCTCGGTCGGCCTCCATGCCTTTATTTTGGGGCTGATCCTACCTAGTTTTCACTGGAATGAGCCGCCAGCTCCCAGCGAGAGAAGCCGAGAAACCGTCGGGGTTATTGAGCTGAGTCCGGCAGAACAGAGTCGCCTTCCACATCCATCGCCCCTCACCACTAATGTAGCGGTCTTACCAAATCCAGCGGTTCCTGGTGCCAATCCGGCCCTGCCCTCTCTCCCCAGCAGTGACTACAACTACAATAATATTCCTGGTCTGAACGCCATTCCAGCCCCGCCGGCCCTACCCAATCTGCCCAGCTATCCTCCCAACTTGCCGCCTCTTTCCAGTTATGGGAACTTAAGCAATCTCCCCATTGCGGCTCCCCCCGTTTCCTTACCCCCTTTACCTTCTATACCGCCTCTTCCTAACTCCCGCCGACTGCCCTCCCTCCCGGGTCTTCCCTTTGGCAATAACGGCAATGCCATTGACCGCGACCAGGCCTCGGCCCCGCAACGTCCTAATTTTGGTGAACTACAACCGATGCGGGGAACGGATTTTATTACCCGCGCTCCCCAGCCCCCAGGGGAACAGCTAGAGACGCTCCAGGCCACGGGCGAAGATACTCCCATAGCTCAGGCTCGCAATAATGATTTGATCTGGCAAGCTCGCCAAGGGGCCACCATTAAGGAACGAATTACCTTAACAGGAGCATATCCCCGGATTGCCTGTCGCAATCAGACGGAAGCCACAGTGGTTTACAATGTCGCCCCCGATGGAGAGCTAACGCCGATTAGTACTTCACGCTATCCCATTTTTAATGAAATCGCGCAGAAAGCCATTGCGGGCCAAAGTGTTCGTCAACCCACCCAGATTAGTGTGAACTTTCGCTACGATCCCCAACTCTGCGCAAGCCTAGGGGTTGTACCGACACCGTCCCAGACGCTGCCCAGCCTCCCCGATGTCAATCCGACTAATAATCAGGCCCCCCGGCCCAGTTTGCCGAATAACACGCCTGCCCCGATAGCCGCCCCACCAACACGGCCGACGTTGCCCCCCCCCGCCGATAATTCACCAGAAACCGTTGCCCCGGCCCAGATTCCAGCGGCCCAACCCCGCTCTGTCCGGCCGACCTTGCCTGAAATTCCCCTGCCCCAAACGCCGCCGGCCAATTCCCTCCCTGATACCCCAGTGACGGTTCCCAACGAGGCCACGCCCCCACCCGTTGATGCCGGCCAGCCGGCTAAGCCCCCGCAGAATTTACTGGAAAGTAAAGGCAGTCGCCTCCAGGAACAACAAAATAATCGGGTCAATTCCCCTAACCCCCGTGAGGCGGCTCCCCTGGTTAACAATTCCCCAACGGCTGAAACGGAAGCCTTACCTGGCCCGGCCCTGGGCAAAAAAGAATAATTTGGGAATCGACTCGGCCATCTGCTAAGCTGGAAAGGTTGTCAAAATTCGCACATTCAGGTTTTCGGGTGTTTCTAACACGGAAATTCCCCTGGATGGAGGATAAACCCGAATAGGAGAAAATTAATATGCCGGTTGTCTCTCTTGCAGAATTGCTAGAGTCTGGGGTTCACTTTGGTCATCAGACCCGCCGCTGGAACCCCCGTATGGCCCCTTACATCTACACGGCCCGCAATGGGGTTCATATTATTGACCTCGTGCAAACGGCCCAATTGATTGAAGATGCCTACGATTACGTCCGTAAATCCACAGAGCAGGGCAAGCGCTTTTTGTTCATCGGTACTAAACGCCAAGCTGCTGGCATTATTGCCCAGGAAGCTGAACGCTGTGGGGCTAATTATGTTAACCAACGCTGGTTGGGAGGAATGCTCACCAACTGGGAAACCATTCGTAACCGGGTCGAGCGCCTGAAGGAACTGGAAACCCTAGAGTCCAGTGGAGCCATCGACCGTCGTCCCAAAAAAGAAGCCTCTGTTCTCCGTCGTGAACTGGGTAAACTCCAGAAATACCTGGGGGGCATCAAGACCATGCGGAAAATTCCCGATGTGGTAGTGGTGGTGGACCAACGCCGGGAATACAATGCCATCCAGGAATGCCAAAAACTCGGAATTCCCATCATTGCGCTGTTGGATACCAACTGCGACCCCGATGCGGTGGATATTCCCATTCCCGCCAACGATGATGCGATTCGCTCTATTAAATTAATTCTGGGCAAGTTGGCCGATGCCATCTACGAAGGCCGCCATGGCCAGTTAGAAGGAAGCGATGATTACGAAGGCTTCGAGGATGCCCTCGACGAGAGCGATGACGCGACCTACGCCGATGAGGCTGACCTAGTGGAAGACAGCAACTATCTTGATAAAGACGACGATCAGGACGATGATAACTAGGGTTTAGGCTTGACGGGGGCCAGTTCTGTATCGCCGATCACCTGGCCCCACTCTGAGCGACCGCCCGTGTAATCATAGAAACTTACGAGTAGGAAAAGACCAATGGCAGAAATTTCAGCAAAGTTAGTCAAGGAACTAAGAGACAAAACCGGCGCTGGCATGATGGACTGCAAAAAGGCCCTCGCTGAAACCCAGGGCGAGATGGAAAAGGCCATTGAGTGGTTGCGCCAAAAAGGGATTGCCTCCGCAGATAAAAAAGCGGGACGGACTGCCGCCGAGGGCCTGGTTCATAGCTATATTCACTTTGGCGGCCGGATTGGGGTCTTGGTGGAAGTCAACTGCGAAACCGACTTTGTGGCTAGAGGTGACCGCTTTAAAGATTTAGTCAACGATGTGGCGATGCAAATTGCCGCTTGCCCTAATGTTGAATACGTCAAAGTTGAAGATATTCCAGCCGACGTGGCCCTGAAAGAAAAAGAGATTGAAATGGGCCGCGATGATTTGGGCAATAAACCCGAAAACATCAAGGAAAAGATCGTTCAAGGCCGCATCGACAAGCGTTTGAAAGAGTTGGCCCTGCTCGACCAACCCTACATCAAAGACCAAAACATGACCGTCGGGGAATTGGTGAAAAAAGCCGTTGCCGAATTAGGAGAAAATATCCAAGTACGGCGCTTTATTCGCTTCAACCTGGGAGAAGGCATTGAAAAAGAAACCGTTAACTTTGCCGACGAAGTGGCCGCTCAAACGGGTCAAAAAGTAGCCGAGCCGGCCCCTGTAGAGGAAGCCGCTCCTGCCGCTGAGGTAGCCAAGGCTGAAGAAAAACCCAAGGCCAGCGGTAAGGGCAAGAAGAAAAAATAGATTTTTCGCCTAGATGTCTCCTCCGGGTTCTACCTGGGGGAGTTTTTTATGGCCCTGGGGGCCTGGCCCCAATCCCCAGGCTCCGACGACAGACCGCCTATAATCGGATTATCGACCCTCATTCCTAGAAACTGTGAACACCCAGCCTCTTCCTTGGCGATTTCTGCTGGCTTTCTTAGCCGGGGTGCTAGGTATTGAACTGGTCGCCCATTTCTACATTGAAATGCTCTGGTTTCAGGAGTTGGGCTACCTCCAGGTCTTTTTTACCCGTCTTCGTTGGGAATTCTTGCTAGCAACGGCGGGAACGCTACTTTCATTAGCTTTTTTAGGATGGCACTACCGGCAGGCCCGTGGTCTAGCCTGGCCCGCTGTCATTTCCTCAAACCGTCGGCTCACCTCACGCTATCTACCCCAGCCACCGCCGTTGGATTCAACCCCACCCCGCACGGCTCCTCTGGGATTGGCCTGGTTGTTGCCGCTCATTATTGGGATTGAGCTTCTACTAGCGGCCCTGGTGATCTACTACGGTAAAACGGCCCTGACGGCCTGGACGCTGGACTTTAATTTACCGGAAATTATTCCCGCCGTTCCCAAGCCCTTCCAGGTAAAGGTTTTGTGGGAATGGTTCTACGATTTACCTTCTAATTTGCTATCAGGACTGATCCTGCTGGGGATTGTGGGCCTGACTTGGTGGCGACGTACCTGGGCCCTTCCGACGCTGATCACGATTCTGAGCTTGATGGGGGGGGGCATTCTAGCCGGGAATTGGACGCATATTGTCCAGTTTTTGCATTATCAAAACTTTCCCGCTCAAGACCCTCAATTTGGGCGCAATATTGGCTTTTATATTTTTTACCTCCCGGTTTGGCAGTTGCTAGAAACCTGGCTACGGGGCCTGTTTCTCTTTGCCTTTTTAGTCACCGTCCTGACCTACCTCCAGTCGGCTAATAGTCTCTCGGAGGGCAAGTTTCCAGGCTTTTCTCGTCCCCAACTCCGCCATCTTTGTCGCCTAGGGGCTTTAGTGGCCCTGATCTTGTCCCTGGGCCATGGCCTGCGTCGCTACCAATACCTCTACACAGTTCATCCCGTAGTCTACGGGGCTAATTATAGTGATATTCATATTCGCCTACCCCTGGAAACGGCTCTGGTGTTATTGAGTTTAACGATGGCCCTGTGGTTAGGCTGGCTAGGAAAATGGGGTTGGTCTCGTTCTCCCAAATTACGCTCCCCCAGCCACTGGGTTCCCCTCCGGTTTTCTGTTTGGCCGTTTTTGCTTTACCTTTTCTTGCTGGTAACACAACTGCTGCTTGCCCAAGGAGTGGAACTGCTCAATGTTCAGCCCAACCAATTAGACCGAGAACGGCCCTATCTGGCCCGCAGTATTGCAGCCACCCGAGCTGCCTTTGGCCTAGATACCATCCAATCCCTGACCCTTTCTGGCACCGGCCCCCTTAGTTATCAGGATTTACTTAATAACCATTTAACATTAGACAATATTCGTCTCTGGGATCCCATCCCCCTACTCAAAACCAATCGTCAACTTCAGCAAATTCGCCTTTACTATAAATTCCCCGATGCTGACCTCGACCGCTACACCATCCGTGTCCAATCCACCGAGCAACCTGACCAAATTACAACGGCCAAACAACAAGTTTTGATCGCCAGCCGAGAACTAGATTACAATGCCGTACCAGCGGAAGCTAAGACCTGGGTTAACGAACATTTGGTCTATACCCACGGCTACGGTTTTACCCTCTCCCCCGTCAACCTAGTGGATCAAGGGGGCCTCCCCTTCTATTTCGTCAAGGACATTGGCACCGAAACCCAGCAGGATGCCTTGCGAACTTCCAGTGAGTTAATCCGCAGTAGTATCCCTATTAGTAAACCTCGTATCTATTTTGGAGAACTAACGGATACCTACGTGATGACCAGCACAAAAGTGCGAGAGTTTGATTTTCCCAGTGGCCAAGACAACGTCTACAATATCTACGATGGCAAAGGCGGCGTTCGTCTGGGAGGGTATCTCCGACATGGATTGTTTGCCTGGTATCTACGGGACTGGAAGATAATCTTTACCCGCAACTTTACGCCAGATACCCAAGTCCTCTTTCGCCGCAATATTAATCGCCGTATCCGGGAATTGGCCCCCTTTCTTCACTTTGATCGCAATCCCTACTTAGTCACAGCGAAGGCTCATCCCCGCGATGATACGAGTCTGTACTGGGTTGTTGATGCCTACACCACCAGTCACTACTACCCCTACGCCGACCCCGGAGAGCGCAATTTTAACTATATTCGTAATTCCGTTAAGATCGTCATCGATGCCTACAACGGTGATGTCCGCTTCTACGCCATGGATCCTAGCGACCCAATTCTACGAAGTTGGCAAGGGGTTTTTCCCGGATTGTTTCAACCCCTGGCGGCCATGCCCAAGACCCTGCGCAGTCATATTCGCTACCCCGTCGATCTTTTCAGTACTCAGTCGGAACGATTGCTGACCTACCACATGACGGATATTGATGTTTTTTATAATCGGGAAGACCAGTGGCAAATTCCTCGGGAAATCTACGGTAGTGAACCGACCCCCGTCAGTCCCTACTACCTGATCATGAAATTAACGGGTATCAATAACCAGGAGGAGGAATTTGTCCTCTCCCAGGTTTATACACCCATTAGTCGTAATAATTTAAACGCCCTTTTGTTTGCTCGTTCTGATGAACAAAACTATGGCAAATTACTCCTCTACACTCTACCCAAGGAGCGCCTCGTCTATGGGCCAGAGCAGATCGAGGCCTTAATCAACCAAGATCCGGTCATTTCCGAGCGTATTAGTCTTTGGAGCCGGGATGGTTCACGGGTGATCCAAGGTAACTTGCTGGTGATTCCCATTGAAGAATCTCTGCTGTACGTCGAACCCATTTATCTGGAAGCAGAGAAAAACAGTTTACCCACCCTGGCCCGAGTGATTGTGGTCTACGGTAATCAGATTGCTATGGCGGAAACCCTCAACCAGGCCCTGGCGGCCATTTTTGAAACTCCGGCTAACCCCTTCCCGGCCATTGTCCGTCCTGTGCAAGCCGATGTCACGGAGAATAAATAGCACCAGCGGGCCAAAGGTAGAGCAGAGCAAAGAGCACCAGCCAGATGCCATCAACAAAATGCCAAAATAGGGCCACCGCTGTCACGCCGGCATGGCCCCTACGAAAATTGCGGGGATTGAGAGAGCGGCGATAAATATACAGCAACAGCAGGACTCCCGTCAGCACATGCAGGCCATGGAAACCCGTTAGGAGGTAGAAGGTTGCCCCGGCTGGCCCTGCATCCAAGCTAAAGGGCATGGCTTGCCATTCAGCCGCCTGGCCAAAGAGAAAAATAATTCCGAGGGTCGCCGTGAGAAGCCAAAGACGGCGGAAAAGCACCACTTGATGTCGCTCTAGGGCCTGCTCGGCCAAAATCACGGCCCCACTGCTAACGACTAAAATAATGGTATTAATGGCGGCTCGGGGTATATCCAGTCCGGTTACCCCCGTTGGAAACCATTGGGGCGTTTTGAGCCGCAAGATGGCATAGGTAATAAAAAAACTGATGAAAACAATACTTTCAGACAGTAGAAACACCGGAAAACCAAAGCCCAGATGGTTCTTTTCTTCCGGGGAAGACGGATTGACCATAATGACAATGCCCAGGAGGGAGAATTTCCCTCGATTTTAGCGGTAATGGGTTGAAATCTCCTCCTCCGGGAGGCTCTAGGGGAGTACGGGGACAGGTTTTAGATGATAGGCTGGAAAACAGTTCTTTTTAAGCAAAGTCATGACTGTTACGCCGCTAGTAGCCATTAAGCAATTTTTGGGATCAGAGGCTGAAACGCCCTACGCTCAGGCCCAAGCTGTGATTCTGCCCATTCCCTACGAGGCGACAACGACCTATCGCAAGGGTTGTGAGCAAGGCCCGGATGCCGTTCTAGCGGCTTCAGATCAACTAGAGGCCTACGACGAAGAACTCCGCCAAGAAACCTGCCACCAGTTTGGCATTCATACCCTACCCTACGTGGCGGATACCCGCCTCCATCCCGATCTCACGGCGGAACAAATGCTGACGGCCGTGACTCAAGCGGTGACCCAGGCCCTGGCTGACGGGAAATTTGTGGTGGCAGTAGGGGGAGAACACGCCATTACCACAGGCGTCGTCCAGGCCTATCAGCAAGTCTATGACAACGATTTTACGGTGGTGCAGATCGATGCCCATGGCGATATGCGGGATCGTTTTGAGGGGTCGCGCCATAACCATGCCTGTGTGATGCGGCGGGTACTGGAATTGGGCCTGCCAACTCTGCCGGTGGGGATCCGGGCTATTTGCCAAGAAGAAGCGGATTTGATTGCCGAAAAAAACATTCCCGTTGTTTGGGCCCGAGAAATGGCAGTGAATCCCCATTGGATCGATCAAGCGCTTCAGCAGATTAAAACTGAGAAAGTTTTCATCACCATTGATGTAGATGGCCTAGACCCCAGCTTTATGCCCGGCGTGGGAACCCCAGAACCAGGGGGCATGGGCTGGTACGAAACCCTACGCTTTTTACGACGCATTTTTGAACGCCATGAGGTGATTGGCTGCGATGTGATGGAACTGGCACCCGTGGTGGATTCGGTGGTGTCGGAGTTTTCAACGGCCAAGTTGATCTATAAGCTCATGGGTTACAAGGCCTTTTGTTCAGGAGGAAACCCATGAGCACCCCATTGGGAGTCGCCGTGGTCGGTACCGGCTTCGGCAAAATCATTCACATTCCCGCCTTTCAGCACCACCCCGGCACTGAGTTAGTGGCGGTCTATCATCGAGATTTGGGCACGGCCAAGGCCATTGCCGATCAACACCAGATTCCCCATGCCCATAACCAACTGGAGAAGATTCTACGCTTGCCGGAGGTGCAGGCCGTTAGTATTGCCACACCGCCTTTTTTGCACTATGCCATGGCCAAACAAGTCCTAGCGGCGGGTAAGCATCTTCTGTTGGAAAAACCCCTCACCCTACGGGCTGAAGAAACCCGAGAACTCTATCATTTAGCCCAGCAAAATCAGGTGATCGCCATGGCGGATTTTGAATTTCGCTTCATTCCGGCCTGGCAATGCCTGGCGCAATATTTGGCCCAGGGGGCCGTGGGGAAACTACGGTTCGTGAAGGTGGATTGGTTAGTGGGCAGTCGGGCCAATCCAGAGCGGCCCTGGAATTGGTATGCCCAGGCGGAACAGGGGGGCGGGGCCTTGGGGGCCTTGGGTTCCCATAGTTTTGACTACCTGCATTGGCTCTTTGGCCCAGCCCAGGAACTTTCCGCCCGTCTCAGTTGTGCCATTACTGAACGCCCTGATCCCCTGGACAATCGTCAACCCAAGCCCGTTACCGCCGACGATACGGCCCTGATCAGTTTGACCCTAGCTGGGGGCGTTCCTTGTCAGATCAATCTGAGTTCTGTGACCTACGCGGGCCGGGGTCATTGGCTGGAGGTTTACGGCGAGAAAGGAACCCTCGTTTTAGGCAGTGACAACCTCAAGGATTATGTCCATGGTTTTCGGCTCTGGGCCGCTCCCGCCGGTAAGGCCCTCACCGAAGTAGAAATTCCCAAGGAATTGGCCTTTTCCCAGGTTTTTACCGATGGCCGCCTCGCCCCTTTTCTAAGGGTGGTCGATCAATGGTTAGCAGCAATTACTGAGGGCGTCTCCCTGGCCCCCTCCCTCCGAGAAGGCACCTACTCCCAATTGCTAATGGATCTGACCCACCAGGCCCACCAGCAGAAACGATGGGTTGCTGTTCCCGACTTGACGGCTTATCTAGCCCAGTAGCCCATGGCCCAGCCCTTTGTGATCGTGGTTTGTGGCCCGACTGCTAGCGGAAAATCCCAGTTGGCCCTGCAATTGGCCCTGCGCCTAAAGACAGTGATCCTCAGTGCCGACTCCCGCCAAATCTATCGGGAATTCGATATTGGCACCGCCAAGCCATCTCCCGCTGACCAGGCCCTGGTGCCCCACTACCTGATCGATATTTGTGATCCGCAGGAAACCCTCACCCTGGCTGATTATCAACTCCAGGCCCAGCAGTTAATTGAACAACTGCCGTCCCCTCTGCTCCTGGTAGGGGGAACGGGTCTTTATCTCAAGGCCATTACTCGCGGCCTGCTTATTCCCCGCGTTGCTCCCGATACGGCCCTCCGAGAACAATTGCAATCCTTGGGCCAGGCCCATTGCTATCAGTTGTTGAGTCAAGTGGATCCCGAGGCCTGTCAAAAAATTAAGCCCGCCGATGCTGTCCGTACCCTGCGGGCCTTGGAGGTCTATTACGTCACGGGCCAGCCCATTTCCCAACAACAGGGAGAAAATCCGCCCACCTACCCAATTCTTCAGATTGGACTCGGTTGTGACACCGATGTACTAAATCAGCGGATCGCCCGACGCACCCAGGCCATGCTCGATCAGGGCCTTGTGGCCGAAGTAGCTAGCCTAATGCAAAAATATGGCCCTGGCTTACCGCTATTACAAACCCTGGGTTACGCCGAAATCAAAACCTATCTAGCGGGCAAAACCTCTCTAGCAGAGGCCCAAAGGGCCATTGCGCTTCATACACGCCAATTTGCTAAACGTCAGCGCACTTGGTTCCGGGGCCAGCCCGATATTCATTGGTTTGATGTTGCCGACTCTAACCTCTTCGAAAAGATTTGGGATTTAATAGCAGCGGCTTTTGCTGTCTAACCCACTGCCTGGGCACTCTGCTCATAGGCCTGCCAGGCCAGATCCACCAGGCCATTGAGAATGGCAACAGCTACCACCGCATTGCCCTTGCGTCCCGTCACCGTAATGTTGGGAATATTGGCCTGATACAGTTGCTTTTTAGCCTCTTCGGCTCCGATAAACCCCGAAGGTGTGGCAATCACTAAGGCCGGCCGCAGACGCTGTTGTTGTACTAGTTCTACCAAGGAATGGAGGGCCGGTAGAGAATCACCGATGATAAAAATCCCCTCGGGGTAGCGGCTGGCCAAGGTTTCCAGGCCCCAGGCCGCTTGGGGTTTATTTTTCTGAGGCCGGGTAATGGTTTGCGTACTACAGTAAACCGGGTTGGCAAAGGTTTGTTGCAATCGAGAGACCACCCCCACTTGTACCATAGGTACATCCACAATGATTGTTGTCCGAGAGGCCAGGGCCGCCGCACCAGCCGGTAGAACCCGCTCAGAAAAACGAAGTAGATGTTGGTACTCAAAATCAGCAGTAGCGTAAACCACACGACGAACAATTTCGTACTCTGCTGGCGACCAAAAATCACTATCTATTTCCTGGTCGATCAGAGCTAAACTTTTGGCGTCGATGAGGTGCAGATCCATGGTGGTTGCTCAGAAAAGGGGGGCGCTTAGTCTTAAGTTTTAGACGGATTGGGTTGATTTAGCAAGGGCGAAAGGTAAGCCACAAGAATACCGAGGGTAAATCCCATCAAGTTGCGCACCAAGGGCAACCAATCACTGGTACGACTGACAACTGGGCCAATACCAAAGGCAATCACCAAAATTCCCCACAGGGGCGACATAATTAACACCCATTGCCAAGCAAAAATTTGGCCCTCTTTGCGGGGAATGGCGGCAAAACCAACGATCAAACCACCAACAATCGACGTTACCAGGGTTAAAATCCATTGTTCACGGGGTAGACCAGGGACAACATTACAGCCCCCTTGTACTAAACACCCCTTGACGGTATCCAGGGCCTCAGTAATGGCGAGGTTTTCCCCATTGTCCCGAACAAAATACATATTACCGAAGCGGGCCTGGAGTTCAATCCAGAAGGTACGAGGCATCAATTCATAGACTGCATCCCCAATGCTAAAGGCCAGAAGGTTGCCGCCTCGAGCATCCGCTACCAACAAAATACTTTTATCGTCCAGGCCCCAGAAATTAATCACAGCCCGGCCCGGACTACGGTCGTACTGCGTCAGAATCCTCAGCTTCCAGCCTGTCTCAGCTTCAAATTGTTGAATCTCTTGGATCAGCTTATCTTCCTGGGGTTGGGGCAAAAAGTTGGCTAGGTCAACGATGGGAGTAACTTGCTCCGGGAGCAGTTCTGGGTTGTTTACTGCTAACGCTGGGGTGGGGTTGATCAGCCAAAGCCAGAACGCTGTACCGATTGCGACGAAGGCCAGACACCAACCTCGAAAGCCTAAGTTATTCATAGAGACAGGCCAAGAAGACAGAATTTTTTCAGATTCGTTACACTTGTTTACTTTACTTTAATCACTCTCGGCTTAGCAAGAAACCCCTGCCCTCAGAAACTGGAGAACTTCCACCATCAATTGATTAATAACTTGGTAGTCTGCTGGCGAAGCTGCTAGAATCGCTTGTTCTGACTGGATGTAGAGGCCAGGCACTAATTCATCACGGCAATGGGCCACCAGGGCCAGGGCCGAGGCGGGGGTGGTTTCCAGATGAAATTGTAGTCCCAGGACAGAACGCCCCAGTTGAAAGGCCTGATGCGGACAGGCCTGGCTACGGGCCAGAAGTTGGGCTCCAGTCGGTAAATCAAAGGTTTCGCCGTGCCAGTGAAAGACCCTTTGGGAAGCCGGAAAGATAAAGGTATCAGGTTGCTGAGGCCCTGTGCCCATAATCGGAAACCAACCAATTTCCTTGTGGGGGTTGGGGTAGACCTGAGCGCCGCTGGCCCGGGCAATCAGTTGAGCCCCTAAACAAATGCCTAGGGTGGGGATGCGGACTTCTAGACACTGACGAATGAATTGCAGTTCCGCCGTCAACCAAGGATATGCGGCGACATCATTGACACTCATCGGCCCGCCGAGAATAATCAGCAGATCAATGTCCTCCGGTTCCGGTAGGTGCCACGACGTCTCAAAGAAACCAGTTTGGGTGATGGTATCGTTATTGGCCCTGAGCCAGTCTTCGATACTGCCCAGGCCCTCAAAGGGAACGTGTTGTAGGTAGTGAGCCCGCATGGTGTATTTTCATCCTTTGTGGTTCAGACATGATCTCTAACATCGCTCTTTCTGAAGAGAATACATGCTACTACATTTACCCATTTATCAAGTTTTAGAGCCTTAGGTTGTCAATAATCCCTGGCGGGGGTTGTAGGTTTCAAGTTGGCGCAGAGATTCGTAAAGAGCCAATTCCTCCGCGCTGGGTTCTGGGGGAATCGCAATCTGAATTTCTACCAATTGGTCGCCCCGGTTGCCCTGGCCATCGGGATAGCCTTTCTGGGCCAGGCGCAGACGTTGGCCCGCCTTGACTCCCTTGGGAACGGTCATTTTAACCGGCCCATCAATAGTGGGAACTTCAATGGCCCCGCCCAGGATCGCTTCACTGGGCGTGACCGGAATGGTACAAAAAATATCGGTTCCCTGGAGTTCCCAAAAGGGGTGGGGTTCGAGGCTAATTTTGAGGTATAGGTCTCCGCCATTCAGGCCCTGGGCTTTAAGACGGATGCGTTGGCCGTTGGCCATGCCCTTGGGCATCTCGACTTCTAGGGAACGGCCATCCTCTAGGCGAATTCGTTCTTGCCCCCCCCGATAGGCCTTTTCTAAGGGCAGAGTCAGCTTTGCTTCTACATCCCGGGGTAGGGGACGAGAGGATGCGCCAACGACTTTGGTTCGTTTCGTCGTACTAGCACTATAGTCCCGCCAGTATTCTGCTGGTTGACGGGGGGGGGAGGCCGTTTCATAGGTAGCATTGCCATTGCTACGGGGAGGGGCTGGTCGGGGACGGCGATTAGGACGACCGAACAGAAGGGCATCGTAGTCGGCCCGCTTAGCTTCATCGGAGAGGACATCGTAGGCCTCGTTGATATCCTTAAACTTTTCCTCCGCGAGGCGGTCATTGGGATTGACATCAGGATGGTACTGACGAGCTAACTTACGAAAGGATTTTTTAATCTCTTCGTTGGTCGCGTTGCGCGAGACCCCTAAAATTTGGTAGTAATTTCTCCCTTTTTGCTGCATGGCCAAACAACCGTTGACAAATCCCCAACTAACCTAGGTTTGCATTAACTTTAAAATTCTGGATCCTGAAGACGTTTAGAACCAATCATCATCGTCTTCTTCATCCCAGGTATTTTCCGGGGGAAGAGGGCGCTGACGGCGACTTGGACGGTTACTAGTCCGTTCTTCGTAGCGACCATTATCCGTTGGTATGGGGCGGGAACGAGGGCCAGGGGAGGCAAAGTCATTATTCTGCTGCCAGTCATCTTCAGAGCGGCTACTGCCGTAGGTGCGTTGACGGGAGACGCGGGGCTGATCCCAATCGCTGTAGGCTGTAGAGCGGTAATTTTCCGGCCCTGGCCCACGGCCGGGCATGCGGTAGGAGGCTCCCCCCAGATTGCTCGACGACTCTGGGTACTCGCGGCGATAATTGGGCCGAGGGTCGTAGTCATCTTCCTCGTCGTCACCAATAAAGGTCTTCTTGAGGGTGCTAAAGAAGCCCGTATCCTCTTCTTCGTATTGCAAACGCACTTCTCGATTCAGTTCGTAGAGGACATCCTGAAGGTCACTCTGGGCCCGGTCGAGGCGGCGGTCGTCTTCTTTTTCCAGGGCCTCTAAAATTTCTGCCGATAGGGCTTCCACCTGACGACGATAGGAAACGGTGAAGGCACTACCAAAGTCCAAGGTAACTTCCTTGAGGCGACGTTGGGCCTGATCCGTCAGGGCCTTGGCCTGATTGCGTTTTTCAATGCGTTCCCGGCGTTCGCGGTCTTGGTCGGCGAATTGTTCGGCCTCTTGGATCATGCGGTTCACTTCACTTTCCGTCAGCACTGAGGCCCCTTGCACCGTAATGCTTTGTTCTCGACCCGTCGTTTTATCCCGGGCCGTGACCTGCAAAATACCGTTGGCATCAATATCAAAGGACACCTGAACTTGAGGAATGCCTCGGGGGGCCGGGGGAATGCCACTTAGTTTAAAGCGTCCCAGGGATTTATTGTCACTGGCCATTTCCCGCTCCCCTTGCAGGACATGGACTTCCACCACGGTTTGATTATTTTCGCCGGTGGAAAAAATATCCGATTTGCGCACCGGAATGGTGGTGTTGCGGGGCAACAGTTTTTTCATGACACCGCCGATGGTTTCCAGACCCAGGGACAAGGGCGTCACATCCAAGAGCAAAATATCCTTCACCTCACCACCCAAAATGCCCGCCTGAATGGCAGCCCCAATGGCCACCACTTCATCGGGGTTTACGTTTTCGTTGGGTTCTCGGTCAATAAAACTCCGCACTAGGGATTTAATCATGGGCATCCGGGTGCCTCCCCCGACCAGCACCACTTCATCTACCTGTACTGGACTCAGTCCCGCATCCTTCAACACCCGTTTAATCGGGCGGCGCAGACGTGTTACCAGATCCCCGCACAATTCTTCAAATTGGGAGCGAGTGAGGCGGGTTTCCAGGTGCTTGGGGCCATCTTCCGTAGCGGTAATAAAGGGCAAGTTAATATCGGTAACACTCACCCCCGACAGTTCAATTTTGGCCTTTTCTGCGGCCTCCGTTAACCGTTGCAAAGATTGCCGATCCTGCCGCAAATCAACTTTTTCCGCTTCTAGAAATTGCTCCGCCAGCCAATCTACAATGCGCCGGTCAAAATCATTCCCCCCTAGTTGGGTGTCGCCGCTGGTCGCTTTGACTTCAAAAATGCCATCACCGACTTCCAGCACCGAGACATCAAAGGTGCCGCCCCCCAAATCAAAGACCAGAATTTTCTGACTGCGCCGTTGTTCTAACCCATAGGCTAGGGAGGCCGCCGTCGGTTCGTTAATAATACGGAGCACTTCCAGACCGGCAATGCGTCCCGCATCCCTCGTCGCCTGGCGTTGGGAATCATTAAAATAGGCTGGGACAGTAATCACGGCCCCCGTTACCTTTTCCCCTAGATAACGACTGGCCTCCTCGGCTAATTTCCGCAGAATCATGGCCGAGATTTCTTCCGGAGCAAAGTCTTTTTTCAGGCGGGGACAACGGATTTTAATGTTGTCGGCTTCGTCGCGGCGGATGGTGTAGGGAACCCGCTTCGACTCTGCACTCAGTTCTCCATAACGTCGGCCCATGAAGCGTTTGACAGCATAAAACGTATTTTGGGGATTCAGTACTGATTGTCGCCGGGCCATCTGGCCCACCACCAATTCCCCATCCTTGTTGAAGCCCACCGCCGAAGGGGTTGTTCTCATGCCCTCAGCATTGGCAATCACAACAGGCTTGCCCCCTTCCATCACTGCGACTACGGAGTTTGTTGTTCCTAGGTCAATTCCGACTACTTTACCCATGCTGGTTTTCTCTGCCGACGCTGCGCCAACTTTCTGGATCAATCACTATAGCTTGTTCTGAACTATTATACGGTCTGCTTTCCGTTCCGGAGGAACTCGATATCCCGGCTGAAACTCCATGCCGGCCCCTAACCCTCCACAAAAAGATCCATCCTTGGCCCCGGGCCTTATCCCCCATCCCTGAAGCCCGCCTATACAACTAACCCCACCCGTCCTCTCACAAGGGGAGGTGCCGTAGGTGGAGGGGTAAACATCTGTAGCCCTAATTGGGAGGATTGGCCTTAACGGGGGCGTCCTTGGTTCCGACGGGCAACGGGCAAGGCCAGAGAAGCTTCTAGCTGGACATGGCGTTTGAGGTAGCTGACTTCTGCGGGCTTGAGCAGGCGGTATTCCCCCGGCAGAAGACGCTGTTGGCCCTGATTGAGCGCGAGATTACCAATACTGCGGCGGTGGAGTTTGGTGACTTCCAGGCCCAATTGTTCCGCGAGACGGCGAATTTGGCGATTTTTGCCTTCGGTGAGGGTAATCAGTAGGCGGGTTTGTTGGGGCGTTTCCTCTAGAATTTCGAGCTGGGCCGGGAGCGTTTTTTGGCCATCGAGGATCATGCCCTGCCGCCATTCTTCCAGGGCCTGGTCACTGGGATGGCCCTCGACCCAAACATCGTAGGTCTTGGGCAGGTGGTAACGGGGATGGGTCAGGCGTAGGGTGAGTTCCCCATCATTGCTTAAAATCAAGGCTCCAGTAGAGTTACGGTCGAGGCGGCCAACGGGATGAATGCCTTTGCCCTGTTGCAGGTTAGGGGGCAGAAGTTCAATAACGGTTTTGCGGCCCTTGGGGTCATCGCAGGTGGAAAGCACCCCCTTGGGTTTATTCATCAAAATATAGAAAAGCTGGGGACGATTGAGGGGTTCCACCCGCTTCCCATCGACCTCCAGATAATCTCGATGGGGGTCGGCCTTGTCCCCCAGTTCAGCCACTTTGCCGTTGAGGGCCACCCGGCCACTTAAAATCATCGCTTCCGCGTGGCGGCGGGAGGCAATGCCCCATTGAGAGAGAATTTTTTGAACCCGTTCCTGCATCATTTCCTGCCCCGGCCAACGGAGGGGGTCGGCCCTTGCTATAGTCTTTATTCTAATTGTTGCCTACTTTTGATAGTTCCTATGTCCACTGATGTTAGTCATGGCCTGATCACTAAAATCCTGACGCCGGCCCTCCGCCTCTGGCTCCAGTCCCAACTCGAAGCGGTCGAAAGTCTAGAAATTGACATTCAAGGGCAAAATCGTCAGATTCTCAAGGGGTACGTCCCCCGCGTAGCCTTGCAATCCCGTCAGGCCCTGTACCAAGGCCTCTCCCTGGGACGGGTCTTGCTCAAGGGGGAGAATATCCGCATTAATATTGGTCAGATCGTCAAGGGTAAACCCCTGCAACTCCTAGAGCCGATCCAAGTCAGTGGGGAGGTGCAAATTAGCCAGGCCGATCTTCAGGCCTCTCTGCCCTCCGCGATTTTAAGCAATGCCTTGACGGAACTTCTTTTGGCCCTGCTGGAACGCCTCGACATTGCCGATCCCCAGGCCTATCTAGCGGACTATCAACTGCAATGGCAGAGTATTGTCCTGGCCGAACAATCCTTTACGCTATCGGCCGATTTAACAACAGCTCAGGAAACCCATTACCTAAAGTTACGGGCCCACCTCTCCCTCCTCAATCCCCAGGCCCTCCACCTCGACAATCTAGAACTCCAGGGCCTGCCCGGTCTTGCTAACTCTAAACTAGGGCCATTAACGGTGGATTTAGGGGAGGATGTCAGTCTTGAGGCCTTGAACCTTAGCCCTGCTGAACTTTCCTGCTTAGGTCGTCTATTGATCCGGCCCTAGACGCAGAAAAGGGGCCAAATCCGTCTAAACTAATTCCTGAACTATGACACCGTCGAGAAATCCCCAGCTTTTGTCCGCTGAATAGCGCTGTTATGACCACTTCTGTTTCCCCTTCCCCTGATTCTTCTTCCCCAGCAACGCCGGCTAGCCAGCAAACCACCTTTGAGGTGCGGGAAATCCAAGACCTCCTGCCCCACCGCTACCCCTTTGCCCTGGTGGATCGTATTCTCGACTATGTTCCCGGCAAGCAAGCCACGGGACTGAAAAATGTCACCATTAACGAGCCGTTTTTTCCCGGCCATGTTCCGGGGCGGCCGATTATGCCGGGGGTGTTAATCGTGGAATCCATGGCCCAAGTAGGGGGAGTGATCCTGACCCAATTACCAGGGATGAAGGGCAAATTTTTCGCCTTCGCCGGTATTGATGGCGTGCGCTTTCGGCGGCCGGTCATTCCCGGAGATCAATTGATTATGACCGTTGCTCTTCTCTCCCTGAAGCTCAACCGCATTGCTAAAATGCACGGCAAGGCCGTCGTGGATGGGCAACTTGTCTGCGAAGCAGATATGCTATTTTCCTTAATCGACTAGGTAAGACGACCGCATCCTTTGTAAGCTAGGCACAGAACATCCATGTTGACCGAACAACAACGCCCGGGAGAGGATTCCTTGAGCCCCCAGATTCATCCCACTGCCATTATCCATCCCCAAGCGAAGTTACACCCCACGGTCAAAGTTGGCCCCTATAGCGTCATTGGTGAACACGTCACCATCGCCGCCGATACCACCATCGCTTCCCACGTCGTCATTGAGGGCCCAACGGAAATTGGCATCGGTAATCGCATTTTTGCCGGGGCCATCATCGGCTCAGAGCCCCAGGACTTGAAGTATAAGGGCGGGGAAAGTTGGGTCAAAATCGGCAACTATAACCAAATTCGGGAATACGTCACCATCAACCGGGCGACGGAAGAGGGAGCTGTCACGCAACTAGGTAATCACAATTTACTCATGGCCTACGCCCACGTTGCCCATAATTGCACCATCGAAGACGAGGTGATTATCGCCAACTCCGTTGCCCTAGCGGGTCATATCCACATCGAATCCAAGGCCCGCATTAGTGGGGTTCTGGGAGTCCACCAATTTGTTCACATTGGTCGCTTGGCCATGGTCGGTGGCATGAGTCGCATTGAGCGGGATGTGCCCCCCTTTACCATCGTCGAAGGCAATCCCTCCCGTGTCCGCTCCCTGAATTTGATTGGCCTACAACGGTCGGGTATGGCCCCCGAGGATTTAGCAGATCTCAAAAAAGCCTTTCGTCTAATTTATCGTTCTGGCCTGACCTTCCAAGAGGCCCTGGCCCAACTCCAACAGGGCGAACAAAATCCCTCTGTTCAACACCTCTGTCGGTTCCTGCAACAATCCACGACGGCCCAGGGCCGACGAGGCCCTATTCCCGGTAAAGCCTAGAAAATCAGATTAGGAATACTTTGGGTCTGGGGAGATCAATCAAAATTTAATGTGTCCTTCGCCCAATACGTTCTCCTACTGTTTATTAATTTTCTATTCCTATTGTACCTGCTTGCCATTATCAAAATTGGCGAATGATACAAATGCTTCTTGAAGTACTGACGGCTTAATGGGAGGATTAGTACTAATGATGCAGGTAGCGGGCCTCGATTTCGGCGGCCGGCAAGGGCCGGGCATAGCGATAGCCCTGGCCAAACTCACAACCTAGATTTTGTAGCCAAACTTCTTGCTCCTCAGTTTCAACCCCTTCAGCAATGATTTTGAGACCCAATTGATGGCCGAGAGTAACAATCGTATTCACCACATAATAATTGCGTGAGTTCTTGCCAATGTGATCCACAAAGGAACGGTCAATTTTAAGGTTATCCACCGGCAGACGGTGGAGATATTCCAGGGAAGAATAGCCTGTGCCAAAGTCATCAATACTGAGCTGGATCTGACGCTCCTGTAGGGCCTGGGTAATGGCAATCGCGTCATCGGCGTTATCCATGATCGCGCTTTCCGTAATTTCCAATTTAAGGTACTGAGGATCTAGGCCAGTTTCTGTGATGACGGTATCAATATCGCTAAGGAGTGTCGGACTATTGAACTGGCGGACGGATAAATTAACACTGACACTGAGGTCTGGTAAACTCTGCCGATGCCATTGCTGGAGTTGCCAACAGGCCTGGCGCAAGACCCAGATCCCCACGGGGACAATCAGGCCCGTCGCCTCTAGACAGGGAATAAACTCCGCTGGTGAGACCATACCCCGCTCGGGGTGTTGCCAACGAATCAAAGCTTCTAGGCCCGCGAGAGTTTGTTGCTGCAGATCCATAATCGGCTGGTAGTAGACGACAAATTCTTCTTGCTTGAGGGCCCGTTGCAGATCGTTTTCCAGTTGTAGACGCTGGAGCATTTCCTGGTGCATGGCCGAATCGAAGATGGCCACATTGCTTTTTCCTCGGGCCTTGGCTCGATACATGGCACTGTTAGCATCCTGGAGCAGGGCTTCGGCCTTCTGCTCAGGATTTTGCCCCCAGGCGACTCCCGCCGAAACCGTCATAAAAATATCGCAATTTTCCACTAAGAATGGCCGTTCAAAGCTGGCGATCACCGTTTGAATAAAGGATTCAACCATCGCGGGTTCCGCAACTTGGTGGAGTAAAAAACAAAACTCATCCCCTCCCAATCGTGCCAATATATCCTGGGGACGCAGATGCTGATTTAAACGTTGAGCAACCGCCTTCAGGAGTTGATCACCGATCACACTGCCAAAGGAACCATTAACTAATTGGAACTGGTCGCAGTCAAAAATGACTAGGGCAAAGTCCACTTGTCCTGCGGCTAATGCCTCCGTGAGCGCTTTCACGAGAAAAGCCCGACTGGGTAATTGGGTCAGACTATCCTCAAAAATCATGCGATGGAGCTGGTTCGTCCGCGCCTGTACCATCTGCTCTAGGTGAGCATTAAAGACAGCAAGTTGTTGGTACTGGCGACGAATGCGCAACATGGAGTGAGTTCTGGCCCTTAATTCCAGACGATTGACGGGTTTTGTGAGAAAGTCATCCGCCCCTGCTTCTAAACAATGGGCCAGATCACTTTTTTCATTTAAAGCCGTGATGATAATGATAGGAATACCCTGACAGTCTGGCCGCGCTTTGATCTGGCGACAAACTTCAAGCCCATTCATCCCCGGCATCATCACATCCAGCAAAATTAGATCAGGGGAAAACGTTGATAGCGACTCGAGGGCCAGCGGGCCACTGGGGACGTAATGAAAATCATAGTCTTGATCCCCGAGCAAGGCTTCAATCACATCGAAGTTATCCGGCTCATCGTCAACGATCAAGATGGAGGCTGAGGGCATGGTTTTCCTTGTGGGCTTTAAATAACAATGGCTAAGGACGAAATTCTGTGGGAAACGCCGCTACGTCAGTCATAACTCCCTCGACGGATGGAGATTCGCCGTTTTAAATGCTGTCTGAAGGACGGTGCATCACAGGGGATTACCTGGGTTCATTCTATCGGTTGAAGCAACGAGAAGGCCGTGAATATGGTTAATTAATTCCTTTGGTCTAACAGGTTGGCGAAGGCAATCGTTGGCCCCAGCCGCCAAGCATTGGGCCGCTTCCCTCTCCTCCGTTGTCAAGGCCAGGATGGGCATCTGACTAAGAGTTGGCGTTTGACGCAGGCTGCGAATCATTTCTAGGCCCTGGAGGCTGGGGGCCTGTAGATCCAACAGAATCAGATCCGGTGATTGGGTCGTGGCAAGGGCCAGGAGCGTTTCGGGTTCCTCGGCCAAAAGTAGTTCGTAGCCCCTGGCCCGGAGATAGTGGAGGAGCGTCGCACCATTGGCGCTATTCCCCATCGCCATGAGTAAGCGACAAGGGCTCGGGCTAGAAGATGGTGCTTTGGGCGTCAAGACAGGAGCTGCTTCTAGGGAATCAGGCCCCTGGCGACAGGGAAGGGTCAGGGTAAAGCAACTCCCAGCGCCCTCCGTACTCGTGACCGTAATGCTGCCCCCATGGAGTTCTGCGATCTGTTTCACCAAAGCCAGGCCCAGGCCCGCCCCTTGGTATTGGCGATTAAGGGCACTATCCACCTGGATAAAGGGTTGAAACAGTTTTTGAAGGTGATTCGTCGGAATCCCAATGCCTGTATCGGTTACTGTTAACTGAAGCGGAGGGTCTTGGGTGGGATCAAGACTGGATTGTAGGGAGGCGGCGAGGGTAATCGTTCCCCCCACTGGGGTAAATTTCACTGCATTGTTCAACAGGTTGATCAAGGCCTGACGAATACGCCGCTCATCTAACCAAACTGCTGGGAGTTGGGGCGCCAGGCTTAAATGGACACTGATCTGTTTCTGAAAGGTCTGTTGTTGAATAAACGTTAGGCTACTATGGCAAAGTTGGGCCACATCGGTGTAGTGGGGCGCCAACTGGAGTTTCCCCGCGCTAATTTTAGCCAAATCCAACACGTCATTGATCAATTCCAGTAGATGCAGGCCACTATTCTCAATGGTGTCTAGGGCCATTTGTTGGTGTTCAGTCAACGGGCCAAAAATTCTTTCTTGCAGGCTTTCCGCCATGCCCAAAATCGCATTGAGAGGGGTGCGTAATTCATGGCTCATATTGGCCAAAAATTCATCCTTGAGCCGGCTAGCAGAGAGGAGTTCTTCATTTGCCTGGGCCAGTTGGACTTCGTACTGCTTCCGTTCAGTAATGTCAAAGCGGATGGCCAGGTATTGGTAGGGTTGGCCCTGCTTATCTAAAAAAGGAACAAGAACACTATCTGTCCAGTAAAAACTACCATCCTTGCGACGATTGCGGACTTCTCCCCGCCAGACTTGCCCCGATTTCAGGGTCTCCCACAGGGTCTGAAAAAATTCGGGGGGATGATAACCGGAATTCAAGAGTTTATGGGTCTGGCCGAGCACTTCTTCGGGTTGGTAGCCAGAGATCTCACAAAAACGGTCGTTGACGTAGGTAATCACCCCCTCTGGATCGGTAATGGCGACGATGGCTGCGGAATCTACTCCTTGCCGAAAGGCAGACAATTCATAGGTGCGGGCTTCGATACAAGACTCTAGGTCTTGGTTGAGTTGTTGGAGGGCCTGCTCCGCCCGTTTACGGTCGCCAATATCCTCCACAACAGCGATGAAATAGCTGGGCTCGTCGTCGCCTGAGACGAAAGACATCGTACAATTGACCCATATCAGGGAGCCATTGTGATGGCAATAGCGTTTTTCTAGGGAATAGGTCGAGATCAGGCCCTGACGTAGTTTCTTCCGTTCGGTCATATCCCTAGCACGATCCGGGGGGTAGATCAGGTCTTGACAGAACATTTGGGTTAACTCATCGGCACGGTAGCCCACCAACTGGCAAAAACGCTCGTTCACTTGTAGAAAAGCGCCTTCTAGGGAGAGACGCGCCACCCCCACTGCCGCCTGCTCAAAGGTAGCCCGAAAGAGTTTTTCCTGTTTTTCTAAGGCTAAAATATCTCGACGACGTTGGGCTAAATTCCAGATTTCGTTGGACAGCAACTGCACACTTTCCACATCCAGGTTGTTGTAGTCCGTCGCTTTGTTGCCCACACCGGTCAGCATTACCACGCGGCCCTGGCTAATCACCGGCACACTGATCAATCGTTGCATACCCGCATGGCCCTGGGGCAATCCCCGCTTGGCTGGATAGGCTGAGTAATCGTTAAACACAACGGGCTGGCGCTGGCGTAACGCATCGGCCCAAATCCCCGCCTTTGTTACCGGATAATGGTGGTCGTAAGCGGCATGGCAATAGGTGTCGAGAGTCCGCTTAGACCAGGTGACTAATTCAATCGTCTGTTCATCATCGTTGATGAAATGGATAAAGGAAATTTGGCTTTGGGTTAGCTGTTCGAGGTATTGGAGCGCTTCTTGGAGAAAGGCCTGTTCTGGTAAGGTATCTGCCAGCCGAGGCAGGGCCAGGAGGGCCTCAACCCGTTGGACTTGTTGCGCTAGGACTGTTTCAATTTCGGGCAGATCAGACGAGGTCATAAAGAGGCAAAGAGTTGCTCAGCAAGGCCTTGAAGTTTCATCTTAACGAAAAGTTGGCCCAGTCTCTCTTGATTTACTTGATAGCAGCCCTGGTCAGAATGGGGTAAACAATTGATTCTGGCCGATGGAAATAACCGAATTGATAGAATTCAAAAAGATCAGAAAAAGATTATGGGAAAATCTTTCAATAGGACAAAAATATAATCAACCTAGGGTAAAAAGCCAATATCTAAAATTTGTTCTAGGGAAAAAGGGCATTGCTCGGGAATAGTTAGCGCAGGCAATCCTGATTTTCTCAAAAATTGTCCTCTAGCTTTGGCGTAGATAGCGGCTTGCTTTTCCTGGAGGTGATTGAACAGAACGTTAGAGGCCAGTAATGAATCTAGCTCTAGGCGAAAATTATCAATTTCTTTTTCCCAGCCCCGTCCTGACCACGCTTTCTCACTGAGCCAATACTGATAACACAGCAGGTGAATCAAAAGACGGAGGCAATAACTCTCCACCTTTCGCCGTTGTTCACTCCCCAAGGCCTCAATCTCCTCCAACAAATGTTCCCAATCCAGCTCCGTAATACTCCCCTGACGAATTTGCTCAGCCGTCTGGTCGAGCCAGGCCACAAAGTCCTGTTCATAGAGGGTTTTTAGAGATACTGAGATGACAGGAGGCATGGTGATGCGCGAAAAATGTGGCCCTGGCCAGCCGTAAAAACGTAGAAGCCAAGGCCGGGAGAGCTTTAGAGTTTAGTGCCACATTCTGGGCAGAAACGATTGGTCATGGTATTTTTTGCCCCGCAGGTACTACATTGTAGAACTTCATCAAAGGCCTCTGGACGTTTCCGCTCCGGTAGCCCCAGCATTTGGGCGTTACTCTTGCCAGGGGCCACCATCGGGTAACAGTTTTCGTCTTTTTTGACCATGACATCCAGCACTACGGGGCCATCGTGGGCCAGCATTTCGGCAATGGCGGGGGCCAAGTCGGCATAATCTCGAATGGTCATGCCCTTAATGCCGTAGGCCGCGCAGAGGAGTTCAATATCGGGGCTTCCCGACTGCATATTGGAGGCGACGTAGCGTTCATCGTAGAAGGCCTGTTGCCATTGGCGCACCATCCCCTGCCAGCCGTTATTCAAAATCACGGTTTTCACGTTGATGCCGTACTGGGCCAGGGTTCCCAATTCCTGCAAATTCATTTGGAAGCTGGCATCACCACTTACGCAAATAACCTGTTCGTCGGGAACGGCCACCTGGGCCCCCATGGCGGCGGGTAGACCAAAACCCATGGTTCCCAGACCGGCACTGGAAATCCAGCGGCGCGGCCCGTTGTGTAAAAATTGAGCGGCCCACATTTGGTGCTGGCCCACATCGGTGCTGTAGAAAGCGCGGGGGGCCTGGCGGTCTAGCTCTACGACCACTTCCTGGGGAGAAATCATGTCGTCGTAGTGGGGCGCGACCAGGGGATAATCGGCCCGCCATTGATTAATTCGGGCTAACCAGGCCTGGGTGAGGTGGGGATTAGTGGGATAGTCGAGTTCCCGAGCTCGTTGCAGAAGTTGCTCCAGGACTTGACGGACATCGCCCACAATGGGAACTTCGGGAGCACGGTTTTTACCTACTTCTGCGGGGTCGATATCAATGTGAATTACCTTGGCCCGAGAGGCAAATTCATCCAATTTTCCTGTCACCCGGTCATCAAAGCGGGCCCCGACAGCGATCAGGAGGTCGCACTCGCTGACGGCAAAGTTGGCGTAGGCTGTTCCGTGCATCCCCAGCATCCCTACGGATAAGGGATGGTGCTCATCAAAGGCCCCGATTCCCATCAAAGTCGTGGTCACAGGGAGTTGAAAACGCTCAGCAAATTCATGGATTTGGGCGTGGGCATTGGCTGCAATGGCTCCACCACCAACGTAAAGCAAGGGTTTCTGGGCCTGTTCCAAAAGGTGTAGCGCGGCGTTGATTTGGCGAGGATTGCCTTTGATCGTCGGCCGATAGCCGGAGATATTGACTTCTCCGGGTTCAATGGGCATGTAATCGCACTCTTCTAGACCGACATCCTTGGGCACATCGATTAAAACTGGGCCAGGCCGGCCAGTACTAGCGATGTGGAAGGCCTCAGCGACGATGCGGGCCATATCTTTGGCGTGGCGAACCACATAGGAATGCTTAACAATCGGTAGGGTAATGCCGAAAATGTCAATTTCTTGGAAGGCATCACTGCCAATCACAGGACGACCGACCTGGCCAGTGACGATCACCATGGGAATCGAATCCAGGTGGGCTGTTGCAATGCCGGTGACTAAATTCGTGGCCCCAGGGCCCGATGTCCCAAAACAGACCCCCACCTTACCCGTCGCGCGGGCATAGCCATCCGCTGCGTGGGCCGCTCCCTGTTCATGGCGCACCAGAATATGCTGGAGATTCCCCCGGGCCTCAGCGCGATGCAGTTCATCGTAGATCGGCAAAATGGCCCCGCCGGGATAACCAAAAATATGCTTCACGCCATGGCGCTCTAGACTATCGATCAGGATATAGGCCCCGGTGCGTCGTTGGGCCGGAATGACTTGGGGAAATGTTGTTTTGGGAATTGAGGCAACCACAGGACAGACCGTATGAGATGGGGTAAAGTGATGAAAGACTTCCTAGGCTAGGGTGTGGCTCCGGATACAAGCAAAAGAGCCTAAGTCTGCTAGGCTGAAAGATTTATTAATTTTAGGTCAAGGATTCCTTTCTGTCGAGGCTTCCGGCTCGTCGGTTGACGGATACTCTAGAGTAATGATTATTGCTTGGCATCCTGGGCCGATTTCATGATTTTGAAGAGTTGGACTTTTTGCTCCCGCGACAGGTCTAGGCTGGGAAGAATGTCTTTGATTTCCTGGCCCTGTTCAATCCCGTTTAAGAGCTTCATTTTTTGGTCATCATTCAATAATTTAAGTACTTCTGCCACCATCGCTTTTTTATCCTGTTTAATGGTGGTCGAGGATTCGTTAGCCGGGGCTACGCTGATTAAGAGGGGTGATAGGCTTAAAGCGCAACCCAGGACAAGGGCAGAGGCAACGTATTTCATAGGAGTCCTCGAAGCGGTAGAGCAATTAACCCAATCATACAAAGCCAACTGAAAAACCAACATTTTTTTCCCAATCTTGAGAGGCCGTGGACGGGATTGCGGTGGCGACGCCGTCTAAATACCAATTCTCTAAATTAGGTAGCTGTTTTGATTGAGAATGATGCAGCTTACTTGGCTGGGATTCTTGATTGGCAAAGCTTAGCCAGCCTGTGACTGTCCCAGAACAAAGCAAATCAGCTAAGGGCTACAGATTTTTACCCCTCCGCCTGCAGCACCTCCTCTTCACAAGGGAAGGACGGGTGGGGTCAGGTGTGCAGCGGGTTGGGATAACGCTCCCGAAGGACAGGTGTTGGTCGATAATGGGGACGTTCTTTATATTTGCCTCTGATTTTGCCTTTGCGTTCCTGGTTAACATCGAATTTGGGGCTACTGATTGGCTGGACGCTCCTCGGGGCCTGGTTACGCTTTCAGAATTTGACCGATAAGCCTCCCTGGACGGATGAGTTTGCCACGCTGGTGTTTAGCCTAGGCAACGTTTTTAGTACTATTCCTCCCCATACTGCCCTGAGTAGTTCAGAACTGCTGACCCCTCTCCAGACCAATCCCACGGCCCAAGTTAGTACTGTCATTGACTTGATTCTCGAGCAGGATAATCATCCCCCCCTCTACTTTGCCCTGGCCCATCTCTGGCTACGGTTATTTCCGACTTCAACCGGCCTGGTGAATCTTTGGGCGGCCCGAGCACTACCCGCTTTAATTGGGGTTGCAGCTATTCCCCTCGGCTATGCCGGAATGCGTTGGTTAGGGAAATCAGCGGGATTGGCCCACAGTTTGGCCCTGTTGATGGCCCTGTCCCCCTACGCCATTTTTATTGCCCAGGAAGCCCGGCACTACACCCTGGCCGTTCTACTGGTTCTGCTTTCCCTGGGGTGTTTTCTCAAGGGTAGTCAATGCCTACTGCGGGGCCAGCGTCTGCCGCCGAGTTTGGTTTTTGCTTGGGTTTTGGTGAATAGCCTGGCCCTGTCGGTACATTTCTTTACGGGTTTATTGTTAACGGCTCAGGGCCTGACCCTACTACTACTCTGGTATTGGCCTTCGTCGTCCTTGGCCCTCTCGGCCAAGGCTTGGCGGAGTTTGCTCCCGGTGGTGCTGGGAACCTTGGCCGCCCTGCTCTACTGGGCCTGGATGATTAGTCAACGGGGCTATGGCAACGGCATGACCGACTGGATTCGCCAGGACAATAGCAGTTTTAGCAACTTGATTGGCCCGCCTTTTCAGCTACTGGCGGCCTTGATCACCATGGTTTGTCTATTCCCGGTAGAGTCTTCCTCGCTAGGGATTGTGATCCTGTCGGGAGTCGGGATGTTACTCTACCTCCTTTGGCTTGGCCCCAAGGTTTGGCAGGGCCTACAGCAATCCCACCCTCAACATCCTGAAATCAGGCTCTTAGGGCTATTATTGGGTAGTCTTATTTTTCTGTACTTGGGCATCACCTACTTCGGTGGCATGGATATTACCAGGGGAGCCCGCTATAGTTTCAATTTCTTACCGATTGTGATCGGGCTACTAGCCTTTGGTCTGGATAGCCGTCTCTTTTCCTCATCTGAGCAAAATCCACTCCCAAAACGGCCCTTCCGCCATCCCACCGTCCTCATCGTCATCAGTGTGGGCCTGATCAGTGGCCTGACCATCACCCACAACCTCGGCTATCAAAAATACTACCGCCCCGAACAATTGCTCCAGGCCCTGGCAGAGAATCCTGGCAAGGCATCGCCGCTGATCGTCACGACCCAACAGAGCCTCGTCCAGGTCGGCGAAATGATGGGACTAGCCTGGCAAATCCAGCAGACCCCGGCGCTACCCAGGCCCCCTCGCTTTGTCCTGATTCCCCAGACTCGATTACAGAGTCCCCAGGCCGGCCAGCAGTTAAAACAATTCCTCGCAGCTCAGACCCAATCCCTAGACCTATGGCTGGTTAATTTTTTGGCCCCGGTGGATCTGCCTACTTGCCAGCGAGATCCCCGGCCGGTCATCCCCATTCACGGCTATCACTACGAGCGCTTTAGTTGTCCGAGGCCGGCCAAAGTAACTTCAGGGCCATAATTAAAAAACCCAAAGCCGCCAGGGCCTTCATCAGTTTCGTGGGTAACAGTTGGGCCACACTACCCCCGGCTAATACTCCTAGGAAACTAGCTAAGACTAGGGCCGTGACGGAGCCGAAAAAAACGGCCCGAGGAGATTTTGCGCTTCCTCCCAGGGCAATGGCCGCCAACTGACTTTTGTCGCCAATTTCAGCGAGAAAGACGGTGATAAAACTTAAGCCAAACAGTTGCCAGTCCATAAAATCTAGTCAATCACTTGAATACCATGGCCGATCAGCCGGGCCAGCCAAAATTGCACATTGGGGTTAGCCAAATGGCTCTCGGCGGTAGCTTTAACCTGCTCGGCTGACTCTTGAGAGGCACAGAACGTAAACACCGTCGGGCCCGAGCCGGACATCATGGTTCCCAGGCCCCCGGCTTCAGCTAAGACTTGACGGAGATTTGCTACGCCTGGGTAATGGGGCAGCACGACTTTTTCCAGGTCATTGTGCAGGCCCAGGGCTATCGCCATAGCATCCCGTTTTTGGATGGCTTGTACCAGAGGGCCGGCATGAATTTCGCGGGCCCGAATTCGTTGGGGGGTTCCCGCTGGGAGGTATTGGGTCTGGAATTGTTGACGGTAGGTTTGGTAGGCCCAGGGGGTGGGAACCGCGAGGGTCTGATCCTTGGCTAGGACAACCCAGAAATTATCGACATCAGGGAGGGGGTCTAGTTTTTCGCCCCGGCCCGTTGCCAATGCCGTTCCCCCGCCAATACAAAAAGGAATATCCGACCCTAATTCCGCGGCCAGGGATTGCAGTTCGGGTTGGGTTAGGCCCAGTTGCCAGAGGAGATCGATGCCGACGAGAACCGCAGCGGCATCGGCCGACCCCCCGGCTAAACCAGCAGCGATGGGGATTTGTTTCTCAAGGTCGATATTCAGGCCCCCGTAGTTAGCAAAGGCCTGGGGAAAACGCTCGGTCATCAGGCGGGCGGCCCGGTAGGCCAGGTTACTTTCGTCGGCGGGCAGATCCTGGCGAGAACAGGTGAGACGGATCTGCTGGGTGCCGTTGGCCTGGAGGTGAATATAGTCCCCAAGGCTAATACTTTGTAAAATCATTACTAATTCATGGAAGCCATCGGGGCGGTCTCCTAGAATTTCAAGAAAAAGATTGATCTTAGCCGGGGCAAACAGGGTGTAGGAACGCATTAGCTTGGGGGAGTGAGGCACGTTTCTAGACGATTACACAGGTCGATCCATTGGGCCAATCCAATTTCTTCGGCTCGGACTTCGGCGGGGAGGGCCAATTGCGTTAGCATCCCGGTTAAGACCTCGCTGGAGAGTAAGCCTTTAAAGTTGTTGCGTAACATTTTACGGCGATTGGCAAACCCTAATTTAACCAGTTGGCCCAAAAGACGAGGATTATGGGGTGGGGCCGGATAGGGACGCGGGGTTAAACGCACCACGGCCGATTCCACCTGCGGTGGGGGCGAGAAGGCCTGACGGGGAACCGCAGCGATCCATTCACAGTGGGCCAAGTATTGCATACGAACCGACAAGGCGCTGTAGGCCTTGGTTTTGGGTTCTGCGACCAGGCGTTCGGCCACTTCCTTTTGCATCAGGAGGACAATGCTGTCGTAGGCGGGAATTTGGGGCGCTCCCATGGCCCCCAGCAATTTTTCTAAAATTGGCCCGGTGATGTTGTAGGGAATGTTAGCCACCACTTTATTCAAGGGTTTAAATTTGGGAAAGTCCTGGAGGAGTTCGGCCAAATCCAGGGCCAGGAAATCCCCCTGGAGCAAGAGAAAGTTTTCCTGTTGACCAAAGCGTTGGACAAGGGTTTGGCATAAATCTCGGTCTAGCTCCACCGCCACGACGGAAGCCGCATGGTTCACTAGTTCTTGGGTAAGCACCCCCAGGCCAGGGCCAATTTCCAAGACATGATCCGTGGGCTGGAGGTTGGCCGCTGTCACAATTTGGGCCAAACTCGTTGGACTCTTGAGCCAATGTTGGCCAAAACGCTTACGGGGCTGAATTTTCATGGAAACCTAGACAAGGGGCCTTCCCATCATAGGGGTTTCTTTGGGGCGCAATGCTCTGGAAGTAGATGGATCGTCTAGGATTGAGAATGGCTTTCATTTTTATTACCCTCCTCCTAGCGATGGGCCAGGACGTTACCGATAGCAGGCAGATGCCGCTCCATGGATGAAGTAATTACCCTTGATAATGTTTGGGCTGGCTATGGCCCGACGCCTGTTTTAGAAGCCATTAATTTACGGGTGCAGGCCTTAGATTTTCTTGGCCTGATCGGCCCCAACGGCGGCGGTAAAACCACTCTGCTGAAGGTCCTGCTAGGCCTAATTCCCCCTCAACGGGGCCACGTGAGTATCCTGGGCTATCCCGTCCAACAGGGGCGGCGCTACCTGGGTTATGTGCCCCAAGTGCTGGAATTTGACCGCGATTTTCCCGTCCGAGTCCGGGAGGTGGTGCGCATGGGCCGTCTCGGCAAGCGCCGGCTGTTTCGTCCCTACTCTTCCCAGGACGAAGCTATGGTTCAGCATTGTTTGGCCCAAGTTGGCCTAGAAGGCCTGGCAGATCGGCCGATTGGAGCGTTGTCGGGGGGCCAACGACAGCGGGTTTACATCGCTCGGGCCCTGGCCTCGGAACCCCGCATTCTGTTGCTTGATGAGCCGACAGCCAACGTTGATAGCAAGGTGCAGTACGGTATTTACGAACTTCTGAAAGATCTGAATCAATTCATCACCATTGTCATGATCTCCCACGACCTGGGGGCCGTTTCCCGCTACGTCAAAACCGTGGGTTGCCTCAATCGCCGACTGCACTACCACAATGACTGCCGGATCACCCCCCAAATGATCGAACAAACCTATCAGTGCCCTGTGGATCTCATTGCCCACGGGGTTCCCCACCGAGTTTTCCCTGACCATGCCAACGATTGCCCCCATGATTAATGCCTTGGTTGAAGCGCTCCAGTTTGAATTTATTCGTAATGCGTTGGGGGCCGCGATTTTAGTCAGTATTGCTTGCGGATTAATCGGTTCCCTGGTGGTGGTGAATCGTATGGTCTTTATCAGTGGTGGCGTTGCCCATGCGGCCTACGGTGGCATTGGCCTTGGCTACTTTTTCCGCTTTAGTCCAGTACTAGGGGCGATTATTTTTTGTTTGGGGTCGGCCCTGGCCATGGGCTGGGTCGAGCGTCGCTACCAACAACGGAGTGATACCCTGATCGGCGTGATGTGGGCCTTGGGCATGGCCCTGGGGGTGATGCTGATTGACCTCACTCCCGGTTACAAGGCGGATGTGAGCAGCTATTTATTTGGCAGTATTCTAACGGTGCCGCGCCAAGACCTCTGGTTGATGTTGGGCCTGGATATTTTCATCTTGGTTCTATTGGCCCTGTTCTACAAGGAATTTCTCGCCATTTCCTTTGATCCCGTCTATGCCACTACCCGCAATCTGCCGGTAGATGCCCTCTATCTTCTGCTGGTTGCCGCCATTGCCCTGACGGTGGTGATGGTCATGCAGGTGGTGGGCCTGATTCTGGTGATTGCCCTGTTAACCCTGCCGGCCGCCATTGCCGCCCAGTGGGTACAGGATATTCAGCAAATGATGGGATTGGCCACTGTCTTGGGCGTGATCTTCAATGGATTGGGGTTGGCCCTGTCCTATACGTTTAACCTGTCCTCCGGAGCCACGATTATTCTGGTGGCGGGGTTGACCTACCTGCTGAGTTTGGCCCTGCAAAAATGGTTCTGGAGTCGGCGGAGTAAGTTATCCTAACGGCCATCACCCTAGACCCTATTTTGGGGTTTTCTCTTGTCCGTCTTTCCTTGACCTATGCCCCTTAAACTGTACTTCCTACGCCACGGCGAAACCACCTCCAGTCAAACTGGCACCTTCTGTGGTCGTCTGGATATTGACCTCACGCCGGCCGGCTACCAAATGGCCGACCAATTTGCCGAGGCTTACCAAAGCCTCGACTGGACAGCGATCTTTGCCAGTCCGCTCCACCGCACCATGGCCACAGCCCGGCCCCTAAGCGAGCGACTGGAGATGGCCATTCAACAACGGGAGGGCCTAAAGGAAATTGCCTACGGCCAATGGGAAGGCCAAACCCCGGCAGAGGTTAACTTGGAATTTCACGATGACTACGTGCGCTGGCTGGCCGACCCGGGTTGGAATTCTCCCACCGGTGGCGAAAAGGGCATTGATATTGCTCGACGGAGTTCGGAGGTGCTAGAGGAAATTGAACATACCTTTGAGCAGGGGAATATTTTGGTCGTTTCCCACAAATCCACCATTCGCATCATGCTCTGTTCCCTACTGGGCATTGACATTGGCCGCTATCGAGACCGGATCGGGATGCCGGTGGCCGCCGTTAGTATTGTTCACATGTCAGAACATGGCCCTTTAATCGAAGTGATGGGCGACCGGGGCCACCTGAGCCCAGACCTCCGCGACCGTTACGGCACCTAGGACAGATTCAGCCATGACCCCTGGACTCAGGTTAAGATAAGCTTGACTTTTGATCTTTGCAATGCTGATGGTGAGGATGTCGATGTTTTTTTCCCTAACCCAACTGTCTGGCCTGGCCCTGGCTCTAACGGTGACAACCACGGCCTTGGCTCAATCCCAGCCCGCGTCAACGCCCCAGGCTCCCCTCCCCGCTACGACGGCCACCGTCGCACCTCAAACTAAGGCCCTGGCCACTAAACTGGTTCTGGTACTAAGTGAGCGTCGGGTTTATGCCTACCAAGAGAACAAGGTATTGGCTAGTTTTCCTGTTGCTGTTGGTAAAAAGGGTTGGGAAACCCCGACAGGTAATTTTCAAGTCATTCAAATGACCAAAGACCCGGTTTGGGAAAATCCCTGGAACGGCAAAAAAATTCCGGCTAGCCTCAATGGCCCCATTGGCGTTCGCTGGATCGGTTTCTGGAGCGACGGCAAAAATACTATTGGCTTCCACGGTACCCCTAAAAAACACGAATACCTGTTGGGTCAAGCCGTTTCCCATGGCTGTGTCCGGATGCGCAACCCCGATGTGGTAGCCCTATTTGAATTGGTACAGCCCGGCACTCCGGTCATTGTCACTCAGAAGAAGTAGTCTGTGTTTCCCTGGTTCCCCTTCACGAGGCGTATTCTCTATGGTTTCTACCTCAACCACTCCCTACAGCAACGTGCAGATGGCCACTTGGTTGCGGGGCCTGCTTACTATTGCCTGGGCCGACGGCGACTTTACTACCGAGGAGCAGACCCTGATCACCGAACTGGTTAAAGAAATGGGCTTTCAGGAAACGGATACGGTGCTGTTCAAAGCCATCCATCCCGAGGAATTGGTCGAAGGCCTGGGTAAAGATAAGGCCACGGCAGAAAACTTTCTGCGAACTGCAGTTTTAGTGGCTATTGCCGATGGTCTCTACTCCCCCAGCGAATCGACTATTCTCCACGATTTTTGTGAGGCCCTGGGCATTAAAATCCAGGCCCTGGAAGCCTTAGAGCATACCCTCTGCGATCCCGAAAGTCAGATACTAGAACAAGCTCATCCCCATCCTGACCTGCTCCATCCCATGAAGGACTGGCTGGATGGCATGGCCATCCATGACCCACGTTTGGCCCGCTTTATTTGCAAACTGGTGCCCCCTCAATGTCCCTTTGAACGGGATGTCACCCTCTTTGGGCATAAACTGGTTCATATTCCTCCCCTCTGCAAACTCAATCCGCTCTACGAACAACTGGTCGGTCTACGTTTTCGGGCCCTGTCCTACCTAGCGGATGACTGCAAAGAGGATATTTCTGACTATATCTAGCCCATGCAATTTATTGACCACGCAGAGATCGAAGTTGAAGCCGGTAAGGGCGGAGATGGCATTGTAGCCTTTCGTCGAGAAAAATATGTCCCCGCCGGCGGGCCTTCCGGAGGCAATGGGGGCCGGGGCGGTTCGGTCTTGCTCCAGGCAGTGGATGATCTTCAAACCCTCCTGGACTTTCGCTATGCCCGCTGTTTTAAGGCCGAAAATGGTAAGCGAGGCGGCCCCAATAACTGCACCGGGGCGGCGGGCCAGGATACGCTGATTCAAGTTCCTTGTGGCACCATGGTCTACGATGCGGAATCGGGTGACTTGTTGGGGGATTTAGTGGTTCCGGGCCAAACCCTCTGCGTGGCCCAAGGGGGAAAGGGTGGCCTGGGAAATCAGCATTTTTTGAGTAATCGCAACCGTGCCCCGGAATACGCCCTGCCAGGGCTGGAGGGAGAAAAACGCCAATTGCGCCTGGAATTAAAACTCTTGGCGGAAGTGGGAATTATTGGCCTGCCCAATGCGGGTAAGTCAACGCTGATTTCGGCCCTCTCCTCGGCCCGGCCCAAAATTGCTGACTATCCTTTTACCACGCTGATTCCCAATTTGGGGGTCGTTCGCAAACCCACGGGCGATGGCACCGTTTTTGCGGATATTCCTGGTCTAATCGAAGGGGCCTCTGAGGGCATTGGTCTCGGGCACGAATTTCTGCGTCACATTGAACGAACCCGTCTCTTGCTCCACCTAATTGATAGCACTGCCGAGGAACCGCTGGCAGCCTATCGCATTATTACCCAGGAACTGCAATCCTATGGCCGGGGTCTACCGGAACGGCCCCAAATCCTGGTGCTGAATAAAATTGACGCCGTGACGACGGATCAGTTAAATAGTCTTCAGCAAGATTTTGCGGCCCTAAACGCTGGCCCAATCTTTTGTATTTCTGCGGTGACACGCTTGGGTCTAGACTCGCTAATGCAAGCAGTGTGGCAACAATTAGAGGCCCTGCTCTTAGAATCATTGAGTGTCTAGTCCTGCCCTTAATCGAGAGACATTGGAGAACTACAAACTATGGCACTGCCTTTGCCCCAGCCACTGTTAATTTATCAAAAATCCCGATGGTCTTTCCTTGGGAAGGTCTGCTCCGGCCTAAATTTGGTAGGCTTGCTCGGAATTTTACTGACGACAACAGCTTTAGCCCAAACAAGCTCAGGACATTTATTACCACCACCACCGCCCGGCCCTAATCCGGTTCCGAGTCCCTCTGCGGCCCTGAATCCTGTTGTTAACCCCGCTAGTAGCCCTGCAAGTTATTCCCAATCCCAGCCCAATACTCCTAGCGTTGCTCGTTCCTACCGGGTATTGGCCGTTGTCCAAAGCATCAACCAGGAACAGCAGGTATTCAGTCTTTTCCCCACGGCCTTTAGAACCCATTACCAAGGCCAGGCGATGCTACAGGTTGGTCGTTTCCAAGACCCTACCAATGCCCAGCAGGTTTCTCTCCAGTTGCAAAACCTCGGTGTTGCCGCCGTGATTGAACCCTAAGGACGCTGGGACGGGGCCGATGGCGATGGGTCTCAGACAGGGAAAAACAGGGTGCAGTATTCAAAAAAAGCCGATTTGGTGTAATTTGGGGAAGCAATCAGCCCATAGAGTCCGTTCAGCCGTCATGGAATTTCCTCAACTCGTTTTTAATGGCCTTGCCCTCGGGAGTGTGATCGCCTTGGCCGCCGTTGGCCTGACCCTGACCTACGGAATTTTAAAACTTTCCAATTTTGCCCATGGGGATTTTATGACCCTGGGGGCCTACCTCACCTGGGTCGCCAATCTCAACGGCATCAGTCTGTGGATCTCGATGATTTTCGGCTGTCTGGGCACCATTGGAGCCATGTTGCTATCGGAGTGGTTACTCTGGAAACCGATGCGCGACCGGCGGGCGCCTGCGACCACTTTGATTATTATTTCCATTGGCCTGGCCCTCTTTTTGCGGAATGGCATTCTCCTGATCTGGGGGGGCAGTAACCAAAGTTATCAAGTTCCCATCCTACCGGCCCAAGACCTGTGGGGTCTAAAGCTGGAGTACAATCGTCTGATTATTATTGCCATGGCCCTGGGGGCGATGGTGTTGCTTCACCTCCTCCTACAGAAAACCAAAATTGGTAAGGCCATGCGGGCGGTGGCTGACAACGTTGACTTAGCTCGGGTTTCGGGGATTAATGTCGAGCAGGTTGTGATCTGGACTTGGGTGATCACGGCGATTCTGGTTGCCTTGTCGGGTTCGATGTATGGCCTCGTTACGACCCTCAAACCCAATATGGGCTGGTTTTTAATTTTGTCGATGTTTTCCGCCGTTATTCTAGGAGGTATTGGCAATCCCTACGGGGCTATTGCCGGCGGTTTTTTGATTGGTCTGGCCCAGGAAGCCAGTGTGCCTTGGTTTGGCACCAACTACAAAATTGGGGTCGCACTCGCTTTAATGATCCTGGTTCTACTGGTACGGCCCCAGGGCCTATTTAAGCAGTAACCCAGAGGAGGGAAATCCCGTGAACTGTCAATGATGGACAGATTGGCAGGGGGATGCGCCGTTTAAACTGAGAAGCAACCCTTTTAGCGATAGCCCTATTCAAGGCCAACGATACTATGAGCAATACCCACGAATATATTGGTGAAGAGGCCGCCACTCGGGTCAAAATTTTGAGTGAGGCCCTTCCCTACATTCAACATTTTTCGGGGCGGACGGTCGTGGTGAAGTATGGGGGCGCGGCCATGAAGGACAGTTCCCTCAAAGATAAAGTGATTCGGGATATTGTTTTTATGGCCTCCATTGGCATCCATCCGGTGGTCGTCCACGGTGGGGGGCCAGAAATTAATAGTTGGCTAGATCGGTTAGGTATTGAACCCAAATTTAAAGATGGCCTGCGGGTCACCGATGCCCCGACCATGGATATCGTCGAAATGGTGTTAGTGGGGCGGGTCAATAAGGAAATTGTCTCTCTGATTAACCAGGCCGGTGGCCTGGCCGTGGGCCTCTGTGGTAAGGACGGTAACCTGATCACGGCTCGGGCAATTACCCAGCAGGATATTGGTTTTGTGGGAGAGGTCAGCAACGTCAATGCCCAACTCGTGGAATCCCTGGTGAAAAGTGGCTATATTCCGGTGATTTCCAGTGTGGCCGCCGATGAATTTGGTCAGGCCCATAACATCAATGCCGATACCGTTGCCGGAGAGATTGCCGCCGCCCTGGGGGCCGAAAAACTGATCCTTTTGACGGATACGCGGGGCATCCTACGGGATTACAAAGATCCATCAACGTTGATCACCAAGATGGATATCCAACAGGCCCGGGAATTGATTCAAGCGGGGATTGTGGCCGGGGGCATGATTCCTAAAGTAAATTGCTGTGTCCGTTCCTTGGCCCAAGGGGTGCGGGCCGCCCACATTATCGATGGTCGTTTGCCCCATGCTTTGCTCCTGGAAGTCTTCAGCGATCTGGGTATCGGCTCGATGATTGTGGCTTCTAGCTATCATCTCTAGAGGGCTCAAGGGCGCGTTAAATAGTTCCTCATCCCCAACGACATGGCCCTGAAACCAGCGATTCTTCAGGGGATTCAGCGGGGGGACTTGCCGTTTTCTGGGGAATCCGCTAAAAATGGGATATGCTGGGATAGCGTGTCTACCCTATTAATGCAACCAAGACACCACCAGCGTCGCGACCTGCGACCTAATTTTAATTTTTTGAAAACTCAACCTATTTAACCCATTTAGCTTGTCTATCTATGACAAATCAGCTTGCCCACCCGATGGAAAAGTTTCAGCGTAAAATGGCTTCCCTTGTGGAGTCCAACGCCATTAAACCTAACGACAGTCTTTGGAAGCTCGCCCTACTCTACGGAGATGAGTGGGCCTTTTGGAAACGAGAACTAGAAGACTTTGGTTTTACTATGCAAGACCCCATTCAAGAGGTCCTATTGGTTGAAGCCTGGGACGAAGATTAAATCTTGAACGATGCTTGGCCCCTAGGGAATAGGGGTCTGAGGTTGCCCTTAAGCCACTCAATCAATGAGCTTGACCTCCGCCTGGCCCTGGGCCGTCACCCATACCAACTGACGAATTTGAGCATAGCGTGCATAGTCTAGCAAGGCCTCTGGACTCCGGCCCCCTAAGTCCACTTCAATGCGCTGCTGGGGATGCTGCTCCCGCAAATGCTGAGCATACTGAAACGCGGCCTGTTCGGCCTCTAGCCCCTGGGGAATTACCAACCAATCTGTCACAGGAGTACTTTTGGGTAAATCATCTCCTACCAATAGGCATGTATGCAGTTCCTCAACATTAAAGGAAAAACCAATACCTGGAAGGGAAGTCTGCTGGGGATGATACTGACTGAGTAACTGGTCGTAGCGCCCTCCCTGGCCAAGAACGTACCATTGATCCACTATTTGGCCAAAGGCCTGGAAGACAATGCCCGTGTAGTAATCAAAGGGTTGGAGCCAACTTAAGTCTAAAATTAACGGCGGAAGAGACTCCTGGCTTGCCTGAATTAACTGCACCAGGGCCTTGAGGTTTTGGAGTCGCTGTTGACAAACGCCATCGAGGTCAAAATGCTCTAGGCGCTGAAACACTTCATCAGCGCTTCCCCGCAGGTCAAATAACTGTAGAGCCCATTGTTTTAACGTTGAGTCTGGATACTCCAATCCCTGTAGCTGCACATAGTCTAGGTGAGCCATGCAATGGCGGACTTGTTGACGGAGGGGCAAAGGAAAGCGTGCTAATAGGCCCTGGGTCAGGCCCGCTTCTCCTAAGATAAGTGTCCAACGATCCAGTCCTAGATTTTTGAGACTATCGGCCAACAGCAATAGAATTTCCGCGTCGGCCCGAACGCCTCCCACAAATAAAAGTTCTACACCAGCCTGAAAAAATTCCACCTGCCGGTCAGGATGACCCATCGGGGGCCGGCGAAAAACATTGGCTCGATAGCAAAGACGTTGGGGATGGGTGCCATCGGTCATCCGAGTGACTGCTGCCCGTGCAATGGACGCCGTTAGCTCTGGCCGCAGACCAAGGCGACTGCCCGAGCCGTCCTGAAGTTGGACAACGGTAGCTGGATCAATTGCTCCCCCCGCCACTAATGTATCCAACCACTCCAAGGTCGAAGTCACAATCCGTTGGTAGCCCCAGCGTTGGAAAACAGCTTGCAGACGGTCATTAATCCAGGCTTTTTGAGCAACTTCCAGCGGAAGCAGGTCTCGCGCCCCTGCGGGTGGTTGATGAATCATGGTTGGTTTGATGGCTCAGATGGGCTGGCTCACCCATTTTACCGAAAAGTTGTCCTTGGACTAGAGGAACCCTGCTCCATGACTCCAGTTCCACCTTCCGCCTATAAACTGAGAATCTTCCCCATTAATGTAAAGAAATGTTTCTTCAAGATATTAATTCCTCGTCTAGCTCATCGTTAAGACCGAAACATCAACCCGTAATGATTTCCCTCAGTTTTAGGGATCAATTGATTTAGAGGGTAAAGGGGATTTTTTGGGCAAAAACTTAGTTGCAACTCTTTTATCTTGGGGATGAGAGCCAAGTCTATCAATAGTAATTTAAAAAGAAAGTTTTTCTGTCAAGCCTTAAATGTAAAAATATATTTCGCTCTACTCATTTTACCAGGAAAGTTCCTTATACTGGTGTTTACGCATCCTTAACGGTTTCGTTAACCCTAGGGATCAGTGAGTAAAAAAATGTTGTTGTTGTCGGAGCAAATTTATATGGAACTATCAGCAAAAGAAGGTATGGGGGGAGGATACAGCCTTACCCTGCTCAAGAGTTTTTCGGTCTGGACGTTGACCCTGCTCGTCTGTTGGCTAGTGGTTGGTTTTCCCATTGTGGTTTTAATGGCAACGGTAGGGGTATTAGCCACTGTCACTTTGCAATCGGTGCTTCCTATGAGTGCTGTTCTCTTAGTAGCCGGTAGCTTGATTGGGGGGAATTTGATTGCAGTGTTAGTCGGTGCAGGAGTCTTAACCCTCCGGGGTATTCATCCCCAGGAAGTTCGCTGGCTCGGCTGGCTCCATGGTCAAGCCAGTCCTTCCCATCAGGCCCGCTTTGCTGCCTGTCCTCTAACCTGTAGCTTGGTTCAGTAAATCTGCCCTTGGGGTGATAGCTCAGTCAGTCCACCAAGCCCGGTATAAGCCGGGTTTTTTCTTGGTCTGGGTTGAGACGGGCCTCAGTACCGGACAAAAAATGGAGTTGCGGGGTTGAAAGAGAGTCAGGGGTGGGGTTTCATAGGTTAACCACAACCACCAGAAACCCCATGACCCATAGTAAAGACTTACAGGCCGCCCTACAACCTCACTTCAGTTGGCATGGAGCGAGACTAGCCTTTCTGAGCTTGTTCCTGGTCGCCCTGTTTAAAGTGCAAAGCGTAAGTTTAAGCAAGCTTAGTAAGGGATTCGAGAGTGAAGCCAAGCCAAGTTCCAGCGAAAAGCGTCTATCACGTTTTTTTGCTGACTTTGACCTTGATTACCAGGAAATAGCCCAGATGGTCGTGACCTGGATGAAGATTCCCCAGCCCTGGGTCTTATCGCTAGACCGAACCACCTGGGAGTTCGGCAACACTTGTCATAACCTGCTGGTGTTGGCCTTGGTCCATGAGGGAATCGCCTACCCCCTGATGTGGGAGATGCTGGATAAGAAAGGTAATAGCAACCAGCGTGAGCGCATTGAGCTGATGGAGCGCTTCTCGGTTCTGTTTCCAGACGCGGCAGTGGCCTTCCTTGCCGGAGACCGGGAGTTTATTGGTCAAGTCTGGACGTTCTATCTGCTGCTGGAGCCGCAGCAGTCCTTCCGGCTGCGGATTCGCAAGACCGATAAGATTACCCATGACGGCAAAACCCTTGCTGCTGGCACCCTGTTGGCCCATCTCCAAGTAGGAGAGAAGCAGCGCTTAAGCGGTTCTTGCAAGGTGTGGGGCTGTGCTGTCATGGTAGAAGCACTGCGACTGCCGGATGGTCAGTTGCTCACCGTCGTCGCTCCGGTCGGAACCTCTGAACCCCTTCAAGATTATGCACAGCGCTGGAACATTGAAACTTGGTTTGGGGCTTTCAAAACCCGAGGCTTTTGCATCGAATCCACCCACTTCAAAGACCCGGAGCGCTTGAGCAAGTTATTTGCTTTATTAACCTTGGCTTTGTGCTGGGCTATGCAGACGGGGCGATTTATTGCCCAACACACCCCAATCCCTATCAAAAACCATGGGCGCAAAGCCAAAAGTGTTTTTCGCACCGGTTTTGACCACCTTCAACATCTGCTATTAAACCCGACTCCCTCCCACCGACAAGCTCTCAGAGCCACTTTTTCTTTTTTGTCCGGTACTTAGGAGACGGGCCTGCTCATTGCCTCCAGGCCAGCACGATTCCTTTGTGGGGCAGAACATAGCTTCACTGGGCCTTAAGGCAGTATGCTGGGGGGAAAGTATTTCCCCAAAATCAATCGACTGTGCTGAATCTGCTGATTAGTAATGATGATGGGATTTTCGCCCCCGGTGTTCGCGCCTTAGCTAATACCTTTGCAGAAGCGGGGCATCGGGTCACCGTCGTTTGTCCTGACCGGGAACGCTCCGCCACCGGCCATGGCCTGACGCTTCATCAACCGATTCGTGCCGATGAAGTAGAAGGGGTTTTCCATCCTGCTGTCACGGCCTGGTCTTGTTCAGGAACCCCCGCTGATTGCGTCAAGTTTGCCCTTTATGCGGTGCTAGACCAGCGGCCAGATTTTGTGCTCTCGGGTATTAACCACGGGGCAAACCTAGGAACAGATGTGCTATATTCGGGAACCGTCTCGGCGGCTATGGAGGGTCTAATCGAAGATATTCCCAGCATTGCCTTTAGCCTGGCCAGTTTTGCTGCCCACAATTTTCAGCCAGCGGCCAATTTTGCCCAGATCCTGGTGCAGCATTTGGCCCAGCACCCCTTGCCCCATACCACCCTCCTTAGTGTCAATATTCCCCCTGTTGAGGAGGCTGACATTGCGGGCGTTTGCTTGACACGCCAGGGCCTACGTCGCTACATTGAAACCTTTGAGGAGCGTTTTGACCCCAGGGGAAAACGTTACTACTGGCTAGCGGGAGAAGTGGCTAAGGAAATTGAGCAACCGGAACATCTTCACCTGTCCACTGGTATTCCAACCGATGTTCACGCTATCCAGGACAACTACATCACCATTACCCCCCTCCACTATAATTTAACCGATGTTGCGGGTTTTCATGCCCTCAGGGAGGCCCCTTGGTTTTCGACTGCATTGCATCCCAAAAGAACAGAGTAGTTACAACTAATGTGATATTCTAAGTAGTCAAATTAGCGTGATATCCTATGTCTTCCTATCTTTTTAGCCAAGAAAATGAGCCAGATGAGGCGGATAGCGTCACTCTCCGAGATGAGGCGGGAAGAACGCTTGATTGCTACATTGAAAACTCCCTTGATTTTGACGACGCAACCTATCTCCTGCTCATGCCCGTTGACATTCCCATTGTGATTATTGCCTGGGAAGATGAAGCAGATAGTGAAGAAGAGGACGATGCTGAAGCCGTCTTACTAGAAGATAACGAAGAAATTGAGCTGATTTTTGCAGATGCCAAAGCAGTACTAGAAGAACTCAATTTAAGCTTGAAATATACAGCCTATACTTTAACGGTGAGTGGAGAACTCCCTCCCATTGAAGACGAGGACATCCTGACGCTAGAACTCGATGAAGCGGAAGAGGGTTTAGAACCGGAAGAATTACAATTTCTGGCCAGCTTTTATCATCAAGAGCAACGTTACTCTATCTATACTCCCCTTGCTCCCTTGCTGTTTCTGGCAAAATCTAACGTCCGGGGAGATATTGAGTTGGTCACCCCCGAAGAAGAAAGAATGCAGTATATTCTAGAGGAGCTTTTGTTTGAAGAGGGCGATTAGTCCTAAAGAAACCATTATCCAAGGCTGTTTGCAGAGGTTCTATGCTCGTTAAATCTACCACTCGTCACATTCGCATTTTTTCGGCTGAAGTTCAAGGCAATGAATTAGTTCCCAGTGATAAAGTTCTAACCCTTGATGTTGACCCTGATAACGAATTTAATTGGAGTGAGGAATCCCTTCAAAAGGTTTACCAGCAATTTGACCATTTGGTTGAATCCTATAGCGGTGAAGATTTGAGTGAATACAATCTACGGCGTATGGGCTCTGAACTCGAGCATTTTATTCGCTCCCTATTGCAAGCAGGGGAACTGACCTATAACCTGAATAGTCGTGTGCTCAATTACAGCATGGGACTTCCTAAACAGGAAAGTCCTGAAACTGAAGGAAAGTGGACCCTTTAACCTCTTTATTCCTGACGATTCTTAGCCTAAGTTATTGGGGAAAAAAGACTCACTTAAAATGGAGTCTATCTCAGGGCACGGCTCAAGCTTGGTCTTACAATTTGTTTGGGATTAGTACATAACGTGCTTGAGTCAACCATGATAGTCTTATCTCATAACCGTTCGTGACCTTCACCTTTTCTTGTCAGGCCTGTTGTTCTCAGACCCAGGCCAGAGCGGGGGTGTTTACCACCCCCCATGGCCCTGTGGAAACCCCTCGTTTTATGCCCGTTGGTACCCTCGCCACCGTGAAGGGAATTACCCCTGACCAATTGGCGAGTACCGGGGCCCAAATGGTTTTATCCAATACCTACCATCTCCATCTACAACCAGGAGAAGATCTGATTCATCAAGCCGGTGGCCTCCATGCCTTCATGGGTTGGCCAGGGCCAATTTTGACAGATTCTGGTGGTTTTCAGGTCTTTAGCCTAAGTGCCCTGCGGACGATTCGAGAGGAAGGCGTGATCTTCCGCTCTCCCAAGGATGGTCGCCTGATTGATATGACCCCCGAACGCTCGATCCAGATTCAAAATACCCTCGGGGCGGATGTAATCATGGCCTTTGATGAATGCCCTCCTGGCCAGGCGCCTCGTGAAGTGGTAGAAGCTGCAACGGCCCGAACCTATCGTTGGCTAGAGCGCTGTCTCCAGGCCCATAGTCGGCCCCAGGATCAGGCCCTGTTTGGCATTGTGCAGGGCGGGGTTTATCTAGACCTCCGGGCTAAGGCCGTCGCAGATCTGATTTCCCTGGATTTGCCGGGTTATGCCATTGGTGGTGTCAGCGTTGGCGAAGCGCCAGAACTGATTCACCAAGTGGTTCAAACCACCGCTCCCCTATTACCAGTCCAGAAGCCCCGCTACTTAATGGGAGTCGGCACCTACCAAGAAATGGTGATCGCCATTGCCTCGGGCATTGATCTGTTTGATTGTGTGATTCCCACCCGGTTAGGCCGCCATGGGACAGCTTTGGTACAAGGAGAACGCTGGAACCTTAAAAATGCTCCTTTTCGGGAAGATTTTCGTCCTCTGGATGAGACTTGTCCCTGCTATACCTGCCAGACCTTTAGTCGAGCCTACTTACACCACCTGGTTCGTTGCCGGGAAATGTTGGGCTATATTTTACTGTCTCTGCACAACATTACGGAACTGGTTCGATTTACAACGCGCATTCGAGAAGCTATTCGACAGGATCGTTTGCTAGAGCAATTTGGCCATTGGCTCACTTCTGAGGTTCCTATCAAGGAATCTGGGTGAAGTCCATCGGTCAATTCTAGCCCCCAGGGCCTGACCTAGGGGCTAGAATTGCTTGACCAAAACCAAATTAGGCCTGCTTTGGAGTAAACTTGAGGGCCACGCCATTCATACAGTAGCGTTTCCCCGTCGGTGCTGGCCCGTCGTCAAAGACATGGCCCAGGTGACCACCACAACGGTCACAGTGCACTTCAGTACGGGTCATAAAGAAGGCGCGGTCAACGGAGGTCGCCACAGCATTTTCCAGGGGGGCATAAAAACTAGGCCAACCGGTGCCACTATTAAACTTCGTTTCGGATGAAAATAAGGGTTGGTCACAGCCAGCGCAGCGGTAAGTACCGGGACCATACTGTTTATCGAGGGGACTCGTTCCGGCCCGCTCTGTTCCGTGCTTCCGCAGGACTTTGTATTGTTCCGGCGTCAGGATGGCCTGCCATTCCGCATCGGTTTTGGTGACTTCAAAGACTTCAGTGGATTTTGCCATAGGAGTTGAGGATTCAATGATAGATGAGGGTTTCGCCTCAGAGGTTTCGTTAGAGGATAAATATTGGGCTGACCAGAGGGCCCCTAGGGTGAGCGGCCCTGCTCCTAGAAGATAACGCCTTTTCATGTCGGATTTTCTAATTGGGCAGTTTGTACTGACAAATCCAAGCGACGATCGCCGCGTTGGAGAGTAAGCTTGAGGGATTGGTTAATACCAGTACGATCCACCAGGGCTTGCAGTTGAGCACCATCGCGGATTGGTTGACCATTCACTGCCACGATCACATCCCCCCGACGTACCCCAGCCCGTTCAGCAGGGGTATTGGGCAAGACTCGCACCACAAGAATACCTTCGACTTCGGGAATGACGAAAGGTGAGTTGGGGTCGCGATTATTTTGCCGGGCCAATTCTGGGGTTAAATTCACCATCTGGACGCCAATGTAGGGATGGGGAACTTTTTGACCAGCCGCCAAGGTTTTTTGCAGGGCCTTGGCTTGATTAATTGGAATGGCAAAGCCAATACCCATGGCATCGGCCCGGATAGCAGTATTAATACCAATGACTTCGCCCCGCGCATTTAACAACGGGCCGCCGGAATTGCCAGGATTAATGGCTGCGTCAGTTTGGATAAACTCGACGCGCTTATCGGGAATACCGGCCTTGGCCGCCGACCGGCCAATAGTACTAATAATACCCAAGGTAACGGTATTGTCCAGGCCCACAGGATTACCGACCGCAATCGCCCAATCGCCCACCTGCACCTTTGAGGAATCGCCGAGGGGAGCAACGGGTAGGGAAGCATTTTGAGGATTGATTTTGACCACAGCTAAATCAGTCACTTCATCTGTTCCCCGAACTTCACCGTTAAAGGTGCGGCCATCCTTGAGGGTTACGGTTACTTTATTGGCATTATCGACCACGTGGGCATTGGTGAGAATAATACCGCTCTGGTCAATGATAAAACCCGAACCTTGGCCCGAAATTCTCTGCTCCCGGGGCGGTACAGGAAAAGAACCCCCAAAAAAATCCCGAAAGAAGGGGTCATCAAACAGCGGGTCAATGCGTCGTGTCACGACTGTTTCTGTATCAATCCGAACCACCGCCGGGCCGGTTTTAGCCACCGCCGCAGCGACAAAACTATCCGCCGATAGCGGAGCAGGAACTTGGGAGAGGAATTCAGGCGTAAGATCCTCGGCAACGGCATGACGATTGGGCAGACTAGTTAACGCAAAAACACTGCCCACCACAAAGGCCAGCAGATAGCCACTAATTCGGCGTAGAGGAACGGGAATTTTCATCTTGGCAAATCGTTATCGATAAGGTGAGTTTGGGTAATAGTCTTAAAAGCATTCCAGGAAGCCTCTTTTGCCCCAGGCCTTAGGACAGGAATTTGCTTCAGTTCTATCCTAGCAGAGGCCTTCCAAACCCTTGGTGAGAGACAGTTTTTCAAGCGGATGTCGCTCTACAGTTCTGTCGGGACGTCGTAGGCTCCTTGCCGATTTAAGCTGTATGCAAGGAGATATTGGGCCAGATTCAGCAGGCCCATAATGGCCCCTTGGAGATTCGGTTCAGCCTGGAAGTAGGTCAGGGGATAGTCGGCAATAACCGCTAAGGCCAGGGCACAGAGGTTATCTAGACGAGGATGGGACAGACCGCCCTGATCAGCTAACTCATCGATCAGCGCTAATATTTGGCCCAATAATGCCTGCATCGAAGCAGGCCAGGGAGAAAGACGGAGAGATGGGTCAGGTAGGGACCAGTCCTGGGATTCCAGCAATGTTAACCAATAACAAAGGCGGGCGTGGGTGTATTGGTAGGCACTCCAGGGTGTTGGTGCCGTTATCCCTTTCTTTGGGGGTAGGGCCTGGCGTTGTTGAGCAAGTTGGGGCATCCAGGCCTGCCGCCAGGGTTCCAGGTCGCCATAGGCCAAGGTTAGGGTGAACCAGCCTGACCCTGTCGTCTCAAGCTGGAGAGGAAGATTAACTGCGTTGGGGAAGGAACACTGTTGAGGAAGCCAAGGCTGGAGGGTAGTCAAAATTTGGGCCGGGGATTGACGGCAATGGGAAGCCAGTTTAAAGGCCAGGGCACAGCGGTAGCTGACGTGAAAGGGGGTGATTTTGGGGGAGAGGGGAATGGCCTGGGGCGCCAGATTAAGGGTTGGATAAGTAGAGGTGAGGGCCTGTTGTAATTGTGTTTGCAGGCAAAATTTTAAGGATAAAATCGGCCATAACGGTTCAATGCAAGGGAATGGTTTTCCCCTAGATACTTGACTAATTTCCACGTAACGACCCCCTAAACCATGACTTTTATTGACCTCCCCATTTCTCCCCTGTGGCTGGATTTGGTGCAATGGGGTAAAGACCATTATCGAGACCGTATTTTTGCTAAGGAAGCCCTGATCCCGACCCGGCCTGGCCCGCTCTATCTAGTCCATCACGGGGTTGTTCGCCTCGTTAGTCAGACCACCTTTCCTTCCGCCCTACCGCCCCACCCTCCGGCCGAAGCCTTGGTTGGACTGCTGGGTATTGGTCAACCCTTTGAAATTGTCTCCCATCCCCATTTTGTGATTTCAGCCCAGGCCCACGTGGATGGCACAGCGGTTCTTTGGCTTTACTGGAACGAACTCCAGCAATGGCAGGCTCTCTACCAACAGATCCTAGAGCAATTCAAGGCCCAGCATCGTCAGCAACTGCTTTGGATGGGCATTCTCGGCCAAAAATCGACTTTCCATCGACTGCTCAATTTTCTGATCCTCTGGGGCAAAAGCATGGGGGAAACGCCCGGACAGGACTACTATTTGCCCTATCCCCTGACCCACGCCCAACTCGGCCAGGCGGTCGGCTCAACTCGGGTGACAGTGACTCGTCTCTTGGCCCGTCTCCGCAAACAGGGTTTGGTCTGGCAGAACGAAAATAATCGTCTCTGTTTCAACTACCCTGGTCTGCAAAGCTTGTTGACCTGAGTCCCCAAATATTTTCTGAATTTCCGATAAAAATGTGTTAGTATAAGTGGCTGTCGATAAAAATATCTTTTTCAACGGGGGTGTGGCGGAATGGTAGACGCTGCGGACTTAAAATCCGTTGGGCCTTATAAGCTCGTGAGAGTTCAAGTCTCTCCACCCCCATTCAATTACCAATCGTGATCAGAAGCTGAGTGAGGAGTTAACGACGTTTTGGCGCCATGGATAATTTTCTAGAACTTTTGCGAGATATCTGGGGCTTTTTACGGGAAAGACAAAAATATTGGCTCTTGCCGTTGATCCTAACCATGATTCTGCTCGGGGCCTTAATTATCTTTACCCAGGGTTCCGTCATTGCTCCTTTCATTTACACACTGTTTTAGGCTTGGGCCAACTGCTTAGCCACCCAGGCCTGGAGCACAGAATAATTGAGTTTACCTGCCGGAGAGCGGGGGATTTCTGGCATCGCCAACCACTGCTTCGGACATTTATGGGCACTGAGTAGAGGTTTGAGATAACGACGGAGTTCGGTGGGGGTGACGGTTGCTGAACCTGGAGAATAAACAGCAATCACTTGTTCGCCCCAATGGGCATCGGGCCAACCCAACACCACTACATCCTTTACCTTACCCGAGGATAAGAGAAGCGCTTCGATTTCCTGGGGAAAGACCTTTTCTCCCCCCGTAATCAGACACCGGCCCTGGCGACCGAGAATATGGAGTTGCCCCTGGGGGTCAAAGTAACCGAGGTCACCAGGGTTAAACACCGTCGGTCGTTCCCGGGGCGGATAGTAGCCATGGAACAAGGACTGGGCCTGGATTTGCAAGGAGCCGACTTGGCCTGGTTCGCAGGCCTGGCCCTGGTCATCCACAATCGCCACCTGGGCGTGGGGTAAAATCCTGCCGACTCCCTCCTGGCCTTGGGCGAAGGCTTTGGGCTTCAGGGTTGCGATCTGGGCCGCTGTTTCCGTCATGCCGTAGGTCGGGGCAAGGTTAATCTGAGCCTGACGGGCCGCCGTGAGGAGGCTGGGCCAAGCTGGCCCTCCCCCCAGGAGAACGGCTTGAAATGGTTGCAACCAGTGGGGATGATGGCTTAAAAGATATTGGAGTTGAGTCGGCACGAGGGAAATAAACCAACCGTGGAAGTCTCCCGTCGGGGGCCCTTGTTTGAGCTGGGCATAATTCAGGTAATAAAACTGGCCCCCTGTGAGCAATGAGCGCAGAAATTGCATCAAACCGCTGACATGGTAAAGGGGAAGACAGCAGAGGCTATGCACACGATTCACTGAAAAATAGGCCTGGAAAGCCTCGACAGCGGCCTGTAGCGTCTGCCCGGTATGACAGGCAAAACGAAGACGGCCGGAGGAACCGCCGGTGGGAATACCGATCCAGCTTGGGGAGGGGTTGGGGATTAGCCCTTGCCAAGTTAGGGGAGGAACGTTTCCGAAAATGACATCGGGCCGGAGTACGGAGGTTAGGGCCTGCCATTCCTGCTGTTGCCAGGCGGGATTCCCCAGAAAAAGAGAGACCGGGGCCTGGCGGGCCGCTAGAAAACCTGCCAGGAAATTGAGGGGATCGGCTTCCGCCAGAAGGACTTGCTGACCCGCTTTCAGGCGTTGGCCATAGTGGTCGATGCGGGTTTGAAAAGCTAAGGGATCGGCCCCCACCAGTCCGCCTTGGGCTAACAAATCCGTTACTAGGGCCGATAGTGTTTCTCGTTCCATGGCCCTGTCCTAGAAAATAAGCTTCATACTCAAGTCCAGCCAGGGGGAGCGGGTAATGGGGGCGCTACTGGAAATGTAGTCCACGCCAGTTTTAGCCACCAGGCGTAGGTTATCGAAGGTAATGTTGCCGGAGGCCTCAATACGAATGTCAGGATTTTGGCGACGGATAAATTGAACGGCCTGGGTCATTTCCTCCAGGGTCATGTTATCTAACATGATGATGTCGGCCTTGGCGGTGATGGCCGCTTGAATTTCCTGAAAACTGCTGGTTTCTACCTCAATGGTGAGGGGATAGGGAATGGATTTGCGGATACGTTTCACCGCCTCGGCAATGCCCCCCGCCGCCACAATATGGTTGTCCTTGACCATCACCGAATCATCAAGGCCCATACGATGATTTATGGCCCCGCCGATCTGGGTAGCGTATTTTTCTAATAACCTCAGACCGGGCGTGGTTTTACGGGTATCCACTAACTTGGTCGGGAGATCGGCGATCACGTCCAGATAACGACGGGTAGCCGTGGCGATGCCACTCAAACGCATGGCCAGATTGAGGGCCACCCGTTCCCCCATTAACAGACTGGTTAACGGGCCCCTCATTTCTGCAATCCGTTGGCCCTGTTCCACCCGTTCTCCTTCCGCCACCAGGGGCGTGTAAACGACTTGACTATCCAACAACTGAAAGACCCGCGCCGCTACGGTCAAGCCTGCCACAATGCCCCCTTCCTTGGCCATCCAATAAGCCTGGCCAGACTGGGTCAGTTCTAACCCTTGGGTCGAACGGTCTCCCCGGCCAATATCCTCCACCAGCCACTGCTGTAAAAGTGGGTCGAGTACAATCCAGGGAGGTAAAATAGTCATGATTCATCTCAGCCTAGGGATTTGACCTATTGTAGAGTTTCCCTTGATACAATTCAGCAAAATTTTGAGCGTTGCTGGAACTTCCGGGGATAGATTCGGATCTCTCTTTGAGATGAGTGTATGCTAATGCTTAAATTTGGTGTCAGGAGTTAAGTGAATGAATTTGCGCCATCATGCCCTCGCAGTTTTGAAAGAAACTAGCCGGACATTCTATATTCCCATCAGTATCCTGCCGGCGGGTTTACTGGAAGCGGTGGCTTCGGCCTACCTCTGTATGCGGGCTATTGATGAAGTGGAAGACCACCCTGACCTCGATACTGTCACCAAAGCACGGATTTTACGGCAAATTAGTCTCAATCTCCAGGGGATGGGGGAAAAGTCGACTCCAGAAGCCTTTGCCAATGGTCTAGCGACTTATAAGGGCATCCTACCGGAAGTGAGTTTACGAGTGGGGGAATGGGCCCTGCTGGCCCCGGAAAGTATTGCCCCCCGCATTTGGGATGCCACGGCGGCCATGGCAGACCGCATGGCCTACTGGTCGGAACGGAACTGGTTGATTGAAACTGAAGCGGATCTAGACCAATATACTTTTAGTGTAGCTGGGGCTGTGGGCCTGCTCCTGTCTGATCTCTGGGCCTGGTTTGATGGCACTGAAACCAATCGTTCCCAGGCTATTGGTTTTGGCCGGGGCCTACAGGCCGTGAACATTGTCCGCAACCACCGCGAAGACCAGCGTCGGGGCGTGAGCTTCTTTCCCCAGGGTTGGGAAGTCAAGGATATGCACCGCTATGCCCGCTATAATCTCAGCTTGGCGGATCAATACACGAAGTCCCTACCGGCGGGGCCAGCCTTGAATTTTTGTCGCATTCCCCTCACCCTGGCCTATGGCACCCTGGATGTGTTAGCCCTAGGCAAGGAAAAGTTAAGTCGTAATGATGTCATGGCTCTGGTGAATCAGGCCACCCGCTAGGGCAAATCGTTTCTATTCCGGGGTTTTTCCCTGTCTACCAGTCTGGCCCCGCCAGAAAAATCAAGATCGTTGATAATTGGGAAGGTCTAGGCCTCTACCTGGACTCTTGCCTTTGCTTTCTCGCCCAGCCTTCGAGACTATACCGTATGGAATTGGAAATGACCGCCACCCTAGAAACAACGTCCCAGGCCCCCGCCCCTTCGACAGCCCCCCCGGCCTGGACCATTGAAGAGAGTGAAAATCTATACCGCATCGAAGGTTGGGGAGACCCCTACTTTTCCATCAATGCCGCTGGCCATGTGACGGTCTCGCCCCAGGGAGACCATGGTGGCTCCCTCGACCTCTACGAACTAGTGGAGGGTCTGCGGAAACGTAATATTGGCCTGCCCCTGCTCCTGCGTTTTTCCGATATTCTGGCCGACCGCATTAACCGCATCAATGCCGCCTTTGCCCGAGGCATTGCCCGCTACAAGTATCCCAACAGCTATCGGGGGGTTTATCCCATTAAATGTAACCAGCACCGCCATATCGTCGAGGCCCTGGTGCGCTACGGAAAACCCTACTATTTTGGCCTAGAGGCGGGTTCCAAACCGGAATTAATGATTGCCCTAGCCATGCTGGAGCCAGCGGAAAGCCCAGATATGGAGGCTAATCAGTCTCTGTTGATCTGTAATGGCTATAAAGACCGGGAATACATCGAAACGGCCCTGCTGGCCCGGCGTTTAGGACACCGACCGATCATTGTGGTGGAACAAGTTTCCGAAGTAACCCTGGCCATTGAGATCAGTCAGGCCCTGGGCATTAAACCGATCCTGGGAGTCCGGGCCAAGTTGAGTACCCAGGGGGTTGGACGTTGGGGTATTTCCACCGGCGACCGGGCCAAATTTGGCCTGACTATTCCCGAAATGCTGGCGGTGGTGAATCAGCTCAAGGCGGTGGAAATGCTGGATTGTTTGCAATTGCTCCATTTCCATATCGGCTCGCAAATTTCCTCCATTTCCGTGATTAAGGAGGCCATGACCGAGGCTAGCCAAATCTATGTGCAGTTGGCCAAACTGGGGGCTAATATGCAGTATCTGGATGTGGGAGGCGGCCTGGGGGTCGATTACGACGGCTCCAAAACGAATTTTTATGCCTCCAAAAATTACAACATTCAAAACTACGTCAATGATGTAATCTCGGCAGTGCAAGAGGCCTGTGAAGCCGCAACGGTTCCCTGTCCCACCCTGATCAGCGAGAGCGGCCGGGCCATTGCCTCCCACCAGTCAGTCTTAATTTTTGATGTCTTGGCCACCAACGATATTCCCCAGCAGTTGCCCGAACCCCAGTCAGAAAAAGAGCATTTGATTATTCGTAATCTCTGGGAAACCTGGGAGATGATCTCCGCCGAAAATTACCAAGAAGCCTACCACGACGCGGTGCAGTTTAAGGAAGAGGCCATTAGTCTCTTTAACTTCGGTTATCTTGGCCTCAAGGAGCGGGCCCGGGCCGAGCAACTCTACTGGGCCTGCTGTAGCAAAATTCTTGATATTTGTCGGCAACAGGCCTACGTCCCCGATGACTTGGAGGATTTGGAGCTGAGCATGTCTTCCATCTACTACGTCAATATGTCGGTCTTTCAATCGGCCCCCGATTCTTGGGCTATTGACCAACTATTTCCGATCATGCCCATTCATCGTTTGGATGAAGAACCCACCCAACGGGGCATTTTAGCGGATATTACCTGCGACAGCGACGGCAAGATCGACCGCTTTATCGACCTGCGGGATGTGAAATCGGTGCTGGAACTCCATCCTCTGCGCCAGCTTCCCCCAGCAGCCAATCGTGACCATCCCCCGGTTTTTGAACCCTACTACCTGGGCATGTTTTTGATGGGAGCCTACCAGGAAATCATGGGCAATCTCCATAATCTGTTTGGTGACATTAATGTGGTTCATATCCAGATGACCCCCAAGGGCTATCAGATCGAGCATTTAGTCAAGGGAGACACCATTGCTGAAGTCCTCAGCTATGTCCAATACGATGCGGAGGATCTCCTCGAAAATATGCGTTGCTACACCGAAAAGGCTCTGGAGGACGACCGCATGAGCCTGGAGGAATCCCAACTGCTTCTGGAAAACTATGAACGGAGCCTCCTCCACTACACCTATCTCAAAAATTAGAAGGAACAGTGTATGATGGGGGATTAATTTCGCCTGCCTGCCGAATTTGTTGCGAGGAATACAAACCATTGTCTAGACGCTATCTCTTTACCTCAGAATCTGTCACCGAAGGTCACCCCGATAAAATTTGTGACCAAATCTCCGACACTATTCTAGATACCCTTCTCACCCATGACCCCCGCAGTCGGGTGGCGGCCGAGGTAGTGGTCAACACCGGCCTGGTCTTGATCACGGGGGAAATTACTTCCCAGGCCCATATCAACTTTGTGGAATTGGCCCGCAAGAAAATCGCAGAAATTGGCTATACCAATGCCGACAACGGCTTCTCTGCTAATAGCTGTGCGGTGCTGGTGGCAGTAGATGAACAGTCCCCCGATATTGCTCAAGGGGTAACCACGGCGCAAGAACAACGCCATGCCCTGAGTGAAGATGAACTCGATCGTATTGGGGCCGGCGACCAGGGGATTATGTTTGGCTTTGCCTGCAATGAAACCCTGGAATACATGCCCCTGCCCATTAGTCTGGCCCACCGCATTTCTCGGCGGCTAGCGGCGGTGCGGAAAACCGGCGACCTAGCCTATCTACGGCCCGACGGCAAAACCCAGGTTTCCATTACCTACGAAGATGGTATTCCCGTGGGCATTGATACTATTCTGATCTCTACCCAACACGATGAAACCATTGGGGCCATTACCGACAATGATGCGGTGCAGGCCAAAATCAAGGCCGACCTCTGGGAAGCGGTGGTTCAGCCGACCTTTGCCGACATTACCATCCAGCCCAATCAACAAACACGATTTTTGGTTAATCCTACCGGCAAATTTGTCATTGGTGGCCCCCAAGGAGATGCTGGTCTAACAGGGCGCAAAATCATTGTCGATACCTACGGTGGCTATTCCCGTCATGGGGGCGGCGCCTTCTCGGGTAAAGACCCAACGAAAGTAGACCGTTCTGCCGCCTACGCAGCCCGTTATGTAGCCAAAAATATTGTGGCTGCTGGCCTAGCGGCCAAGTGTGAAGTCCAGGTCAGTTACGCCATTGGAGTAGCCCGGCCCGTCAGTGTGATGATTGAAACCTTCGGTACCGGCAAGGTCAATGAAGCGGAACTATTAGAGGTGGTTCAAAATCACTTTGAACTGCGGCCAGCGGGAATTATCCAGGCCTTTAATCTCCAGGCCCTACCGGGAGAACGGGGCGGACGCTTCTTCCAGGATGTTGCTGCCTATGGTCACTTTGGCCGGGATGACCTGGATTTACCCTGGGAAAAAACCGACAAAGTCGATCTACTGAAGTCAGCCTTTGCCCGCTCCTTGGTCAATGCCTAGGGCCTGACCTGAGCGGCTTTAATGCTTAGGGGAGAGGGCCTGTCATCCTTGCCCCTCCTACTTTTAAGCAGCCCAAATACAAGTTTGATTGTACTAAAACCCCCAAGAAAGAAGTTTTGTAGGCATTTCTAGGAGAGTTGTCCTGAGAGACCTCAACTCAGGCTAAACTACAGGATGATATGAGATTTTTGTTGATATCATGAGCGTAGTTAGTCAAGTTATTCTCAAAGCCGACGACGAACTCCGTTACCCCAGTAGCGGCGAGTTACGGGGTATTCAGGAGTTTTTAAAAACCGGTCAACAACGGATTCGCATTGCTGAAACCTTAGCAGAAAACGAAAAGAAAATTGTTGACCAAGCTCAAAAGCAACTTTTTAAAAAACGCCCCGACTACCGTGCCCCTGGGGGGAACGCCTACGGTCAACGTCAGTACAACCAATGTCTCCGGGACTACGGTTGGTACCTGCGCCTCGTCACCTACGGGATTCTCTCTGGTGATAAGGAACCGATTGAAAAGATTGGCCTGGTGGGTGTCAAGGAAATGTATAACTCCTTAAATGTCCCTGTCCCTGGCATGGTCGATGCGATCCAATGTCTGAAGGAAGCGGCCCTCGGCCTGCTGAATGCAGAGGAAGCGGAGGAAGCCGCCCCCTACTTTGACTTTATTATTCAGTCCATGGCCTAAACAGTGGCCAGGCGGCTGGGAAAATGAGGGCTATCCTTGACTGCTTGCGACTGGTCTGAAGGGGTCTTCATTTTCCTTCTTTTTGTGTTTTAGCGTAGGAAATCGCAGTCAACGAAGTGGGAGGCTAGCGCTATGCTATGGCTGAAATATCTACCGATTATTTCCATTTTTCTACTGCTGGCGACTTATACAGCCTTTGGCTGGCATGTTGCCGCGGCCGGTTTGGCCTGGAGCGAGCCGTTATCCGCTCAGTTTAAAAGTTTAGATGTAGACCTAGAACAGCAAAGTATCCTCTGGGCTATTCATATCCTGGCGCTCTTGGTGATTGTGTTGACCTCCCTGGCCTTGACGGCCCCCATCGCCCTGATGACTTTTTTTGTCGGCAGTTGGGCCCGCTCGGAAGTCCAGTCCATGATTTCCATGGTCGTCTGGTCTTTTATTTTGGTCGTGATGTTGCGCTGGTTCAACTATTTTATTGAATTTCTCGTCCTAATTTGCGCCGCCGTACTGGGTCGGATTGAGCTTCGCAATGCCGGCCTCAATCAACCCCAGGCGATCTTCGTCTTGCTTAGCCTTTGTATCGCTAGTTTTGGAGCCGGGGTTTACAGCTATTTTCACTTTGGTGCTAATTTTTGAACGGTATTGACTAGGAAGTCCTGGGCTGCCGCCGTTGTCAAGGGTTTAGATAACAAATACCCTTGACCTAGCTCACAACCCAGAGATTGCAGGGCCTGGAGCTGAGCCTGGGTTTCAATCCCTTCAGCAACAACATTAATGCCCAGGAGGTCACCGAGGGTAATCACTGTCTTAACGATGGCATAGTTGCGTTGCCCTTCCTGCATTTGATTAACGAAGGAACGGTCAATTTTTAGGGAATTGACCGGCAGACGGTAGAGATAACTGAGGGAGGAGTAGCCTGTCCCAAAATCGTCAATGCTAATGCGAATGCCTTTGGTACGAATGCTGTCTAGAAGATGGGTCACCTTCTCAATGTTATGGATCAGCATAGTTTCGGTAATTTCTAGCACCAAGCTCTTCCCCGAAATTCCGGATTCCGCAAGACTTTGATCCAGTTTTTCTAGAAGTTGGGGGTCGTAAAACTGGCGAGAGGATAGATTGACGGCAACGTAGAGAGACCGCTGGGCCGTTAGAGCTTGCCACTGGGCCAATTGTTGACAGGCCGTTTGGAGAATCCAGTGTCCCAGGGGGATAATCAGTCCCATTTCCTCGGCGATGGGAATAAAGTGATCGGGACGAATCCAGCCCCGTTGGGGGTGTTGCCAACGAATGAGGGCCTCAAAACCCTGGAGTTGGCCGCTGGCAATGGTCATAATCGGTTGGTATTGGAGCGTAAATTCATGGCGATTCAAGGCCTGGCGTAAATCACTTTCCAGGTGGAGGCGTTCCAGAACCTGGTGATGCATAGAAGGGTCAAAGATCGCATAGGTCGCCCGTCCATTGAGCTTGGCGCGATACATGGCAATATCCGCATCTCGGAGGAGTTCCTCGGCCTGAGTATAGGTGGGATTACTCAAGACAATGCCCATGCTGGCGTGGCAGACGATGCTGTGGGCCTTGAGTTGAAAGGGATGTTTTAATTCTGTCAGCAGACGCTCCGCCACTTCCACGACGGCCCCAATTCCCTCTACATCTTCTAGCAAAATCACAAACTCATCTCCCCCTAGGCGGGCCACTAAATCCACCGACCGCACCAGTTGTTTGAGGCGTTGGCTAATATCCATTAGGAGCAGATCCCCCAGGGAATGCCCGAGGCTATCATTAATGATCTTGAAATTATCTAAATCTAGAAATAGTAGTGAAAAACAGGCTTGAGGATGACGACTCAGTCGGTGAATAGCTAATTCAATTCTTTCAATTAAAACTGAGCGATTGGCCAGGCCCGTCAGACTATCATGGCGGGCATCATATTTTAATTGTTCTTCGATCTGGACTCGGGCAGTGACGTCCCGTGATGTACTTTGAAAATGAATAATTTGGCCCTGATCATCCACAATCGCCTTCGTCAGGGTTTCCAACCAAATGGAGACTCCCGCTTTTGTTTGGGTCGCATAAACTAGAGGAGAGCGCAGGGCCCGGGCCGTCTCTGTAGAGGGAACGTTCACTCCCTGCAGTTGAATGACCTGGGGCGCATCCTGGGCAATTAATTCCTCTGAACTATATCCTAAAATGGCTTGACAAGAGGGAGAAATGTAAACTAATCGGCCATCAGCGTCATGCAAACAAACCAAGTCCTGCATGTTATCCGTCACCAGCTTAAGCTTCTCTTCACTTTGTTTACGGGCATTAATTTCTCGGCTTAAACTACGATGCCAAATTATAATTCCTACGATAGAGAGAACAAACACAAGACTGAAAAGAGCAACAATAATCTGTTTAATTGTTTTCCAGCTAAATTGATTAGGATTCTCTAGCCATCGTTGTTGAGCCTGATAATAAATAGAGTCGGGATTCGACTTCATTTTTGAGATTTGATGATCAATGGCATTGAGAAGTGGTTGATCGGTCGCCCTAGGCGCAATGAAGTGAAGTTGGGAGGCCTCAACCAAAAGATTCGTCGGCACAGCATCGTAGTCATGGGCAAAATGCTCACCAAAAAAACGGTTGACAACCCCAGCATCCGCCTGTTTTTTATCCATCGCCTCAAAGACCTGCTGAGCACTTTCGACTTCAATAAATTTAGGCTTGATATAAAAGGCCTTTGCTCTCTGAGAGAGGGCATCGTACTGAATACTATTTCTGATAATGGCGATTTTTTTCTGATCTAGGTCAAGAATCGTATTGATGGTAACCCTATGGCGAGCATAGACGATAGACCAATTATTGAGAATAACTTCCCGATTGAAATCAAAACGCTGGTCTCGTTCAGAGGAATAAGCAACATCAACCATGAGGTCGAGAGCCCCATTTTCAATGGCGGATAAACACTGGTGCCACTCGCAGGGAATATACTGAATTGACCAATTTTCTCGTTGGGCAATTTCTTGTAGGATATCCACCCAAAAACCAGCGGGTTGCCGATTCGAATCAAGAAAAACCTTGGGCTCATTTTGATAAATTCCTACCCGGACTCTTTTTTCGACTCCCTCGGCTCGATCGAGGGGTATGGTGAGGAGGAGTAAGGCCCCCCACCCAATAGCGAGTCTCTGCAGAAATTTCATAAATCGAGGGATGGCATCTGGAGGTCGGCGGAAAAAATGAGCAAGCAGGCCCGGGAGATAGCCTACAGGATAATTTAAGATGGGCATAGGCTCTAGGAAAGAGGGGAAATGGCCACAACAACCGCAATTAACCATAGCAACGACGGCAACTGGCAACCTGGCCAGACCCTTGAGCTAACCATTACTGGACTGAGCCACACCGGAGAAGGCCTGGGTCGTCTGGATAATCGCGTGATTTTTGTGCCGGATAGTGTCACGGGAGACCGCTTAACCGTGCGTTTGACTCATGTGAAGCCGAGTTACGCCCAGGGGCAAATTCAGGCCATCCTGGAACCATCGAGCCATCGGGTCAGACCTGCTTGTATTGTGGCGGATAAATGCGGTGGTTGCCAGTGGCAACATATTACCCCCGCTTTTCAGGCTGACAGTAAACAACAGCAAATTATTGATGCGCTAGAACGGATTGGGGGGTTTATCTCGCTTCCGATTCAACCCCTGTTGGCCTCTCCCCATACCCTCGGTTATCGCAATAAAGTTACCTATCCCCTAGCTCGCTCCAGTACGGGTCAGGTACAAGCCGGCTATTACCGTCGCCAGAGTCATCGTCTGATTAACTTGAATCAATGTCCCGTGCAGGATAGTCGTTTAAATCCCCTGCTGAAGGAGATTAAGGAAGATATTCAGCTTCAGGGCTGGTCTATCTACGATGAGACCCAAAAACGAGGCAAATTACGCCATTTATCCTTTCGTATTGGCCGCCGCACGGGGGAAATTCTGTTGACCTTGATTAGTGCCCAGGCCAGCTTAACCAATCTGAAGGAACAGGCCGAGGTCTGGTTAGGGCGTTATCCCGACCTAGTGGGGGTGGCCCTCAATTTACAACCCCAGCCCAATAACTTGATTTTTGGGCCAGAGACGCGAGTGATTGCAGGACAAGGCACCTGTCGGGAACACTTTGCGGGCTTGACCTTTGACCTTGGTGCCGATACCTTCTTCCAAATCAATACAGAGGCGGCAGAATTACTGCTAGAGCAGATCCTCCCAGCCTTGGCCCTCAGCGGTGAAGAAACCCTGGTAGATGCCTACTGTGGGGTGGGAACCTTTACCCTACCCCTGGCCCGACGAGTCAAACAGGCCATCGGTCTTGAAGTGAACCCCAATTCTGTGCGGCAAGCGGAACACAATGCCGAAGCCAATCAAATTACCAACACTATCTTCGGGGTCGGCAATGTCGAGGAACAACTGGCCCATTGGTTGCCGGAAGCGGATCTCGTTTGGCTCGATCCCCCCCGCAAGGGCTGTCATCCTTCAGTGCTAGCGGCCCTGCTGGCCCAGCGGCCCAAGACCATTGTTTACCAAAGCTGTCAACCGGCGACCCTGGCCCGGGATCTCAAAATTCTCTGTGGCCCCGGGGCCTATCAACTGACTTGGGTACAAGGCGCTGACTTTTTCCCCCAGACCTCCCACGTTGAATGTGCGGTTATTTTGCAGGCCACCTAAGCCGTCTGCTCTACCCGGTCGTTGCCTGAAAAATCAAATTGTGACCATAAAGTTTTATCAATAAATGGTTCTCTGTTGGAAGAAAACCAAGGCCCTGGGCGAATCTCAAAAACCTGCCTACAATGGATTGTCCTGATTTTTCAGGTACGTTTTCAGGTGAGGAGAATGGTAATGAAATGGCTAGTTTATGCTGGCTCCAATATTTTTGTTTTATGGATGACGACTTCCGGGGCCTGGGCCGGGTCTCTAAGCTATTGGAAATTTGATGTTCAAGATAGTCGTCTGGATTTTGTGACCAGTGGCCAGGTTCGGCCCAAGGCCCAGATTTTAGCCAATCCCACCCGCTTGGTCATCGATCTACCGGGGATTCAATACCAAGATGCCACCGTCTATAAACCCCTCACGAGTTATGTTCGGGAAGTGCGGGTAGGCCGCTTGGATGGACAGACAACGCGCCTGGTGGTGGAACTGGCAGCCGCCTATAGTCTGCGGCCCTGGGAAGTGCAGATGCGCGGTCTGGCCCCGAATCGGTGGTCTGCTAAGCTTCCCAAATTATTATCAACAGCGGAATATCAACTCCCCAATGATCCCGTGGAGGTGACGGTACCGCCGCCCCAGGCCTTACCGAGGCAACGGTTTAAAGTGGTTATCGATCCAGGCCACGGGGGCTATGACCCTGGAGCGATTGGCCTAGGAAGTATTCGAGAAAAAGATATTGTCCTAGCCATTTCCCAAGGCGTGGCGCGGGAACTAGAACGGCAGGGGATTGGGGTCGTCATGACCCGTTCTCGGGATGAATTTATCTCCCTCCAGGGCCGAGTACAAAAGGCAGAGGCAGTGAATGCCACTATCTTTGTGAGCATCCATGCTAATTCCATGGGCCAGGGACAACCGGGGGTGAATGGCCTGGAAACCTACCACTATTCCACGGGCCTCCCCCTGGCCCGCAGTATTCATCGCAGTATTCTTCGCCGTTTGAACATCAAAGACCGAGGGGTAAGGCGTGCTCGCTTTTATGTGCTCAGAAAAACCTCCATGCCCGCCACCCTAGTGGAAGTGGGCTTTGTCACTGGAGCCCAAGATAGTCGCCAACTAGCTAATCCCAGCTATCGTCAACGCATGGCCGAGGCCATTGCCGCTGGTATTATTAGTTATTTGCAATGAAAATTGCTTACAGGGCCTCAAACACAGGGCAATAGCCTTCGGGGCTGACGCGGAAACCAGCGAGGGGGGAGGCCCGATTACTACAGCGTTGTTGGCGGTAAAAACGACAATTTTGGCAACAGTCCAGGTCTTCGAGGCGTTTTTCCTGGTTGCGATACTTTAACAGTTCTCGCTGGGAAAGGCCCCGTAGAATCAGTTCTTCCCCCTGCCAACGGGCCTCGATCAAACCCGTATCGGCAAAGCCTGGCCAGCGGGGATCTTGGGTGATGCTATCTTCAAAACTAAAGTGGATCAGTGTGCCCTGCTCACTCACTTCTCCCTCATAAACCACAGGTAAAGGCGGTGTGGGCTGCCAAAATCGTTCCCCAATCGGCAATTCTAACCAGGCCCCCGCGGTGGGGGAATGCAGTTGATAGCGACTTTGAAGTTCTTCTAAACCCGTCAAACTATTGATGTCTCGAGGAGACCCATGCACAAAAATAATGTGCTGGGGGCGGAGGTTATGGATGAGTTGGGTGGTATTGCGCCCATCGCTATGCTCGGCCAGGGTGTAGGGAATGACGGTCGGGGCCAGGGCCAGTAATTCGGTAAAGTCTGCATCGGTCACTTCTTGGAAGCCGGTCAGGGCATCGGAGACCAAAACCGTCCAGGGTAGAGCCCGATTTTGTTGTAGGATTGTCCGCCAGTCTTCTGTCACGATCACCGTCGGGCGGTTAGCAAACTGGGTTGTGTCGGCCAGGGCCAGGGGCCGCAGGCGGGGATAAACCCGGTCATCCCAAAAGAGGGGTTGGTGTTTGGCAAAGTTCTGGACGGCCAGGGGCAAAAAAGGCAGGAGGGCCTGGTAAGTATCGCAAACGGGCCCTAGACTCTCTCCAGCCCAGAGGTCAATGTCCCGGCCGGTAAATTGGTGGTGGGAACGGAGTAGTTTGAGAATTTCCTGCCCCAGACCGAGGGGAGAAACGGGAATTAGAACGGGCTGGCCCTGCTGGAGGGCCTGGTCAATCAATTGGACTAACTGTTTTTCCTGCTGGCGACGGTGGGGGTGGCGACGGGCCCCCAAGGTACTTTCAATGATCAACACATCCGGAGCCAGACCCCGTAGTTTTTCTAGGGAAAGGCCCTCCACCAGTTGCAGATTCGAGAGGGAGAAGTCACCGGTGTAGAGAATGCGGTAGGTACGTTGGGGCAGCGTATAGGTCAGCAGAGAGAGGGCTGCACCGGGAAGATGGCCCGCAGGGATCAGTTCTAGACTCAAATTCTCCGCCAGGGCCTGGGGCGTTCGCCAGGCCAAAGGTTGGTAGGAATCTTCCCCTAGGAGTCGAGCCGTGACTTCACTGGTGTAGATGGGCAATCGAGGAAAGTTCTGCTGGAGGGCCCCTAGGCCGCGACTATGATCGGCGTGGGCATGACTGCAAACCACCGCATCCGCCGGGGCCATGCCCAGGGCCTGGAGGAGGCTAATATCAGCCAGGCCACAGTCCAAAAGAATCCGATAGGGCCCTAGACGGAGCAACAGGCAAATCCCTTCTGACCCATGACCTACGGCGTAGGGAAAACAGGAGAGCAAAGAACCCGGAGAAGCCGAGGCAGGGCGTTTAACCATGGCCGGGAAACGTTAGGCCAAGCTTAGTGGGCAGAGCCATTGCCATCGTAGTTATCGGTATCGTAAAAACCGTTTTTAGTCCCAAAGAAGAGGGCCGAGACGATAAACAGGCCCGTCAGTACGACCATTACAATTTTGACATCCATAATTAACAAAATCCTCACTAAATAGGTCTAGGAATGGGATTGAGGCCCATGGTAACGCCTTTTTGGGGGAATACCGCGAGCCGCTAGGGTCTCTTAAGCTTCGTCATCACTGGCATCAGCCCGGCTGACCTTTGCCCGGTGTAACAGGTTGGTCCCGCGGCGATAGCCAATATAGCGAACAACCACAGGCGTTCCGATTTCCAGATCTGCCTCCTCGTCATCCAGAAGTTGATGCCACTGGGGATCGTAGCCGACGGTTTCCCCCACTGTGGCCAGGGCCTCGACTTGCCATTGTTGTAGAAGGTTAGCTAAGGGCCGAATAAGGGGCAGGAGTTTAACCGCGGGCCACTGGGGATTACGTTGGGCGGCAGCGGCGGCAGTGGGCCATTGCAATAGCCAGGGTTCTAAAATAGCCAGCACTTCCTGTTGGAAACGCTCGTAGAGGGCCGCTTGCTGGCAGGCCAATTGGCCCTGGAGTCGTTCGTATTCCTGCTGTAAAGCTTTCAGCTCTGGTTCTAGAGAGATGACCGGGGCCGTTGGCGTTGCCATAGGTAGAGTTGAACCCTCACTTAGGGTGGCGACTAACTCTGGGATGGGAACCTGGAGGGCCTGGCCCAACTTCAGAAGTACTTCCACTGGCATCTTCGGCAACAATCCATACTGAATCCGGGCCAGTTGCCAACCCGAAAGGCCCGAAACAGTACTGAGCTTTTCCAGCTCAGCAATACCGGCCTGGTGCATCAGAGCCATGAGCGCATCGGTATAGGGGGGAGGGGTCATGGAATTACTCAAAAACAACGGGCGTATCGAGATCTTTGCAGAAATCGATCTTCGACGGTTCACTTTCCGAGCCATCGTAGAACTTGGCTTTAATCCACTGCTCACAGGCTTCGTTGTTAGTGGACTCATCCCACACGATTTTCAGCTTTTGGCCAGGGGCAACTCCTTTGCCAATGTCGAAATAACCCCAGGTTTTTTTATTTTGGGAGACCTGGATTTCTTTAATGCCGGTATTAGTATTATTTTGCACCCAAAAATACCATTGCTGAGCTACGGCCATTCCGGGCCAAGTCCCTAGGCCAACTAGGGTCGTCAAGGAGAGAACAGAGAAGGAGCGTAGGAACATTATCAATGTGTAATCTCGATATTTCTAGTGATGATAGTCCTTTGCGTTGGGATCTGAGTCTTTGTAAAGAAAAATCAAGTTATCGGCTGGAGTTTTCCTGAAAATAGTCTCCTGTGGCTTAATTGTGCGGATTTTAGCTAGCCTAGTTCCCCGTCACCTCATCAGTATTACCATCGGGGAGACCGCCCTCAACTTCGGCGACTCCAAGTTAATCTCATTAAGTACTGTTTTCATGGGACATTTCCGCATTGGTCTTCTGTTGGCAAGTTACCTATGCCTTAGTTTCTGGGGATGGATTCCCCCGGCCTTGGCCCAGGCTCGTCTATTTCAGCCCTTGGCTATTGAATTTTTAGGAGAATATCAACTACCGTCTCAAACGAAAGAGGGCCTTAAAGTTGGGGGCCTCTCGGGCCTGACCTACGACCGTCAGCGCGAGCAGTTCTATGCCATCAGTGATGACCGTCAGCATCCCCGTTTTTATACCCTGAAGCTGAAAATCGTACCATCGGGCCAGCAACCGGCTTTAACCGCAGTAGAGGTTGAAAAGGTAACCGTTCTGCGGGATGCCCAGGGCCAACCCTATCCTCCAAACCAGCTTGATACCGAAGGTATTGCCCTCAGTCCCCGTGACAGTTTGTTCATTAGCAGTGAAGGCGTCAGTGCCACCCAGGCCCTGCCCCTCATTGGTGAATTTAACCGTCAGACGGGCCAACTCCAACAACTCTTGCCCCTACCCCAGCGTTTTCTGGCCCTGAAACCCGGCCAGGGCATTCGCGATAATCTAGGGTTTGAGGCCTTAACCCTTGCCGCCACTAGTACTCTGGCTGATGATCCCTTTCGTCTGTTTACGGCCCCGGAAAATGGTCTAGCCCAGGATCTCGACCCCGAGGCCCCTAGCTGGGCTGCCCCTCTACGGTGGCTCCACTACGGCATCAATAGCATCAGCAGTCCGGGCCTGATCGCCGAAAATCCCTATCTGCTCGACCCCGCCCCGGCAGGAACCCTGACTAATGGGCTCTGTGACCTATTGGCCCTGCCGCAGGAAGGCACTTTTCTAAGTCTAGAACGAACTTTTGGCCTCACCGGGTTTGGGGCCAAGCTGTTTCAGGTGGTGAATGCCAATGCCACGGATACGTCCCGACTGGCTAGTCTAGCTGGGGGCCGGGCCCAATTAGATCCATTGCGCAAACAATTGCTCTTGGATTTATCCACCCTCGGTCTCGAACTGGATAACCTAGAGGGCCTAAGTTGGGGGCCGCGGTTTGCCGATGGCAGTGCTAGCTTAATCCTAGTCAGTGATGATAATTTTCGGCCCGAGCAAGTCACCCAATTCCTACTGTTTCGCATCCAGGGCCTGTAATTGCTGATTAAGCGTCGTAAAAATAGCATCGTGCCCGGTGGTGACGGCTTGGGCAAAGTGACGGGCTAAGGGCAAACTGTAGCAGAAGGGGCTACTAAAACCCGTAAACAAATATAGGCCGGGTCGAGTCTTCACTTGGCCGACCAAGGGATTGGGAGAGGCAAAGGCGACACGGCAATGGTGAAGTTGGGCTGGCACATTGGCTAAGTTTGGCAAGACTTGAGCAATCGCGGCCCGCAGGCGTTGTTCACTAGCAATAGGGTCAGGTTGATAGGCGGGATGGGTCACCAGTTGGCTGATTTGCCCTAATAGATAGTGGCCATCTAAAAATTGAATGGCCCCGGCTTCTAGGACTTCTGCTTGCACAGTATCGGTCGGGGTTGACCAGTCAAGAGAACTGGCCTGGGCCTCTAGGGCCAGACGAGCAAAGCGGGCCGGCATGACCAGAGGAGCTAGGCGCTGGGCCAAAGGGGGAGTTTGCAGAACCAGGGCCTGACTGAAGTAGAGGGGGAGATCAACCCCAATGCGGGAAAGTAAGGCTCGGCTATCGGCCCCAGCACAGACGACAATGTTGGGAGCGGCGTAGGTGGCCCGTGACGTCACAACACCAGTCAGGGTGTCGCCCTGGTGGAGAAATCTTTGCACCGTTGCGAGTTTTATTTCTCCTCCGAGTCGCAAAAAGGCCTGGCGATAGGCCTGGAGGGTTTTAATCGGGTGAATATGGCCATGGGGAACCGTCAAGGCCCCAGTAATAATAGCGGGATTCAATTGGGGTTCCAGGGCCAGAACGGTGGCCTGGTCTAAAAGGGTTGGTGGCGTTAAACAGGCCCGGAAGTTTTGCTCAAGGCCCTGGGGATCATCGCCAGCTTGGAGGTAGAGCAGGAGGTCTAATTCTCGATATTCTGTGGCCCCGTCCAGTTCCTGCGCCAGGGTACCTAACAAGGCCCGGCTTTCACGGCAGAGTTGTTGCAGGAGTGGTGTTGTCCCCGACCAATAGGGAACGCCCCCGTAGCCATAGGCCGTGGCATTGACCGGGGCCAAAACCTTGTCTAACAGCAGAACTCGCTGACCCACCTTTTGCAGTTCGTAAGCTAGGGGAAGCCCTGTGATGCCAGCTCCTAGTACAATCCAATCAAAATGGGCCATGGTTGTGTATCCCTTAATCAGAGCGAGAGATTGTCCGCTTCTATCGTAATCCTGAAGATTACCGGCTAGTAACAGCAGTCCCCAATCCGCTATCGTGGTTAAGGCAATTTGAACCGTTAGGACGCGAGCAGAGATGGGCACGATCCAGGCCATTCGAGGTACCCGTGATATTTTTCCCCCCGAAATTAGCTATTGGCACCGGATTGAGCAGGTAGCCCGGCAGGTGCTGAACCGGGCCTGTTATCAGGAAATTCGTACTCCTATTTTTGAGCAAACCAGTCTTTTTGAGCGTGGCATTGGCGAAGCAACGGATGTCGTCGGCAAGGAAATGTATAGCTTTAGGGATCGGGGCGATCGTTCGCTGACGTTGCGGCCAGAAGGCACTGCGGGTGTTGTCCGAGCCTACATTGAAAATAATCTCTATGCTGTGGGGGGAGTACAACGGCTGTGGTATCAAGGGCCGATGTTCCGCTACGAGCGGCCCCAGGCGGGACGACAACGCCAGTTCCACCAGATTGGGGTTGAAGTCTTGGGCAGTGCAGATCCCCGGGCCGATGTAGAAGTTATGGCCCTGGCTACGGATATTCTGAAAAATCTCGGCCTCCAGCATTTGCATTTGGCCTTGAATTCCGTCGGCAATGGAGAGGATCGTCAGCGCTATCGGGAGGCCCTGGTGGCCTATCTCACCCCCTATCGTGCCGAACTAGATCCTGATTCCCAGGAGCGTCTTGACCGCAATCCCCTACGCATCTTGGATAGTAAGGACAAAAAAACTCAAGCAATTGTCCAAGCGGCCCCGAGCATTCTCGATTACCTCGGTGAAGACTCCCGTCGGCATTTTGATCAAGTCCAGCAGTTGCTCACGGATCTAGACATTGCCTACGAACTCACCCCCAGCTTGGTACGGGGCCTGGATTATTACACCCACACGGCCTTTGAAATCCAATCTGATGATCTGGGGGCCCAGGCCACGGTCTGTGGCGGGGGCCGGTATGATGGCCTGGTGCAATCCCTCGGGGGGCCAGAAACTCGCGCAGTGGGTTGGGCCATTGGCCTGGAACGTCTGGTCATTTTGCTCCAACAACTGGGCCCAAGTAACCCAGCCCGTCCTGATTTTTACCTGATCTCCAAGGGCGAAAAAGCTGAAGCCAAGGCCTCCCAGTTGGCCCAACAACTCCGTCACCAAGGCTTTTCGGTGGAGCTGGACTTGAGTGGTAGCGCCTTTAGTAAACAATTCAAACGGGCTGACCGACTCCGGGCCAGGGCCTGCCTCGTACTGGGAGAGGCCGAAGCCGAAACCGATACCGTGCAATTAAAATGGCTCGCCAGCAAGGAACAGGAAACTTGTAACCTTAAGGAGCTATTGAGCCAGGGGGAGCAACTCCGCCAACGCCTAGCCGAGCTCAATTAGGCCAAAGTCCATCCTGCTTGTGCCAGGGCCAACTTCAGGGACTGAACCTTCTCTAAGTCCTTATCTCCGGGGGCCACTTCCACGCCACTGGAAAGATCGAGTCCATCGGGTTGGAGGTAACTCAGGGCCAGAGCAACATTATTTGGGGTTAGGCCCCCGGCCAGAAACCAGGGAATGGGCGGCTGAAAAATTCCCAAATCGGCCCAGGGCAACGTATGACCCGTACCCCCCAATTGCTCAGGATGGTAGGCATCAAGAAGGAGGCTATCCACAACGGCGTAGTAGGCCGAGGCTTGCTCCAAGGCTGAGGCCTGGGGAATCCGCAGGGCCTTGATTAATTCCTGGCCAGGACACTGGCGTCGTAGCTGTTGACAAAAAGCTGGCGTTTCATTGCCGTGGAGTTGAATACCGGTTAGGCCCGTTTCTTTTACCACAGCCTCAATCTCCTCAGCGGCCTGATTGGCAAAGACACCGATGGTGGCAATGGTTGGGGATAACAGGGCCATAATGTCCCGAATCTGTTGCGGGGTCACGTAGCGGGGAGAGGTGGGGACACAAATAAAACCCAGCGTCTGGAAGCCTAAGGCCGTAATGGCCTGGGCCTGGCTTGGGTGGCGCAGGCCACAAATTTTAACTCGTTGACGATTCACGTTAATTTTTGGGGTATCGAGGTAATCAGCCTGTCCTCTGGCCACGAAGGGGATAAGTCTTGGGACGAGCTAGTATTGTAGGGCATTTCCCAATCGCTCAACTTTTGATACCCTAGATAGGGAATGCTGGTGTAGCTCAGTGGTAGAGCAGCTGATTTGTAATCAGCCGGTCGCAGGTTCAAATCCCGTCACCAGCTTGGTTACTTTTTACTGCAAGGATAATCAAGTCCCTAACCCTGGGCCTGCAATTCCTTGAGCCGGGCCAACACCTCTTGGCTATGAATGGCTGGCCGGACTCCCAAAAAACGCTCTCGTAAAATGCCTTGGGGATCAATGATGTAGGTATGACGCAGGGCATTACCACTCAACCAAGACCCATAGGCCTTGCTAACTCCCCCAGTGGTATCGGCTAGCAGTGGAAATTTAAGGCCCTCGGCATCACAAAAGGCCTCGTGAGACTGGAGATCATCAACACTAACGCCTAAAATTTGGGTATTCAGGGCCTGGTATTGGGGCAAGTCTTTCTGAAACCGTTGAGCTTCTAGGGTACATCCTGGCGTAAAGTCCTGAGGATAGAAGTAGAGCACTACCCACTGACCACGATAATCCCTTAACTGCACTGCCGTTTCCTCCTGGCTACTGGGTAGAGAAAAGGTCGGGGCCGGCTGGTCTAAGGGGGGCTGGGGGCCACCGAGGGCCAAAACCGGATCAACAGATATTGATACCAGGCCCATCACTAGGCCCATCAAAAGGAATGCTGTCCGGAGGTGCGAAAGAAAAGAACGAAGGGGAGGCATTGCTCAATACCAGAGGGACTTAGTGATAAAATTGTTACAGACTTTAGCAAAAACTTGACATAAATTCACATTGACCAAGTCAATCTCTGGTATAATTCACACTCGAATTAACATTTTTTAATAAAACCAAACGTAAATGAGCACCCAAGTTTTATCCCGTTGTTCCGAATCATCTGATATTAAGAAACAGCCCTACCAAGCCGCTCAGCAAGTTCAATACCTCTACCTAGAGGCCGAAGTCGATATGCTGTTGCGGAAACTGCAAAGTTTAAAATCTCAGAATCCTTCCTAGTCCTTCTCCAACCTTGGCTTTCAAGGGAGATTCCCGCGCGCGACTGCCTGACTAGTCTATCCTCACCCACGCTGTAACATACCATGCAACTCTGTCGCCTTATCTATAGCAGTTACGCCAATGACGACCTGACTTACCAGGACTTGAAGGAAATCATGGCTAAGTCGGAAGCCAATAATCAAGTGGATGGGATTACCGGCCTACTCTGCTACGGAGACGGTATGTTTCTACAGATTCTAGAGGGCAATCGCCAAAAAGTCAGCAAAACCTATCATCGTATTGCTAGCGACCATCGCCACCACACTCCGGCCCTAATTGAATGTATTTCGATTGAAAATCGTTTGTTCGGCACCTGGTCGATGCGTGCGGTCAAGTTGGGGGAACTCAATAACGAAGTGATTCGTAATCTAATTCTTAAGTACTCTGAATCAACAACCTTTGAGCCCCAGTTTATGTCACCCCAGCAATGCCTGAGCTTCATGAAAGAAATGGCCGTCCTGCTTGCTTAAACCTTCTCTGGAGATAGACGCTTTGGCATCCTAGATGAGTTCGCAGGGCCTAATTAAGCCGCCATCAAACTAAAGCCCAGCAATGCAGTCGATTTCCACCAATACATCTTTGGGAAGACGGACCACCTCAACACAGGCTCTGGCGGGTGCAGTCGCCGACTCAAAATAGCGGGCATAGACTTCATTCATCGCCCCAAAATTGTTCAGATCACTCAAAAAAACAGTGGTCTTCACGACTTGGCTCCAGGAACTCCCAGCGGCGGCGAGAATCGCCCCTAAATTAGCCATTACTTGTTCCGTTTGGGCTGTAATATCTCCGCCGACCAATTGACCCGTATGAGGATTGAGGGGGATTTGTCCTGCGACAAACAAGAGGCCGTTAGCGGCAATCGCTTGATTATAGGGGCCAACAGGGGCTGGAGCGTTATCGGTATTAATGACTTTCATGGACAAGGATTTCGACTGAATCAGGCAAGTTGATAAAAGGGCAGGTCGGTTCCGAGGTCAAGCAGCCCAAAATAGCAAAACCTCCAGAAAGATTATTTCCGGAAGTTGCGTTGAATACCCCCAAGGGAATTCGAATCCCTGTCGCCTCCGTGAAAGGGAGGTGTCCTAGGCCTCTAGACGATGGGGGCAAGACTGTCTGTTTTAGGCAAACCGCTTGCTTAGACCTTATTAAATATAGCGAGAAGATTTTGGCTTGTCAACCCCTGGCGCCCCTACTTTAGCCGAAAATTAGTATAGGTCATGGCGCCAACGACGAAGTTTTTCTTGGACTGTGGCATCCAGGGTGTTAAAGAGGAAACGAGCGGAGGACTGCCGAGAATGTTTTTGTCGTCGTTTGACTTGGGTTTTACAGTTGCCCACGTCCTTGGCCAATAATTGAGCCGACATCCATTCGGCCCCGTAACCCACAACAGTCAACTGCTGGGCGCGGTCGGACGTTGCCACAATTAGACGGGCCGGAAATTGTTCCCCTTTGCGGGAAAACTGAGCACAGCGTTTTTCGATGTAGGTATCAGCGGTTTGCATCCAGTCGGTGTAGTGAACCGAGAGGTGAGGACTGGGGCTTTCTACGGTTGCCGGTGCTCGTTGCATCTGAGCATCAAAAACCACCTGGGTCTGATAACCTTGGTGAGCACTATAGTTAATCAGCGCTTCAACCAGTTCTTGGCGGGCCAATGCCAGTCCATGCTGGTCACGGGTTTGCTTGAGAGACGACCAACTGCCAATAATGTTATAGCCATCTACTAGGAGTAACGCGGCGTAGGTCGAAGTATTCATAGATGGTAAGGAGTATCATTTTGGATGAGAGGTGAACAAGGCTAATATTCCCTTATTTTAACAAAATTTTAAGGTTACACAGGCAGATTGACCTGGGGCCGGACAATCACGCGACCGTAGGCTTCAGGGCTCAAGTAGGCCTGGGCCGCTTGCTGGAGTTGCTCCGCTGTCAACTCACGAATCCGCTGGGGATAAATTAGGGCCGGGGCCAACTGCTGGAGTTGACTGTGGTAATAGCCGTAGAGACCGGCACGGTCGCCGGGGCGTTCATTGCCGAAAATGAAACGATTGGCCACTTGGGTTTGCACGCGTCCCAATTCTGCTCCTGTAATCCCACCATCCTGCAGGGCCTGCATCTGGGCCAAAATTAGCGCTTCGACTACCGCCAAATTCTCTTCGGGAAGTTGAGCCACGACATAAAACAGACCTTGGCCCGCTTGGGTAAGGTTACTGGCGCTGATGGCACTAACCAGTTTTTTTTCTTCCCTCAGTTCTCGGAATAGACGAGAGACTCGGCCCCGCCCTAAAATAGCCGCTAATACATCCAAGGCATCAGTTTCCGTCAGTTGATCCAGGCTAGGTACCCGCCAGAGCAAAATCAGACGGGCCTGGTGTAAAGACTCATCCACTACCTCCTGGGTCACAATGTCGGTAAACGATGTCAGCGCAGGAATATCGGGCGTTGGCAGTACCTGAGTTGGCGATTTCACCGCATAGGCCCGGGCAAAACCTGCCGCGACGGTTTGAATCAGGTCTTCTGGTGGGAGATTGCCCACTACCACCGCGGTCATAGCCCCAGGTTGATACCAATGGGCATGAAAATCTTGCATTTGCAGGGGAGTCAGTTGCTCAATGATCTCTTGAGTGCCCAAGACCGGACGTTGGTAGGGAGACTGGGGAAAGCCCAGGTTTAGGACTTGCTGAAAGATACGGCGCTGGGGATTGTCTTGGCTCCGACGAATCTCTTCAAGTACCACTAATCGCTCCCGTTCAAAGGCTTCCGGCGCAATGCTGGGATTTAAAACCACTTCAAACTGTAGCGGGGCCAAGGTAGCAAAATCATGAGGGGCAGTGGTGATGTAATAGTGAGTGTAGTCTTGACTGGTGGCAGCATTGGTGACAGCGCCGCGCTCTTCAATGGCCCGCTCAAAGGCCCCACTGCCCAAGTTGGGAGTTCCCTTAAATACCATGTGCTCTAGGAAATGGGCCATACCATTAATGCAGTCGGCTTCTAATACTGACCCTATCCGTAACCATAGGTCGAGGGCAACGGCCTCCACGGGCATCTGCTCTGCAATGATGGTTAATCCATTGGGAAAAGTGTGAACTGTGGGATGATTGAGAGCGGCGGGGAGCAGGGAAGCGGTCATAGTCAATCCTGGCAGAAGCGGCATTTCCCATTGTAGAAGAGTTTTTCCGTGCCCTTGGTTTTCCCTTGCTTCCCAGTGTCCCCAGTACAAAACTGGCCCATGCCTTCATCATTTCCTTGGCATCGACTCAATTGTTTCACGGAATTGCGGTCACCGTGGTTGACGCTTTTGGGAGAACGCTGGCAGGATGACCAGGGCCAAATTCTGGATTACTGGCGGGTGGAAAAAGCTGACTCCATCATCATCTTGCCCCGCTATCAACAGGCCCTACTCTTACCAAAACCCCAGTTCCGGCCCGGCCTAAACCAAGTCACCTGGGATTTTCCGGGTGGACGTTGGCCAGAACAAACGCCTATTGGTAACGTCATCCCGCAGATTCTACAGCGAGAATTGGGGCTAGAAGCAGAAAACATTGCGGCCTTGATACCGATTAATCATCAGGGTTGGCCGGTTAATAGTTCCTTTTCCAATCAAAAACTTTATGGTTATCTCGCAGATATTCATCCAGAAACCGAGATTTCGCTCCATCACCTAGGCGGTCGTTATCCCCTCACGCCGACAGGCCTCCAAGACCTCTTGACAATTCTGGTCTGTTTACAGTGTCGGGCTCTGCTGTTAGATTGGTGGACAACCCAGGGGTCAAGCCAGGCAGATTAGGCTGGGAGCAAAGGTATGGTCAGGCTTCAGAGATTTGGCATCAGACAGAAAAAAAGAGACAACTGGATGAGTTGCCTCCCTTGGACAAAATAGCAAAATAATGGTCTGCGTCCTGGCTCTCAGGGCCTATAGGTGCAGATAGGCAGCTTCAGCTTCTAGCTGATTAATCAAAGACTCATTGCCAGCGGCCCGGGCCAACTCTAAGCGATGCTGTAGATTTTTGCGAAGGGTTTCCCGGTGGGCAATAGCGGCTTGGGTTAGAGATTTTTGACGATTGGTATTCATTGTGGTCACCCTCCCAGGTGAGCGATGATTGCTATATTTTTACAATACCATAGCTGTCTCTATATCTTTGAAAAGCGTATATCTTGTTACTGAAGTTAACATCGCCTCGTGCATTCAAGTACGGACATCCGACATCGAGCAACGAAAATACGACTTCAAAAGTTCGGTTCTACGCCCCTGGTGAGCGGAGGGAATTTTGTTAGAGTAGAGCCAAGAAGGTGACCCCGGAACTCAGACCCTTGAGTTATGAGTCTGGTGTAGGCCTCGGCAAAAGCCACTACTGACAGATACCTAGACTTAACGACGAGGAGGCAAATCGTGACCCCTGACTTCCAACGGTCTCAAAATCTCTTTGCGGGCAACGACCTAGAGTCCACCGAAAGTCTCTGGAACTATGTCCAAAACCTCAGTCCCGACACCATTGCCCAATTGTCTCGCCCTGAATCCCCCGAAGTCTTTCAGGTGATGGAGCGCAACATTATTGGCCTATTGGGAAATCTGCCCTCTGAGCATTTTGGTATCACAGTGAGTACCAGTCGAGAAAGCTTGGGTCGCTTGTTGGCCTCAGCCATGATGAGTGGTTACTTTCTCCGCAATGCTGAGCAACGCCTCAGTTTTGAACAATCTCTCCAAGGCCTTGCGGAAGGGCGTGAATCCTAATGATACTAGGGCCTGGGCAGAACTACGGCCCTTACTCTTGGCCTGGTATCGTAGCCATGCTAGAGTCCTACCCTGGCGCAATATTGATGACCCCTACAGAATTTGGATCTCGGAGGTCATGCTCCAGCAGACCCAAGTACAAACCGTCCTGCCTTTCTATGAACGTTGGCTCCAGGCCTTTCCGACGGTAGGGCATCTGGCCGAGGCAGATCTACAAGCTGTTCTCAAGCAATGGGCGGGTCTCGGTTACTACGCCCGAGCCCGTAACCTCCACCGAGCCTCTCAAATCATTGTCAAGGACTACGGCGGGGTCTTTCCAGAAAGCTTAACGGATTGGTTGGCCCTGCCGGGAATTGGACGAACCACGGCCGGTGGCATTCTCAGCTCAGCTTTTAATCAACCCATTTCTATCCTCGATGGGAATGTAAAGCGGGTGCTGGCCCGTTTAATTGCCCTAACCGTTCCCCCCAACCAGGCCCTATCCCAACTATGGCAACTCTCGGATCAACTCCTCGACCCCGACCATAGCCGGGATTTTAACCAGGCCCTGATGGATTTAGGGGCCACCCTCTGTACCCGTCACCAACCGGATTGTCCACGCTGTCCTTGGCAAGGGTACTGTCAAGCCTACAATAGGGGAATCCAAAATGACCTACCGAAACGAAAAATGTCTGCGCCGCTTCCCCATAAACAGATTGGTGTAGCTGTGATCACCAACGCTCAAGGACAAATCTTGATTGACCGCCGACCAGCAGAGGGCCTCCTGGGGGGCCTGTGGGAATTTCCGGGGGGCAAAATCGAGCCTGGAGAAACCGTGCAGGCTTGCATTGAGCGGGAAATTCAAGAAGAAATTGGCATTGCTATTGCGGTAGAAGATCCCCTAATTACGATTGATCATGCCTACACCCACTTCCGGGTGACGCTCCACGTTCATCTGTGTCGTTACTTAAGCGGCACGCCCCAGGCCCTGGAATGCGAGGAAGTGCGTTGGGTGGCCCTTGAGGAGTTAGACCAATATCCCTTTCCTAAGGCTAATACCGAGATTATTGCGGCCCTGAAGCGACATTTTGCCGCGGGAACATTCCCCTAGTCAGAAAGGAAACGTACAATCAAAGACGTTTCTTTTTGATTAACCAGAGTCTGCTGACCGAAACACTATGGAAAACCCAAACCTATGGTGGGGTGCCCTCACTGCCTACCTACATTACCTTGGTTTGATGTTGAGCTTTGGCGCGCTAGGGGTTGAGGTCTTTCATCTCAAGCCAGAAATGAGCCTAACGGAGGCCAAACGGGTAGCCTTCGCCGATATTGTCTATGGCATCGCCGCCGTCATGATTCTGGTGACTGGAGTTCTGCGGGTCCTCTACTTTGGCAAGGGCTCGGACTACTACCTCAACAATCCCTTTTTCTACGTCAAGGTCGGCATTTTTGTCGTCGTTGGCCTATTGTCTCTCTACCCCACGATTACCTTTATTTTCTGGTTTCGGGATTTTCAAAAAAATGAGGTGCCTAAACTAGACATGGGCAAGGCCCAACTCCTATCCAATTTGATCAAGGGCGAGCTGTTGGGTTTTACCCTGATTCCCTTGTCTGCCTCGATCATGGCTAGGATGACCCTCTAGTTCCTGTCAGGGCCGGCCCTATTGTCCATTGACCTCCGGTAACTCCCATGCTGGACTTTGACGTATTTTCCGACTTTGAAAGCGCCGCTCAAGCGGTTCTTGCCTTTCTCCATCAGCGTCTTGGTTTGTCCCTCTGGATGCTGACCCGTACAGAGGGTGAGGACTGGATCGTTCTTCAGGCCCAAGACCAGGGTTATGGGGTCAAAGCAGGAGATGTTTTTCGCTGGCGTGATTCCTTTTGTTCACAGATGGTGGCCGGTCGCGGCCCTCGGATAGCAGCGGATTCTAACCAGGTATCGGTCTATGCCAATGCGCCTATTGCTCAGCAGGTGGCAATTGGGGCCTACGTTGGCGTTCCCCTGACCTACAAAGATGGCCGGCTGTTTGGTACGCTTTGTGCCATTGACCCCCAACCTCAGACGGAAACCCTCGCGGCGGAATTGCCTCTAGTGGAATTATTGGCCCGTTTGCTCAGTAGCCTTCTCAGTTTTTCCTTGGAAGTTGCAGAACAGGCTCGTCAGGCGGAAAGGGCCTGCACCGATGCCGTGACGGATGCTTTAACAGGACTCTATAATCGGCGCGGCTGGGAACAATTTTTGGCCCAGGAAGAGGAACGCTGTCGCATTTACGGTCATCCCGCCAGTGTGATCATTATTGACCTCGATGGCCTGAAGGAGGTTAATGATAGCCAGGGCCATGGTGCCGGTGACCAGTTGATTATTCAAACGGCAGAGGTCTTGCGCCATACTGTCCGTTGCCAGGATATTGTGGCTCGCCTTGGGGGGGATGAATTTGCGGTTCTCTGCCTTGACTGCGGCCTGGAGCCGGGTAAGGCCTTGCTGGAGCGTCTGGAAGAAGCCTTCATGGAGAGGCAAATCGATGCCTCCCTCGGCCTGGCCTGTCGTAAACCCGGTGCTCACCTGACCCAGGCTGTTGAGGAAGCCGACCATGCGATGTACCTCTGCAAGTCCTGGCGCAAGAATGGCTAAAAAATTCCCCGCTTTTCTTCAGGGAAGAGCAGGGAAGGGTAATGCTTGATAAGGTCGAGGCGGCTAGACTAAGCAGTGGTCAAGGCACGGCCTTTGAGGGATTCCGGGGCCTGGACTTGGTTCAGCAGTGCCTGTAATTCATCTCCTTCGATCACCTCGGTTTCTAGAATGCGTTGGGCAATGGTTTCCAGGAGTTCCCGATTATTTTGCAGAATGGCGAGGGCGTTCTGATGGGCCTGTTCGACAATTTCCTTCACCTCATTGTCAATGGCCTTAGCGGTGTCGTCACTCACCATGCGTCGGGGGTTGACCATGCCATCCCCTAGGAAATTGTTTTGTTGGCCCTTTTCGTAGGCGAGAGGCCCTAAGACTTGGCTCATGCCGTAGGTGGTGACCATGCGCTCGGCTAAATCCGTGGCCCGTTGTAGGTCATTGGCGGCACCGGTGGTAATACTGCCAAAGACAATTTCTTCGGCGGATCGGCCCCCCAACAGGGTAGCAATCTGGTCTCGTAATTCCGACTCATCCATCAAGAAACGGTCTTCCGTCGGCATTTGCAGGGTATAACCCAGGGCCGCCATCCCCCGCGGCACAATGGAAATTTTGGCGACTTTCCCGCCGCCTGGCATTACAGCTCCCACCAAGGCATGGCCGACTTCGTGGTAAGCCACAATTTTCTTCTCCTTATCGGAGAGGACACGGCTTTTCTTCTCTAGGCCTGCCACGACCCGCTCAATGGCCTCCCGGAAATCAGCATTAGCCACGGTTTCCTGTTGATTCCGAGCCGCCAATAGAGCCGCTTCGTTGACCAAATTAGCGAGATCGGCTCCGGCAAACCCTGGTGTCCGGGTGGCAGTTTCCTTCAAGTCCACATCAGGGCCTAATTTGACTTTTTTGGCGTAGATTTCCAAAATTTTGAGTCGGCCAGAGAGGTCTGGTCGATCCACCAATACTTGACGATCAAAACGACCGGGGCGGAGTAAAGCGGGATCGAGGGTTTCAGGACGGTTGGTGGCCGCCAGGACGATGACGGTCGAACCGCCCGCACTGAAGCCATCCATTTCCGTTAACAACTGGTTGAGAGTTTGTTCCCGTTCATCGTTGCCCCCCATAAAGGGGCCACTGGCCCGCGATTTACCAATAGCATCCAATTCATCAATAAAGACAATACAAGGGGCCTGTTTTTTGGCCTGCTCAAATAAATCCCTTACCCGCGCCGCACCGGCCCCGACGAACAGTTCTACGAATTCCGAGCCAGAGATACTAAAGAAGGGCACCCCGGCCTCGCCAGCTACGGCCTTGGCGAGGAGAGTTTTCCCGGTTCCCGGCGGGCCAACGAGCAGAACACCCTTGGGAATACGGGCCCCGATGGCAGTGTAGCGTTGAGGAAATTTGAGAAATTCCACAATTTCTGCCAGCTCGGTTTTGGCTTCTTCTACACCGGCCACGTTTTCAAAGGTAACTTTGGTGGTATCCCCTTCCACGTAGACCTTGGCCCGGCTTTTGGTAAAGGACAAGGCCCCCGATGGCCCGGCTCCACTATTGCGATTCAGGAAGAATTGCCAAATCCCGACAAAAATCAGCGGTGGAATCACCCAACTCAGGATGGTGCCAAACCAAGAGTTTTTCGGCGGTGGAGCGGCAGCAAATTCCACCCCTTTAGCCTCTAGGCGTTTGGGTAATTCGAGGTCAAAAATGGGTGTGGTTTTCAGCACTTGGCCGTAGGTTTCCCCATTGCCCGCTTCCTCGGCACTGGGCTTGAGTTGGTAGCGAATCTCGTTCTGGGCTACATAGACACTGGCCACTTTGCCATCTTCAATCTGATCAATGAATAAGCTATAGGGAACCTGGGGAATGGGACGGCCAAAGACCTGGGGAGCAAAAATATTGACCAAGAGGAAAATCGTTCCTCCCCAGATTAGAATGGCTCCCAATTGTCGTCGCCAGGCGGGTTGGGGTTTAATCGCCATGATTTAAAACTAAAGTTAATCTACAAAATTTTTCTGTCCTTTCCATTGTAGGGTTTGGGGTCTGGAGATAACTGGTGTTGTCTGCAATAACAGTCTGGGTAAAAACGCCACCCCAGCAATGGCGATGGGATTGACAACTCGACCTATCAGGGTTTTCGGGATGCGATACTTTCGTCGTTACCCAACACTCTTGTGTAACAAACAGTCCAGTACGGCTCCCCTTGACCCTGCATCTCCTCTTGCATTTTCTGGGTATCCTGATTAGAGTGATTAGCAGATCTAAATACTGCTCCCAATATCTAAGAATATTTTTACTCTAAATTTCTTGCCATGAGTGAGTCCGAAACTCCGTTACCCCCTGCCGCAGAACCTCAACCCAGTTATGTCAAGCTGGCTATGCGGAATATGGTACGAAAAAAAGGCAAGTCCCTCACTCATTTTTTCCTGACGACCGCTGGACTCCTGGCCGTCTTGGTGGGAATATCCTATCTCACCCGCTAATCCATGATGACTCCCGTGCCTACGTCTCCCTCCGTTGAACTCAGTCTTCAGGTTACAACCCCTGAGCCGATACCCGACGATTCAGCCCAGACTTGGCAAGCTTGGATCCAAGCGTGGATAAGCACCGTTCAGGATAGTCTTCCGCCGGCCCCTGCCTACGAACTCACCCTGCGACTAACGGATGATGCCGAAATTAGAACTCTGAATCATCAGTTTCGTCAGCTAGACCGCCCCACGGATGTTTTGGCCTTTGCAGCCCTTGAAACCGATCTCCCTGATTACAATTCCTTGGGGATTGAAGCCCTGGAGGCAGAACCCCTCTACCTCGGTGACGTCATTATTTCCGTGACAACGGCCACCCGTCAAGCCGAAGTCTATGGCCATTCTTTAACAACAGAATTAGCCTGGTTAGCAGCCCATGGCTTCCTCCACCTCCTAGGCTGGGATCACCCAGATGAGGAAAGTTTACAGGCCATGTGGGCCGAGCAAGCCCAACTACTACAGCAGATTGGGGTACCGATACCGTGCCTGACCTGAACCGTTGCTCAAGCTACAGTGGATGATTTTTCCCTCCACTACACTACTCTGGAGTCGTTCGTTATGAAGTCCCAATACCCTATGCCTTCCCCAGTCCCCGCTACGTTGCCTGCCAAGGCCATTGGGCACCATCCCAAAGTTGCCCGACTGCCCCACCTCACGGCTACTCCTCCCAGTAAAACCGCCAGTCGTGACCAGGCCTGGCAAATTGCCCCGGATTTACTCACCAGTTTTCGCTACGCTTGGGCGGGTGTCTGCTACGCCTACGGGACTCAACGTAATTTTCGTATTCATACCGGGGTCGGTAGTCTGGCCCTAGCAACGGGCTTTGCCTTGCGCCTATCCCCCACGGCCCTAGCTATTTTAAGCTTAACAGTGGCCCTGGTGATGATTTTGGAACTCCTCAATACGGCCCTGGAATCGGTGGTTGATTTAACCGTCGGTCAGTCCTATCATGAGTTAGCCAAAATAGCGAAGGATTGCGCCGCCGGTGCGGTACTCCTAGCGGCCATTGCAGCGGTTATTGTTGGTGGTTGTTTGTTAGCTATCCCAATTTTGGCTCTTATTTTTTAAGTCTGGGGACTCTCGTCGCCCCAAGGAGTCTCGCTTTGATTCTGGTTATTGATAATTACGACAGTTTTACCTACAACTTGGTGCAGTATTTGGGAGAACTGGGCGCACAATGGCCAGTGGCACAGGATGTTCAAGTTTATCGCAACGACCAACTTGACCTCGAAAAAATCCAATATCTTCAACCCCAGGGAGTGGTGATTTCCCCTGGCCCTGGACGACCCGAAGATGCAGGGGTTTCCCTCGAATTGATTCGACAATTCGGGCCGACGCTACCGATTTTAGGCGTATGTTTAGGACATCAAAGCATTGGCCAGGTGTTTGGAGGCAAGGTAATCAATGCTCCGGAATTAATGCATGGCAAAACCTCGCCAATTTATCATCAAGGGCAAGGGGTATTTACTGGATTAGAAAGTCCTTTTTCTGCAACCCGTTATCATAGCCTGGTGGTCGAACGAGAAAGCCTGCCGCCCTGTCTAGAAATTACGGCCTGGCTTGAAGATGGTTTGGTGATGGGCCTACGGCACCGCGATTATCCTCACATTCAAGGAGTGCAGTTTCACCCCGAAAGTATTTTGACGAGTCATGGTAAAACCCTGCTAGAAAACTTCCTAAAATCCCTGGACTAGTATGGCATTTGCAGGCCTGGATTTTGGGACATCAGGGGCTCGTTTAATGGTCATCAATCATCTAGGGGAGATTCTCTGGCAGGCCTCTCAGGCTTTTTTGCCTCTGCCTCCAACAGCGTGGGCCAATCATTGGCGGGAAACCCTTTTTTCCTTGTTGAGCAAGATTCCTCCAGATATCAAAGGGCAACTCCAGGCCTTGGCCATTAATGGGACTTCCAGCACGGTTCTTCTCTGTGATGTCCAAGGGGAGACGATTACAGAACCGCTGTTATACAACGATAGCCGGGGCAGTGCGGTTAAAGCCCAACTCCAAAGCCTTGCTCCGGTTGAACACTTGGTTCAAAGTGCTAGCTCCAGCTTGGCCAAATTGCTCTGGTGGTCAGAACAGGACTACTTTCCCCAGGCCCGCTACTTCCTACATCAGGCCGACTGGCTAGCGGCACTACTCCATGGCCATTGGGGGCTGAGTGATTACCATAATGCCTTGAAGTTGGGTTATGACGTCCAGGCTTTAGCCTATCCTGCTTGGTTAGTGAATGCTTCCTTCTTTTCCCTCCTACCCCAAGTATGGACACCCGGTGAGCCCATTGGGAGGATACAAAAGACGGTGGCTAAGACTTTGAATCTCTCCCCAGACTGTTGGATTTGTGCGGGAACGACCGATAGCATTGCCGCTTTTTTAGCTAGTGGTGCCAGTCAACCGGGTGAAGCCGTGACCTCTCTGGGCTCAACCCTGGTGCTGAAACTCCTGAGTGAAACCTATGGGGAAGATCTGGTGGCGGGGGTTTATAGTCATCGCTTAGGAAATTATTGGTTAATGGGAGGCGCTTCTAACGCAGGGGGGGCAATTCTACGCCATTTCTTTCAAGATGAGGAGCTCGCGCAATTAAGCCTAGGGATTAATCCTGAGGTGCCCAGCCCCTACGACTACTATCCTTTGCTGAGGCCTGGTGAACGGTTTCCCATCAATGATCCTGAGCTTGAACCCCGTTTAACCCCTCGCCCTGAAGATCCCGCAACCTTTTTACAGGGCCTATTGGAAGGTCTGGTTCGCATCGAGGCCCTGGGCTATCAAACGCTCCAACGCTTAGGGGCCTCTCCCCTACAACGAGTTTATACGGCAGGGGGAGGGGCCAAAAATATAACTTGGCAAGTCATCCGGGCCCGTCATCTCCAGGTTCCTGTTTTAATTTCTTCTCAAACCGAAGCGGCCTACGGCACGGCCCATCTGGCCCAGCAAGGTTTACAGAGACTTAATGAATCTTTACGCTCATTTCCTAAGCCGGCTGTCTAAGATCGAAGACATATTTTCCGGCAGGAAGGGCCATGGGATTGCGCGATGCAAGGGACTATCAAATTATTTTTCTCAGTAGCTTCTTGGCCCTGGGATGGTGGGCCAGGGATTGGACACTCCATTGGGCCTGGATTGCGGCCTTAATCAGTATTTGTCTGCTAATGCAATTTGGCCTTGGCCTGCTCACCCACTCATCCGTGCTGGGATGGCAAAAGCGACTCACGCTGATTGTACCGAGCTTAAAAAGTGCCTTGATTACAGCTCTGGGTCTTTCTCTATTGCTACGTGCTAACCATCTAAGTACGCTCCTGCTTGCCGGGGGCCTGGCCATTGCGGCGAAATTTCTGCTCCAGTTCCGGGGCAAACACTTTATCAATCCGGCTAATTTCGGGATTATCTCGGCCCTGTTGTTGACCCAGGACGCTTGGGTCTCTCCGGGCCAATGGGGAACGGATCTCTGGCTTTTGGCTTGTTTTTTGGCCTGTGGGGGTCTAGTTTTGGGGAAAGTTGGCCGCTGGGATACCTCCCTGGTCTTCTTTGGGGTCTATGGGGGTCTGAGCTTGCTTCGCAATACCTGGCTAGGCTGGTCACCGGAGGTAGTTCTGCATCAACTCAGTAGCGGCAGTTTACTGGTATTTACCCTATTTATGGTGACTGACCCTCGTTCTATTCCCGATGCCCGTTGGGGCCGAGTAGTCTGGGCAACGGTCATCGCTATTCTAAGCTTTGTCCTGCAATATTATTTTTACCTTCCCACCGCGCCCTTTTGGGCCCTCTTTTGTTGTGCGCCATTAACGGTACTGCTAGATACTCGCTGGCAGGCCCCCCGCTTTACCTGGCAACCCCGTCTGCTATCCCTTAACCCTTGAACTGGCCATGAATGCTTTGCGCCTCCTCCTCAAACCCTTGCTTCTCGTGCTAGTCGTTTTGGCCAGTTTAGGCTTTCTAAGCCAACCAGCTCTGGCCTTCTGTGGCTTTTATGTAGCCAAGGCCGATACCAGTCTTTATAACCAGGCTTCCCAGGTCATTATTGCCCGCGATGGCCAGCGAACGGTGTTAACCATGGCTAATGATTACCAAGGCAATGTTAAGGATTTTGCCCTGGTGGTGCCGGTGCCGGTGGTGCTGAAAAAAGAACAGGTGAATGTTGGCGATCGTCGCATTATCGAGCGCCTGGATGCCTTTAGTGCGCCCCGCCTGGTGGAATATTTTGATCCTAATCCCTGTGAAGTCAATTCCTTTGGCGGCCTTCGAGGCAATATGCCAATGCCAGCAGCTTCCGTGGCCCAAGAAAATAAAGCCGACCGGGCCCGTTCCCTGGGAGTCACCATTGAAGAAAAGTTCTCCGTTGGAGAGTATGACATTCTCATTCTCAGTGCCAAGGAATCCAACGGGCTAGAAACCTGGCTTCGAGAAAATAATTACCGCATCCCGAATGGAGCCAACCGAGTTCTGCAACCCTACATCAAACAGGGCCTGAAATTCTTTGTGGCCAAGGTCAATCTGAAGGAATTTGACCGCCAAGGGTTTCAGGCCCTACGCCCGCTGATGATGGCCTACGAATCCCCTCGTTTTATGTTGCCAATTCGGTTAGGCATGGTGAATGCCAAAGGCCCTCAGGAGTTATTTATCTATCTACTTTCTCCTAAGGGAACCACGGAGGTCACAAACTATCGCACGGTTAAAATTCCCAGTGATCCCGAGTTACCGGAATTTGTCCAACAGGAATTTAATGGTTTCTACAAAGCAATGTTTAAGACGGCCTATCAACAATCCGGGCGTAACGTTGTCTTTTTGGAATACGCCTGGAACATGGCCAACTGTGACCCTTGCTCGGCCGATCCCCTCAGCCCTGAAGAATTAAAGCAAGCTGGCGTCTTTTGGGACAGTGGCAACAATCGCTGGGGCGGCAGTAATGTCTTCATCACTCGTCTGCACCTGCGCTATACACCAGATAAATTCCCGGCTGACCTTAGTTTTCAGGAAACCAATGATCAATCTCTCTTTCAAGGTCGCTACGTTCTGCGCCACCCCTACCGCGGTGAGGCCAGCTGTGATGCGGCCCGTTCCTATCGCCAGACCACTCGCCAGCGTCAGGAGACAGAAGCCCAGACCTTGGCCCATTTAACGGGTTGGCAACTGGCGGACATCCGCCAGCGGATTGAGTTTCTCAATAGCTCGGAAAGCTCAAAGCCCTGGTGGCGAAAACTTTGGCCCTAGTAAGAAAACTGGCCGAGGATCTTCACTTCAGGTTCTAAAAGCAAGGCGCAATGGGCCTCGACCTGTGCTTGGACATGGCAAATTAAATTGAAAATATCCTGGGCCTTGGCATTACTGGCATTGAGGATGAAGTTCGCATGGCGCTGAGAAACTTCAGCACCGCCAATACGATAACCCTTCAGGCCAAGGTGTTCAATCAGTCGGGCCGCATACTGGGGCGTGGGATTACGAAACACACTGCCACAACTGGGTTTGTCGTAGGGTTGGGAGTTCTTACGCTGGTGTAGGTTTTGCGTCGTCTGGGCCAGGATGATATCTCGCTCAAAGCCGGGGGTGAGTTGGAAGGTGGCCTCAATCACCAACTGGTGACTGCCCTGGAGACAAGACGTCCGGTAGGCAAAACCCAGGTCGGCCCGTGACAATACTTTTAACTGTCCATCGGGAGACATCACCGTGGCCGATACTAATGTGTCAGCAGTGCATTGGTTATGGGCCCCTGCATTCATCACCACTGCCCCGCCAATGGTTCCCGGAATACCCACGGCCCATTCCAGGCCCTTCCAGCCTCGTTTAGCCGCCTGCCAAGCTACTTTAGCAATGGGTTCCCCCGCCGCTACGGTAATTTTGCCCTGGCCCTCATCAAAAAAACTCTGTCGCAGGTAACGGGTACTCAATACCAAGCCGGGAATCCCATGATCACTAATCAAAAGGTTAGAGCCGGCCCCCAGCAAGGTGAGCGGTAAATCTTTATTGGCCAACCATTCAAAGGCCGCTAGTAGTTCCTGTCGGTTGCGCGGTGCAGTGTACCATTCAGCGGCGCCTCCAACCCGATAGGTGGTGTAATCGGCCAGGGAAACCTGCCCTTGAATCAGGGGAATCTCCCTAGCGGCTGGAGAAATGGGCGGGCTAGAACGGGGGGCGTAGGCGACGGTCATGGCGTTAGAGGATAGGCAAAGGACGGATAATCTTTGAGCTTAGTCACTGCTTTGACGTGGCTGGGGGGGATAAGTTTCTCAGGCTTGCTTGACTTTGCAGGATGGAATCCTAGGCCCTAGGCGCAGTGGGCCATAACATCGGGAATAGTTTGATTGAGATTACCAGCCCCTAAAAACAGAGCTAAATCCCCTGATTGTAGGACTTTGGGTAAAAACTGACTTAAATCCGTCAAGGAAGGTTGATAAATAACTCGGGGATGGTGCTGACTTACCGCCTGGGCTAAGTGGTCTCCTTGGAGTTGATGGGGATTACTTTCTCCAGCACTGTAGATATCCGTCAAAATGACCAGATCGGCATCCCGGAAGGCCTGGGCAAATTCCCCAAAAAAGGCTTGGGTGCGGCTGTAGCGGTGGGGCTGGAAAATGGCCACTACTCGGCTATATTTACCATGGTCTACTTTTTGGCGAGCGGCGGCTAGCGTCGCTAGCAGTTCACTGGGATGGTGGGCGTAGTCGTCAATAAAGGTAATCCCGTTGCAGTAGCCTTTACACTCAAAGCGACGCTTGGCCCCCATAAAACTGGCAATGGCCTGGGCAATGACGTCAAAGGATAGGCCGAGGAGACGGCCCACGGCTACAGCAGCCAACGCATTGCTGACATTGTGGTTACCGGGGAGTCCAACGGTCATCGTTCCCAATAATTGGCCCCGTTCCCAGACTTCGACTTGGGTACCTTGGGCCTGGGCCAGGAGATTTTTGCTTTGGTAGTCAGCGGGCTGGTCAGCCTTCAAACTGTAGGTAATGTTCGGTTTCAGACGGGTTCGTACCACCTCACAATCAACACAACCAATTAAGGTTTCGCACTGAGATTCAAAGGTATGGAAAATATCAACAACGGCGTCTAGATCCGTGTAGTGATCAGGATGGTCGAGTTCAATATTGGTGACGACACCAATCTTAGGAGCATGCTTAGTGAGGGAACCATCTGACTCATCTACTTCCGCTACCAGGTATTGGCCCTGGCCTAGACGGGCATTTCCTTCCCAAGCATCTACTTCTCCTCCGACGATGATGGTAGGGTCGAGGCCGGCCTGGAGGAGCATATAACCGATCAGACTGCTGGTGGTGGTTTTGCCGTGGGTTCCTGCAACGCCAATGCTATGGTATTGGGCAATCAGAGCCGCTAAGATATCCGAGCGATGGAAAATGGGGCAACCTTTAGCCAGGGCCGCTTGGTACTCTGCATTTTGAGCATTAATAGCTGTGGAGCAAACCACTTGGGGCAATGCCGGGGCCTGATGACAGCCATTACCATTTTGATAACTGGGGACTTCTGGGGAAATGCTATCGGGAAGATAGAAGGACTGGCCGGCACCGACCGGGAGCTTGGCGTAGCTATGAACCTGGAGAGATTGGAAAAGGTCTAAATTTTGGGCATCCTGCTGGTTGAAGATATGGGCGCCAACAGACTTGAGGCGGTCGGTGATATGACTGGGACGGACATCAGAGCCAGAGACCAGAAATTGTCGTTTGGCTAAGATATAGGCCAGGGCCGACATGCCAATGCCGCCAATGCCGATGAAGTGAAAAGGACGGCCACTAAAATCAACAGTATTCACAATCACGCTCCTCACAAGCCACGTTACGATCACTGACGGTTAGCCGTCCTTGATAGGCGTTATCATACCAAAAACCAACAAAATTTGTTGGCTAACTCCTAAAAATAACGCAATCCCCCTAAGTAGAGAGATTGCGGATGTCTATCCTTATTCAAGGACTATTTTGACACTTTTAAGGGAAAAATTACCTAGCGAACAGTTCCAACTAGTTGTTCTACGGGAATGGGTTTCATGAGATAGAGTTTTAGGAATTGCCAACCATTAGACAGAAAGATGGGCAGTTTCCGCAGGCCCTTAAGGATAGCGGGAGCATCCGAGGCATCAATGGCCCGCAATTGTTCGTTATTGCTAACGCAGATTTCTAGACGGTCATAAAACTCAGGATTATTGACATCGAGAATGATCGGGAAGACACGACCTGCCGTTTCGTTGGTTTTTTCAATGACTTCCTTGTCATAACTCCGGGCCTCTAAGCCAAGACAAGCGTAGAAATCTGCCCGCTGGGTATCGTTGAGATACATGGTGGCGAAGACAGACAGGAGGAAGAAACGACACCAAAGCCGGGCCCGCCAATCGTTGAGGGTATTGGGTTGGGCCTTCATGATCGCATCAAAGAAATCTCCATGACGATTTTCGTCTTGGCACCAGTTTTCAAAAAACTTGAAGATGGGATAAATCTGGTCTTCGGGATGCTGTTCGAGGTGACGATAGATGGTGATATAGCGCCAGTAACCAATTTTTTCCGATAGGTAGGTGGCGTAGAAAATAAATTTGGGTTTGAAGAAAGTATAGTTGCGGCTCTTGGTCAGAAATCCCAGGTCTAGGGACAGATTAAAATCTGACATAGCCTTGTTGAGGAAACCGGCATGGCGAGCTTCATCGCGGGACATGAGGTTAAAACACTCTGCCAGGACAGGACTCCGGTCTTTTAAACGCCGACCCAACTCTTTGTAAAGCAGAAAGCCCGAAAACTCCGCTGTGCAGGAGCGCTCTAAAAATTCAATAAACAAGCGCCGTTTTTCACCATCAATATGATCCCAGGATTGCTGGAAGGACTCATCCCGGACAAAGTGATGACGGTTATAGTCCGTCCGAAATTCCTCAAGGATCGCCTGTAATTCTTCTTCATTAGCGGAGATGTCCATCTTGGCCATCTCTTCAAAATCCGTTGTGTAAAAACGGGGCGTTAAAATTGTTTCCTTTGCCGGAACCTTGATGCCAGGACGAATTTCATCGTATTCAGGCTTTTGCAGGGTGTTAACCATAACTTGCTTAAAGGGATTTTTGCTTATTGCAGACCGCTCGCCCTAAAGACAACGAGACTAGCCATCTAGCATAGCAAGGGATTGCGGCCCTTTTGGGAGGGGGTTTAACAAAAGTTACAAAGTGTTACGGAGGCCGGTTTGGCCTGGTATCAAGTCGACCTGGACTGTTAAAGAAGGCGTTTTGGGTAACAACGTGAGTATCCCATCTCAAGAACGCTGATAGATCGGCTAGCCAATCCCATCGTCATCACAAGGGTGACGTTTTGACCAAAACTGTCATGAGGACGACCCCCACTATGCACTAGCGTTGCCCATCAATGCTCCTCTGCCATCCCTACCCGTTTCTTGGCACTGTGTTTAGAGCGTCTCCAGGAACGGTAAGACTTGGACACTCTATTGTCTTGTCGGTGGAGTGACCAGGCTAGAACTGCGGAGCACATCTTGGATAACCAGCTCTTGCTGGGCCGTGTAGTTAGAGAAGGAGCGGGTGGCGGTTAGTTCCACTTCCACCCCGACTCCCGGTTTCAGGTATTCGGCGGGGATGGGTAATTGGCCAATATTGAGGGTAATCTGGTTGCCATTGACGACGACTAGATTATCAGGAATATCGCCTGTGTACTGGGTGGTGTAGACACTAGGGGGCCGGAAACGGGGATCTTCATCCGTTACCTTATACTTGAGCTTGAATTTAGTGGCCACCAGGTTGGAACGGTCAGCCTGATCCACCAAGAAGAGTTTTAGACCCTGGCCATTGCCCATCAAAACCAGATCCCCCAGTTGGGTTGCTTCTCCCGAGCGGAGGGCATTGTAGACGACAAACTCAGTGACATTACCTCGTTTTTGAGCGGTGCCCTCTAGCCAAACATCGCCAGGAAACGTAGCTTGTACGTCCTTTTGATCATTAAGAGACAGGGTGACATTCTGATCTGCAAACGCTTTAAAAGGTTGTGGGGCATTCCAGATCAATAGGAAAGGACGCTCGATGCGCTCCGTGAGCACTAGATACTCATCTTCGACCACTGAACCGGGGGCCAATAAGGCCTTGGCTCCTTGGCGGGTTTCCCATTGATTTTTAGACAGAGTAAAGCCCTGGTCTTTGAGCGCTGCCATCGTTACGGTGGCCGTTGGACGGTCTGCCTCAAGGGGTTTGTTCAGATTGAGGAGTGTGAGCTTACCAACTAGGCCGTCTCGGCCAGACAGGCCCCGATTCCCGTTCAAGCCATTGCGGCCACTGCGACAGCGAAATTCTTGGGTACTGCAACGATAATCCGGATCTCCAGGCCGGCCAAAACAGCGTTCAACAGTCCAGTAAGGGCGAGAGCAATTACAGCCGGGACTTCCGCCCCCACCTTCTCCGGGTTGGCCCCCCTTGCCACCGGCCGCACTGACAAAAACCTGGCGTAGATTATCAAAATTCGTTGTGTAAATCGTGATCGAGCCGGCATTACCGCCATCCCCACCGTTGCCGCCGTTGCCGCCGTTACCACCGTCGGCGGCCTGGAGATCTTGGGTGACTTGTTCCGGCTGTTGGCCGCAGTCAGGGGCCTTCGCATCACCACCATTTCGACCATTTTCTCCATCTCGGCCAGACAAGTTGAGGGTGAGGGGAGTGCCATCAGCAAAAATGGTTACATTCTCCGCTGGACTGCCAGCCTGGCCATTTTGGCCCGACGTTCCCGTGCTGCCCGCTGTTCCAAAAGGTTGAAGAACTCCCGTCTGAGCTAGAACAAAGCACTGAGAAGCTGGGGGAAGCTTCTTTGCTGCGATGGCTGGTAGGGGTAGGCAGAACAGGAAGAAAAGAAGGGAAGAGGAACCCAAAAAGCGCATAGCGAAACGGTAGAACCCGAAATGTGTAACACCCCTGGCCTAGACCTGGGGGTATGAACTTTTGTTTCCAATGACCGCCCCCGGAGGCCGGATAATTTTTTGCTCTTGCCTTACTTTGCAGATGTCCCCCACAGTCCTAAACTTGACTTGACAGGTGTAATAGGCAGTCGAGAGGTCTTCTTGTGAAACGAGTTTTAGCTATCATTCTTGGCGGTGGCGCGGGTACCCGTCTCTATCCTTTAACAAAACTCAGAGCGAAACCTGCTGTCCCCCTTGCCGGCAAATATCGGCTGATTGATATTCCGGTGAGCAATTGCATTAATTCCGAAATTGTCAAAATTTATGTCCTAACCCAGTTTAATTCGGCCTCCCTCAATCGACACCTGGCCCGTACCTATAACTTTTCTGGCTTCCAGGAAGGCTTTGTCGAAGTGCTAGCGGCCCAGCAAACCGCCGATAATCCCAAGTGGTTTCAAGGTACTGCCGATGCCGTCCGTCAGTATCTTTGGCTGTTCCGGGAGTGGGACGTTGATGAATACCTGATCCTATCGGGAGACCACCTCTACCGGATGGACTATAGCAAGTTTGTCCAGAGGCATCGGGACACTAACGCTGACATCACCCTCTCCGTGGTTCCCGTCGATGCCAAAAAAGCACCAGAACTCGGCTTGATGAAAATTGACGAGAAGGGGCGGGTTGTTGATTTTTCGGAAAAACCTAAAGGAGACGCTCTCCAGCAGATGCAGGTGGATACGACGCTTCTGGGCCTTACTCCCGACAAGGCTAAAGATAATCCTTTTATTGCCTCCATGGGCATCTATGTTTTTAAAAAATCTGTTCTAGAAAATCTACTCAAGCACCACGACTCGGCGACTGACTTTGGCAAGGAAATTATTCCGGCTTCTGCCCAGGATCATAATCTCCAGGCCTATCTCTTCGATGGCTACTGGGAAGATATTGGGACGATCGAGGCCTTTTTTGATGCTAATTTAGCCCTGACCAAGCAACCCTGTCCCCCCTTCAGTTTCTACGATGAAACGGCCCCCATTTACACTCGGGGACGCTACCTGCCACCCACGAAGATGCTGAATTGCAATATTACCGAATCCATGATTGGCGAGGGCTGTATTCTCAAGGAATGCCGGATTCACCATTCTGTGATTGGGGTTCGCAGTCGCATTGAAGCCGGTTGCACCGTCGAAGATGCGCTGGTCATGGGGTCAGATTTCTACGAATCCTTGCCGGAACGGGCCGCTAACGTCGATTCGGGGGAAGTGCCTGTGGGCATTGGGGCTGGGACGACCATCCGCCGAGCCATAATTGATAAAAATGCACGCATTGGCAAAAACGTTACCATCATTAATAAAGAAAGGATTGAAGAAGCCAATCGGGAAGAATTCGGCTTTTATATTCGCAGTGGCATCGTTGTTGTCATCAAGAATGTGAGCATCCCCGATGGGACGGTTATTTAACCCGCCACAGTAGGCGTAAGTTAACCCCCAAAAGCTAGATTCTCAGGAGTCTAGCTTTGCTTTATTAAGATTTATAGACAATATGAGTTTTTGAGAGAGCCAGGATTAAGATTGGACATAGAAGGGTCAATTATCCAGCGAAATATCGATGGGAGGTAGCCGGTTATGAAACCAATGATTTGGCATCCAGAAGAGAAAGATGCGCGGGTTAATCAATACCTTGATCGGGTCAATCATGAGCCGTGGCTGGCTATTTTTGCGGGGGCCATTGGGGTTCTGTTGTTGCTGAGTCTGATGATTTTTCTAGGGCTGTTCTAAGGCTGTCAGAATCAAGGCGTAGGGGGGCTTGGAGCTATCTAGGCCCTTTTTCTTATGGTCGGGAGCGGAATCTTTGGCCGGGTGCTGGCCATCGTCTAGTACGATAGAAAAACCAGGGCCAATTCTGGCAAGTTTGGCATCTATTGAACCTGTTTACCGGTCTTCTATAGGGGGCATTACCGGCACCTCGATCCTTTTCAACCGGTTGCGCCGGGATGATGATCGGCTCCAGGAAAGGCTACATCCGTCGTTCAAGTTCACATTACCGCGAAGGCTATGGTTATGAAGGGGAGAAAACCACTGTTATGGGGAGGCTTGGGCCTCTGTGTCTTGCTACTGGCCTGGGATGGACTCCAGCATCAATGGCTGGTATTGGGCCAATGGGGGCTGGGGGGCCTGTCTTTGTTGGGACTACTGGCCTGGCAACTCAAAGGTCTTCCCCAAAAATCAGCGCTGTCTCCCCGACCAGCCCTGACTGCCGCGATGGTGCAGGAAACGCAACTGCAAACCCAAAAGTTTCTCCAGCAGGTGGCCCAGGAAATTGGCGATGAGACCCTCACGGATTTAAAGCAACGTCTAGTGGTCATCGCTGAGGATTCCCCCCGTTCCCTCCGCTTCATCATTGCCGGTGCTAAACGGACGGGCAAAACCCGTCTCTTATCCCTACTGACCGCCCAGGCCTGGCTCCTCGACTATCCCCCCCAATGGTATGAGCAATCCTTTGAACAACCAGAGTCGGGCCTAGAAACCGAGTTGGCTCGCCTTCAAACGGCGGATCTCATCCTCTGGGTAGTTAATGGTGATCTCGGCGACCAGCAATGGCAGGCCCTACAGCATCTCCAGTGCCAATATCATCGCCTCCTGCTCGTCTTCAATAAACAAGACCAATATCCAGAGGCAGATCGCTCAGAAATTTTGCTCCAACTCCAACAGCAGTGTCGGGCCTGGCTCAGTACCGATGACATTATTGTAACGGCGAGCGCCCCCCAAGCCATTACCGTTCGCCGTTATTTGATGGATGGCAGTATCACCGAAAGCCAGGAATTCCCTCCCCCCCAAGTGGATCCCTTGGTGGAACGTCTCCAGCAAATTTTGACCACGGAATCGGCAACCTTACGCTTAGCCCAGCAATGGCGAGCATACCAGGCCCTCCAGTCAGGCGCCCAGGAACGGCTCAACCAGGCCCGACGGGAAAAGGCCCTGCCCCTGATCGAACAATACCAATGGTTGGCGGGGGGAACGGCCTTGGTCAACCCCGTGGCCAGTATCGATCTGTTGGCTACTCTAGCTATCAATGCCCAAATGGTGTTGGATCTCGGTAAACTCTATCAGCAACGTCTTTCCCTAGCCCAGGCCCAGACCATTGCCGCAACCCTGGGGGAAGTCCTGCTAAAGCTTGGCCTCGCGGAACTCTCGAGCCAGGCCATTGCCGCCCTGCTGAAAAGCCAACCCCTGACCTACGTCGCCGGAGGGGCCCTCCAAGGCCTGAGCGCCAGTTATTTGACTCGGATCGCCGGTCTTAGTTTGGTGGAATATTTCCAGGCCCAGCCTTTTACCTCTTCTGCTCCCCTTAATCCAGAACGACTCCAGCAAGCGGTTGAAAAGGTGTTTGCTCAGACCCAACGCCTTGGCAACCTCCAAGCCTTTATTCAAGGTAGCTGGATGCGCCTCCAGCAGGCTCTCAGCCCAGCTCCCTAATCTGAACTATTTGTCCAGGAGTTTTTGGACTTCCTGTTGTAATTGGGGGTTTTTAACCAGTATTTCCATAGTACTGTTAAATTTATCCACGCTCAGACCTTCCTTCTGTAGGATTGCCTCTTGCTGGCCCTGGGAATCGATCAGAGCCTTTTGAACATTGGGCAGGGCCTGTTTGAATTTGGCCTCATCCGCCGCTGATACCGACTGGGTATTTTTGCCACTGGCATCCTTTTGCTCGGCAATCTGCATAAATTGTTCTGGCGTTAACCCAGCACTTTGCACCGCCTGGGTCATTTTTTGCTGGGTATCCCGCTCAATAACCTGGAGTTGCTTGATAATACGGGCCATTTGTTGTAATTCCTGGGGACTCACAGTGGTGGCCTGGGCAAGGGTCATAGCGGGTTGGCTCCAGGCCGGCTGAACGCTAAAACCGAGGCTTAGGCAAAGGATCGCGGCAAGACCTCGGGCGAGCATCATTTTAAACATGCGGTAATTTCCTTAGAAACTGAGTCCGTAAAAAGTTTCTAGCATCCTAGCAAGGCAACGTTCAATTATGCTACTAGGTCATCTTCACCAAGGGCCTAGATGACTTCCCAAAGAGTATCCTAGGCCTATCCCGTCCAAAGCCGGGTTCTAGGAATTTTTTGCTTTGTAATTTTGGGGTGTACTCCCGTGACTGCCACTGATCCTATCGTTTCCCAGTTAAACCGTCTGCGCCAATCCCTCCGGCCGGGTCAAAAGCCCTTAGCTGAGTGGAGTGGGGGCGCCTTAGCAGTGGCGGCTGTCCCTGGGGCCGGCAAATCCCACAGTCTTTCCGTGGCCGCCGCCCTGGCCATTGCCCAACATCGACTCCATTCCCAACGGCAGTTGGTGATCGTGACCTATACCCGTTCCGCCGCCGCCGCCATTAAGTTCAAAATTAGACAACGCCTACAGGAGTTGCAACTCCCCAGTCTAGGCTTTATGGTGCTAACAATCCATGGCTTAGCCCTCAATATTGCTAGTCGCTACCCGGAGCTATCGGGGCTGGATCTGGAGAGCAAAACCCTGGTTACTCCCCATAAGAGTCATCGCCTAGTGCGAACGGCAGTCGAGCATTGGATTGAGCAAAATCCTTTAGCTTACCGGGCCCTGCTGGAAACAGCCCCCTTTGATGGCGAAGAAACAGAGCGCTTGCGTCGCCAGTCGGCCCTGCGGACGGAAATCTTGCCCGATTTAACCACCACCGTGGTTCACGAAGCTAAAAGTTCGGGTCTCTCGCCCCAGGCCATTAAACAGTTGAGTCAGATTCCTCCAGGAAGTGAGGCCCTGGCCTACGCGGCGGGGCTGTATGAGCAGTACGAGTACTTGATGCAACGCAAGAACTGGATCGACTACGACGACATGATTTTGGCGGCCCTGCGGGTTTTGGACAACCCCACCCTCTGTCAGTCCTGGCAGGAACAGATTTTTGCTGTTTTTGAGGACGAGGCCCAGGATTCTAGTCCGCTCCAGGAGCAGTTAATTAACCGTCTGGCCCTGCGGGCCGATGACTCCGATGCGGAGGCCAACCTAATTCGGGTCGGAGACCCCAACCAGGCCATTAATTCCAGCTTTACCCCCGCCGATCCCCTCTATTTCAATTGGTTCTGTGACCAGTGCGACCAGCGCCACCGATTAACGACTATGGATCAAGCGGGTCGGAGTCATCCCTTGATCCTAGAAGCTGCTAATTTTGTGGTGGATTGGGTGAATCAGGATTGGGCCCAACGCCAACCGGCCCTGGAGAACGACGACCATCCTCTCCGCCTGAGCGTTCCTTTCCGAGCCCAAAAAATTCGTCCGGTGGATGCCGATGACCCTCAACCGAATCCAACCCAAGCAGGTCGAGGTCTGGAACTCTACCAGCCCCAGGATGTGTTTCAAACGGTGCAACTACTGGGCCAGCGGCTGAGGCATTTACTCGGTGCAGACCCCCAGCGCAATGCCGCCATTCTGGTGCGGGAAAACCGCCAGGGCCGCTTTGTGGCCCAACAACTCCAGGCCCTGCTCCACTCGCAGGCTATTCGCATCTATGAAGTTAGTGAAACCAGTCGTTACACCAAGATTCCCGAAGAGATGCTCAAATTTTTGCAATTCATTGAGCGTCCCCACTCTCCCGACTACCTCAAGGCTGTCCTTGAAGTCCTCCAGGAACGTCGCCTGATCCCGGCCCAGGATCTGAATGCTCTGGTTACAGCCCCCGAGCAATTTCTCTATCCCAGTCCTCTGGCCCCGCCCCTACCTGGCCCTGTGCAATCAGCCCAGCGCTATTGTCGTACCCTACTCCGGGCCAAGCTGGAATTACCCTATTACCAACTCCTGGTCTTTTTAGGCATGACCTTACAGTACGACGGCTCGGCCCTGGCCACTCTCCATAAACTTTCAGAACGAATCCAATCCCAACTGAGTCAACAGGGATCACTGCGACAAATTGTGGCTATTCTCCAGGAAATTTTGGCGTCGGAAAGCTTTGAAGGGGTAGAAGAAGACAGCGAAGAAATTTATACCCGTCCCAACCAAGTCACGGTGATCACCATGCACAAGGCCAAAGGCCTGGATTGGGACTACGTTTTTGTGCCCTTTCTCCACGAAGACAGCCTACCCGGTCAATTACGAGTGCCGGCCGCTGCTCGTTTTTTGGGTGACCAAACCCTCGCGGAGGTTGCCCGGGCCCAGATTCGCACTGCCATCCACTACCAGCATATCCATCAGCATCCCTTGCCTCAAATGCCCAATGGCCCGAAAGCCTGGCAAGAAGCCGACCGCCTTAAACAGGCCGAGGAATACCGTCTGCTCTACGTGGCCATAACCCGTGCTAAGCGCCTCCTTTGGCTCTCTGCAGCTCATCAGGCCCCCTTCTGGGGAACCTTCCGGGGAGGTAAAAACCAACTTCAAAATAAACGGCCCAGTCGTGTCTTTCTGGCCCTGCAACACCAATTCCCCGCCTCGGTGGTTGAAAGGGCCTAGCTGGGTTTGTTCAGGAAAATTTGCTTGAAAAATAGCCGGGATTGATCGTAATTAAAAGGGAGAGTCTTTCCTTCTTCTTGCGTTGATTGGTAATAGGAGCCAGTATGGGTTTAATGGATTGGTTGAGTTTATTGCATCCCTTCCTCGCGGTGGGATTTGTGTTTCCCTTTTTGGGAATTGTCTTAAGTCGGGCCTGGAAAACCCGAGAACGTCGCCTTGAAGTCAATGCCCAACAAAAAAGTAAAATTCCCCCTGTCGTCGGTCAGGAGCACGTCCAGTCGGGTAAGGTCTTTGCCGGCTCGGTGGTCAGCTTGGCCCTGGTGGGCTTGGCCTATCCCATTTTTGACAACATTTTTAGTAAAAATCTCTGGCAGAGCAATTCCTTTCAGGTGATTTTCATCGTACTGATGTTTATTTTCACCATTGCCTGCTTAGTTTTGCTCTACCGCGCTCAACCGGCCCGGTGGCGGGCCATTTTTGCTACCCTGACGGGCATGGGAGTTGTCATTTTAGGGTGTCAAGATGGTGTTTTTCGGCGTACCAACGAATGGTATTGGTCCCACTACTACTACGGTGTCACCGCCGCCCTACTGATGATTTTTTCCCTGGCGATCATTGCCGATATTTACCGCGATCGTTCGCAGAAATGGCGCACGGCCCATGTGGCCCTGAATGTTTTTGCCACCCTCCTCTTTTTAGGGCAAGGCTTTACCGGCTCCCGCGACCTACTGGAAATTCCTCTCTCCTGGCAAAAACCCTATATTTACAGCTGTGATTACGTCAATCTAACCTGTCCTAAACCCTAGTCTAGGACTTGGGGCGCTTCGGCATCCGGCCCTTCTCCCTGGACTCGCTGAAAGGAACGGCTGTGTTTAGGCGGAAGGGGCAAACCACGTTCGCGGTGAAAATCCTGCTGGACTTTGTAGGTCAAGCGGGGAGATACTTGGCGCACGATTTCCGTTAAGAGACGGTCGCCGGTTTTTTGGATCAGGCCCAGGGGAAGTTTATAAATATACCTGGGAAACTGGACGGCTACGGTCATCTGTAGTTGCCATTCCACGCGGGTAATGCGGTCGGGCCGGGCCAGGCTATGTTTTTGAAAGAAACGATTTAATTCCGGACTAAAAGTCGGGGCCGCTACCTCTGCCAAGGTCATCACCGCTTGGTAGTCCACCTCATAGCCTTGGCAGGCCGGGTCGGGCAGGGGAATGGTATGCATCCAGTACTGGTCGGCCTGGGGAGGCTCTAAAACAACGGCAATTTTGGGTTCCACTTCAAAGCCCAGGGCCCCAAACTGACCAACGGTTAGAATGTAGCCATTCTCCCCCAAGGGTGTCACGGTCATGGGCTGGGCACAACGATGAAACCAAGTTTGGTGGGCCTGGAGGTAGGCGGCCACCTGCTCCCGCTCGGCAAACATATCCATTTTGCCGACAAACTGGGTGTAAAAGGGGATCGGGCCGGCCCTGAGGTCTTCAGTCTCTGTCTCAGGGCCAACTGGGACATCATCGATAGGGGTGAGATCGGTCACAGAGCAGTGCATAGAACGTTTCCTTGGTTAGTGTAGCGGGCCGGCCTGCCCCCTAAGGTCTTAGGATTAACAATCAATTCACAAAACTTCATACAATGAAAACGACTACCCTTCAATTGTCAGGAGTACCTTATGAAAGTTTTAGTCGCCGGTGCAACGGGAGAAACGGGTCGTCGCGTCGTCAGTATCCTGCTGGAACAGGGTATTGCTGTCCGGGCCATGGTGCGCCATTACGATAGTGGCAAGGCCTTGTTACCCGCCGGAACCGAAATTGTGGTGGGGGATGTCCTCCAACCCGAGACGTTGAAGGTCGCCGTTGCCGACTGTACCGCCGTCATTTGTGCCACGGGGGCCAGACCCAGTTTAGATGTGGCCGGCCCCTTTAAGGTGGATTACTGGGGAACCCGTAATCTGGTGGATGTCTGTAAAAGCCAGGGGATTGAGCAGTTTGTGTTAGTGTCATCCCTTTGTGTTTCCCAGTTCTTCCACCCCCTCAATCTGTTTGGGCTAATTTTGTTCTGGAAACAGCAAGGAGAAAATTACCTGCGCCAGAGTGGCCTAACCTACACGATTGTTCGACCAGGGGGCCTTAAAAATGAAGATAATACGGAAGCGATTGTGATGGCATCCGCAGATACGCTGTTTGAAGGGCGCATTCCTCGTCAAAAAGTGGCCCAAATTTGCGTAGAAGCTCTCTTGCAACCCAACGCCCGCAATAAAGTCGTAGAAATTATCTGCCAAGCCACCGCCCCGGTTCAAACCGCTGAGGCCCTATTTGCCCAAGTCTCTGTCTAGCAAGGGCCTTGCCGCACCCGCTAGACTAGGAACAGAGTGTAGGGGAGGTATGGTGCCATGAATGACAAAAAATCCTTTCAGGCCTTGACTTGGTTTGCCGGAGGGGCCTTGGCCGTGCTTTTGGCGGGGACGATCATGGCCTGGTTTGGGGTTCGCAATCTGCCCCCGTCCGTGCCCCTACAGCCCTCCCCCATTGTCACGATTCCCGGCCCGGGCCAAGCCCAACTCTATTGGCTGAGGGACGCTGGCAATCGCCTAGAACTGGTGGCGAGTCCGGTAGCCCTTGAACCGGGTCTGACGGCAGAACAAAAACTCCAGCGGGCCTTTAATGAACAACTCTCCAATCCGGCCACACCGGCCAACACAAGCAACGCCATTCCTCCTGGTACCCGACTGCTGGCCTTAACCATTAAACCCGACGGCGTTCATCTTGACCTTTCCGGTGAATTCAGCCAAGGGGGGGGCAGTACTGCCATGATCGGCCGATTAGCCCAGGTAGTTTACACTGCCACTAGTCTCGACCCCGATGCGGCCCTGTGGATTAACGTCAATGGCAAACCCCTCGAGCTATTAGGAGGAGAGGGCCTGATGGTAGACCAACCCATGACCCGCAAAATTATGATGGAAAGTCTGTCGGCAGGAGAGCCCTAGCGCTCCACAAAGTTGGCGTAGCTGAGTTCATTGATGCGGTTCCAGGCCCGGATTTGTTGCCGAAAGGCCTGCCACGGTTCATAAACCGCCTTAAAGGTCGCATCTTTGCTGGCATTGCTTTCTAACAAGGCCTGGGAGGCTTTCTGGGCCGCCTGGAGGATCTCGGGGCTATAGGCCTGTAACTGAGTGCCACCACTGACCAATTTTTGTAGGCTTTGGGCATTAAGTCGATCGTACTGGGCCAGCATATTCAGGTTGGCCTCACGGGCGGCGGTCATGATAATCGCCTGGTACTCCTTCGGCAACTTGGCCCACATGGCTTTGTTAATGAGGAGATCCAGGGTCGGGCCGGGTTCCCACCAACCGGGATAGTAGTAGTATTTAGCCGCTTTATTCAGTCCCAGTTTTTCATCATCAAAGGGGCCGACCCATTCCGCCGCATCAATGGTGCCCCGGTCGAGGGCGATAAAAATCTCACTGCCCGGCAAGACCTGCACATTCACTCCCAGCTCTGCCATCACCTGGCCCCCTTGGCCGGGAATCCTCATTTTCAGTCCCTTAAGATCTGTTAAGTTATTAATCGGTTGCTTAAACCAGCCCCCCATCTGGGCTCCAGTATTCCCCGCGGGGAAATTAATGATATTAAAGTCGCTGTAAACTTTCTGAATGGCCTCCAGGCCCCCACCGTAGTAGAGCCAGGCATTTTGTTGTTGGGCCGTCAGACCAAAGGGCATGGCACAGGCAAAGCCCAAGGCTGCATTTTTGCCGATATAGTAGTAACTTGCCGTATGGCCACATTCCACCGTACCATTTTGGACAGCATCAAGGACTTCCAGCCCCGGCACAATTTCCCCAGCCGCATAGGCCGTAATCGTAAAATTTCCACCGGTCATTTCCCCCACCCGCCGACAAAAATTTTCCGCTTCCCCAAAAATGGTTTCCAGGGATTTGGGCCAACTGGTGACCATGCGCCAACGCAGTTTAGGTAAACTACTATTTTGGGCCGTTGAAACCCCAGTTTTTTTCGTGCAGGCGACCAGGCCGGCGGTAGTTCCCAGGGCCAGGCCCGTTTGAGACAGAAGAGTACGGCGTTTCATAAACGGGAGTTTGAACGGAAGGAATATTGCACATATTACCTGTTTTTGCAAACCCTCCTGGGGGTGGTCTAGGGGGATAATGCCGTGGAAGCGCCTCCCTTTTTTGCTAAAATCAAGCGGTTGTATTGAGACATGGCTCGTGATTGAACGCTATACTCTGCCTGCAATGGGCAATCTCTGGACGGACGCTTATAAACTCAAAACCTGGCTAGATGTCGAAATTGCGGTCTGTGAAGCCCAGGCGGAGTTAGGCCAGATTCCCCCAGAGGCCCTGGCGGAGATTAAAGCCAAAGCCAATTTTGACCCCCAGCGTGTTCTGGAAATCGAAGCAGAGGTACGCCACGATGTTATTGCTTTTCTCACCAACGTCAATGAGTATGTCGGCGATGCTGGCCGCTACATTCACCTGGGACTAACTAGCTCGGACGTTCTGGATACGGCCCTGGCCCTACAATTAGTGGCTAGTTTAGATCTCATCCTAGAACAACTGGAAGATTTGGTTCAGGCCCTGCGCTATCAGGCCCAGCAACACCGCTACACCGTTATGGTGGGCCGCTCCCACGGTATTCATGCTGAACCCATCACCTTTGGCTTTAAACTGGCGGGTTGGCTGGCGGAAGTCCTCCGTAATCGGGAACGACTGGTACGTCTGCGCCAGACTATCGCCGTGGGCAAAATTTCCGGGGCCGTTGGTACCTACGCCAATGTTGACCCCCGCATTGAAGCCATTGCTTGCCAAAAATTAGGTCTAGAGCCGGATACCGCCTCTACACAAGTCATTTCCCGTGACCGTCATGCCGAATATCTGCAACAGTTGGCCCTGCTGGGGGCCACCCTAGAACGCTTTGCGGTGGAAATTCGTAACCTCCAGCGCACCGATGTCCTAGAAGTTGAGGAATACTTCGCCAAGGGGCAGAAAGGTTCTTCGGCCATGCCCCACAAGCGCAACCCCATCCGCTCGGAACGCTTAACGGGAATGGCCCGGTTGCTCCGGGGCTATGCCATGGCGGCCTTGGAAAATGTGGCCCTCTGGCACGAACGGGATATTTCCCATAGTTCCGTCGAACGAGTGGCCCTGCCCGATAGCTGTATTTTGACGCACTTTATGCTCAAGGAAACCACGGATTTAGTCCAAAATCTGTTGGTCTATCCTGATAACATGAAGCGCAATATGAATGTCTATGGTGGGGTGATTTTTAGTCAAAAAGTGCTACTGGCCCTGGTGGAAAAAGGCCTGAGTCGGGAAGAGGCCTATCGTTTGGTACAAGGCTGTGCCCACCAGGCCTGGAATACAGAAGGTGGCAATTTTGAGCAATTAATTCGTCAAGAGCCTCAGGTGACGCAATATCTTTCCGATGCCGAAATTAGTCACTGTTTTGACCCCCAACAACACCTCAAAAATTTAGAGCAAATTTATCAACGTCTGGACATTTAACCAATATTCCGCAGACCGTTATGATAGCTATCGTGCTTGCTGTTGCAATTTTAACGAACAGATAGCAATTCCTGTGTACCACTCAAGACTTCTGGTCAGCAGCGTGCCCAAACCTTAGATGCCGTAAAGTATTGCTCGCAGGGGGAATATCACCCTCCGATTGCTAGACGGAGCATCATAATTAAACCATTGATGTAGTAAGGCGTTGAGCACCTTCCCTAATCAAATTAGCCCCAATTTTTATGCGGCCTGGACGCAAGAAGACTAGTCAAGCATGGGACAATGACCCCATATCCCAAAAACGTTCAGGTATGCGGATTTTAATCAGTACCGGCGAAGTGTCCGGGGACTTGCAGGGGTCTTTGTTGGTACAGGCTCTGCGGCAACAGGCCAGTCAACAGGGCCTGGAGCTCGACCTTGTGGCCCTCGGTGGGGAGCGGATGGCAGAAGCGGGAGCCCATCTCTTGGCCAATACTGCCGCCATTGGTTCCGTGGGCCTGACCGAGTCCCTGCGTTTTATTCTCCCGACCTGGCAAATTCAACAGCGCATTAAGCGTTATCTCCACCAAAACCCCGTGGATGGGCTGATTCTAATTGACTACATGGGGCCGAATTTGGCGATTGGGGCCTACGTCCGTCGCCAGTGGCCCAATTTACCGATTCTTTACTACATTGCCCCCCAGGCCTGGATCTGGTCGCCCACGGGCCGAGAAACCCAACAGATTCTTAACGTAACGGATCGCTTATTGGCCATTTTCCCCGGAGAGGCCGAGTTTTTTGCTGAACAGGGCCTGCCCGTGACCTGGGTCGGCCATCCCCTTCTAGACCGCATTGCCCAGGCTCCAAGCCGCGCCGAAGCTCGCCAGCAATTAGGCTTTTCACCCGAGCAGTTGGTGGTGACACTCCTGCCGGCTTCTCGAGTTCAAGAACTGCAATCCCTCCTACCGGTAATCTGTGCCGCCGCCCAAAAACTCCAGGGCCAATTCCCCCAGATTCAGTTTTGTTTGCCCATTTCTCTCCCAGCCTACCGTGACCGCATTAGCGCCGCGGTGCAGGAATATGGCCTCAACGTCCGCCTGTTGGAGGGCCAAACCTTGGCAGCCATTGCCAGTGCCGATCTGGCCATCACCAAATCGGGAACCGTTAATCTTGAAATTGCTCTGCTCAATGTTCCCCAGGTGGTTCTTTATCGGGTGAGTCCCCTAACCATGTGGGTGGCCCGTCGCGTCCTCAAATTTGACCTCCCCTTTGTCTCTCCCCCGAACATTGTGATGAATCAGGCCATTGTGCCGGAATTGCTCCAAGAGGCCGCCACCCCCGAGCGTATTTTTGCCGAGGCCCTGGCCCTACTCCAAAATTCTGATCGTCGCCAGGAAACCCTGGCTCATTACCAGGCCCTGCGCCAGGCCCTGGGGACAGAGGGAGTGTGTCAACGGGCCGCCCAGGAAATTCTGGCCTATATCACCACGAGAAGCTCCGCGACCTAGTGCAGCATCGCCTAGGAATGGGCCTTAGCCAAAACGAGGTTATCACCTAAAAGCTGGAGGGCCGCTTGGTATTGCTGATCCTGGGAAGAACCGAGTTGTGCAAAGGTCAGAGCGTCTTGATGCACCACGGTATCGGGGACAATACCCTGTTTGTGAATGTCCTTATGGTTGGGGGTTTCGTACTTGGCCACGGTAATCGCTAGGCCAGCTCCGTCGGCTAGTTCAAAAAGGGATTGAATCAGGCCTTTGCCAAAGGTCTTCTCTCCTACCAACAAAGCTCGGCCATTGTCCTGGAGAGCCCCTGCCAGGATTTCGCTAGCGCTTGCTGTACCTTGGTTTACTAGTACGGCAAGAGGGGCATTAGTTAAAGCATTCCCCATCGCCGTAAAGCTATCCTGAATGCCCTGACGGTTGACAGTATAAACGATGGTACTATCGGGAAGCCAGAGACGGGCAATATCAATACCGGCCTGGAGTAGGCCACCGGGATTATTGCGGAGATCGAGGACGTAGGCCTGGGCTCCTCGCTGGTCGAGGTCTTGAATGGCCTGGGCCACCTCTTGGGGGGCATTAGCACTAAATTGACTCAGGCGAATATAGCCCACGGGCCGCTGGGAAGTTGCCGTATCCAGTTGGGCAAACACAGGACTAAGGGAAATGCGTTGGCGAGTTAGGCTAATGGATTTTTCGCTAGTGGCCCCCTCTGGGAGTACTGTCAGCAACACCTGCGTTCCCTGGGGGCCTCGCATCCGAGCGGCCGCTTCATCCAAGCTCAGGGTTTCTGTACTGATGCCATCGATGGTTAAAATCCGGTCGTGGGGGGCAATACCAGCCGCTTCAGCGGGAGATCCTGCTAGGGGGGCGATGACCTCTAAATTTCCCGTTTCTGGGTTGAGATTGATCTGGAGGCCAACACCGGATAATTCCCCGGCTGTACTAACTTGCAGATTGCGATACTGCTCCGGTCGCAATAGACGGGTAAAGGGCTCCTCCAGGGTGGCGAGCATTTCTTCAATGGCCTGATAAGCGTCTTCTCGGTTATGGAGGGGGCGCTTGATGTACTTTTCTCGGAGAAACCACCAATTTTGATGGTTAAAACTATCGTCAAAATAGGATTGATTGACTAAACGCCAGGATTGTAAGATGAGCTTCTGTTCATCGCTAAAGGCCAGGGCCGGTGATGCCGGGGCCAACGATACAACCAAGACAACAAAGAAAGTCAGGAGTGTCAACCAAAATTTGCGATGTTTCATGCCGAGGGGGTCAAATTCTACCGAATAATAAAAGAAATAACGCCTTTGAGCTCCTATTCTAAAATATTTTTTGAAAAAGTTGAGTTGGCAGGAAGTTCCCCTCACCTTAGTCCTTTTTTGGCAAAATCTCTATGAGTGAATCAATCGCCTCTGCACCCAAACGGTGGAAATCCCTCCGGGAAAATAGTCTTCTTTTACTTATCGCTTTGGTCATGGCCTTCCTCATCCGTACCTTTGTGGCCGAGCCTCGCTACATCCCCTCGGATTCTATGTTGCCGACTCTAGAGCGGGGAGACCGCCTAGTGGTGGAGAAACTGTCCTACCATTTCCATGGCCCTCGGGTAGGAGAAGTCGTGGTCTTTAGCCCCCCCGATTCCCTACAAAATCAGGGCTACGACAGCCATCAGGCTTTTATTAAACGAGTGATTGCCACGGAGGGAGAAACCATTGCGGTGCAAGACGGCGTTGTTTATCGCAACCGTGAACCCCTGAGCGAACCCTATATCCTAGAGGCTCCCCACTATTTTCTGCCGCCCTTGGTGGTACCAGATGGCCAGCTCTTTGTGATGGGGGATAACCGCAATAACAGTAATGATTCCCATGTCTGGGGCTTTCTTCCCTGCGATCATGTGATTGGCCATGCCGTTTTTCGCTTCTTTCCCCTTAACCGTTGGGGCCTGGTTTAGCGGGAAGATAGGCCTCGATCAGCAAATCTTCTCCTAAAGTTTGGTAGCTCAGATCCCTGAGGGGCAAGGCCTCCGTCATTAGCGTCAGGCCAAGATCCCCCACCGGAGTCGGAGCCTGAGTTCCCCCAATAATTTTCGGGGCGATAAAGGCCATCAGTTTCTGAATGGCCCCAGTGGCCAGGGCCGGCGCCGCCAACTGGCCCCCGCATTCCCATAGCACCTGGAGACAATCCCGCTCGTACAATAGGGCCATCACCCGGTCGGGGGTCAGAGCATCCAGTTCGACAATTTCTACCCCTTGATCTCGTAAGCAAGCCTGGATTTCTGGTGAGTTTCCCGCTTGAGTACAAACCAACGTTGGGGCCTGGGAGACATTCCAGAGGTTGGCCTGGCGGGGCAGGTCGAGACTCCGGCTAAGCACCACCCGCAGGGGATTCGGCTCGGCAACCCCATGGCAGGTAAGGCGAGGATTATCACGGCGCACGGTATTTCCTCCCACAATCACCGCTTGGCAATAACTGCGGGTTTGGTGAACCCAGCGGCGGGCCGGCTCCCCGGTCACCCAAGTGCTATGGCCAGTAGTTGTGGCAATTTTACCGTCGAGGGTCATGGCATACTTGAGAATTCCCCAGGGCCGATGGTGCTGAATCCGATGACAAAAGGCTTCGTTTAATCGCTGACACTGAGACGATTCCACACCTACTGTGACGCTCAAACCCGCCTGGCGTAGACGCTCAATGCCCTTTCCCGCCACCAAGGGATTGGGGTCGATCATGCCCACCACGACCCGACTGATTCCTGCTTGAATAATGGCCTCGGTGCAGGGGGGTGTACGACCGTAGTGATTACAGGGCTCTAGATTAACGTAGAGGCTGGCCCTCCAGGCATGGTCTCCAGCCTGGCGTAGGGCAAAAATTTCCGCATGGGGTTCTCCCGCACGAGGGTGAAAGCCTTCCCCCACCACTTGATCGTCTTGAATAATGACTGAACCGACGAGGGGATTGGGGGCCGTTTTACCCAGGCCCTGCCGAGCTAAGCTCAGACAACGTTGCATCCAAAAGGAATCCCTGGCGGTAGTATCAGTCATAGACAGACAGTAGCTCAGAAAACGGTTCAAAATAACTATAATTTCCCATGACCCGGGCCCGAGGTCAAGACCAAGCTAATAACCCTTGGCATTTCCAGAGATTTGAGCTAAGATACCCTAGCTTTTAAATCCTCCCTAGCGTTATTGCTCTGCAAAGACTGACGATATTGTCCATTCCAATGATTTATTTCCTTGGTTAAACGTCAACTCAATCCGTTAGCCAATAGCTTAGATTATTAACTTTAGACCTATTATCTATATTTTCAAGTTAATTCCGGTTCCTGAAATTCGCTTATTTTAGCTAGAATGTCTCCTCTCTCGGGGTTTAATCCACCGCCCTCCCCTGCCGACCTGGCCTCCCCGCCGACGCCCGCTGATACTTCCCCTGTATTGGCCCTCAAGGAGTTGGTGGCCAGTCTCTATCGAGAACAAAATAAAATTCAAAATCTGTTGAGTTCCCTCGGCTTTGCCCTGCGTAGCTTTAATAATCTCAATCAATTTTTGGAACTCACGCCCCTGATGGCCACCCGTGTCACTGATGCCGATGGCAGTGCCCTGATTTTATTTAAAAAAAGGAATAAAATTTCCCTTGAACAAATCCATGGGCAAGACCGGCGCTTAACCCAAAATATTCGCCAGGCCATGAAGTCCGTTATTCAAAATTTGAATGGCCATCCGGATCTAGCCAGCAGTACCAGTCATCTCGATGCACAAATTCGTCTGGCCCTGGGCCAAATGATCCGTCTTTACAGTACACCTATTTTGGTCAAAAACGAAGAATGGGGGCGTTTGTACGTTTTCAGTGAAAATAGTCAATACGTTTGGACGCAAACTCGACGTAAATTACTCCAGCTCATTGCCGACCAGACCGCAGTGGCCATTGCCAATAGTGAATTGACCAACGAGTTGCGCTCGAAGGAACGGCAAGACCGGGAATTGGAAATTGCCTCAGAAATCCAAGAACGACTATTGCCCCGCCGCTGTCCGCAGATCCAGGGCCTAGAAATTGCCGCTCGCTGTCGGACGGCCAATCGGGTCGGCGGGGATTACTACGACTTCATTCCCACTAATTACGACCAGCTACGGCCCGCCGACTGGGACAATCCCCACGAAATTGACAAAGCGGTTCCCTGGAGTATTGTGATCGGCGATGTAATGGGCAAGGGCGTGCCTGCGGGCCTGATTATGACTATGACCCGCGGTATGCTCCGGGCCGAGGTCTTGAATCGCCATAGCCCGGCCCAGATTCTGCGCCATTTGAATCGCGTCATGTTTGCCGATCTGGAAAATTCCCATCGCTTCGTGACCCTGTTTTATTCAGAATATGACCCTAAGACCGGCGTGCTGTCCTACAGTAACGCAGCCCATAATCCGCCTCTGCTCTGGCAAGCCGACCAGCAACAGATTCAACTCTTGGATACAGAAGGGGCCTTGATTGGCCTAGAGGCCGATTCGGATTATCGAGATGCCGCCATTGACCTGGCACCGGGGGATGTCATTCTCTACTACACCGATGGCCTAACCGATGCCATGAATAGCAGTGGCGAACGCTTTGATGAAGACAATTTACACCGCGTCTTTCAAGAAGCCTGTCAGCACTTTGACCATCCCCAGGCCATTCTCGACTTTATTTTTGAGCAAGTCCGTCATTTTGCAGGCCCCAAGAGCAATCGCCAGGACGATATGACCTTGGTGGTGATGCAGGTACAATCTTCCTCTGCAGAAGGCCCTGACAGTCTTAACTAATCTCGCCATAGAGCATCGGCGACCCGACAGACCTGTACCATTTCCGCCACATCATGAACTCGGAGGATATCCGCGCCCCCAGCAATGGCCCGACAACAGGCCGCAGCCGTTCCCCAGTGGCGTTGTTGAGGATCGGGCTGTTCCAGCAGTTTGCCAATAAAACTTTTCCGAGAAGGGCCAACCAAAAGGGGAAAGCCCAGGTCTCGCAGTTCCGGAAGATGCTTGAGTAGGGTAATATTTTGTGCTGCTGTCTTAGCAAAGCCCAGGCCTGGGTCGAGAATCAAGTTTTCGGGCCGAATTCCCAGGGCCAGGGCCTGTTGTACCTGCTGGAGCAGGGCCTGTTTGATCTCGCTGACCAAGTCGTCGTAGTCCGTCAACTGTTGCATGGTTTGGGGGGTTCCCCGCAGATGCATTAAGACCAGCGGCACCTGGAGTCGAGCCACCGTGGCCAACATCGCTGGATCAAAAGTCCCCCCCGAAACATCATTCACCCAGTTGGCCCCGGCCATCACCGCCGCCTCAGCAACGGCCGCCCGCGTCGTATCGATGGAAATCGGCACCGAACCATGGGAGCGCAAGGCCTGGATCACGGGAATGGTGCGATCTAATTCTTCCGCGAGGGAAATGGTTGCGGCCCCAGGACGGGTAGATTGTCCACCGATGTCAATCATGTCTGCACCGGCTTGTACCATTACCTGGGCCTGTTTGAGGGCGCTTTCTAGGGTGTTAAATTGGCCACCATCACTGAAACTATCGGGGGTCGTATTCAAAATCCCCATCACGTAGGTTCGTTGGCCCCAGGGAAAAAGCACTGATGTCATTGTCGATGGTGTTAAGGGAAAATAGCAGAACGAGTTGTATTCATCATAAAGGAACGAGACGATGTATTGGCTGGCTGGCCAGTGGTTTGAGCAAGACACCATTTGCCTTTCTATCCAGGAACCGGCCCTGCTCTACGGGGCCACCCTGTTCACCACCCTGCGGGTCTATCACCAATCCCTTAGCCATCCCCTGACCCATTGGCCCCAGCACCGGCAACGACTCCAGACGAGTCTCCAGCAATTCGCTTGGCCAGAACCAGACTGGCTAGAAGTCGAAGCGGCCGCTAGCACCTTGGGCTCCCATTACACCGTCCTCAGAATTACCGTATTACCCGATGGTCGTCCCTGGATCATCGGCCGTGAACTTCCGGCTGACCTGGCCACTAAACAACAGCAAGGCATTCAGGCCTGGTTGGCCAATTTGCCCCACCTCCGTCGTCCCCTTGCCGACCATAAAACGGGCAACTATCTCAGTGCTTGGCTGGCCCTGCAGACGGCCCAGGGCCAGGGGGCCAGCGAGGCCATTCTGGTGGATGCCGATCAACATTGGTTAGAAACGAGTACGGGGAATCTTTGGGGTTGGCGGGCCGGCCAATTTTGGACTCCTCCCACCACAGGGCAAATCCTAGCTGGGATTAGTCGCCATCAACTCCAGCAATGGTTATACCAACAGGGCCAGATCGTTCACCAAG